>JBOFLX010000079.1:0-25951 GCA_051658085.1 Waterburya sp.
TTCCAAAGCTTCTTCAGATAATTCTTCAGAGCCTTCTGGCTTTTTGGGAATTACAAGATAAGTAATGTTAGCAGTTTCTTCCAATACTTGAATTTCGATATTATTAGGAGCTTTTCGACCAAGTTCTTCTTCATAGACAACGATTGGATTACTCATTAATTTTTGCTTGAAAGCTTCATCTTTCCAAGCTTTAGTGATTAAATTTGCTTCAAATTCTCTACGATTTTGATAGTCAGACATAATTTGGTTTCCTCATTTTAACAACTACATTGAAGATTGAATAAATATCACTATTTAATCTTCATTTATAAATATAAAAAAGCTTTGATTATTATACAATGAATTATTTTAAGAATAAAAAAACATTTTTTATGCATTAACAAGTGGCAAATGAGAACAAAAAAATGTGTTTTACATATAGTTTTAAAACTAGATATAATACAACAAAAATTACTTAAAAAGTTTCTGATGATGAATTCTTAATTAGCGTTTATGAAATGTAATATGTTTCTTTTTAGCGATCGCATTTCTTTTTAATCAGATTTCAATTCAGCAACGCCCTCTTCTCTAAACAAAATCCCAGCCAATAATACTATACTTATTGACTCACCTTCAATCTTTCCAGCATCCAATCAAATCTAGTCGCTGCTAAAGACATTTGTTCGAGAGTTTTAGCATCTATTTCATCTTCATAATGAATTTGGTCATTGAGAGATTTACCCTGGACATAGGTGCGTCTACCAACACTCAATCTACTGATGATTCCCTGCAATTTATCAGCCAGTAAAGTAGCGATCGCCTGATGAAAGCGGGACGCGAAACCTATATCTTGCTGTAGCTTCGCAATTAGTAAAGGTCGAGCTAAAGAAAGTACCAAAGAATCTTCAACCGCAGTTACCGTCGCATAGGGTGAACGTCCGTCAATAAAGGAGGCTTCGCCGATAATTTCGCCTTTATGTAACTTAGCGATTTCTTTGCCTGAAGCCTCTATTCCTTCCAAGGTGGCAAATATATTAGTTAAAGGATTACTTTGATCGCTTTCTAGAGAGACTTTCATCTGTCCATCTAAAAGCAAGTAGAGAGCATCAACAGGCCCTCCCTGATGAATCAGAGTAGTTTGGGCAGAAATTTTCTCAATAGTTCCATTAGCTACTGCCCAATCGAGATCGCTATCGTGTAATTGCCCAAAAATATATAGTACATCCCTAACAGATTGAGACTTAGCAAAGTTTTTTCGACCAAGGCGATTGAGTAAATTTTGTAATCTATTCAAGTATAAAACTGCGATCGCACGATAAAAACGAGCAGCAAAACCTTTATCTTCGTATAGTTTATTTTTGACTTCCTGCACAGGCAGAGACATAACCAAACATTTTTTCAAGGCTCTAATGGTAATAGCTCTAGAATTAAAATTGGTCAAAGTATTTTCACCCACTATTTCACCACGTGATAGGCGCATAATTTCCAGATCAGGAATATTTGTACCTTCTAAAGTCGCAAAAGCGTGGGCTAGAGGATTATTGTGCTTTTGGGAAAGAGTCGCTGTTACAGTTCCTTCTAAAAGCAGATAAAGATTGTTAAAAGTATTGCCCTCGCGCACTAGGAGAGAGTCTGGAGAAAATTCCTGCTGTTTACCTGTGGCGATGATCCAGTTTATATCACTATTATTTAATTCTTGTAGTATAGCGTCTGTCATTTTTTTGTACCAATAATCATAAATAATAAATATTAGTTGTTGAGAAGTGTGGCTTTGTTTGATAACTGTTGGAAGATTGTCTGAAGTCGCGTAATAGCTTCTGAAGAAGCTAATTCTTCTAGGGTTAAATAAGTCAAAGCAATCAACATTAAGGGCTGATTGGAACTCAGTTTTAACTTCTCTGCATACTTGCGCTCAAAATACTCTAAATTTTTAGCAGCAGCTACAACCAAAGCTTGTAAAATCTCAAATGCTCGCTCTGACAGTGGTGGTTGACCTCGATAGTTTTGTAATCTGCCATCTTGTCGATAATTAGGAAATGATTCTAAGCCCATAAAGCGTAAAAACCAGTCAGCGCGATAGTGTCCGATCGCAGCCACAATACCTCGATAATCAGCTATCAACTCGTCAAGAAGATTATTTTGCATGGAGTTAAACAAACGACGAGTAAAATAATGGGTACATTCGTGTTCTAAACGAATTGTTAGAGATAACTTACGCCACTCTGATCGAGTTAAGCCTAGAGCTTCTGGAGCAACATTACTATAAAATCCATCACTGAGAATAATAAAACGGTCGTGATAGAGATGCTTTAGAGGAATTAATCTGATAAACTCTTGTTGCCAAGCAATTTTCCCTGAATTAGTCTTATTTTCTTGTGACCATTGTTGGCGATAGCTGCGAATCCGTGACCAATTATTATAACCAGCTACCATACAAGCTCCCATAGAAGGAGGGATAGGTTGGGGTTCATTGCGCTTGGTTATAGCTTGTACTAAGGTGACAAAATCTTCGCGATTTCCAGGAAGTATAACGGGAATTGCTCCAGCTAAACTATGATAGATTTTTAAATCAAGTTTTTCTGGTTGTTTGAGCTTTAGACTGGTAGCTTCAGGTATGGTATTGGGTTCAATTCCTCTTAAAGTAGCTGCCCGATAAGCTTTTGTTTGACTAATACCTGCTGCAATCGGAAAATGTAACTGCACAAAGACACTTTTGAGAGTTTCCCAAACACCTATATTTTTGGCAGTATTAAGATACTCTGACCAAATCGCTACATGAGGTTCGGATTCCAAGGGAAATTGCCAGGGCGATCGCCAGTTACTATGATCAAAGATATTTTGATTGTAAACTGATAGTTCTTTAATTTCCTTAGCTGTAGCACCGTAACTTGCCAAAACCTGAGATTGAAATGCTTGCAGTTTCAACACGATTCTAGCCTCCTACTGCTAACATATACTTTTCTTGGACTATCTCTGCTGTAATCTTAGCTACCGTCTGGCTGAGAGGATGATTGGGATAGTGCAAACAGAAAATATCTCTACTACCAAGTCTTACAATCTCTTCTGAGAGAGGAATGATGCCAACAACGGGAGCTTTATAGGTGGTTTCCATATTTTCTTGCAAAGCATCGAGATCCGAACTAGATAATGCTTTATTGACTACCAGCATGATATTGGACATATCTAACTTGCGAGCGACTTCCAGAGTTACAGCAGTTCCCAGAAAATCTTGTCGATCTGGACGTAAAATAACTACAAGGCGATCAGAAATGGCGATCGACAGTAAAGTTTCTTCGTTCAAACCAGGATGGGTATCAATCAGTAAATAATCTAAGTCCAAGGCTTGAATTAATTCATTTAAACCGTCATTAAGCCGACCTACGTCATATCCTTCCCGCAAAATTCGGGCGATTTGACCAGCTTTGATACTAGAAGGAATTAAATAAAGATTACCATTTCCCTTTTCTGAATTTAAGACATGACTAACATCATAAGCAGTGTCTTTAATTTGACAATGACCCCAAAGATAGTCATTTAAAGAATAATTCATCTGCTCTTCGTCTAAACCAAAAATAATGTGAATTCCAGGGGACTGAATATCAGTATCGACCACACCTACTTTTAGTCCTTGTAATGCCATAGTTGCAGCTAGATTAGCAGTTAAATTGGATTTACCTGTACCACCACGAAATGAATGAACAGAAATAATTTGACACATGATTTTACTCCAAATTTTTGAATAAAAAGATATTTTTTAGCAATAATTACTGATTAGCTAATTACTATTAAGGATTGGCGACAAAACGAGTTTTTTGATCCTTTGCTTTTTTGTGTAATTTTTGGAAGTATTCTTCCTCTGTTTGTGCTTCTGTATTGACGCGATTTTTTAACCTCTGCACCTTTTTTTGCAGTTCCTTGAAATATTGTGAGCCTGTAATCTCTGATATCTGACGCTCTTTTTTAGTTTCATCAATTTCTATGCGTAAGTTTTGTACTTGCGACTTTAAATTTTGTTCTCGATTTTTTATTTCTTCAGCCATCTTGAGAAAAACACAAGCTAGCCTACCCAAGTCATCTTGAGAACGAGATACTTTTACTAACGATTCGGGTTTAAATTCACCTTTTTGTAGTGCCTTTCCTGCTTTAATTAAGATACGAATCGATTTAATTAACTGATGAGAAAGAACCAGAGAAACCAAGACAGCAAATCCTCCTACCACCAAAACAAATAAGGTGTTTTGCCAAATCATTGCACGCATAGGAGCTTCAAAAATATCTTTTGGTTTATTTACCCCTATAATCCATGATTTGGTCTCCAGTGGTGCAAAACTAGCAATCTGGTGAGTTTTTTCGATGGGGGAATAATAGCCGACATGACCCATTTGTTTTACCCCTACCATTGCTTCCGCCAGTTCAGGCAGTTCTAAGCTCGAAATTGTCTCTTGACCATATGAATTTGTTGATTTAAGTTTAAGTTCTTTTTGGATGTTTAGAGGCAGCTGACTTAGACTACGGTAGAGAAATGAATTATTAGGATGAGCAATAACTATTCCCCGTTCATCTACCAGAAAAGCTTGAATGTGAGAATCGACATGGATAGAACTAATCGCTTTCCAAACATCAAAACCTTGCATTTTTAACACTGCTACTCCCAGATTTTCTCCTGTGTGAGAACGAATCAGATGAGCAAAAAATAACCCAGGTCGTCCGCTAGTTGCTTCTACCAAAAAGCTAAGAGATGCAGTAGTTTGACCTTGAATTGTTTTTTGGAAATAGTCTTGAGAACTCTGATTTTGACCAATAAAAGTTGGATCGGTAGAAGCACGACAAATTCCATCTTTATCGATAACAAAAACAGCATCATAGTCGAAACTAGAGCGCAAGATTACGTCTAAATTTTTTTCTACTTTTGAGAAAAGTGTTGCTCTTTGTGTAGAGCTAATAGCTAAAAAATTGATAATATCAGTATTGCTAGCAATTTGACTGACAATCAGACGATTATCAAGAATTAATTGATCAAGAAGGCTAGCATTACTAACAGCAATAACCTCTAATTTTTCCGATTCACTTTTGGCTAGGTTCTCTAAGCCTAATTTGAGATTATTATAGCCAGTTAAACTCATTGGTATAGTTGCTGCTAAAAAAATAACAATTAATAGTTTGACAGAAATTGACCAATAGAAAGGATTAATTCGTCTGATATAGTCACTAAAATTAGCAAACTTAAGAAGCATTACTATTGTCCATAAACATCAGTTTTGAGGAGAGTTTTGTTATTGCCAAAGTACAAATACAATAAAAATTGCAAGCTTAACTGTACCTCACTCAAGTAACAACTATTACTCGTCTCTTGATCTCAAATTGTATATTATTGTTTTTATTTAACTAAATCTTTTTTTCTCAAATAAATAACTTTTTTTAATTATCTACTCAAAGAAATGAATATCAAAACAAAAGTCACTTTTAGATTAAATTTATTTATTGCAATCTAGTTGTAATCTAATTATTATTTTAATGATCAAGCCCGTCAAAGATAGTAATACAAAAAATTTCTTTAGCCAGAAGGAGAAACAGTGAAACATACCCTGAAAGCAATCCAAACTGTTGCTGTTAGTGTGCCTATTATTTTATGTTCTGAAACTTCAACCCAAGCAGAAAATTTACCTGATCTTGATTCCAATCCAAACAGCGTGAGACGACGCTATCCCGAAAGGAATCGCTTAGTTGAGACGAACTCTCAGACAGCACCAGATTTGAAGCACAACCCAACCTCAACTCAGCCTGCCACACAAATATCCTATGCCCCAAAAAACCTTAATCCTAGTACCAATCTATTAAAACTTCCGACTCAAGCTTCAGAAGTCAAAATCGCTATTGAGCAGCCAATTGGTCTTCAGCAAGCTATTGACTTGGCAATCAAAAACAATCCCAGTTTACAAGAAGCCCGACTCAATCTAGATCGTTCTCAAAAACAACTACGAGAAGCCAAAGCTGGTTTTTACCCAACCCTTGATAGTAGCGTTAATGTGGCTGAAAATGGTTCCGAAGCTTTTTTTGAAACTGAAGATGTTACTGAGGGAATTTCTCTGCCATCAGCAGCAGGATTTGCAGATATAGATACCAGCAGCACTAATTTTGAGAGCAGTTTAACCCTGAGCTACAATCTCTACACAGGAGGTTTAAGAGGTGCAAGGATTAAACAAGCAGAACAACAGGTCAGTTCCAGTCAATTACAATTAGAGGCTGCTACTTTGGAAATCCGTTTTGTAGCTGTCAGAGATTACTACAATTTACAAAGTGCTGATTCCCAGGTAAAAATTGAGCAAACTGCGGTGGAGGAAGCTCAACAAACCCTACAGGATGCTCTTTTACTCAAACAAGCTGGTATTGGCACTAAATTTGATGTCATTAGAGCAGAAGTAGAATTAGCGAATGCTCGCCAAAGATTAGCCACCGTTACCGCCGAACAAAGTACAGCCAGAAGACAACTAGCAGCAACTCTCAGTGTCGGGCAGCAAGTAGAACTAAGAACTGCCGATACAATAGAAGCAGCAGGAGTTTGGCAGCTTTCTTTAAAAGAATCTATTGTCGCAGCTTATCAAAATAGAGCGGAGCTAGAAGAGCTACTCGTACAAAGAGAAATTAATCAACAACAAAAGCAGATTGAGTTAGCAGCTATCAGACCTCAGATTGGTCTACAGGCAAGTTACGATGTCACGGATCAACTGGATGATGATGCTAATTTAACCGATGGTTATACCGTTGGTGTAGGGGTACAGTGGGATTTATTTGATGGTGGTGCAGCTAAAGCTCGTGCTAGACAATCTGAAACCAATATCGCCATCAATGAGACTCAATTTGCCAACCAACGCAATACCATTCGTTTAGAAGTAGAACAAGGTTATTTTTCTTTAGCTGCTAATCAAGGCAATATTAATACCTCGCGCCAAGCCTTGGAATTGGCAGAAGAAAGTTTAAGTTTAGCCAGGGTCAGGTTTCAATCTGGAGAAGGGACACAAACCGATGTAATTCAAGCTCAAAGTGAGTTAACCATCGCCAGGGGTAACTATCTTGGAGCAATTATCGCTTTTAATCAGTCTTTTAACCAATTAGAAAGAGCGGTGGCTAACTTACCCGATAACCAATTCAAGTAGTTTATTTTGCACAAGTACTTAAATGTCTATCCACAACGCCAAAGCTTTATATACCAGACTGTTAGTAGATGAAGAATTTAGAAAACAATTGGAACGAGCAGCCAGTTATCAAGAACGTTATGATATTTTGCAAACTGCTGGTTTTGCTTGTACTCCCACAGAACTAAACATTGCTAAGAATGAATTATTGCGATCGCTGCAAACCGAAGAGGAGTTAAGCGAAAGCGAACAAGAATCTATCATGGGTGGCAGTTCAGTTCAATCATTGCAGTCATTGCTCACCCATTTTGACAGCTATCTGTTTAAGGAAAAATAGGATTGATGATTAGCTTTACGCCAGGCTTTCGGGCTAGTACCATAGTATTGACGAAACTGGCGAAAGAAATGATTAATACTTTGATAGCCAACCGCCTCAGCAATTTGTTCCATTGATTGTTCTGTTTCTAACAATAAACTTCGTGCTGCTGTCACCCGACGTTTAATAATCCACTTATTCATTGATTCTCCTGTGTGGATTTTAACTAACTTAGTGAGATAAGGTGAGGAAAAACCTAAATGTCTGGCGACATCTCGTAGACTAATGGATTCTTGATAGTGTGCTTTGATAAAGTCATAGACTTTTTTTAGTTGCGAACAAGAATCAAATAAAGGGGCAAATTGGTCAAATTCATCGATTTCTGGCTCTGACGACTGGGGGATGTCTTGAGATTTGACGACAAACCACTGCTGGAAAATATTTCTTTGTTTGAGTTGAGCGGTAATTGCTCCCAATAGTTCTTCTGGAGTAAAAGGCTTAATCAAATAGTCACTTGCTCCTAATTCCATGCCTTTGCGTAACTCTTCTTGGCTATTTTTACCAGTCAGAAAAATTAGAGGAATAATTGCTGTCTTTAAATTTTGACGTAGTGTTTTTAGAACTCCGTATCCATCTAATTTGGGCATCGCGATGTCGCAAATAGTTATATCTGGTAAATAACTGTGAGCTTTTTCTACCCCAACTAGACCATTTTCTGCTCCAATTGCCTCAAAGCCCTCTAGCTCGAGAAAATCTAACAATAACTCTCTAGTTTCTTCTTCGTTTTCAATTACTAATACTTTGGTCATTTCTTACTCCACATTCCACACTTAAGATTTTTGTTTGGAAATAGAAATTATGAATTCTGTTCCAATTCCCAGTTGACTTTTAACGTTAATTTCACCGTTACTAAGCTCGACTAACTTTTTGACTACAGCTAGCCCTAAACCATGACCAGGGATGTTATCTACATTCTTTCCCCGATAAAATGGTTTAAATAGTTGCTCAAGATCGCTTTGAGCAATCCCAATACCTCGGTCTTTAATTTGGAAAATTAGCTGCTCTGGCTGACAAACAACGGTAAAATCGACATCACCTTGATTGGGAGAATATTTAATCGCGTTTTCTAATAGATTTGTCAGAATAAGCTGAAGTATTCTGCGGTCTAAATTTACTGATGAACCATCTCCTTGATAAAAAAAGTCGATCTGTCTGGGATGGCGATCGCGTAAGCGTACGCGACTAGCGTAATCGCAACTAGCTTCATCCCCTAACTGAAGATCCGACAATAAATTGCGACAGAATTTTTCTAGATTGAATGATTGTGGTTCAAGCTTCAGCTTGCCTATGTCAGCTTTGCCTAAAATTAACCATTCGTCAATGAGCAGACTTATAGTATCGACTCCTCTTTGCAGCCTTTCAAGATGTTGTTTAACCTTACCTGGCTTCCAGCGATCGCCATAGGTCTTTAATAAATTAGACGCAAAGGAAATTACATTGAGGGGAGTCCTTAATTCATGAGAAATCATTGAAATAAGTTTTTTTTCTTGTTCGAGGATTTGCTTGATTTTTTGTTCAGCTTCTTTGTGTTTTGTAATATCTACTGCTGTGATTAAAATAGCGGGCTTGGTGGCAAATTGAACTACTCTCAATGAGCAGTCTAACCAGCATTCCTCACTATTTCTGGTTAACAATTTAACTAGATGATTTTGAGTAATACCCTGATTGTTACTATCAGACGCTGATATTTGACATTGTTGTTGAAGTTTGAGTTGTGATAGTAAATTTGTATTAATTAATAATTCATCTGTGTTGTAACCAGTCAAGAGTTTTGTCATCGGATTTGCATAGCAAATTTTCCGATCTTGGAAAATCAAAATCATAACTTGGGTCTTGTCAACCAAAGTCTGAAAATCAATTATTTCTCCTTTATCCTCTTGACAGTCGATTTGAGCGTTTATTGGAGTTTTAGTCTTTAAACTTTTAGAGTTTGAGACAGTCATAAATTATTAGGCGTTCTAGTATTAAACTTAGTTCGAGTCAGTTTGAGTCAAACTAAGTCTTGTCTGTTAAATTAACAAGATCGACTAGCTTTACTATCAGGTTAACCGAGTTATGCAAAGTTAATCTTTAGTGTTAACTTAGCTTAACTTAATTTTGGTACAATTAATCATTCATTCATATATAATATCTGTTAAGTTAAGCCAAAAGTTAATCATTGAGCTTAACAGCAGATTAAGTATTAAAGAAAAGTGTTTTAAAGATTAATGACTTCAGAGACAATAATAAAAACGATCAACGATCTAGTGCTTGCCAAAACAGGTCGTCAATTAAAAGAAGTTGAACATCTAGTTTTGCAAGGTGCATGGGAAGCTCAAACCTATGAGCAAATAGCAGAAAATTGTCAATACAGTCTGGGATATATCAAGCAAGCAGCAGCACCGAGATTGTGGAAATTGTTGTCTGAAGTATTAGAAGAAAACATCAGTAAAACTAATTTTCGAGTGGTGATTCAACGCCAACTGAGTAACCTATTAAAAGCTGAGTCGGTAGCAGAGAAAGACAGCAGCAAAATTGACCTAGTTAATCAGCAGTTAAATTGGCAGGAAATACCAAAAGTAAATATCTGCTATGGGCGTACTAAAGAACTATCCTTGTTAAATAAATGGCTGTTGGATGAGCGTTGTCGATTAGTGTCAATAGTCGGAATGGGAGGAATAGGGAAAACTACCTTGGCGGTTTCTATTGTCAATCAAGTACAAGCTGAATTTGAAGTTATAATTTGGCGAGATTTGCGTAACAGTCTCTCTGTCAACGAGTTAGTGATAGACTTAACCCAATTAATCTCTCCACAGTCAGATCGAGCTTTGCCAGAAGACATAAACGATCGCATTTCAATTTTGTTGGGTAATCTACGCCGACACCGATGTTTGATTGTCTTAGATACAACCACGGCAATTTTACAAAGTGGTAGTTTAGCTGGAAAATATCGAGCAGAATATCAAGACTATGGCAAACTATTTAGAAGATTAGGACAAGAATCCCATCAAAGTTGTTTCCTGCTTTTGGCTCGCGAACAACCCAGAGAAATTGCGATATTAGAAGGAGAAGACTATCCAGTTCGTTGTTTATCCCTTAAAGGCTTAGATTCAGCAGCCAAAGAAATTTTTAAACTCAAAAAACTCTTAGATCCAGATAAATGGTCAGAACTTATTCAAATTTATCGCGGAAATCCTTTAGCTTTGAAAATTATTGCTAATACCATTAAAGATTTATTTGGAGGTAAAGTAGCTACTTTTTTAAGACAAAAAACTATTGTGTTTGGAGAATTAAACGATCTTTTAGACGAACAGTTTGAATGCCTATCAAGTTTAGAAATAGAAATTCTTTACTGGCTAGCAATTAGAGAATTTTCCCTTTCTTTATCTCAATTGCGTTCTAACCTCATATTTATCAGCTCTCAAGGTAAATTAATTGAAGCTCTAGAATCACTTTTAAGGCGATCGCTAGTTGAGAGAAATCTGATGGAGGAAGAAGTTGTGTTTTTCCTACCTCAACCAATAGTTAAGCAATATATTATTAATCGAATTTGCGAGAAAACGTGCCAAGAAATTCAAAAAGTTAGTAAAAGTCAAAAACTCGAACAACTTGAACTACTGCGAAATTTAGCCTTAACAGAGAATCAAATAAATCCTGAAGCGAAAAAATCCTTAATTATTCAACTAATTATTAATCAACTATGTAGAATCTATAGAGATGAACGTTTGGTGCAAGAGCAGTTGCTCAAAATCCTCTCCCTAGTTTCAGGCGAAACATTTTTGGTAGTAGGATACACTAAACAAAATTTAGAACATTTGTTAGGAGAACTACAGTTTAATTTTGACAATACCATCAATAACCAAGCAGCCTCACAGTTGAAAACATGAGCTACTGTATCAATCCCTGGTGCTTTGAGCGTCAAAATCCTGATGAACTAGAATTTTGTCAAAGTTGTGGTACAAATTTAACTATTAACGAACGTTATCGTATTCTTCGACCTTTACGAAAATTAGATAATTGCTACGATACCGAAATTTTTGAGATAGATAATCTGGGAACAATCAAAGTTCTCAAAGTTCTAACTAGCGATCGCCGTCAATTAATCCAATTATTTGAGCAAGAAGCAAATATTCTCAAGCAATTAGACCATCTGGGAGTTCCCAAGGTGGATACTTACTTTACTTTTACCCTAGAGGATAGTGGGAAAGAATTACACTGCTTAGTAATGGAAAAAATTCCTGGGCAGAATTTGGCGCAATGGTTAAAGCAAAATGGTGTTTTGTTTGAGGAATTAGCACTTGATTGGTTATTACAACTAACTCAGTTTTTACAATACCTACATCAAGAAGAAATTTTACATCGAGATATCAAACCCTCAAATATTATGCTGCGCCCCGATGGCAAATTGGTTTTAATTGACTTCGGGACAGCCAGAAAGATTACCAACACTTACGTTGATAAACTCGAACAAGGAGATTTAACCAGGATTTATACCTCTGGATATACAGCACCAGAGCAAATCAAAGGTCAAGCAATTTGTCGCTCAGATTTTTTTGCTTTAGGACGTACTTTCGTACATTTATTAACTGGGATACATCCTGAGCAGTTGCTAGAAGATCCCCAAACCAAAGAATTAATCTGGCGAGAGCAAGCAACTCAAATTTCAGATTCCTTGGCAAATTTAATCGATGAACTGATCGCTCTTACACCTCAACAGCGTTTGCAACAACCACATTTAATCATAGAAAAAATCAAGTCTCAGCCAGAACTTGCAGCCAATCAATTGCCTAGTGGTGGAGATGCTACTAGATTGTGGCGACCGAGAGGAGTTAGTTTATTTAGTTTGACTAATGCTTACTCTAGTTTAGTTAAAGGGCTGTCTATTAGTATAGCGATCGCGATGCTAATTATGGGGGTTAGATATTTAGGATGGCTGCAAGCTTATGAACTCCAAGCTTTTGACCGCCTGATGGAATTACGACCAATCGAGCAACCAGATTCACGTTTTCTGATTGTTACTATCGATGAAAGTGATATTCAGTACCAAAATCAAAGAGCCATGCCTATGCAGGGTTCATTGTCAGACGAAGCACTACTGAGACTAATAGAAAAACTAACCCAATATGAAGCTAGCATCATTGGTATCGACATTTACCGTGATTTTCCTGTTAATCCCGAATATTCTGAGCTAAAAACCTACTTAAGTTCTAATCAAAGTTTATTTGCTCCCTGTAAAGTTCCTTCCCCTCAAGATGGAGATCCAGATGGTGTTGCTCCTCCCCCTGAAGTACCAGAATCTCGCTTGGGCTTTAGTGATATTGTGGCAGATGATAATGAGATTGTGCGCCGTCATCTACTCAATTTAACTCCTCCACTTATTTCGAGTTGTAATACCGAGTTGGCTTTGAGTCTTCGGATCGCACTGCATTATTTGAGTACAAAAGGTATAAAACCTCATGCTACAGCCAAGGGAGAAATAAAGATTGGCAAGATTTTGTTTAAACCCCTGACTAGTCACACTAGCGGTTATCAAAATTTTGACGCTTCAGGCTATCAAATCATGCTTAATTACCGCTCTTTACCTTCTCCTTCAGATATTGCCCAACAAATATCACTGATAGATATTTTAGATGATCGTCTTACTCCTAAATTGAGTACATTAGTCAAGGATCGAATAGTTTTTGTTGGTGTAACTGCTCCTAGTAGTACAGATAATTGGAAAACCCCTTTTAGTCAATCAGTACCTAGAGAGCAAAAAGCAATACCAGGAGTAATAATTCAAGCTCATGCTATTTCTCAGATTATTAGTGCCGTGCTTGATGGACGTTCTTTAATTTGGAGTTGGTCTTTGGGAATGGAAATACTCTGGGTGTCGGGATGGTCTGGGTTAGGGGCGATTTTGGGTTTATTTATTCGTCGTTCTCGTTATCTGGGAATAGCAATTGCAGCAGCACTTTTCCTTTTATTTAGCATTTGTTTTGGTATCTTAACTCAAGGAGGATGGATACCAATGGTTCCATCTGCCTTAGCACTAATAATTACCTCAGTAGTCATGGTGCGCTTAATTCGTCAGCCTGTCTAGTATTTTGCTAAATACTACAACTATGAGCTTTAAATTACGCTGTAAAATCAAATTTTTGCCTTTGTTTATTTTTCTAGTGCTAGTTAATTGCAATTATTCAAGTTTAGCTCAGGCAAAACCTAATCAATTCTCTAAAACTACTCCCGAAGCGCAACAAAATAATTCTTCTAATTTTAAATTACCTGCTCGTGGAGCTCCCATCGGTCGTCGCCGAGGAGGAACTAGTCGTAATAATTGTCCCCCTCTCAATTCACCTCTTACTGCTCTAGTGCCAGGGGAAGAAACATTAACAGAACTTGTTCAATCTAACTCATATATGGCTTCAACTGTTTCCAAGAATCCTACTTTTTGGTTTTATATTCCGAAATTGCCCGTTCAAATGCAGACTGGTGAGTTTTTTATGGAAACTGAAGCAGGAGAAGTTTTAATGCGGACTCAAATTAAACTACCCTCTACCGAGGGGACGTTCGCCATAACTCTTCCGTCTAGTTCTAAATACTCATTAGCCACAGGTAAAAAATATCATTGGTACTTTAAAATTTACTGTGGAGAATCAACACCTGAAAGCGATTATTATTTTGTCGATGCCTGGATTGAAAGAATACCTGTTTTACCAGAGTTAAAGACTCAATTGCAGATAACCAATCAAACAGACTATTTAATTTATCGCGATCGCCATATTTGGTATAATGCGGTGACTAGCTTAGGACAAAAATTACAAATCAACCCCAATGACAATAAATTAAAAACTGATTGGGTTAACTTGTTGAAATCTATTAATTTATCTTATCTCGGCAATTTACCTATTATAGGTATCTACCAATTAAAATAGCTATCCTTTAGTCAAATAAATCGTAATAATAGGATAGTCTGTGCAAGATATATAGCCAGGCTATTTCATTCTAAATCATGGAAAGAGAGAGCCATAAAATGCGAGATTGAGAAAAAATAATTAAGCCTGTTCCTAACAGAAAGAAAGTCAAGCGATCGCTGATATTGTTTTTAATTCTCCTGAAAAATCGTTACAAAGATGCGATATATTTTGTTTTTATCAAGTGTATACGGCTAAATTAGAGATTTATCCATCAAAATGATTGAATTTGGAATAGAAGCAAAAACTTTTCGGTTTTCGTACATAAAAGTCTTGTAAGGAATTTCAAAACAATTTTGAAAACCCGATTTTTTGTGAATGTGAGCAGAAGTGGGATTAGTAACTGTAGATACAGCAGTTTTATATCCTTTATTAATAGCATTTTCCAGACAATTTTCTACCAAATTATGAGCAATGCTTTTGCCTCTATATTGTTTGCTTACTGCCAAAAATTCAAGATGTAGATACTCATTTACTTTGATTTTTTTTTCTTGCTTGTATTGAGTATCTAATTCGTCTAATATTGCCAAGATCGGATTAAATTTTTGACTTGCAAGGGTCATTTCTTCTGTCATTCTTGCACCCCAATCATTTGCTAGCAATACTCCAATAAGTTGCTTGGTTTCTCTATCCACAGCAATAATAGTTAGAGATTCTCGATTTGCGCGATTACCAAATTGTTTGACTAGATTGGTCATTTCTGAAACGGAAATACCTTGACTCATTGCCATTGGTTCGGAAGTTGCAAATGATTCGCCAATAACCAATGCCATATCTTCAAGCTCGGAAATGTCAAAGATTTTGTAACCGATCCCTTTTTCTTCACGTAGAAACTTCATATCAAGTTTAAAAACTCCCCCAGTCTCCTAGTTCACCTAAACTATCCCATAATGATACAACGCCAAATTTATGGGGCTGCAACCGATAAAGCTGGCTGTGATTTCTGAGCTTTTTGAGTATTAGGAAATAACCAATTAGCTTCCGTTTCATCTGCAAGAGTATAATCATGGCTTTCTATAGTATCTTGCCAATTTTTAACCAAAAAGTTTTCTAACTCTTGAGGTTCAACGGCAACGCGAGGAGTTTTGAAGCTGAAGCTGACTGAGGTAAACAAAAAGCCTGTAGCGAGTAATTTTGCTGATCTACTACGTGCGATCGCGAAGCGGGGATTACGTCCAGTCTCACTAGGAATCGTCCAGGTACTTGGAGACTCGTTTTTCTGGTTCTGATTGTTTCTAGGCTCTAAAGAGTCGATAATTTTTTGTTCTAAATCGGGATGGGGATGGGGAGGAAGTGGTCGATTATCTCGCAGAAAACTGACCAAATTTGGTTGTTTATTGTTGTGTAAGTTAGTCATAGTTTTATCTTTGATAGTTTTAAAGAGATATTCCTTGTTGTTCTAAGAACTTTTTAAACAAGTTTCTAGCATGAAATAGGCGTGATTTTACTGTTCCTACTGGTACATCTAAAATATCGGCTACTTGTTTTTGGGGTAAATCTTCTAAGTCATGCAAAACTAAGACAGCACGGTGTTCAAAACTTAAATTGTTTAAACCTCGTCTTACTAAGTCTTGATAGTGTAGATGCATTAAATCTGGCGTATCTTGGAAGTTAGATAAATCTTGGCGCGAGTTAAATAACTCTTTTTCCCAAGATTTTTCATTAAAACTTGTTTTTTCAAGCCCTTGAGCTAACTTACGCCGTTGATCTGTAGCTACGTTCCAGCTAATACGATAAAGCCAGGTAGAGAAATACTTGGTTGTTTTTAGTTGAGGTAGTCCTTTCCAGGCTTTTAAAAAAACCTCTTGTACTAGATCATCTAAAGCAGAAGTTCCACAGAGTTGATAAAGAGTCGATCGCACCCGTTGTTGATAGTGTTGGTAAAGCAAACGGAAACTTTGGCGATCGCCCTGTTGGCACAGCCGAATTAGTTTTTGTAATTCTTGTTCTGTTTGCACTCCTGTATCTGATTCTACATCTGCTGTACTAGTCTGTTTACTAGCTAACATTTTGCCCATTTTCTAGAAATTTTAGTTCTTTTATTTTTAGACTGTTGATAGCTAATATCGGTTCAATTTTTGACGTTGCTTATTTAAAGTATGAAACCGTTAGTAATTTTGTTCGTAGCCCTTCGGGTACTCTTCGAGAAGGCTACGCCTACGACAGTTCCTTTTGAGGGAAACCACGGGGCTTTCAAGGACTTGAATGCGATTCAAGTCACAGCCCCTCCCCAAGATCAGACTGTCTCACTATAAGCTATAAGCTCTAAGCTTTTTTTTCAATTATCTCTAATTTATAAAGATAAAGATAAAAGATAAATCTATTTGGTGATTACTATCAATCATGACTTTTAGTAAACTCAGATATAGCAATTGTTAAATCTATCAACAATCAATGAAATTTGTCTCAGATCCCGATATAGCAGTTAAAATTGACCAAATGAAGCGTCGGGTACGCTGGCAAGAGCCTGTAATTCAAGCTAAAGCGATCGCCCAAACTAAATTAGTTGTCGATGATAGTAACATCGATAATC
Source organism: Waterburya sp. (assembly GCA_051658085.1). Taxonomy (GTDB): domain Bacteria; phylum Cyanobacteriota; class Cyanobacteriia; order Cyanobacteriales; family Xenococcaceae; genus Waterburya. Next base: position 16,954 of record JBOFLX010000079.1, read on the forward strand.
CTGAGTTTTCTTTTTTAGTCATTGGTGATAGTGGTTGTGGAACTCATCTGAAACATCATCCTCAACGCCAAGTAGCCGAAATAATGTTGCAGCATCAACAGCAAGCTAGCTTTATTCTTCATACTGGAGATGTAATCTATCAGGTAGGCTCAAAGGAATATTATCAGGATAATTTTATTAATCCCTATCGAGAATTTTTAGTTGGTGGTGAACAGCCGAAATACATACAATATGACCGCATGACTTTTAAATTGCCTTTTTTTCCTATTCCTGGAAATCATGATTATTATGATATACCTCGAATTTATGGAGTCTTAGTACAGGCGACTTGGTTGCCTCGTCGTTTACTTGGAAACAGAATAGATTTAGATGTCGGTTGGCATGGCTCTTATCAAGGAGAGGCTTATGCTAGGGCTTTTTTGGATTATTTAATTGATAAAGATAAACTTAGCTTAGAACGACATTTAGATAACCATTACATTGCTAATCATCAAGGTGAAAAGTGTTTGCAATATCAACCAGGTAAATTTACTCGTTTACCCAATCGTTACTATACATTTCGTTATGGGGGTATTGATTTTTTTGCCTTGGATTCTAATACTTTTAATGAACCTGTATCTATACCTGATACACCAGAAGGTGCAAACACAAGAGCCACACTACTAGCACGTCAAAGTGAACTAACAAAGCAGGAGCAAAAAATCCAAGCGGAAATGGATAAGCTCAATCGTTTTGATCCTGAAGATGCGGAACTACTAGACGATTATTACGCTAAATTAGAGCAAATTGAAGAAACTCAACGGGATATTGCTAAACAACTTAATACTCACGAGCAGGCAACTGATTGGGAACAATTAGACTGGCTAAAGGCTAGTTTAGTTGCCTCTTGGCAGGATGAATCTGTACGAGGTAGAATTATCTTTTTACACCATCCTCCTTACGTTACTGAAGCTACGAAATGGAATCAGGGACAGACTTTGGCAATTCGCGATCGCTTGCGTCAGGTATTCGAGGATGCTGTTAAGGAAATTGGTACATTACCCCCAGGACAGTCAATTGTAGATATTGTCATCTCAGGACACGCTCACTGTATGGAACATCTGTCTACGAAAGATACGGGATATGCCGATTCTAATATTAACTGGCTTGTTTGTGGTGGTAGTGGTCATAGTTTGCGCCGTCAGCGTCAAGAAGGGACGATGTTATATCAAGATAGCGACTCTAATTCTCAACCCATTTGTCAATCTCACTTGTTTTTGGGACGCAATGGTAGAGGGAAAAATAAAAAACGACCTTATTCCTGTTTACGGATCGATGTTCAAGGAGGTAATAAAGCCCAGTTTACTGTTAATCCCTATGTGGCTGAATGGCATCAGCGTCAATGGCATGAATACGCAGTTGATCCTTTTGTGATTTGAATTTGTAATTTTATGAGTTTAATAATTAAGAATTACCAGGGTTTAATTTAGGAGAATTATTTTCACTCGGCTTTTCTGCTACCTGTTGAATAGTTTTAATATGCCGTGCTTCTGTCCCAAAATTTAATGGTTTGGCAATAGTATCTAACTTAGCTTGAGCTTTTGCCTTTGATTGAAGTTCTAAAATAGATATAGGAATAACAATCACCCAAAACAAAGAAGCGATCGCAATTACCATCCAAGATGCCCGATCTGTTTTGGAACATTCTGTATCACTAAACATTCTATAAAGTAAAAAAATGCCGTATGCACCTGCACCAGATAAATAAAAAGTCATTTTAAATAAAAAAATTAATTTAGATATATTCAATTATGCTCCTTGCCATTCTGCTCAAGAAACAGTATTAATCGGTAAATATAAATAAAGCTTTTGTAAATTTAAATTGCTATTTGCTATCTGCTACTTGTGAGACAGTTGCGTTGGGCGGGTTCCCCGACTTGAGCAAACTGTCGTTCGCGAAGCGTCTCCGAAGGAGATACCCGAAGGGCTACTTACGAGCCTATATTTTTTGTCAAACACCAATTAACCTACTACGATACTATGTCGTCCACTGCCAAACCTGTGTCTGATTTATTTAAATGGCAAGATTTTAAGCAGCTACAAGCACCTGATGCGAGTCAGTTAGAGAATATTAAATCTCATTTAGACTTAGTGTTATTGGCTTTAGAGGCGATCGCAGATCTTAGTTCGGAAGCTATTTTACAGGCTGCGAAAGATTTACACCTCGAATCTATTATAAGCGATCGCTTAACTTTATGGCGATTAAGAGCCTCTAACCCCCAGCGTCAAAGTTCAGGTGGTCGAAAAAAATTAGATGTAGAAGAAGCGCGATCGCTAGTATTAATTATTTGTTATTTGGCTAATCAACATCAAGAATTACTCCGTCGAGCAGTTAGTTTATTGGAACAAGTAACAACACAAAATCAAGCTCCTCATGAAGTTGCTTTATTAGGTAATTATCTTGATAAATTTATTAATTACTATCAAGCCAGAATTAGTAATACTTCTGATATATCTTCTACGTTTTTAACTCAATTAGCTTGGAAACTCTTGAGCGATTTATTATTCTACAGTGGTAATAATGGTCATCGTTTACTATGGCTTGCTATTTTTGATGCTGCTCAATCATCTTCTAATCAATAATTATGTCTACTAGTCTGCATCGTTTTACTCCCCCTACCTGTACCCTAGAAATTAAAGAAATAAAATTCCCTTTGAGCCTTTGGGTAAAGTCAACCAAACTACAAAAATGGCAATTTCAGCTAGACTTTGATGATCCACGTCTACCAACAGCTAAACAGGTGAAAATTACGGGCGATCGCCATAATTTAACCCAACTTCAATCAGCTATTAATCACTATATACAGGAGTTTTTGCAAACTTCTTTTAAATCTAATTTAGATATTGAAATCAATAATCAACCTAATCATAAACAACCTTATTTACAACCTCAAGGATTAGTTAATCATCAGCTATTTTTTGGTAATTTAACTCATAATCATACTGCTGATAGTATTCAACTCAGCACAATTCAATTGTTTGATTTAGTGACAGCTTTAGAAGCATATCAAACTCAAATTACTACTTCCCCTGAATTAAACTCAACTCAGTCAAAAAAACATATCTCTCTCTGGGGTGGAATTGCTGCTTTAGTCATTGCTGCTATAGGAATTGCTGCTATTTCCCTAAGATCTCCTACACCCTCAAATGTTGCTTCCAATTCTAAATCTCAATCTCAATCCTCAGAAGAGATTCCCCCACTAGATGATGTAGTTCCTCCTCAAGTACCCAAAACCACTACAAAATCTACTCCGAAACCCAAATTATCGGATTCTTTAGCTTCTAATAATAGACTTCCACCACCTCCCGCAGTTGATACTCCCAAACCTAAGCCTGATATCCCCGATCCTGCTGACTATCCTCTAGCAGAAGTTGCGCGACAGTCAGGATTAGACAATACAGCAAAAAATCCAAGTAATTCTGAACAACAAACTGAGTCGGTAATTACAATTCCGACTGATAATCCCAATCAAGAAACAAGTTCTGATTCACAATCAAACACTGAGATTAATTCTAATTCCAATCAAGATTTAGCCAAGTTAAATAATTCTCCGACAATAGCCAAGGTTAATCAATCTGATCAATTGCAAGAAGTTAGAGCTTATTTTCAGGCAAAATGGCAACCACCAGCCGAACTTAAACAAAGTCTGGAATATCGCTTAGATATTAATCCTAACGGTTCTATTAAACGAGTTATTCCCTTGGGTAAAGCTTCAGAATTATATCTCAACAAAACTAATATTCCTTTACAAGGAGAAGTCTTTATTTCACCACTTCGCAAATCTCAACAAGCGACAATTCGTCTATTATTAAATCCTGATGGAGGTGTACAAACTTTTACAGAATAACTATCAACAATCTTCCTCACAACATCCTCAAAATATTTTTCTAGTCTATTTTTAATTCTTAAATTCGTAGAACTGATGAGAAGAAATCTTTGGACAAAGGTTATAAGTTTGGTCAGAAATAAGTTACATACAATTATCTGGTTGGACAATATGGATTCTTGGGTAGATTACCTTATCCTTGGTTGGCTAGTGGCAATCATCGAGTTCTTCATGTTCTCTTAGTAGCCATACTAATAACCAGTTTGATTAGTGATTAATAGCAAAGCCTTAACAAAAGTTAAGTGATGGTGTGAAGAGATAACAATCAATTATCATCATGGAGGTTGTAGATTATGACTGTAGAATTTCCGACCCGTTTTCAAGGTCGTCTAACAACTGCTTTGTTAATTCTTCGCCTGTCTTTAGGGTTGTTCTTGTTACTTTGGGCATTAGAGAAATTTATTCAGCCTCAAACAACCCAGCAAATTTGGTCTGCTTTTTATAAGATTCCAATATCTGGAACAATTGTAACTATTTTGGCGATCTTACAAACTATACTGGCGATCGCTCTGATTGTCGGTTTTTTACGCTCTATAACTTATGGTATTGCTTTGGGTATTAATGCAGTAACGTTTATTTCTACCTGGCAACAATTACTAGACCCTTGGGGTTTGGCTTCTGGTCAATCTACCAATCATTTATTCTTGGCTGGCATACCTGTATTAGCAGGATTTATTGCTTTATTTTTACTGCATCCTTGGGATCGTTGGTCGGTTGATGGTTGGCTAAAACATAAACGTATTCGCAGTCATCCTCCTGAATCACCAGAATCTGTTAGTACAATGCACATGAATAGTTAAGTAACCATGACACTCTTCAAGAACAAGCGATAAGCCTAACGGCATGGCTGAGTCTTCGACTTGCTGCGCAACCGCTACGCTAAAATTTTATGTAGAATTATATTCCTAGTACTTATGGTGCTATTGCTTTAGGAAAGATATATGGTGTGTTTAGACAGGATTTAGTACAAGACCATCAATAATACTCTTTTTTGTTGAGTTTTTTTATAATTTAAAAACAAACGTTAATTCAAGTCGCCCTACCCTGTCTGATTCACTCAAGCTTTAAATTACAATCATGCAAAAATTTATTCGCGATCTTCCTAAAGCTGAACTACATCTTCACATAGAAGGAACTCTTGAGCCAGAATTATTATTGCAATTAGCAGAGCGTAATCAGCTTAAATTACCTTTTCAGACGGTATCCGCAGTCAAGAAAGCATATGATTTTCAGAATTTACAGTCATTTCTGGATTTGTATTATCATTGCACTCAAGTTTTACAACAAGAACAAGATTTTTATGATCTAACTTGGGCTTATTTGCAAAAAGCAATCAGTCAAAATGTACGACACACAGAAATCTTTTTTGATCCACAATCTCACACTGAACGAGGAATACCATTTGAAGCTGTCCATAATGGAATTTATCAAGCTTTAAAAGATGCTCAGTCGCAGTTTGGTCTTTCTTTTCAATTAATTCTCTGTTTTTTGCGTCATCTGAGTGCGGAACAGGCAATGACAACTTTAGAAGCAGCACTACCCTATAAAGACACTATCATAGCTGTTGGTTTGGATTCTTCAGAACAAGAAAATCCTCCTGAAAAATTTAAAGCAGTTTTTGAGCGTGCTAAAGCTGAAGGTTTCTTAACTGTTGCTCATGCAGGAGAAGAGGGGCCACCAGAATATATTTGGTCAGCATTAAAACTACTTGATGTTAGTCGTATAGATCATGGAGTTCGCTGTTGGGAAGATCAAGATTTAGTTAATTATTTAGTTGAAAAACAGATTCCTCTCACGGTTTGCCCTTTATCCAACGTCAAGCTCAAAGTATTTGACACAATGGCAGATCACAATCTCAAGAAATTACTGGATTTGGGGATTTGTGTTACGGTTAATTCTGATGATCCAGCTTATTTTGGCGGTTATATTGCGGAAAATTATCAAGCAGCAGCAGACGCTTTTAATTTGAGCATCAAGGAAGTTATTCAACTGGCTAAAAATTCTTTTCAAGCTTCATTTCTAACTCCTGAAGCTAAAAAAACTCTAATTTCAAAATTAGATGAGTACTTGTTTGCTAGTTGACTTCTAAAGTATGCGATTAGCCCTTCGGTCTACGCTATGCCTACGGCAGCTGAGTCTACGACTGCTATGCCTTCGGCAGATGAGTCTACGACTTGCTCCGCAAACGCAAGCGCAAGCGCGTTGATAACTAAACAACTAACAATCCTCACAAGTTCTTCAACCTTATAACTTATCTGAAAGTTAAATGGGAGTTGTCTTTTACCTCTATTGCACGACTACCTAGAGGCTAACGCTGGAGGAATTTCTATGAAACCCAAAGCAGCACCAATAAAACTTAATTTTCCCTTTGGTTTATATTTTCAGCAATTATTTTGTCCCGATATTTATGTCAAGTTTGTTAATCCTTTTAGCTTTTGGCGTAAATATAGAAGTGATCATCTCGAAAACTGCTGGGAATTGAATGTGGTTCGTTATTTGGAAGGTTGTTATCAACTCGAATGGCAGCCAATTACACCGCAATTGCTCTTAACAGATACTTATCAAAATACAATTTTAATTTCTCAGCCTTGCTTGGAGCTTAAATATCGGGGAGTTACTTATTCTATTAGTGGTATTTCGGCAATCAAGATAAGTCCGACCAAAACTCATCTCAGACAGATAATTTTAGAGCAATTAGCAATATTGCCTAGTTGTAATCTGTAAATTATCGTGGTTACTCAGAAATATCAGATAGTCTTTTTCTAAATAAGTAACTGCTCAATTATTTTTAGCTTCTAAAAACATGGCGAAGTTTTTTCTGAATCAGACATCATTTTGTTGACAGCCAAAAGCGTATTTATATTTGTAACTATTCTATTTCTTGACAGATGTTCTTTAAAAATACAAAAGTAGTATTTTAATCATCTTTTGTTACTTGTTGTATTATTTTTGTTTTGTGTTTGATTGAGGATTCAGTTTGAGTCTTGTAGCCAAGAATAAACTCTCTCGCCTCTTGTAAATTTTGTTGGGTAAACTCTAGTTCTCTTTTTAATTGTAGATTTTCTGTATATAAGCGCAGGTTTTCTGCTTGCAGGCTTTTGGTATTGCCACTTATTTTGACAGTTTCGAGATTAGCTTTTAATTGTTCTATTTCTTGGATTAATTCTACTTTCTCTTGTTCCAATGTTTGTAGACGCTGCTCTAAATTTATAGTAATAGGTTCATTGCTATATTTTTGCTGTTCTCTTAAGGTCTGAATTTTATAGGCTAATTCAGGATATTTATAGATATAACTAACAGAAACTCCTGCTTCTCTAGCGACTGAACGAATAGTTATTTTGTGTTTTTGTGCTATTAAATTAGCGATCGCTTTTTCGGTTTTTTCAAATGCTTCTTGTTTCTTTTTTTGACTAGCTTTAGTTAAGGATGCTATCTGTTTATCTGACATTTTGTTGTTTAAATTATATTATCTATTTAGCCATGTGGACGTTGTAGATGTTTTTTTACTTACTTCCGATAATTACTCTTATCGGAAGTAAAAACTTATCTTGCTTTGCATATACTTAGTAGCTTTGGTACGGCATGATACCGTCTTTATATAAGCCCCACAAAGAAAGTAAGTTACCTACCAAAGTTCTCTATTATTTCTATGTTAAAAGGTGACATAATCATAATTGCGATCGCAGCAAACAACCAAGCGATTATTAATTATTTCACTTTGTCAATGACTACGATACTATTCTGGAATATTAATAAAAAGCACATTTACAGATGACCCTAATCTTTGGCGATCGCTTGATAAAAATAAAATGTGTCATAATTCAAAAATTGAAACATTTTGGTATAAGCAAAAATACTAAGGACAGGAATAGTAATAGCCGTAAACATTAGTCCAAATCATTCCTTCAGCAAAATCTTAACCAAGGATGAAGATCAAGCAGGTAATATCGTCCGTAAAGCTGGAGTAATGAGCATTGTTATCTCTGGTGGAGTTATCAGCACTGGCGATCGCATTCACATCGAATTTCCTCCCCAGCCTTACCCTAGAAAGAGTTTAAAATTATTTTGTGTCATAAATTTAAAATTGACACATTTAATAAAAATACATTTTGTCAGGAGAAGCCTATTGTTAACATACTAAAAACAGCAATTGTCCTATGAAGCAAGCTTCCATTAATCACTTACCCGCACCAAGCCTAGAAGACAAATATCATACCGACTTTCCAGCAATTCTCGACATGGAAATCATCAGACGTAACGCACTCGATGCGATCGCGTCTAATGAGAGAATACAAGCCTATGCTCTCTTTGAAATCTATGCCAAATCTCAAGAAACTCTAACAGATCAGGACATACAAGAGTTAATTGGTTTTAAACCACCCAGAACAGGTTATAAATATGAACGTTACAAGTTTATTCGCTACAGCCGAATTGACGTAATGGGAGACGAAGGGAAACTAAAGAAACAGGATACTTGGTTAATTGAGAAATTCGATCCAGTAGTAGAAGCAAAAGCAAGACAGGCAAAAAGACAAATTAAAGTCAATCAATCTCAAAATCTGGAGGTTTTAACCCTCGAAGACTTCGATTTAGATGTAGACGAAGGATTAGAAAACTATCATCATCTTAAAAAAGTGATGGCGGAAGCATGAAATTGACTAGCAACTATTGGCTTTTGTAAGTACTTGGCTTGTGTAAATACAAATTATTGTTAATTAATAGAGAGGAATAAGTTTTCCATCCATCAAAGCCCAATTTATGTGTCATTATTTGAATTTTGAAACATTTTTTTAATTGACTTTGAGTCAATCTTCTACTCCCCAAAAAGATTGGTTTTTAAATAAATCTGGCGATCGCTCTTAGAAAATGTAATCATAATACGTCAAACAAACATAATTCTAATTCTCGTTTAAAGTGTTTACTGATCGCTATTTGGTAGAGTCGAGGGAAGGTATTAACCTTCGCCCCTCTCTGTTAGATCCGTACGTGCGACTTTCACCGCATACGGCTCCCGATATTCTTAGCTTTCGCTTTTGCTCATGTGTAAGAATTGGTGGCAAGATTGGTGTATT
>JBOFLX010000080.1:0-2095 GCA_051658085.1 Waterburya sp.
GCTTTGGCTAATTTACTTTCGTGGTCTGAAAATTTACTTGCTCAGGGTCAATCAAGTCAAAATATTCTGGAGTTACTTATGCCTACTTAAAGTTGTTTTTTTTCTTCATTTCAATCTCAATTTTGCCAAGTCGTGTAAACAAGATTCTTTGGCGTTAGTTAACGCTCGTATTGGCTATGAAGCCGAACGATATGGGATTTATTTGTTTGTTAATAATCTCTTTGATAAAGAATATCTTACTGCTGCCTTTTTTTCAGATACAGCAGGAAGAAATTTAGCTGGATATGGCGATCGCCGTACTTTTGGTCTGCAAGTAAGTTCAGAATTTTAATTAAACTTCAATCCTGGTGCTGCAAACCATACAATACCGATCCAACTAAGCCTACGTGGGGATTTAAGACAATGTAGACGGGAATTTCGTTGATTAAAGAACTAACTCTGCCTTTATCTTTAAATGTTTTTAAAAATCGACCATCCTGCATCAAGGGTAAGATTTTAGCTGCAATGCCACCTGTAATGTAAATTCCCCCATAAGCAAGTAATTTTAAAGCCAAATTGCCTGTTTCTGCACCGTAGGCTTCAATAAACATTTCCATTGTTTGTTCACACAGGCGATCGCTTTGTTTAAAAGCTGCTTGAGAGATAATGGCAGCAGGATCAATAGTCTTGTTTTTTTCTACTTCCCACGCTTTGATTTTTTCGGCAATTTCAGGGGACTCAGGAGCAAAATTACTATCCCGTAAAAATTGATAAATTGAGGTTATACCTTGACCTGAAACAACTCTTTCAACTGAAATATGCTCTACCCTTAATTTGTGACGCAAATATTTTAGTAATTCTGTTTCTAAATCATTACGCGGTGCAAAATCAGTATGTCCGCCTTCAGTAGCAAAAATTTGATGCTTGTTTCCCTGGGGAATTAAAAATGCCTCACCCAAACCTGTGCCTGCACCTATTACCGCTATGGGAGATTTTTTATTGGCTTCTCCTGATTGCAATGTATGAATATCAACATCTTTCAAACCCAAAATACCAAAACTATTAGCAGCAAAATCATTAATCAGACTAATTTTCGGGATGTTTAATTCCATTTCTAGACGCTGACTATCCAAAACCCAATTAATATTAGTCAAATGACAAGTATTATTAACTACTGGCCCTGCGATCGCTAAACAAGCTATTTGAGGTAAAAATTTCTTGTCTTCTCCCAGAAATTCTCGTACCATTGGCACAAGATCAGGAAAATTAGCACTAAGATACTGAGCTTCCTTAACCGTTTTGAAAGACTTTTCGGTCAGTGTGACTTCTGTAAATTCTACTAGACGCAAGATAGTCTTAGTTCCACCAATATCGCCAGCGAGTAAAAACATAGTATATTTGTTTCTATCTACTTCTAATTAGTTATCGAAGGGTGTAATTTTTTTACGATAAACCAAATCACATCTTGCGGTTTCTACACCACTAGCAGGGTGATACCCACTGCGCTCGTACAATTTTACTGCTTCTTTTAATACCGATGCGGTTTCCACCCAAATTTCTTGATATTTTTTAATAGCGATCGCTCTCTCTAATTGTGCTAGTAAATATTTTCCCAATCCTTGACCTCTAAATGGTAGTAATAAATACATTTTGCGAATTTCGACGGCGTTTCGTCCTCTAGCTATAGGCTGATATGCTGCTGTACCAACTATAGTTGCATTTTGCTCAACTACCCAAAACTCGCCTCCAACCTTTAAATATGCTGTTTCTACTTCAATTACGTCTTTATCTGCTAATTCAGGCTGCCAAGGTAAACCATACTCTTCTAAGACTGTTTTTATAACCTTTGCTGCGCAAGTGCGATCGCTTTCTTGCCAATCTCTTACCCTAAAATCTTTATATTTCTGATCCATAGTTTAGTTTTAAAATTCTGCTTTTTATTTATCACCTATTTTTGGGAAATATAAATCTAAATACCTAAGTAGATAGGGGTTGAAATAATCAGCTATATAACGATAAATTAAGTTAGAGAGTTGAAGCGTGGAGGCTATCTCAGGTGGGTGCTCGATTGAGAATCTTTCTGACCAATGAAGAAAAACGCACTTTATTCGAGTTG
>JBOFLX010000081.1:0-56115 GCA_051658085.1 Waterburya sp.
TGGCTATGGGTAAATGATATTCCAACTCTGGTTAAAGGTACTAAAATATAGCCAGAAAGGAGAGAAGCCGTATGAGGTGAAAGTCTCATGTACGGTTTTGAAGACGAGTCGGGTTGGTGACAACCTGGCTTAGTTTAACTTTTAGTCCTGCACTTTTTAAATCCAGGATAGGTACATCTAAAACCCAAGAGGAATGAGAAGCAGTGGTGATCATAGCCATGACACTTTTATTGGTAAATTTATTAAACGCCATAGCATCAGAAATAATTAAAGCAGGTCGTTTTTTAGTCGCTGTGCGGTCAGTAAAAGGAAAAGGTACGACTACCACATCAAACTGGTTATAAGTCACGATAAGCTTCCTCATCAGCCACCGATGACCATTCACTGAGAGTAGCAGAGACAGATTCTAAATATTCCCAGTCTACAGGTGACACTTTTTTCAACACTACTTTTTCGTCTTCTATTTCAAAAATAACGCGATCGCCTTTTTCGATTTCTAGTTTTTCTCTTACTACTTGAGGAATAGTCGCCTGATACTTTTGCGTGACTTTGGAAGTTAATTTAGTTTTTGATATCCCCATGATTGATCTTTGCTCATTAAATATCTACTTTAGTTATACCGTAATACCGTATTACTAAGAATTTGATAGTATTATTGATAGACGAATCAAGCAGAAACTATGGTTAGATCAACTACTAAGCTAACTATTCAAGAATTCTTCAAGCTGACCGAGGGCGATCGCCCTTATGAATTAGTTGATGGTCAAGCTATTCCTAAAATGTCTCCTAAATTTTTTCATTCTCGACTGCAAAAAACTTTGCTATTTATCTTTGATAGTTGGGGGGAAAATAAAGGTAGAGTTGAACCAGAATGGGCAATTAAACTAAAACGTCATGGAGTTGATTGGATTCCTGTACCAGATTTGACCTATATTTCTTACAATCGTCTGAGTGCTGATTGGATGTTAGATGAAGCTTGTCCTGTTGCGCCAGAATTAGTGATTGAAATAATATCCCCAGGTCAAACATTTGATGATTTAGTGGGCGGAAATGCTGCTTCGCAAGCAACATATTCCACGCCCAGTGCTTCACCCGAGAAAGCCACAGATTATTTGCAAGCAGGAGTAGCTAGAGTTTGGTTAATAGATACTAAAGTTCAAAGCATTACTATTTTCTATGGCGATACATTACCAAAAACTATCAAAGGTACAACTGCGATCGCTGATGATTTATTTCCTGAATTAAAACTATCTCCTCAACAAATTTTTCAACAAGCAGGTTTAATTAATTAAAAAATTATTAAAGTTCCAACTTATGGCTGATTTTAAGGTTTTTAAAACTCAGGCGATCGTCTTCCTTCATCCCAATGCGGATAAACTAGAATTAGTCAAATTAGGTAGCTATCAGTGTGTAGCACAGAAAGGACTCTACAGAAACGGAGATACAGTGGTTTTTGCACCAGAGAAATCTGTATTACCTGAAAACTTAGCAGAGCCATTCAAGGCTTATCTCAAAGGTAAAGAGAAAAATCGTGTCGGTACAGTACGACTACGAGGAGAATTATCAATGGGAGTAGTACTGCCTCTACAGCAAGTAGATCCAGATGACCAACTGCCTCTTGATGTCGATATTTCTGAAAAATTGGGAATCTATAAATATGAACCACCCATACCTCAACACTTGGCTGGTGAAGTAGAAGTCTTAAAAACCCTGTCTTCAAAAATTCAACATGATTGTGAACAATTCGGTATTTACGCCGATCAGTTTGTTGAAGGTGAACCAGTCTATCTTTTTGAGAAGATTCACGGGACTCAAGGGGTGTTTATTCAACACTCTGACGGGACTCAACAAGTTTCGTCGAAAGGATTATTCAAAAGAGATTTATGCCTTAAAGAATCCGATAGCAATACCTACTGGAGAGCAGCGAAAAACTCAGGGATATTTAGCTATTTAAGTTATATTTTTCAAGAAAAAGAGGTAATAGCTTTTGGGGAAGTAATTCCCGTTCAAGGCGAATATAACTACGGTTTAGATCCTAATAAACCAGAGATACTTGTTTTTCGTATCATAGTTGACGGTAAAGAAATACCTTATGAAGAGTTGGAACAATTATCTATCAAAATTAAATGGGTGCCTCTGCTTAAAAGAGATATATTTAATCGCGATTGCATTCTGAAAGTAGGCAAAAAACTTCAGCATAGTGTTTTAGACGAAAATCAAATTGCCGAAGGGATTGTCGTTAGTCCTCAATATCCTCGCAGAGCTTCTGATGGTATTCCATTATATTTAAAGATAATTAGTGACAAATACGCCAAGGTTGAAGATGACGAAGCTATTAGTTAGTATTGTCTTAATCTAGATTAAATAATTGCTGAAGTGATATTTGAACGCGATCGCGCTTGCGGTTGCGGAGCAAGTCGTAGACTAAGCTGCCGTAGGCATAGCGTACCCGAAGGGTAATCGCCCTTATGAATTAATTGATTTATAATAATAAATTAAACAAATACTCGATTCGGCAAGCAACTATTCTAAAATTAAGATTAATTAGTAAATTTCGGCACTACCACAGCCAAATGGTTTGAGTAAAACTTAGGTAGCAGTTAAGGAAGGATTGCCATAGTGATTCAAAACCTAGAACAACATTATAAGGTCTTGGGATTAGAACCAGGCGCGTCATTGGAAGAAGTTAATCAAGCCTATAAAGACTTGGTTTTTATTTGGCATCCTGATCGCCTTCCACAAGAAAATGCGAGATTAATCCAAAAATCTGTCGAAAAGCTACAACAAATTAACGAAGCGCGAGATTCTTTACGTTCTTATCATCGTAAATCTCAAAAAACAACTACTACAACTAAAACCGATTCTCAACCTTATTCCGCCAAAACCTACTATAGTGGCGATCGATCTGAGAATAATAATAAGAAAGAACATCAGAGTACAACTAATCGTCAACAAACCCATTCTCGTCCTGGTTATCAGCAACCAAAAAGTGGGGAATCAAAGCAAACTTGGAATTATCGAGAATATTATACTTCTAGTAAACAGAATACTGGCAATTCCACTGGTACTGATGGTTACAAAGATTTTCGAGAGTCTAACAAGAGTTATAGCTCAAACCGTCAAGCCGAAAGCAATTATAAAAGACCCTACTATAAAGATTTAAGAGGTGCGGATTTAAGCAGATCTAACTTTAAAGAAAAAGACTTTTCTGGTCATGATTTATCCCAAGCTAATCTATCCTATTCCGATTTGAGCGATACTTTTCTTCATAAAATTGTGCTAGAAGAAGCAAACCTCCAGGGAGCAAATCTTAAAGGAGCTAATTTACTTCAGGCTAATCTACGCAAAGCGAACCTAAGAGAAGCTAATCTCATTGGTGCAGATCTTAGTGGCTCAGATTTAAGTGGTGCAGATTTAAGCGGTGCCAAAGTTGGTTTTAATAATAAAGTGATGGTGAAATTAACCGCAGTCAAATTAACTGGGACAATTTTACCTGATGGCTCGGTTCATCCGTAAAGAAATTTATTAAATATAACTATAACCACATTAGCTTAACGAAAAAGAAGCCCAGGATTCTGCCAGCAGGCGAACGTCTCGACTGGGCTTTTAGTTTGTTCATAAGTTTAATTTCATTGTGATTTCATTATTTTGATCTACAAATAAATACTGTAAATGTTTGCAGTATTGAAATTCATTTAATGACAACCAAAATAGTTAAATCAATTCACTTTATAGGATTAGTAATTTTTTCAGCGATTACTTTGTATCTTGCAGAGGGCATTATATCTAATTCTATAGTTCAAGCAGAAAATAGTCCTCAGAAACAGCCTCATAAAGCAGGTAATAATCATCAACAGCATCAACAGCATCAGCAGCATCAGCAACAGTCAACTAATTCCAACAATAATCAACAGCATCATAACCATCAACAACATCAACACAGTAATATACAAAATTCCACTAAAAAATAAAGCAAATTGCTCTAGTTTTTAATTATGTCTAATTCTCAGATTACCAAAATTATTCAAGATGCTATCTCTAAAAGTATAACTATACCGATCGCTAGCTTGGCTTTTCTTAGTACAAGTTTATTACCAGCGATCGCCCAAACATCTCATCAGCATCATCATCACAATTCTCAAGAGATGAAAACTCCAGCATCAGAGGTTAAACAACTACCACCGATGCCGACTAATTTGCCCAAATGGATGAATAATAAGGATAAAAACCATATTTATCGCAAACGAGGTAAATATAATGATGATGTTTACAATCTTCGTCCTTTAGCATTAGACTTAAATGCGATCGCTGTTGGTCATGCTTTTGCTTACGAAGATTTGGTAACAGGTAAAGAGCAAGATTTAGAAACTAAAACTTTTGAGAAGATCAATAAGGTATTAAAAAATCCGCCTCGTTTTATGCCCGATGAAGCTAATATTTCTCCTACTTTTGGACGCAAATATGGAGTATTAGAACAAGTATTTGATTGGGCGCATATTCTCCATGCACAAACCGTAGATGTACTGGCAAATACAGAAATGACTGAGGCGGAAAAAGAAGTTGAAATTGATGCCCTCTATAAGTTTTATCTCGACAATGTTCCCTATGCCATCACAGGACTACCAATGAATATGGGTTATCTCGATTCTCAACCCTACTCTAAAGCTTTTCGAGAAAAATATCCCAAGGTTAACGGCTTATTTTGGGGCTATCATTGGCTACAAGGTTCAATGTATGATTTGCTTTACGGTAAAACCTTAGAAGAACAACAGCAAACTTACGAGCAAATGGGTAAGCAATATCACGAAGTCGAACTTTATCGTACAGATCGCGTTTTTATGCCCATGTTCGCCGAAAATAGCCCTCGTTTTGCTGCTCGTTTTCCTGAAATTGCCAATACCTTTGACAATCTCCATATGCTTCATGATTTGGTTAACGATGTTCTAGCTTCAGAATGGATCAGTGAAACTCAAAAAGAAGAACAAATCCAACGAGCAATTTGGTTAGTTATGGCAGCTAATCACAAAGGCATGGAAGCAGGTAAAACCTATGGTGCAAATAAACTACACGACCATCGCTTTATGACAGGAATGCCTGGAATGGGTTGGATGGAAGATATTGAGGGTGTTGAGCATCTTAACCACGATCAAGGTGGTAAAAAACCTGAGATGATGAACCATCAAATGAATCATGGGCAAGATAACCATGAAATGATGAACCACATGAATCATGGGCAAGATAAGCCTGGGATGACGCAAGAAAAACAACCTAATCATCAACACCACAATCACTAAATAAAAAAGTAAAAAGTAGGGGCGCAAGCCTTGCGCCCTTGTAGAAAATAAGAAGGAACAAGTAAATGCAATTATTAAAATTTCCCTGCCTAGTTTTTTTGGGGGCAGTTACGCTTGTCATGTGTGCAAATAGCCGTGCTATAGCAGTAGATCATAATAATATTGATGCTAATCGTCCTCTAAATTTTGATGATGCAGAATCTATTGGATTTCGAGAACAAGCATTAGATCTAGGTGCTGCGGTGGTTATTCCTCAAGATGAATCTGTTGGCGGTGAATTTGAAATCGAGTATCTTTACGGTTTTGCCCCTAACACTCATTTAAATATCGGCATTGATCCTAGTCTTGAAGAAGAGAATAACGACGAGACAGAATTTAATATCGGCGATTTATCGGTAGGAGTTTTACATAACTTCAACCGTGAATATAATAATACTCCTGCTTTCGCTTTACGGGGAGATGCAGCTTTTCCTACAGGCAAAGATTCTCAAGGAGTTGATTTTCGCTTACGGGGAATTGTAAGTAAAACTGTAGGACAATATAACCGCCTACATCTCAATTTAGATGCCAATTTTACTACTGACACTGAAGGACAAGAACGCTCTTTTATTCCTGGTTTGATTTTAGGTTATTCTCGCCCTATTGGTTATCCCGAAAACTTCACCCGTACCTTTTTAGCGGAAGTAGGAGTAAGAGGCAGTGAAATAGAAGAAGATGAGCCTGTAGTTTCTTTGGGAGTGGGATTACGTCAACAAATAGGCTATCAAAGTGTTTTAGATTTAGGGATTAAAGGGGATATTGCAGGAGATGAGGGAGAGAATAATGAACTCAGTCTAGTAGCTGGTTATTCCTTTGCTTTTTGACGAACAGAAGTATAAATATGAATAGTTTTCTTGCTAAATCATTTTTAATGTTTACAGCAATGTCTGGATTTTTACTGTCATGTGGAGAATCACCTCCACCTTTGTTAATTACATCAGAATATAATGTGCAAAAAATCCAAGTGCTGCAATCATGTACTAGTCAAGATGAGCCTTTATTTTTAATTGAAGATAGACAAAAAATTGAAGAAATCATTACTTTTTTAGACGAGAATGATCATTCTTGGGAATATCCTTTTGGTGGAACTGCACCTAGTTTGCCTTATGAACTAAATATATTTGACGAAAAACAACTTAAATTAGTAATTTGGTTTGGAAATAGTACTTTAATGGGTCGGACTCTTAAAAAAAATGACGGAGGTGTTAGAGTTAAATATTTATCTTCCAAAAAAATGGGAAAGTTTGTTAGTAGCATAGGAATAACAAGCAAATGCGAACAGTAATATAAACTTTCTTTATTACAACGATTTATAGGAAATAAACTTCATCCGTACCTTATAACAATACCCAATTTCTATAAGAATCAATTAAAAGAACCTAATTACTTATCAAATCATTAATCCCTCTTCCCTATTTTATGATTATAGAGCGATCGCTATTTCTAATCTATCTATCAAAATTTAGTAGTAATGTAGTAATACTTTTATAACTTATATGTGGTTGATACAATATCAATCCCTCAACTAATAGTGAAAACCGATACCCTTTTCTATCAGCTATTCCAAGAATTCCCCTGGATCTTCTTTCAACTTATTCAAAGAGAACAAACTAACCTCAACGCCTATCAATTCATTGCCCCAGAAATCAAACAACGCTCCTTTCGTTTAGATGGTTTATTCACTACAACAGAAGAATATAGCGATCAACCTTTGTATTTCGTAGAAGTGCAATTTTACCAAGAAACCGACTTTTATGATCGCCTTTTTCCTAGTATCTTCCTTTATTTCAGTCAATATAAACCAGTAAATCCTGACTGGTTTGTAATTGTAATCTTTGACCGCCAAAGTAATGATGTAGCCATTCCGCCAAGATACCAAGAAATAGCCAATCAAAGACTAGAGAGAATATATCTAGATCAGATGCCAGAGGGAGTTCAATCTACTATCGGGTTAGGTATATTAAAATTAGTAGTTGAACCAGAAGCAGGTGCAGGAGAATTAGCTAGAAATTTAATCGAGAGAACAAAACAGGAGTTAGCTGACACAACAAGTCAAAAACAACTTCAAGAATTAATTGAAACTATTGTTATTTATAAATTTTCGCAACTAAGTTATCAGGAAATAGAAACTATGTTAAATCTAGAAGAAATCAAACAAACCAGAGTTTACCAAGATGCTAAGTCAGAAGGTCTTCAACAAGGTAAATTAGAACAAAAAATCGCCATGATTCCTTTATTACTGGAATTAGGTTTAAATATCGAACAAATAGCCCAGAGGTTAGAAATAGAAGAAAATCTAGTTCGTGAAAACATCAAATAATGACGTTACTGATTTAAGGTATAAAACCGTTAATAATATTGTTCGTAGCTATAGGCTATAAGTTTTAAGCTCTACCCCTGTTAAGGTGAACAAATGAACTAGTATTGATTTATGGACATCTTGGCGATTACTTTTTGAAACTCATGAGTTTCAAATTGAGTGAGTTCATTTTCTTTTGAAAGAAACATGAGAGCTAAGTCTGTGAACTTCTATTTTTCGTTGACTAGTAAAGCGATTTGCTAGTACAAACGCTCACCTTAACAGGGGTAGTCCTACGGACTTGCTCCGCAAACGGGTACGCTATGCCTACGGCAGCTCCGCAAGCGCGATCGCACTTTTTCATGATTGTGTCGTAGTTACTAGTAATACTAAGCATTTTGAGAAAATTGAAGATTTAAAAATCGAAGATTGGAACAACGATTTTTAGCTTTTAGTAGTTATCTAGTCTGATTTCGAGGAAACTAACCGCTTTTCTAAAGACTTAACGCGATGTTGAGCAACGCTATTATCAGGTTCATATTTCAAAGCTTCTTGATACATTTCCACCGCTTTGACAATCATCTGTTTTTTCTCGTAAACATTGCCCAGATTATTGAGAGCGACAACATATTCAGGATATAGTTTTAAAGCTTCTTTGTACTGTCTGATAGCAATATCATACTGTTCTTGAGCAAAATAAGCATAGCCCATAGCATTGTGAATCAAAGCCTGATTTTCAGGTTCTAATTCTTTATTTGCTTTGAGAGCCTTATTCAAAAGGGTTACTGATTGGACAAACAGCTTTTTATCTAAATAAAGACTACCTAATTCATAATATTCTTCGGCAGTGCCTTTTTCGTTTTTCAATTTATTTTGCAGACGAGAAAAAGTACTTTCCTGCTTGCGAGTTTTAATTACTTCTCGCAAGATGTAAATAGCAGCGAACACTAGTATTGCCAATAAAGTAGAAATGTATACTATGGGTAGATTCTCGTTCATGAGCGATCGCAGTTTAATTTATTTTTTAACTTAATTTATCTTTCATGATGATTCTCCCACATCTACCACGGCAAGATCCTTAACTGTTAACAAAATTTTGAAGCCTAGTAATTCAGTAATTAATTTCTTTATCTCTTTACCGTGTCTATTATTGTCGTCGAAGATCTGAGTAAAATTTATCCTGTCGCGATTAAAAAACCAGGACTCAAAGGTACTTTAAGCCACTTTTTCCGTCGTACTTACCGCGAAATTAAGGCAGTACAAAATGTGTCCTTTAAAATTGAGCCTGGAGAAGTTGTGGGTTTTTTAGGTGCTAATGGTGCAGGCAAAACCACCACCCTGAAAATGTTGACGGGTTTAATTCATCCTTCCCAGGGAAAAATACTGGTCGCAGATCATGTTCCTTTTCGTCGTCAGCCAGAGTTTTTGCGTCAAATCAGCTTGATTATGGGTCAAAAACAGCAGTTAATTTGGGATTTACCTGCTTTAGATTCTTTAAGGATCAATGCAGCAGTTTACAATCTTAGTGATAGAGTTTTTAAACAACGCCTGGGAGAATTGGCGGGAATGCTGACTATTGAAGATAAGCTTAATCAACCAGTACGTAAGCTATCTTTGGGCGAAAGAATGAAAGCGGAATTGCTAGCTGCTTTAATCCATCATCCCCAGGTATTATTTTTAGATGAGCCTACTTTGGGTTTAGATGTAAATGCCCAAGTAGCAGTTAGAGAATTTCTGCAAAAATATAACCAACGCTACGAAGCGACAATTTTACTTACCAGTCACTACATGGCAGATATTACCGCCTTGTGCGATCGCGTTTTATTAATTCATCAAGGACAATTAATTTATGATGGGTTACTCGCTGGCTTACTTGATCGCTTTGCTCCCTATCGGCAGGTTAAAGTTGAACTCGCTCAACCAATATCAGCAAGGGAATTAGCTGAGTTTGGCGAGGTTGAATCGATTCAAGGACAGGAAGTTAGGTTTTTAGTCCCCAGAGCCAAATTGACTGCTACTATTTCAAAGATCTTAGCTCAATTGCCAATTCAGGATTTAAATGTTAGTGATCCCCCAGTTGAGGAAATTATTGGTCGTTTGTTTCAATCAGGAGAAATACTGTAGACCTTAAGATTACAATAATCAATAACCTTATAATTAACTGACATTAGAGATAAAACAAGATGACTACACCTGAAACAACTACTAAAGATCGAAGCTTTGGAGCTTTAATTTATTTATTTCCTTTAATTTATTCCCTTCCTTTTGGTATTGCTCTATTATCTCAATTTCCCTGGCTATCACAATTTTTTGCGCCTTTAATTGCTCTTTATGGCATTACCAATAGTCTTCCTTTTGCGAGTATTATTATTTTCTTTGGTTTGTGGTTTGCAGTGGTTAGAAATGAAAATGTTAGCTATTTTCTGCGTTTTAACGCCATGCAAGCAATTTTACTGAACATCGTGCAGATTTTATTCAGCTTGATTATGGGAATTTTAATTCCTGCCTTTGGCGCACAAAGCCTGATTAGCGAAACTTTAACTAACACTATTTTTATGGGTAGTGTTGCAGCTTGCTTTTATTGTATTTTCCGCTCAATTCAAGGGCAATATGCAGAATTACCAGTTATTTCTGAGGCTGTCTCTTCCCAAATTCGCTAAACGAATAACATTAAACATTGAACATTTAACATCGTTGGTAAATGGTAGATGATAAATGGTAAATGATAAATGATAAATGATAAATGTTAAATGAAATGACTTTACCAACTGATATTTTTACTTATGCTAAATGGTCGGGAATTGCGACTATTGGCTGTTTGCTTGTTGCCATCTTGTCTTTTATTTTGGGTTGGGGTTTCCGCTTTCGTCTGGTGGGAGTAACCAGTTTTATGGTAGTACTCACCGCAGGTATATTTGCTTTGGGTTTGAGTCTATTTCCTCATGCAAAAATCCCTGGAGCAGCCCGCTATACTTTGGTTTACGATAATGGGGCAAATCAGGCAGTAATAGCCGTAGCTCCTGATATAGAGAAATCCGCCATCGAACCTACCTTGCTTCAGGCAGTCAGCGATCTATATTCTTATGGTAGGACTGGTCGAAATGGCAATGATCAATTTACTGTCAAATTAAGAACTGTAATACATCCCGAAACGGGAATTTCACAACCCCTGTTTTTAGGCGAAGCCAAGCGATCGCTAATCAATAGAAGAGATGAAAACGTAAATATTAGCCTGTTTGACCAAAATTTGACTAAGTTATCTACATAATAATTTGTTAATTAAAAGTATCTTGGTGCAGCGCAAAATTAAAAACTAAAAACTAAAAGCCAAGAATTAACCCATCACCAATTGATCGACAAAGCAGTATGAGCAAAAAAGCTACTATCACATCTAAGAAATCAGTAACAAGTTATACCCCCCTAGCAATTGCTCCTGCAAGGGTTTTACGTGGTGAAAATTGTCTGGCAAACTCAGGAAAAGAAATCGCCCAGTTAGGGACTCGTCCATTGGTAGTAGGAGGCAATCAAACTATTGAGGTAATTAAACCTCGGTTAGAGACAGTTTTAACTACTGTTAAATTAACTAGTCAGTTTGCAAGCTATAGCCCTGACTGTGCTGAATCTTCCCTAATTAGACTTAAAAATCAAGTTCAAGAACATTCTGCCGATCTGATTATTGGTGTTGGTGGTGGGAAAGCATTGGATACGGCAAAACTATTAGCTTATCAATGTGAGTTGCCCATCGTTACAATTCCTACTTCTGGGGCTACTTGTGCTGCTTGGACAGCTTTGTCGAATATTTATTCCGAGACAGGAGCGTTTCAGTATGATGTTGCTCTCAATCGTTGTCCTGAGCTTTTAATTCTTGATTATGGCTTAGTACGGACTGCACCTCAAAGAACTTTAGTAGCAGGGATAGGTGATGCGATCGCTAAATGGTATGAGGCTTCTGTTAGTAGTGGTAACTCAACTGCAACCCTTGTAATTTCGGCAGTTCAACAAGCTCGAATCTTGAGAGATATCTTATTCCAAAAAGCAGCGATCGCTCTCCAAAAACCAGAAAGTGAAGAATGGCGCGAAGTAGTCGATGCCACTGTTTTATTAGCAGGGGTTATTGGTGGTATTGGTGGTGCAGATTGTCGTACTGTAGCAGCCCACGCAGTTCACAATGGTTTAACTCATCTGCTAGAGGCTCATGATATCTTACATGGAGAAAAAGTAGCTTACGGTATTTTGGTGCAGTTGCGCTTAGAAGAAATGGTACAGGGCAATCAACTGGCAGCATCCGCTAGACAACAACTATTACAGTTTTATACAGACATTGGTTTACCAAAAACCTTAGAAGATTTAGGTTTAGCTGATATAACCTTGGCTCAACTACGCCAGGTAGCAGCGATCGCCACTCTACCTCAATCAGATATCCATCGTTTACCCTTTACCGTCTCTGCCGAACAATTGACAGCAGCAATGGTTTCTACTGTTGTTGAAACTACTAAAGTACAGGAAAATTTTAACCAACTAGTTTAAAAAGCACTGTTATTATTACACTTAATAAAACTAGAATAAAACTTAGTAGTCCACCAAACAGCCATTTAATCCAAGTGGTATCTACTTTAATTTTTACTATCTCTTGATTAAGCTTTGACTCGCTTTTAATTATTTCTATTTTTAGCTCGTTAATTTGAGTTTCTAATCGTCTATCTATCCGATCAAAGCGATCGCTTATCAATTTTTCAATTTTTTCTAATTCTTTTTGTTGTTCGCTATTCATCGATCCATAAAGTCAAAAACAGTAAGATTGATTATAAAAATTACCTATTACCCATTACCTATTACCTATTACCTAAGCTAAAGCGCATTTAAATTGTGTATTATTCTTCGGGTAAATTAGGCTGTAAACCCTTATTCTGACTCCTGACTCCTGTACGTCGCCAAACTTACGGCTCCCCTACCTGACTCCTCTCTCAACCAGTAAATTAAATGCGTAACAGCTTATCACTTTATCATCACGCTTCTAATTAATTTTTGCAGCCACCCCTACATACTGTCTCGCTGCATGAACCAGAGGTAATAAAGCCCCAGCTTGTTCTGTGCCATTAACTCCCAAATCACTATGACATAGCAATACCTTGGCTGTCGCTCTACCTAAAACATCCCGTAAAATACGCTGCAAACGCTGCTTATCCATCTCATATTCATCTTCTGGCATCCAAGTTCTACCTGTCCATTGCTTCAAAAATAAAGGAGCAGCAAAGAGGGTAGCAGCACCGCCTTGTGACCAAAGAGGAGAGCTAGCATCCAGCCAGAATTGCCAACGGTGAGACGATCGCAAGGAACGATATTGAAAGATAGTAGCTAAGGTTACTGCTCCTGACTTGGAAGAAAACTGTCCTATTGGTCGAGGATTAGCTGTAATTGTTCCGCGACGCAACAGTTGAATAAACTGAGCAATAGTAGCAGCTTGAGTCTGAAAACTTGGTTCACTCTGCCGTAGTCGCCGATCTACTTCCCAAAAGTGCTGGGCAGTCTCGATTAATTCTCGTAATACTGCTAGTCTGTCGCTGGTTAAATAAGTACCATTCTGAAAAAAATGTTTAATCGCTTCTGATAAAAGAATAGTAGGAGTTAAAAAACTTTGCTGTTGTTGTTTCGTTTTGTTGGTTTCAATCCAGTTAACAATCTCTTGATAGGCAGCAGTGGCTTGATGTCCTAAGCGATCCCAACGGGGAAAAGTCTCTACGGCAGATAAATAAGGAGATTGAGAATCAACATGATAACAGTAGTCAGCGATTAACCCTGCTCTTACGGGATCAATTTGGGGAATTATTTTGCCGTCTTGGGTTTTTTGACTCAAGATTGTTAGCATTTCCGCAATCGAATCACGGTCAACTAAACGACCTAAATCGGAATAAACTAAACCCAAAAGCGTTAGCAAACTTCTAACTGAAGGAGAACTAATTAGTGGACGTTGTTCGTTGAGGGGTTGAATAGGAATTCCCTTGGCAGTCAAGATCTCGATTAAGCTGTAACGGGCGATTTCATCTAAACCAGGCGCAATAATGGCTATTTCTTCAGGTAGAATTGCTTGTTTTTTTACCCCTTGAATAATTATCTCGGCGGTTTGTCGTAATAGTTCTGAACGAGAGATGGTTTGTAAAGACTCAATGCTATCGGGGGCATTAACAAGATAAGCTCTTTCAGTAACTAAATCTACTGCCGTATCAGCAAACTCGGCTGCTAAATTAGCAACTGCTGGAGATAGTTCTAACTGCTGACAACGAGTAGCTAGACCTACAAGATAATCAGGATCGGCATTTAGGCCCAAACGAATTTTGCCATCAGGATTATAAGTGAAAACCCCAGTTGCGCCTTGATCTAGCAAGAATTCAAACAAATCACGAGTGATCGCTGGATAGTCATCGAGATCATCAGCGAAAATTCCCTGATAACGATTTTTTAAATGTTGCTGATATTTCGGATTAGGTAATAAATAACGCCAGTAAAGCTCATAAATTATACCATAGGTTAATAAACCTCGTTTTAAACACCATTCTCGCCACAATAATAATAATTCTCCCATTCTTTGCCAAAGATAACTTGGATCTTGAGCAATGCTTTCTACTCCTCCTGACAATCCCTGTTGCAACATGACCGAAATATCTTCAGTTGCTACACCACTAGCCCCAGCCAACTGCATCAAATCAAGGGTTTGACGTACTAAACGATATTCAGATTCCAATTCACATAAAGCTTGCCAATCTGGTTGATTGCGCCATAATTGTGTGGCTAATTCCTGTTCAGTTTCGGGACGTAATCTTAAAGGAAACTGCGCTTTGAGCTTTAACTCTTCAAAAATCAAGGGGAAAAATAACATCACCTCGTCCGTAATCAAGCCCACAAATGTTTTACAGACTACAGGATAAGTACCATCTATAGCCAGAATTAGGCGATCGCTTAATTCTCGACGGTTTTGATTGTTGGCAGCTAAAACTAAGACTTCTGAAGCTAATTTTGCAGGTAAAGTCTTAATTTTAGGTTTTAATAACTGCTTTCTCACCCAAGTAGAAAATTCCGCCACCAAAAGAGAAGTTTTACCTGTGCGCGTTGTGCCTGTAATCCAAAGGGATGAGTAAAGTTGATTCATATCTATAGTTACAAATTGATTATCAATAAAAATTAATTTGACTTAAAAAACGGCTCTTTCTTAGAATATTTATGCAAAAATTTAGTCTGCACTGTAAAAATATTAGTGGAACTTGAAAATCCAGAACCAAACGACACAGATCAATTGCAAAGTCTTCTAATTCAATTATTAGAACAACCAATTGAGATTATTGAAGCTAGAACATATTTGAAAGCATGGCGAACTAAATCTCATCCTGTTTTACTTAAATGTGCAGATGGTAAAAAATACGTAGTAAAGGGCAAACAAGCTGGTCGTCAAATTATTAATGATCAAATAGTCGCTCGATTAGGTTTAGAAATCAACGCACCAGTAGGTAATCCCAAGGTTATAAACATTTCTCAAGAACTGATTGATATTGAACCAAATCTTGCAGGGTTTGATGCTGGTACAGCACATGGAACAGAGTTTATTCCTGACTGTATTGATCAATGGACTTTGATTGCAACCAGTGAACCAGAAAATAGAATCCGATTAGTTACCTTAGCTTTATTGTTCGGTTGGACTCATGCTAATGATCACCAATTCATTTTTCATAAAATTCCTCCACGCTTAATTTATTCAGTGGATCATGGTCACTTTTTTCCTAATCCACCAGAGTGGAGAATAAAGGATCTTAAAAAAGATCTACCTGCAACTTTAGATAGCTATTTTGAAGATTGTCATTTTACTGAAAATGAGTTTAAAAAAGTATACGATATATTAAATAATGTAACAAAAACAATGATTGTACAGGTAGTAGCTTCACCTAGAAAAAATTGGGGAATCAGTTTCGAGGAAAGATTGGGCATGATAAATTATCTAACTAAAAGACAACAAGAGTTACAAGATCACTTAAAATTCAGATTAAGCTTAGGAAAGTAAAGTCAATGGCTAGCAGATACAGCATAATTCAATATGTTCCTAATCCTATCGCTGATGAAAGGATCAATATTGGTGTTGTTGCTTTCAACGATCAGCTAGTAAAAACTCGCTTTGTAAAATCTTGGAAGCGAGTTCGTTGTTTTGCTACTGATGAAAGCGATATTGATTATTTACAAGAGTTTACAGCTAATATGCAAAAGTTAGCTTCTTTAGGATTATTATTTACGGACAATATCAAAGATAAAAGCCAAAACTTTCATCGTTTAACTAAAATTGCTCGTTCATGGGGAAATAGTGTTCAATTTACTGAACCCAAAGGCTCTCTCGAAGATCCTGAAACTTTACTAAAAGATATTTTTGAAGACTTATTAATTGAGCCACCTGCTACTAAAACACCTACTTTTCGTGATAGACAAGCTGCTGCTAAAGTAGTGCGAAATAGAGTAAGAGAAGCGTTAAAAAACCTCGGAAAAGAAGCTGAGGAATATTTTAAGAAAAACTATGAGTTACAAGGTGAACTTAGCAAGAATAAATTTGATGTTGCGGTAGCTAATGGAAAACCTTTTTTAGCGGCACAAGGAATCTCTTTTGAAGTACAAATAACTGAACAAATTATATCTTCTACTTCTTGGATAGTCTCTGATGTAAAAAAAATGCAACCTAACACACCCTTGGGAGTGATTATGTTACCTCCAAAAGCAGAATCTTCGTATTTTGAGCAAGCAAAAAAAACCTACGAGGACTCCAAAAGAAGGCTTTGTTATTTGGGTGCTGAGATCATTGAAGAAAATGATGTTGAATCCTGGACTGTTGACCGTTTGGGGAAAGAGTTTAGAACTTTGATATCTTAAATTGTGACTAGTTGGAATAGTAAAACTAGTATTATTTATGTAGTTTAAAAAACTAAGCTTTTTCATGGATATCAAGATGCAATTGTTGGCAATTATGCGCAATCAAAAAGAAATAAAATAATCACAATTTAGAGTTTTTGCAATTTATTAAGAATTATTAGCCCGTACTTCTGTATCATAAAGGTTATAATTCTGCCTTATTCTATCAAGCCAAAGTTTCAATCTCATTATTAATGGTATTACTGAACGTTAATGAAACTGCAAGATCTTTTTAATGCTGGTAGACGCTGGTTCTCTGCTACCCCCGAACGAGCTTTAGATGCAGCCTATCGAGCAGCAATTAAAATTAAAGCGATCGAAGATGATCATTTTAATGGTCAGATAGTGGCTGCTAGCTCGGTAGAATATTCCCCAAGTGTGATTAAAGTCTTTCGCACAGATGTCAATAACTATCTCAGTACCATCAAAGCCAGATTAACAGAATTTAAGCTTAGTCGGGGTTTACTAATTTTTTCTGATCTTCAACCCAACAATTCTAGTCAAAGTATTGTTCGATATACTAATGGTTTTGATGGCAGCCGTGAACTTACTACAATCGAAAAGTTAGCTTTTATTGATGCTGTTACCGATAAGTACAAACAGCCAGCCATTGAAGACATTGAAATCACACCTACTCGCCGTTTAGAAACAAGCTCCCCAAATAATCGTTTAATTATTAATAGAAATAATCGTTCTCTGGCTTTAAATCAAGCAATGAAAGATAATAACGGTAAAGATCCTAGCACCGAAACTATTACCGATAAAACTAGCGTTTTACCCCGCTCTTTTATGCGGACACTTAATCGCATTAGACAAGAAATTGACCCTAAATCGGAAGATACAGAAGAAGAAGTAATTAAAAGATTTCGCAAAAGTCGCAACAAAACTGCAATTTCTGTCCGTTTTTTATTAATTTTAATTATTGTGCCTTTGCTTACTCATCAAGTAACTAAAAGTCTTGTTATTACTCCTTTAGTGCAGAAATATTTTGTTGATCATGAGCAACAAGTCTTGTTTATTAATCAGGACATGGAAGAAGAAGCTTTTATGGAGTTACAACATTATGAAGAGCGACTTGATTTTAGAAGTATGATTGGTTTAATTCCTCCTTTATCTCAAGAAGAAAAAGAAACTGAAATAAGAGATAAAGCTGAAGAATTATCTGAGGAATTTCGCGAGAGAGGAGTTAATGCAATCAGTAATGTTTTTGCTGATTTCTTTTCTTTGATTGCTTTTGGGGGAATTATTTTCTTCTGTAAACGGGAAATTCAAATTATTAAATCTTTTCTCGATGAAATAGCTTATGGTCTTAGTGATAGTGCCAAGGCTTTTCTGATTATTCTTTTAACAGATATGTTTGTAGGTTATCATTCCCCTCATGGTTGGGAAGTAATTTTAGAAGGCATTGCTCGTCATTTAGGATTACCAGAAAATCGAGAATTTAACTTCTTATTTATTGCTACTTTTCCTGTGATCTTAGACACAGTTTTAAAATACTGGATTTTCCGCTATCTTAATCGTATTTCACCTTCTTCTGTCGCTACTTATAAAAATATGAATGAATAAATAAATATTACTATAAGTATTTATCATTAGATTTAATTAAAAATTAATTAAGATAGATATTAATCATTAATTATTAACTATTAGTAAGATTAAAATCGCCTTATTAACTACTAAATTAAAACTAGCAGAAATACTGTTTGCACTTATTTACCTGTTAATTACATTGGTAGTTGTCTACAAAAAAAATTCTAATAACTACTAATAAAGGTAATTATTTATGGTTCAACCTAGTGCATACGAGCAGTATATGCTCGAATTAGTTAATCGCGCCCGTTTAAATCCCCAAGCAGAAGCCAACTTATTTGGCATTGGTTTAAATGATGGATTAGCAGATGGAACTATTACCGATAGTGCTAAACAGCCTCTAGCTTTTAACTCATTATTAATAGATTCTGCTCTCGCCCATAGTCAATGGATGCTGGATACTGATATTTTTTCTCACACTGGTGCAGAAGGAACTAGTTCTCGTCAACGCATGATGAACGCAGATTATGAATTTACAGGTAGCTGGGCTTCTGGAGAAAATCTTGGTTACACAGGTACAACAGGAATTCTTGACGTTACTAGTACTATTGCTGAGATACATCAAGGACTAATTGAAAGCTCTGGTCATCGTAAAAATATTTTCAGTAATAATTTTCGTGAAATTGGTATGGGTGCTTTGACGGGAGATTTTGAGGGATTTAATACCTTGATGGTGACTCAAAACTTTGCTAAATCTGGTTCTAATATTTTCCTTACAGGAGTAGCATATGATGACTTAGTTTTTGATGATGATTTTTATAGTGTGGGAGAGGGTTTAGCAGCAATTACAGTTACCGCAGTCCGTCAGTCTGATAATAGTAAATTTACTACTACCACGATGGCAGCAGGTGGCTACCAGATGGCACTCCCTCAAGGAACTTATGATATTAGCTTTTCTGAATATAACCAGATCATTGGCAGCACTAGTCAAATCAATATTGGCTTAGAAAATATCAAATTAGATTTAAAGACCGATAATCTAAATTTTCGTATTGGCAATGATAGCCTTAAAGGTGGAAATGAAGATGACATTTTCTATGGTTACCAAGGTCAAGATAGCCTTAATGGTGGCAACGGCAACGACTATCTCGATGGTGGAGATGGTGATGATCACTTATATGGTGGTTATGGTAACGATACTATAATTGGTGGGGCTGGAATTGACCGTCTGGTTGAAGTTGCTGATACTAATTTTACTTTAACCGATACTCAACTAACTGGTCTTGGTATCGACACTATAAGTCAGGTTGAATTAGCTCATCTGCAAAGCGGTGTAGGAAATAATCTTCTGGATGCTGCTAGTGTCACTCTATTAAATGTTACTCTTGATGGGGCTGAAGGCAACGATACTCTGATTGGTGGTGCAAAAAGCGACTACCTAATGGGTATAAGTGGTAATGACAGGCTAGAAGGTCGTAATGGTAGCGATCGCCTCTATGGTCAAAAGAATAATGATACTCTCTATGGTGGCATTGGTAACGACTATCTTGATGGTGGTGATGGCAATGATTACCTCTACGGTGGTAATAACAACGATATTATAATTGGTGGGGCTGGAATTGACACTCTCTTAGAAGTTGCTGATACTAATTTCACTTTAACTGATACTCAACTGACTGGTCTTGGCACAGACACTATAAGTCAGATTGAATTAGCTCGTCTGCAAGCTGGAGTGGGAAATAATCTTCTGGATGCTGCTAGTGTTACTCAATTAAATGTCACTCTTGATGGTGGTGGAGGTAACGATACTCTCATTGGTGGTATACAAAGCGACTACTTAATGGGTAAAAGCGGTAATGATAGGCTAGAAGGTCGTAATGGTAGCGATCGCCTTTATGGTCAAGAGA
The DNA here is from genome assembly GCA_051658085.1 of Waterburya sp. Lineage (GTDB taxonomy): Bacteria > Cyanobacteriota > Cyanobacteriia > Cyanobacteriales > Xenococcaceae > Waterburya. The sequence goes on from JBOFLX010000081.1 coordinate 20,007, forward strand.
ATAATGATACTCTCTATGGTGGTAATGGCAACGACTATCTCGATGGTGGAGATGGCGATGATCACTTATATGGTGGTTATGGTAACGATATTATGATTGGTGGGGTTGGCAGAGATATTTTTGTACTGCAATCAGAGCAGGGACAAATTACTGTTAATGATTTTACAAATGGTACAGATTTATTAGGCTTAACAGCCTCTCTTGGTTTTAATAATTTGAATATTATTAATAATACAACTGGTACAGCGACTCTAATTCAGGATTTAACTAGTAATAATGCTACATTAGCGATTATTAATAATGTTAGTGCTAATGAGATTACCCTTAATGATTTTATGACTGTGTAGTTTATTTCGGCGTTGCTGATTTGGCAATGCCTTTATTTCTTAATAATAATAAGTAATAAAAATGTTTTAAACTAGAGGCGATTTAATCGATCTGAGTAACATTAAACCCCATCTGACATTTATAAATAGTAGCTTGTCTGAAAGTGGATTTTTGTAAAGCTTTACCACATCCGAGTTGCTCTCCATGCCAACGAGGTAAACCAGCATGATCTGCCATCAAGCAATTTTGACATACTTGTTTAGCTGACAAAATTTGTTCATCTGCAATCATAACTATCATTGTGTTAATCCTCCAGAAGCTATATTTAAAATTTTATTTTTTTTTAGTTATTATTAAACTTTCTGCTATATAGCTTAACAGTTGAAACTAAACATTGAAATGAGGTGAGTTCTTGCCAAAATAAGCTTTCTGACCAACCATCAAAAACAATGTGATGAACGGTGATCAGTAATAGGTTTTCAGTGGGTGTAAGTTGAATTAAAGAAGCTCTTAAAAGATAGTCAGTAGTAAGATCGAAAGGTTTTTGGGCAGTTTCTTGAATAAGTTGGGCGATCGCAGTTTCTTGTTCTTCTTTTGTTAAGGAAAATGATAACTGCTCGACTGTCAAACTCCAATTTTCAGGAGGTTCTGCAACTATCTGTACAAAGCGATCGCGAAGTGTACCCGAAGGGTTATCGCCTTGAGTCGCAAATCTAGTCCGTAAAGCTTCGTGGCGACGCAAGATTGACTGAAAACTTTGTTCTAGAGCGGTAATATTTAACAGCCCCTGCAAACGCAGAGCCAAAGAAATATTATAAGCTGCGCTTTTGCCTGATAATTGTTCCAGTAACCAGAGACTTTCTTGATCAAAAGATAAAGGTAGATGACCGTCGTGAGCAACTGGAACTAAAGGTTTCATGTTAGTTGTTAGTTATTAGTTCTTAGTTTTGAAGCTAAAAGCTAAAAGCTAAAAGCTTTTAAGCAATAACCGAAATTTGTTCCTGACTTAGAGAAGGCAGATTAGAAATTACAGCAATTTCTGAGGCAGCTATCGAGCCGTTACCATCAGGATCGAAACTGAGTAAACCAGTATCAGTTTGATAAAGAAAGCTAGCACCAGTTCCTGATGAAGGATTAAGATCACTAACCAAAACTACCTCTGTTAAGCTCGTCTCAATACCTAAACTGGCATTAAAACCAGCAGCAGAGATAACTAATTGATCGCCATCGCTAAAATCAGTAATAGTATCGGTTTCTGAGTCAAGATTTTCGTAGAGAAAGCGATCGCTCCCTTCTCCACCACTTAAAATATCTGCACCACCATTGCCAAACAGAATATTTGCCTGATCGTTACCAGTTAGGCGATCGCTAAATACTGTCCCTGTGATATGCTCAACTCCTGTCAGGGTATCTTGCCCTACTAGGGAATTGTACCAAGCATTACCGATCGCCTGATATCCTGCTGCATTGGGATGAATCCCATCAGCTACTAGATCTTCAGTACTTAATAATCCAGCACCATTGACATAAGTTACCCCTTCACCTTGCTGTTCTGCCAATTCTGGTAACAAAGCATTGACTTCTGTAACCGTATTAGCTCTTTGTTCATCCAAAATCTCTGGATCGAGGGGAGCTATGGAAGAAAAGAAGATTTTGACATCTGGTAATTGTGTTTGCAGACTATCAATAAGTTGATTAAGCTCTGTGATTACCTTAGAAGCTGAATCGTGTCTGATAATATCGTTAGTCCCTGCCATCAACAGCACGATATCGGGTTGATACTCTGTCAGCGATCCATCATCAACTAGTGTTGTCAGCTTGTCAATTGTCCAGCCTGGATGTCCTTCATGTTCGGGATCTGGTAAATCAGTTATTTCATTAGTTTGAGAACCGATAAAATCAATACTTAAATCATCATCACTAAAGTTATTTCCTAACTGAATACGATATGAGCCAGGAGTAGGTTCGGTGGGATATGTACCTGCGGTAATCGAATCCCCAAGTGTAAGAATTTTTGGTTGCTCAGTGATTTCATAAACTGGACTTAACACCTTGGCAGTATCGAAATTGGCAATAATTCCTCGAGTGCCTTGGCTATAGTCAGCAGTATTTTCGGGAGCAACCGTTAAATCAGAGTCAGTATCATTGAGCGAGACTAGATCAATTGCCATGACATAATCGCTTGGTGCAAATATTAATATTAAAGGGTTTTAAGCTCTCAACTAATAGCTAAGAGCTAACAGCTAAGAGCTTTTTAAGATAAAGCTATTTTTGCCGTTGGGTTGGTGACTACGCCGAAATAAGCATCTTGTTCGGCTCGCAAGCGATCGCAAAGTCTGCCTTGAGGAAGCTCGACATCTTCATAAGTCAGTACCGCATCTTTAGCAATATCACGTTTGAGACGACAACCTTCGGCTAATCCCATTGGTAATAAATTCTCAGACCTTACCACTTCGGAGTTTTCGCATTGTCCGTAAGTCATATAGTAACCAATACCATCTAAGACATCTCCTGCCTTAAGATCGATTTTAGCCGTTGTCACTACATCTACTTGTGGTGCGCCGAGAGGAGTCAATACTGGATCTTGTAGTAAAACCACTCGCGCTACTGACAAAGGAACTTCAAAATGACAGAGGTGATAGGGAGTATAAAAGCTATATAAAGGCCCTTCTCCTAATTTATATAAATTGAGATAGTGTTGTTGTTTGGGATCGTCATGGGTAGCAAACACAAATACACCAGGGCCAGGTTGTGCGCCGACTACATAATCAACAATGCCGTTCAATTCCTTTAAGCGATCAACATCATACATCGAGGTCATCTGATCCACATGACCTTTAAATTCATAGCCTAGCATTCCTCTTTTAGCGACTTGCATTCCTGTAGCATTAGCCACGATCGCCTGCTCAAAAGAAATTTTTGTTCCATCGGCAAAACTCGTTACCATGTGGGCTTTTTGTCCCCATTTTCTAGCAAAGCCTTCTTGGGTGGTGGGATTGCGATAAGGGTCTTGTAAGCCTTTAATATTGCCACAGAGTAAAGGGGTAAGTCCGATGCTTTTCACAAAACGGTAAAGATTCATCTCTACCCCTGGTTGATCCCCATCACAGGCACTGATAATCACCCCTGCACGGTCAGCATAAACCTTGAGAATTGAACCAATTGTGCCATCCAATTCCGCATTCATCAGAATTACGTGCTTGCGATTAGCGATCGCTTCCATGACAATTTCTGCTGCATATTCAATTGTCCCTGTAACTTCAATCAAAGCATCGATTTGTTCTGCTTGACATAAAAGCTTCGCATCTTCGGTGATTGCATATTTCCCTTGGGCGATCGCTTCTTCTAAAGCAAGGGCAGTTTCAATTTCTTGTACCTCTTCTACTCCTGCTTCTTGATAAGCTTTTCTTGCTCCCTCAAGATTACGATTAGCGATCGCCACTATTTCCATCCCAGGAACAGAATTAATAATTTGATTAGCAATACCACGTCCCATAAAACCAGCACCCGTCATCGCCACTCGAACAGGGTTTCCAGCTGCCAAACATTCTTGTAAAGCTCTATCTACAATAATCATTACTTAACCTCTAAAAAAATAAAATTGTTACGAAATACTAGAAAGTAAGTAATGAGTAATGAGTTTTTACCCACTACCTTAAAAAACTTCCTACTTCCTACTTCCTACTTCCTACTTCCTACTTTCTATAATTAACCGCAGGAACTTTGAGTAAAGACCAACTAGCATCTTTTTCAGAAATTTCGCTGATCGGCAAAGGCCATTCAATCCCTAGTGCAGGATCGTCATAGCGCAAACCTCTTTCGCGATTTGGAGTATAAAATTCGCTCACTTGATAGATAATTTCCGTATTGTCGGTCAAAGCTTGATAACCATGAGCAAACATCTCAGGAACATAAAGAGCAAGACGATTTTCCGCACTGAGTTCTACCCCAACGTGTTGTAAATAGGTGGGAGATTCTGGGCGCATATCCACAATCACATCGTAAATTGCCCCTTGAGTACAACGAATAAATTTAGTTTCTGTAGCTGGGGATAGTTGATAGTGCATTCCTCGCAGAGTTCCTTTAGTGTAATTGAAGGAGATATTGCACTGGGCAACTGCTGGCTTTAAGCCATGAGCTTCAAATTCTTTGGCACAAAAAGTACGACTAAAAAAACCTCGATGATCGGTTCGAGGTTCTAAAGCAACAATGAAAGCACCTTGGAGTTTTGTTTCTGTAAATTGCATAATTTTTTTACCAACTAAAGAACATGTTTTTAAAAAGCTTTTAGCTGTATGCCTTACGGCAGCTTTGCAAGAGCTATGAGCTATTAGCTTTAAATGAGTAGTCAGCCTGAGAAATCTGATTGTCTCTTAACGTCAGGCTCGGATATTATGGGCAACTTAAGCTTAGAGCTTAGAGCTTAGAGCTAATTGAGGAGATTCATCAAAAGTATAGTTAAAGACAGCTAATTCCTTAGCTAGCTCTTGTTCCACAATTGCTCTGGCTTGTGGGGAATATTGTGCCTGATATGATTTTTTACCAGGAGTTTTATTAGTATGAGGAATAGAGATATGTTCAGTTATTCCTACTTGGCTTAAGATCTGGTTAAAATCCTTCTCTAGATGTTCATAACGAATAACCTGATCAACACCCTCGATCAATGGATAGGCAATATTCATCCTGACAGCATCCTTACTTAGCAAGAGAGGTTGTTTTCTCAACCAACGTTTGAACACTGATTTAACTCGTGTATCTAAACGCTGGGGAAGCAAGATCTTGCGCGATAACCAATTTTCAAAACCTTCTGACCGTGCAAGCTCAATTTGCTTTTGAACGTGTTTAACATATCTCTCATGATAAACCTCCCCAGATCTATTAGCAGGACAATTGGGATCATCGCTTTCGATCATTTTTTCCCACCAAGAGCTTGAATATCTTTGGTAAGCACTAGCAAACCGATCAAAGGGATTGCGTACAGTCCCAAATATTAGATAGGATTTTAATTCTTGTGGGGTAATCAGATTAAATCCCACCAATTGCTTGAGAGTATTATGTTTTTCTCCGACTAATTTATATTTGTTTGCCAGCATAATATCCGATCGCGGTAGCTTTTCGCCCCCCAACTTATCGATTAACACATCGCTAATCGACGAACAGCCTGTAGCTGGGACTTGGATAAATAGAAGTTTATAGTCGCGACAAATAATAGCCATGTTTGACCTCTAATTAAGTAATGAGTAATGAGTAAGGTGGGCAAAAGTTTTTTTAAACACTTTCTGAAATTAAATCTAAGTGTTGCCCACCCTACAATTTAGACAGATAGAAATATGAGTGTGCCTAGAAAGACTGTAAATACTCCACTGGTTTTGAGTTGCCATTTGGAGAAGGGCAATTTTAATTTTTTTCCTAAGCGTAAATATCCTGAAATGAAGTAGCAAAATAGAGCAGTTAGGGCAGCCACTAAATATCTACGTCCAGGAGAGTTGGTCAGGAAATGATACAAGATGGTCAGGAAATTGTAGTCTGGTTTTGGGACTACGAGAGGCTGCCAAGTATCACCGCCATTGGTTGATTGATATAGTTCTGCTCCCGAGGAACTAAAAATAGTTTGATCGGTAGCATAGTTAGGGGAAAATTGAATTGGGCCAGTTACATAATCGCCAATTTGGGTAAAAGTTGTACCAGCATCGACAGTTTTAAATAAACCTTTGCCTCTGACACTGATTAGGAAAGTGCTATCACTCTGGTAATTGGGAGAAATAGCAATATTTTCGATATAACTATCTCCACCATAAGCAGTACCAGGTAATTTGCGCCAACTTGTACCTGCATCTTGGGAGATTAACAACCCTTGACTAGTGCCAGCCAACAGAGTTTGGTCTGTCTGGTAGTTGGGAGAAATCGCTAATTTGGCATAGTTGTCTTTAACACTCAGTCCGTTATTGATAGTTTGCCAGGTAGCACCAGCATCCACTGATTTATAAATCCCACCGCTAAAGTTACCCATATAGAGGGTTTGGTCGGTAGCAAAATTGGGAGATATCGCAAAAGAAGGGATGAAGGCAGCCTGAGTGCCAATTTCTCCCACATTAGTAAAGTTTTTACCAGCATCGGTGGATTTAAGAATTTTACCTGGTAGAGTTACTAGGTAAACAGTGCGATCGCTGTCATAATTAGGAGAAACAACCATATAGCTATCCCGTCGGAAGGATTTAGGTACTCGCAACTGCTGCCAGAATTTACCTTGGCTGGTGGCTATTCCTCCCCAGGTACTACCCAGTAAGGTCTGATCCACACTGTAGTTAGGAGAGAAAAATAAGTCGCCTATCTCTGCGATCAGGTTTTGTTTGAGTAAACGATCAAAACCTAAACCGTGATTAAAAGCAGTCCAGGTCTTACCGCGATCGCGACTCAAATAAACTCCCTGAAACAACGTCGAAATGGCAATTGTTCCATCCTGCTGATAATTGGGTGAGATTGCCAAGGTTCTAATACTAGTCGCTCCCTTACCGATATTGACGTCTCGCCAACTGTCTCCGCCATTAGTAGATTTAAACACCCCATCAAAACCAGCTAAAAATAATGTTCCGTCTTGGCTATAGGTTTGGGAAATACTCAAATCACTAAAGTGGGGACTTTGATAGAGAGCGGTATCCGCTTGGGAGTGTTTTTTAAGACCGCGATTTTGTTTCTGCCAATTTTGACCGCCATCCTGGGAGACAAATACCCCCTGATCCCAAGTAGAAGCAATGATAGTCTTATCTGTTTGATAGTTAGGGGAGAGTGCCAACGACATAATTGTCAAATCTTTCAACCCCTTATTAACTGGTGTGAAAGAAACACCGTTATCAACTGTCTGCCAAACTCCTACTTTAGAAGTTCCTACCCAAACCGTTTCCGAGTCGGGGGCAATTGCCACAGCTTGAATCATACCGCTATCTTTGAGAGTAGCCAGTTTACGCCAACTCTCACCAGGCTCGCCAGACATAAAAAGACTTCCTTGATTGTCCCCGACAATTATTTGTTTACCTTTTGAGTCAAAAGCGACGGCAGTTACTTTACTCGCCCCTGTATCAATAGCAGTCCAATTTACTCCGCCATTCTCGGTTTTATAGAGTCCTGATTTAGTTCCCACCGCGAGGGCTAGATCAGCAGAATTAGGGTCGAACGCTACTTGATCAATACTGAGTGTTTCTAACCCTTGATTAACTTTGAACCAAGATCTACCTTCATCTTGGGATTTGTAGATCCCATCACCGAGAGTTGAGAGAAAGAGAATTTGCTTGTCTTGGAGGGAGACAGCTAGGGAACTTAATGGATGTCGATTATCTAGACCCTTTTCGATTCTTGTCCAACTCTCACCGCCGTCTTTTGACTTGGCTAAATTACCCCAGAAAGGAAAATAGCCGTCGAGGAGATAATAGGCGGTTTGGTCTTGGGCATAGTCGGGAGAAAGTTCGACTCCAATGACTACATCGTGGGGGCTATGGGCAAAGGCTGGCTGGAGATTGCAGCAGAATACCATCAACATGGACAGCAAACAAACTCTAATCACGTCCCAGATTTTAAAATGATCCCATTTCATAAGATTAAGTAGAAAAGAGTAGAAAGACGACAATAAAGGCTGCAAAAGTAGCACTGAGTTTGATTTGTCTGGGCTTCCAGGGTAGTTTTTTCTCTAACCTTAAGCGTTTTAGGATTAGATAGATAGATAAGGCAGCGATCGCAGCAGCTAAAAATTTAGTAATTGGCGCAACGGTAAAGCGGTGATAGTAATAGGTTATTAACTGCTTCAAGTTTGTTCCTGGGAGGGTAGGAGTAAACACCTTGACCCAAGTGTTACCGCTGTCGGTGGATTTTAAGAGATTGGTTTGAGACACGCCATAAATAGTTTGGTCACGAGCATAGGCAGGTGAAAATTGAATTGGCGCAGTGGGAGGCCAAAACCCATACATATTGGTCAACATCTGATTGCTATTGAGCAAATCATCGCCAACCCGATTAAAAGTCGTTCCCCCGTCCACAGTTTTAAATAAGCCTTTGCCCCTAACGGTGATCATTACAGTGCGATCGCTCTGGTAATTAGGGGAAATCGCCACCGCTTCTATGTAATCATTTTCATTTTCAGCAGCTAATTTACTCCAGCTTTGACCAGCATCTCTGGTGACAAACAGACCTGCGGTTGTACCAGCAAAAACAGTTTGGTCTATTTTGTAGTTGGGAGAAATCGCTAATTTACTCTCTTCTCGTAGTGAGGGAAGATCTTTACTTGTTCGTTGCCAAGTTTGACCGCCATTAACTGTTTTGTAGACACCATCTTTAACCCCTGCATATAAAGTTTTGTCAGTTGCGAAATCGGGAGAAATAGTTAAATAGACGATCGCTTGACCGTTGACCTTACCCAGCATCGAGAAGCTAGAGCCTCCATCGGTGGACTTGAGAATATAGTCTTGTCCTGTACCCATCATCGAGCCTAAATAAATAGTCTTGTCCGAGGCAAAGTTGGGAGAAACAGCGATCGCGTATTTAGCCGATTTTTTCGCTAACCCTGATTTATCAGTTAAAGGAAATTTCTGCCATTGCTCACCTTGATTAGTAGACTTTAAAAAATCAGTCCAACCAGGTGATAATATAGTCCGATCCTGTTGATAATTGGGAGAAAAGACGATCCCGAATAAACGAGCTACATGATCATCTTGGAGAATTTTTTTGGCAGTACGTTGCAAAAAGCCGTCTTTCTCCAAACCTTTATTGATGGTTGTCCAGGTAGCTCCTTGGTCATGGCTGATGTAAGCTCCCCCCAGATAAGTGGTAATGGCAAGAGTCGAATCATTTTGATAATTGGGTGATAATCCCAAACCGACGATAATATTGGACGTTAAAGTATTCATTTCTCGCCAAACCTGTCCGCCATCAGTTGATTTAAATAAGCCATCAAAACCAGCCAGGAACATAGTTTGATCTTTATTAGAAGCAATACTTAAATCGCTAAAATGAGGTCTTTGGAAGTTAGGATAATCAGCTTGCTTATCAGTAGTTAAACCTTTGCTCTGTTGATGCCAAGTTTGACCACCATCATGGGAAGCAAACACCCCTTCGCGCCAAGTAGTGGCAAAGATAGTTGAGTCATGCTGATAGTTAGGAGAAACCGCCACCGACAAAATTGCCTGATCCTTAATACCTTTATTGACTGGTGTGAAAGTGACACCACCGTTAACTGTTTTAAAAATTCCTCCTGTGTCTGTTCCCACCCACATAGTCTTGTTATCGGGCGAAATTGCGATCGCTCTAATCTCACCACTATTTTTGAGGCTAGCTAGGTACTGCCAGCCTTGACCCTGGTTATCAGATAAAAATAAGCTGCCTTGATTATCGCCAACGATCAACTTATCTGCGAAAAAGCCTATAGCCGAGATTTTTTGCTTCCCTGCCATAACTTCTGACCAACTTGCCCCACCGTTAACGGTCAGAAATAGACCTGTTTTAGTTCCTGCTGCCAAAACAAGATCTGGGGAATTAGGAGCGATCGCCAGTAAATCAATATCTAAGTTACTTAGTCCCTTGTTAACCTGACTCCAAGAATCTCCCCCATCTTCAGATTTATAAATCCCATCTCCGAAAGTAGATAAAAAAAGAGTTTTAGGCGAGTTGCTAGCAATCTCTAAAGCCGATAATTCATATTGATGATCTAAACCTTTAACTATTCTCTGCCAACTATCGCCCCCATCTTCCGACTTTAATAAATTCCCTCGCACATTAATCCAGAGAGTTTGATCTTGCTCATAATTAGGGGAAGTCTCCACCGCAAAAATATCATCGTGGGGATAGTGAGCCAAAGCAGTTGGCACATCAAAAGTAAAGCCGATTAAAGTTAAAAGTAAACCTAAAACGGCAATTTTTAAAGGATTAAAATTGGGCAAAACCATATTTTTAAAGTCAAAAGTCAAAAGTCTCAAAGATGTTAAATGATAAATGATCAATGAAATGACTCATTACTTATTACTGATCACTAAACCGCAGCTAGTAGGTTGAGTAGGTTGGGTTGAAGAATGAAACCCAACATCAACAAAGAATTGATGGGTTTCACTATCGCTCTACCCATCCTACAAATAATTAAGTTGACCTACTTAAGAGCTATGAAACAGTAGCTTTCACATCAATTAGTTCATCAAGTAAATCTAAAATTTTATTGTCTGGTTGTGGCTCAAATTTTCTAGCAAAGTGAAAATTACCGCCGACAATTTTGTCATAGTCATCTTCGGTTATGCTCTGAGCATAGCCAAAAAGTTCGTCAGGAAAATCTAAATAACGCAGACAGTCATTACAAATATTGAACTGGTTGCTATTTAACAACACCGTAGCAATGAGAGATTCTTCAGGAGCTAGGGTCTTTTGATAAAATTTCCACAGATCAGGATTTTCCTCTAGATAATTTCTCAAATAATCTATACATCTTCTCGATAAGGTATTCCAGTACCATCCTCCGTAACATTTAAAATTGTCATTGAAGGGGACTGATTTAGCTTCTAGCCCAATGAGAGCGAAACGCCACTGGATTTTTAACCAAGGAATAAACGGCTCAATTCTAGATATTTTTCTCAGCCACCACTTACTCCATTGAGGAAGCGAAACATACTGAGCGAAAAAGCGTTTTTCTCCTGCTTCTTTACCCCAAGGGGATTCAGCGTTAAGGACTTCCCAGTATTTAATAAAGCCATCGTATTCAGTTGTCGCCAAAAAAGCTTCCATCTTCGGAATTGGCTGGGTGGGATAATCTTGACCTGACAAACAAATCACCCAATCAAAGTTACAGTTATGCTCATATAACCAGTTAATCCCATCGAGATAAATCCTGAAAACAGAATCATCACCGCGTCTTGCCGATTGATTTCTGGCGATTAATTCAATCCCTGAAAATTGTTGCAGACTGGTTAAGTCAAGATCAGAACAGCTAAAATCATGATTGATTAGAACTAAAGAGTTAGGACTAGACTTTTTAATAACTCGAACTAACCTACATACTTGTTCTGGGTTTTTATGGCTTTGAATAAAATAGACAACTTTCATTGTTAATAAATGAGCTTGCAACCTGGATTTCTAAAAAGATTATTAACAGTAGGGTGGGCATTGCCCACCCTAAAATAGCTTATAGCTAGGAGTAAAGTTCCTTTATTTGGGAGAAACTTCTTTCAAAGAAGAAGACTGGTCTCCTACTCTCAGTTCATCGGTGTACAATAGTCGCTCACCATGACCAGGATTGCCGACATACGCGCCAAATTTCCAGGAACCCATCGAATTTATTCCAGGACGAAGTAGAGCCATTTTTTCATTGACGTAAAGCTTGCCATTTAGCCAAACTTTGATAAATCCTTGCTCAGAATTGGTAGAAGGTTTGAAATTCATCACAAAGTCTTCCCATTGGTTGAGTTTGGCTGGCATATTAAAGTTTTTACAGCCAAAAATGTATCTCCCTTCGCTATCTTTTCCTTTGTAATAAGTGACATTGAAATTAAATTTGTCTCCCTGGGGGGAAATAGTCATGTGACCACCTGGAGCTCCTCTGGTTATTTGTTTGCCACCTTTAGTTGATTTAGTATTACATTCAAACAGTGTTACGCCATTACGCTGATCGATAAAGGATGCTTTATATGGCATTTGTTGGATAATCGAATAGTCTGGTTTGCCTGAAACTGGTTTGATAAAGTTATTAGGAAAAAAATAACTCCAGCCTACCCAGTACTCTTGGTTTTCCTTAAAAAAGCCATCAGGAATTTCTATTTCGCTCCGCTCATCACAATTTTTAATATTGTGTTGCATTGCGAACTTGCCACCACGGACGGGAGAAGTAACGAACTTAAACAAGCTATTATCTAGATAATCAGAGGTTTGGCTACATTGGTGGCTTTGATATTGACGTTCAACATTATCGTAACTCTTGTCATCGAAAGTGTTGGTCAAGATGAGATTGGCTAATGCAGGTTTTGAGATTAAGGCAACGAAGCAAGACAGCACAAGTAACTTTAAGTATTTCATAGCAAAATAGGGCTTACGTACTTAATTGGTTAGTAAAAAATGGGAACAGTAACCGTAGGCTGTTTCCAATTACAACTTTCCCCTTTACCTCTGTCAATGTAATTCCTACTTTCTACTTTCTACTTCCTTCGAGCCTATAACTTTTCGTCCAACACCAATTTTAAGCGATCGCTGGTGCTTTAAATCCTTCAGGAATTTTGACCACTTGGGATTGTTGAGTCCAGAAGAAGTTGCCATCTATTTGCTGGGTTTTGATTAGATACTCTAGTTGTTTCAAGCGAGTAAAGCCTCGGAAGGCAAAAGTCTCAGCCGACATATCGATTTGATTAAATAAGTCGTAAAATTGCTCCGCACCTTTTTGAGCATTCCAATCACACTTAAATCCAGGCAAAGTCTCGTTAATCTTGGCAAAAGAAACCCGATAACTCCGATTATCGCCATCACTTTTTCCAAAACTCAATTTACAACCTGTAAAGACTTGTGCGATCGTTTCGGCAATTTCTTTAACCTGATAGTTATGAGCCGTATCACCGACATTAAATACCTGTTGATGAACAACCTCTCTGGGGGCATTAAGAGTACACAAAATTGCTTTGCAGATGTCTAAAGCATGAACTAGAGGTCGCCAAGGAGTACCATCGCTGGTCATTTTAATCTCATTAGTTGTCCAGGCTAATCCTGCCAGATTATTTAAAACAATATCAAAGCGCATCCGAGGAGAAGCACCATAGGCAGTGGCATTGCGGAGGAAGGTTGTAGAAAAGCGATCGCTTGCTAATGGATTCACGTCTCTTTCTACTAAAGTTTTGCATTTAGCATAGTCTGTCTGGGGATTAACAGGTGATTCTTCGGTTACGTAGTCCTCTGTGGCAACTCCATAAACGCTACAAGAAGACATATAAACAAATCTTTCCACCCCAGCAGCTTTGGCTAAGTTTGCTAACCGTACTGAACCTTGATGATTGATTTCATAAGTAATGTGGGGTGCAAGTTGTCCTGCTGGATCATTGGATAATTCTGCCATGTGGACTACTGCGTTAACTCCCTCAAGGTCTTCGCTAGTAATATGGCGGATATCTTTATTTAAAGTTTTGGCAGTTGTATTTGTACCGTTATAAAGCCAGCCGACTTTATAAAAACCTGTATCTACCCCGATAACCTCATGTCCTTCTTGGATTAAAAGAGGAGCTAATAAAGAACCGAGATAACCTTCTGTACCAGTGACTAATATTTTCATGCTAGTAATTGTAATTAACTTTAATATGTGAATAAATTCTGGGAACTATTGATAATTATTAATTTTCAATTTTCAATTATCAATTGGTAATCAAGCTATTCATAAGCTACAAAAGACTTGGTTAGTCCAAAAACCTTTTCTTCAAAAATAGTTGCTTGGGGAAACAATTTTTTGAATTGTTTTTTGCGTAACAATTTAATGCCATTAGCCACCATTTTGGCTTGTTCTTGAGTGGCAACTTTTTTATGTTTCCGACCAATATTTGTCAGTACCCAAACTTTCATTGATAAGGGAAGAAATTGAAAGAAAGGAAAAACAAAATGAGGTTCGATTGGAAAATAGAAATTAGGTGTTTGGACAAAATATCTTTTTCCTACCCGTTGAATTTCTTTTGCCATCTGCATTTGGTAATCATAATCACCGACGTGTTCAATTACAGAATTAGAAAAAACTATATCAAATTCATCGTCAGCAAATTGACTCATATTTTTAGCATCTCCAACAACCGATATGATGTTAGGAGAAGTTGTTTTTTCTTCGTTAATGTTCAGAATTGTGATTTGAAATTTATCAATTGTATTTGGATCACAAAATCCTTCTCTTGCCCAGATTATTTCTCTACCTCCTACATCAAGAATTTTTAGGGGATAAGAAGCTGAGGGTAAAAGTTTTTTAAATAAAGCAAATCTTTTGCTCCTTAATTGTGCTGATAGTGAAGATTTATCTTCGGGAGTTGACATTTTAATTAGCCATTTTCTGAGCATAAATCAACCTCATTTTTAACAGGGTTATAAGCTATAAGCTTGGTTTCTAGATAAATTTGATAAAACTGGTGTGGGTAGATGAGAATTTTCGACCACTTTTTCAACTATGGCTTTACCAATTTCGAGGGAAGATGTGGCTGCTGGGGAAGGGGCATTACAGACATGAACTGAGTTCTGGTCGGCGAAAATTAAGAAATCATCGACGAGTTTGCCATCATTCCTCAATGCTTGGGCGCGAACTCCTGCATGGGTTGGTACGAGGTCTTCAGCTTGGACTTCGGGAATTAATCTTTGCAAACTGCGGACAAAGGCTGCCTTGCTGAAGGAACGAATAATTTCTTGTATCCCTTCATCACTATGTTTAGCAGCTAGTTTCCAAAAGCCTGGATAAGTCATTACCTCGGCAAAGTCGCGCAGGTCGAAATCGGTTTTGTGATAGCCTTCCCGTTTCAAACTTAAGACAGCATTAGGGCCTGCATGAACAGTACCATCAATCATCTTGGTAAAGTGAACTCCCAAAAAAGGAAAATCTGGATTAGGTACAGGATAAATTAAGGTGTTTACTAGAGAGCGTTTGGCTGGTATTAGTTCGTAATATTCCCCACGAAAAGGCACAATTTTCGCTTCAGGTTTGACTTTACCTAATTTAGCAACGCGATCGCTATGTAGTCCTGCACAGTTAATAATAAAACGGGTAGTAAATTCCCCTTGAGTGGTTTCTAGCACCTCACCGTCACCAGTACTAGCAATTTTGACGACTTTAGTATTGAGATATAATTCCCCACCCTGAAGCCGTATCAAGTCTGCGTACTTTTGACACACCTGTTGATAATTGACAATCCCCGTACTAGGTACGTGTAAAGCAGCTAAACAACGCACATGAGGTTCAATTTCTTTCACCTGGGCTGGGCTAATTTTACTTACCTGTAAACCATTTTTTAAGCCCCGTTGATAGAGATTTTCCAACAGAGGTAACTCTGATGCTTCAACAGCCACAATAACTTTGCCACAGACTTCATAATCAATATTATGCTGCTGACAAAATTCCACCATAGACTGGTTTCCTGCACGGCAGAATTTTGCTTTAAATCCACCAGGCTTGTAGTAAACCCCTGAATGAATCACCCCACTGTTATGTCCAGTTTGATGAAATGCCCACTGGGATTCTTTTTCTAATACGGCGATTTTTGCCTGAGGATAGGTCTTTCCTAAAGTCATCGCCGTCGAAAGACCAACGATCCCGCCCCCAATAATTACAAAATCATACATAAATTTTCTTGTTGAATTGACTAAATCCACATTCCATAGTTATTGACAGCAAATTCTATCTGTAGCATTAAGCGATCTCTACTAATGGGAGGAGTCCCCCGATGAAAGCAAAAGGTATCTTCTGCAAACCCAAAACCAGCTTGTCCCTGAATAGTCACCAAATTTTTCTCGCCATAATAATCAAAGATCTCATCATCAGAGCGTCCTATTAACAAGGACAGTTGATGAGTTAGTTTTTTCTTTTTGTGGCTACCACGGATGCAAACATGAGGCCCGCTAGATAGATCTACATCTGTGAGAAAAAAGAAAAATTTGAGAGCCTGGTAGTCATCTAAATCGTAATGAAATAAGATCTGGGCATCTCCATTTTGCTCATATAATGACCTTTCACCTACAAAACACCAAGAAAGATCAGTTCTGATTAGTGCAGGCTCACAACCTAAATATTGAGCAGCGATTTTTAATAATTTGGGATCATTTTCCAGTTTATTGATGGCTGAAACACGAGATCTAGCATCAGGATAAAATCCCCGAATACAAGTATCGCTGCTATCTTCAGTTCTAAGTTGTTTTTTATCGGCGTAAGTAAAAGTGAGGTTACTATGACTGCGAGCTTGAATACTGCTTGAGTAGGCGAATTGAGTTATCTCATTGAGAATACCTGGAGGTAAATTTATTCCCAAACAATAGCCAAGTCGTTGAACAGATTCAACAGCTTGTTCGACTTCTAAATCTTGAAATAGAGAATCCTCTTCTTGATATTGATCAAGATCTTTAGCTTGATGAAAAAGACTTACCAGATTACGTATCAAATTTAATCGACCCAGCAAAAACATGAAAAGCCAGGCAGGATTTTGAATAGTGTAGCCAAAATACCTAAAAAACCTCAAATATATTCTTGATAAAAAACTGGCTATTACCTTCCAGGAGTTAGGAAACGAAGAAATAAATTGAATCACAATCTCCTCAGCTTAAGTTGTACTATATTTCCTCGTGCTTAAGTTCTACCAAACTTTCCAAGGCGCATTGTCACTTTGCCATAGCTTTTCTAAGTAATTGCGATCGCGCAATGTATCCATTGGCTGCCAGAATCCATGATGTTTGTAAGCAGATAGTTGTTCTAGGTGGGCTAATTTTTTCATTGGTTCTTGTTCCCAAACTGTGGAATCATCAGCAATAAAATCTATTACTTCTGGTTCAAGGACAAAATATCCGCCATTAATCCAAGCCCCATCTCCTTCAGGTTTTTCCTGAAAGCTAGTGATTTTAGTCTGTTCTTGACCTAAACAAATCGCGCCAAAACGTCCTGGTGGTTGAGTTGCGGTTAAGGTTGCCAAGGTATTTTGCTCTTTATGAAAGGCGATTAATTCCTGAATATTTATATTGCTAACTCCGTCACCGTAAGTAAAGCAGAAGGTTTCAGTAATATGCTCGGCGACTCTTTTAAGTCTACCGCCAGTCATAGTGGATTCTCCTGTATCAATCAAAGTGACTCGCCACGGTTCAGCATTACCCTGATGGACATTCATCTGATTAAACCGCATATCAAAAGTGACATCAGATCTATGCAAAAAGTAATTAGCAAAATATTCCTTGATCACGTAACCTTTATAACCACAGCAAATGATGAAATCATTAATCCCGTGGGCAGAATAGGTCTTCATAATATGCCACAGAATTGGCATTCCACCAACTTCTACCATTGGCTTAGGTCGGATACTGGTTTCTTCACTTAAACGAGTCCCTAACCCACCAGCTAGTATGATTGCTTTCATTCGTTTGACTCCTATTTAACTTTTAAAATTAGCTATTTGCTTACTTCAATTGATGTAAGCTGTTTTGATGCTTTTGAACTTTCTGATAACAGCTTGATAATTGGCCACATAGTAGCCTTGAGTAAATCTTTGCTTAACCAGACGCTATTCCAAGTTAGCCATTGCAGCATTTGGAAATCGCACTTGATTTTCTCTTGCCAGTTGAGAGGGGCAGTATGAATTGCAGAAATGTATTCCTTAAACCATTTCCATCTAGTTAAGTGCAGCTTGCCTTTTTTACTTGGGTCATACCAGGCAATGCGATCGCGGAAAGGACGATGCGCTCTCACGGAAGTTCCAGGATGATCTCGTTTCCAAAATAAATAGCTAGGAACTTCATAAAATTTGCCATAAAGAGCTAATTTACCGAGCAAAACTAAATCTGAAGAAGGATAACTACCTAAAGGTAATAATTTTCCTAATACATCTCGTCTCATTAAGCCATGAAAAGGATGACATTGATGTCCGTAACGAACTAGGTGATGATAAGTTTTGAATCTCTCAGCAGCCTGGTCAGATTGTAAATTAAATTTATCTTCGTATTTTTCTAGTTCTGACCCCTGTTCATCAATAATCAAAGTTTTGGGATAAGCCAAAACATAACTAGGAGCTTGTTCTAAGATATCGACACACCGCTCCAGAAATTCTAGGGCGCAAAGATCGTCATGACAAGCCCACTTAAAATATTTTCCCCTAGCTAACTCGGCAACACGGTCGAAATTCCAACCAGCACCTAAATTTTGGGGGTTACGAAAATAACGAATTCTTTGATCTTTACTGGCATACTGGCGACAAATCTCTTCTGTTCTATCTGTTGAGCCATTGTCAGAAATAATTAGCTCAAAGTCTCGAAAAGTCTGTGCCAGAAGCGAATTAAAGGCATTTTCTAAAAAAAGCTCGCCATTATAAACAGGCATACCAATACTAACCAAGGGTTGATGTTGGTTCATAATTTTTTGATAGATATTTCTCTCTAATGAAGTTTAATAATTCCCCCAGTCTCCTAGTCGCCTAGTCCCCCAGTCTCCTTTTAACCACACGAGCGGGAACTCCCACAGCGATCGCTCCAGCAGGGATATTTTGAGTGATAACTGAACCTGCACCTATGACCGCACCTTTACCAATATGTACCCCATCCAAAACGATCGCTCGATAACCCAACCAAACATCATCTTCGATGGTAATTCCACCTTTAGTAGTTAGAGGCTGTTCCTTAATTGGTCGTCCTGGCTCGATACCGTGAGCATAGGAATAAAAAGCGCAGTCAGGGGCAATTTGCACTTGATTCCCAATTTTGATAGCTGCTTTATAGGCAGAAAATTGACAACGTGGCTGAATATGAGTATCACTACCGATAATTACACTACCAGCTTCGCCAGTTTGAATATAAGTATCCCCATAAAGATGAACGCGATCGCCTAAAACAACTTTACCCCCATCACGGTCTTGATAAATAGTGGTGCGATCGCCAATAAACACATTCGCTCCCATTTCTAACAACCGATGATAAATCGTTGCTCCAGGGGCGATATAACCTAGAGGATGATAACGGGCAAGACAACGACGGGCATAGTAGGGAGGAGCTAACCAGGTAGCGATCGCTGTACTAATTTTCCCCAGATAACCCAATCCCGCCCCACGCATCCAAAACCACATCCAACCAGTGGCAAATAAACCTGAGATTCCAGATATTTGCCACTTAGTTTGCAATTTTCTCCAAGTAGTTACAGAATTTTCGGGAACACTAATCATAATAAAGTCCTGAGCTAAGGTTCGCAGTAGGAGGCATCTGATCGAAAACTAGAGGAGCTTGATAAAATTCGCGAAAATATTTTCCTAGAGAAGGTGCATCAAACAGATCGCCCTCAAAAGGTAAAGGAGGATTTTGGATGTAATCAACTAAAGAAGTAAATTCTGTACAGTAGCTAATGCCAAATGGTTCTACCGCCTGGGCAAATAATAGTTGATGATCGTCTATGTGTTCATTGTGACGTTTGAGCCTGGGCAGCAAGACGAAAGATGCGCCCATTTTGGCTAACATCCTCGTAGAACCCTGTCCCCCGTGAGTAATAACTAAAGAAGCTTTCTTAATACACTCCTGCATTTCAATTTTGGTTAAAGAAGTGACAGAAGTTAACAGGGGATGCTTTAGGCGAGCAACCTCCGTTGCCCCGTGTTGAAATAAGACTGGTTCGATAATAATTTCTTTTTCCAACAACAGATCTAACCACTGAACGGCGCGATCAAAAGGAAAAATAATAGTTCCCAGAGTAAAGACAATCATGGTAATTTAAACGGTCAATTTTGTTGTTCATAATGGATGTATAGCCGTACAAAATTAGCTTAGGACAATTAGGGTGATCGGCTCGGAAGTAGGAAGTAGGAAGTAGAAAGTATTAGATTTAATCAGCAAGCCCTAAGTAATAACAGTGAGCGTACAGTCTTTAACTGTCCTAACTGCCCTAACTGTTCTAACTGTCCTAACTGTCCTAACTGCCCTAACTGTTCTAACTGTCCTAACTGTCCTAACTGTCCTAACTGCCCTAACTGTCCTAACTGATTTCTAAGCAACTACTCCTCTATATTTAGCCTTGGGATAGCTTTCTAGACATTCAGGCCATTGAACATAAAATTCATCAGCAACATAGTAGACAAGTTTGCCACTCAGGCTAAGAACTTTAGCACGAGTGATGCTTTCAATAAAAACTGTTCTGATCCCAAACAATTTACTGGCATAGATAAACGGCACAGCTAAACCAGCCCCAGTCGAAATTACTAAATCTGGTTTGCTTTGATAGAGAATAAACAGAGCCAGGACAAAATTAATCATCGCTCTACCCACCATTCTGGCTTCCTGCATAATCACCCAGTGAACAATTTCTTGCCTACGCAGTCGTTCAGTATCAAATTTCGGGTAAGTGACCCATTCTCGGTAATGAGCCGACCAAAATTCTTTTAAACCCATCATCGTGGCAAAGTGTCCACCTGGGTTACACACAAGTAATAGTCTCATTTTTTTCTTCTCGATCTCCGATAATATAGTTAAACAAAGACTTTTAACTAGTTAGTTCAACTTGATTTTGTACCTGATGATACTGCCAGAGTTGACCCCGTTGTCGTAAAAGCTCTTGATAAGTACCTTGCTCGACAATCCGTCCTTTCTCCAACACCACTAACTTGTCTGCTTTCATAATTGTGGACAGTCGATGCGCGATCGCAATTACTGTGCGACCAACCGATAGTTTTTCAATAGATTCTTGAATTAATCTTTCGGAAACTGAATCTAAAGCACTGGTTGCTTCATCCAAAATCAAAATATCTGGGTTTCTCAGCAAAGCTCGCGCGATCGCAATTCGTTGGCGTTGTCCCCCAGATAAACGGATGCCTCTGTCTCCTAGTTGAGTATCAAACCCCTCACGCATCTCGTCGATAAATTCTAGGGCATTGGCTTGTCGCGCAGCTTCCCTGATAGCAGTTTCATCTACTTTTTCTAGTCCGTAGGCGATATTGTCACGCACTGAAGCATTGAAGATAAAGGTATTTTGACTAACTACAGCTAATCTTCGCCGTAATGAATTGATCTCAAATTCCTGAACATCTAACCCGTCGATCAGAATTTTTCCCTTAGTCGGGTCATGAAATCTAGGAATTAGATCCGCGAGAGTCGATTTACCTGCTCCCGATGCTCCCACCAGAGCAACTGTACTGCCTTTGGGAATGGTTAAAGAAATTTGCTCTAATACTGGTTCATCGTCATCGTAACCAAAATCTACATCTATAATTTCAATTGCCTGCTTTAACTCAGTAAATTTGACTTTGCCATCTTTAAAATAGGGCTTGTTATCAGTCCTCAAAAGCTCCTGAATGTTTCTAAACGAACCATAGAAATCACTGAATTTGGCTGTAGATGAATTAAGCTGGCGTATTAATGGCGTAATCCTCAATAAAACCACTAAAAAAGTCAGAAACGAAGCTGACTGTAAATATCCATTGGGAATTAGCCAAGCGAATCCAACCACCATGATCCCCAGTAGCATTAAAATTCCTGCACCTTCCGATAAAGGCTCAATTAATGCCCTAACTCTCATCGCTTTATTCAAAGCCTGTAAGATGTGCAAATTCGCCTTATCATAGCGTTTGCGTTCAAAGTCTTGGGCAGCAAAAGCTTGAACGGTGCGAATCCCCTGAATAAATTCCATCGAGCCAGAAGTATACCAGCCATGAGCCTCAGTAATCTCAAAACTAGCCTCTCTTACCTTACCTAGTAAGGTTGACAACCCAACAGATACCAAAATAAATAGCATCAAGGAAATAATCGTCAATTGCCAGGAAAGCCAGATCATTGAGAAGATAAACACGAACAGAGTCAATCCTTTAGCAATAATCGCCGAAATCAAGCCAAAAGCTAACATAACCTGGCGAATTTCCCCCGTCAGACTATTGATTAAATTTCCCGAACGAGTCTTGCTGAAATAAGACAGAGAAAATGCCTGTAACTGTTCAAATATACTTATCCGTAGATGATATCCCAAACTAGTTTGGGCTAGATAGCTATAAAGCTGTCCAAAATAAATAAAGCTCAGTCTGATTATAGTTACCAGAAAAATTAAACCCGAAATCCGATAAAGTCTTTCAGTAGCAGGAGCATTAACTCCTAAAATCCAGATATCAATCCAGTTAATTCCTGTCTGAATTGGTGGAGCATCAGGACTAGTAAAACTTTGGATAAAACTAAGAATAAAAGCAACTCCAAATCCTTCAAAAGCTGCTGCTAGGATGGTAAAGATAATCGCTAAAACTATAATTCGACGAAAGTGTTTGAACTCTCGCAAAATAAAAGAATTATCTCGCCAAAAGCTAGTGGCTTTGAGAAACCTGCGAAGTACTGGGTGAATTTTAATATACATTTATTGTCGTTGTTGATTTAAATAATCACGTACAGAAGGCAGAAGGCAGGAGACAGGAGACAGGAGACAGGAGACAGGAGACAGGAGACAGAAGTGAGGCTATTTGCTTTCTCACATATGATTCCTGATTGCTCTATTACCTATTACCTACTACCTACTACCTATAATACGGGCTGGGACACCAACAGCGATCGCGCCATCTTCTACATCTCGATCAACTACAGCCCCAGAGCCAATTACTGCACCTTTACCAATACGTACCCCATCTAAAACCATTGCTCCATGACCTAACCAAACATCATCCTCGACAATGATTCCTTTGTTTGTGGATGATTGATTTTTAAGATGATTTTCGCCGAGATTAAAAACACAGTTAGAGGCAATTTGTACACCAGAGCCGATTTGAATTAGTCCTTGATAGGCGTAAAATTGACAGCGAGGTTGAATATGACTATCTGCACCGATCTTGATGCTACCGCCATCTCCCGTTTGAAGACAGGTATCATTATGCAGGTTAACACCCTCAGCTAGCTCCACCGAGCCACCATTATGATTTTGGAAAATTAGTACGCGATCGCCAATATATATATTCGCCCCCAGTTGTAAATCAGCATGATTGATAGTTGTACTAGGAGAAACATAACCAGTGGCATAATAACGAGCGAAAGAGCGACGCATTTTATAGGGAGGGGCTAACCAAGTTGCTAACCAGGTAGCAATTCTGCCCCCATAGCCTAATCCAGCAAAGCGCAGCCAAAAATATGACCAAGCAGTTGTGAATATACTTCTAATTCCTTTCGTTTGGTAAAGCTGCCAAAAACGCTGCCAGAAATTTGATTCAGACAGTTGAATAAAATTCATGATTACTAATTATTGGTGACTAGGGATTGGTGACTGGGGATTGGGATGGTAGCTATCTACTATCTACTCATTACTCATTACTCATTACTTATTACTTATTACCTAATTTAACTCCACCCAAAATCCACCCCTAACAGTTCGTATAATTTTTGGTTATGGGGTTGAAAATATTCTCTTAATCTTTTTTTATTACTAGGTTTAATCATTTGAGAATAATGGTTATAGTTATATTTTTGAAAGCTTTTTGGTAACCAAGGAGGCAGGCTTAAAAAATCAAGTACTTGTTGAAATATTGGTTCTGGATAACTAAAAAAGTCTTCGCTTTTTACAATTAGAATTTGTTGACGATCAAATAGATTGAACCATTTTTTCAGTTGTTCAGCATACCTTCCCGAAGATAAATAGGTATAGTTATAAGCTTTATGGTAATTAGAACCTAATTCTTGACTATTTTCAATTTTCTCAACTCGCAAATCTTCTTGAGCGATCGCTTCTTCAAAAGTTAGATTTTCTCTGCCAATTCTCTTAGTGTGATGATAGTGGGAATAGGCTCGGTCAATGGGATTTCTCAGCAAGGCAATAAGTTTTACGTTAGGAAGTGTCTCGGCAATTCTTTCAGGAACTTCAGGATCACAAATATAACTAGCACTTGCTTCTCCTGTAATTAAATTTTGTGACTCAAAGTTAGGTATTGATATAGGAAAAAAACTTTTATACCATAGATTTCCTTTGTCAAAATGAGTATTAAAATAGGAAATTTCTTTCCAGGTTGGAGGCTTAATATTAGGATGTTTGCTCAAATAATGAAATAGGGAAGTTGTACCACATTTTTTGGCTCCAATTATTAAAAAATCAGGCATGCTCCTGATTGGAGTAGTTGCTATTCTACCAGTCTTATTGAGAACTCTTTCCAGAAATTTCATATTCATAAGAATTGACGTTGGTAATTGCTCAATTAGTTTTTTTGTTCGTAAATCTTGATGCTATTTTGAACATCCGAAATTTCTTCTAATTTAAAAAAACTGGAGTTTAAAGTAGACGAGGTTTAAGTCTTCATTACAGATTATTGTCACAGTGAGTCAATGAACTATTGACATTTCTGGTTCAACTTCTGAATTTGTTTTTAGGGAGGCATTTTGAGAAGCTTTTTGGATAACTGTCTCGACAACTTCTTGATAGCGAGTCACGCTAAAAGTCTCCAAAACTTTTTGGCGAGTTTGTTCCCAGTTAACAGGATTAGCTGTATTATTGGTGATCGCCATAATTGTTTGCGCCATTGATTCAGGATTAGGTTCACAAGTCCATAAGTCTTTTTCTGGATTAAAAAACTCCTTCAAGGCTGGAGAATTCATGGTTAAAGTAGGTATTCCCATTGAAAGAGCTTCAACTAATTTATTGGGAACAGCATTATAAGCTTTATCTGTATTACCAAAAATACCTAATGCTAAATCGCAATTATCTATGAGATATTTAGGTAAAGAATTATCAGTAAAGCTCAAATCTTTTCTCAAGTAAACACAATTTTCTAGTTGCTCCAGCTTAATCTTCTCTACATATTTACTAAAAGAATCATTATTTACACCAAATAGATTACAGCTAAACTTTAATTTGTTTGCCTGTAAAATTTTCATTGCCTGTAAGATATTTTCTAACCCATGTAGAGGAATAAATGTTCCCCACCAGCAAATTTTTAAGTTATCATCATCAGTTCTTTTTCTTCTATGAATTAACTGAGAAACATTAAAGTTAGGAGCAATAAAAACTTTTTCTTGGGCAATCTTAATCTTTAATAGTTTTTCCCAATAAGTAAGTTCATGGTTAGCTGTATGAATAATAAAATCACTCTTAGTTAAGGCTAAGATATCTTTGGCTAACATTCCTTTAGCTTGTATACTACCAGGTTTAATCTGTTTGCCTTTCAATATCTTTTTATCTCTCACAAAAGTATCGTAGATTGAGATATACATTTCTGTAATTAGCTGCTTACGAAATATTTTTACAGCCCAAATAGCACTTCTAATAAACCTACTATTCATTGGTGCTAGATAAACCACATCCGCAAAATAAACTTTAATTAACAACTCAATCAAATACAAAAACTTTAATAATGACAAACCTCTAGATAAATAGAAATCTGGACAGATCACAGAAACATGATATCCAGAATCAAGCAGAATTTTGACTAAGGTTTGGGATCGATAATCTCGATAAACGTTCCCATATATTAAAACTTTAGTTTGTTTTTTATTAGTCATTAGTTGTTAGTTTTTAGTTATTATCCTTACTTAAGTGAGAATTATTATATTTACCAGTGTTTAAGATTGATTCCAGTCAATTTTGCTAAATTATGATTTTTTTCAGCAAAATAATCACCGAGAAAGTTACGCTCATATTCTAATATCTTAGGTAAGGTTAGTTGAGAATTTACTGTATGTTCTTGAATAAAAGTTCTAACTAGAGAAGGAGCTATAAAACCGAAGCCAGAATAATCTAATTTTTTAAATACCCAGTTAAACTTGCGACCAATAGAATTAACATTTTGGGTTTTATTTCTATGTTCTTGTGGATTAATAGGAATATTTTGATGTTCAATACCCAAAAATTCAAAACAGTTTTTAACTACCTGCTGAGGATTGCTTTTCAAATCTTCAAACAACAAAAATAAAAAAGAATCAAGGGAGAAATATTCTAGCCATAAACTTAACTGACCATAATAATTACTAACATCAAGATAGAAAGAATCATTTCTAATTGCTTCCCCAAAATTGCGGTTTTCTCTACCTGTATTAAAACTATGCCAATATCCAGAATAAGTTCTCGCGATCGGTTCTCTTAAAAGATAAATAAATTTAGCCTTAGGATTAATCTCATAGAGTCTTTGAGGGATATTATGAAAGGATTTTTTAGGCATATAGGAGTTATTTTCACTAAGCGGTGCAAAGGAATAACTTGTTGAGGCATCAAGACAAATAGTCTTTTCCTGATTAAGAAACTGCTGTTGATACCAAGCCCAACTTTTAGATGAATTGCCTGTAAAATAATGCGGTTCTTTGTTTTTAGCAATACAAATATCAGGATGTTGAGAGAGTAAATAAGCTAGGGTAGTACTTCCTGCTTTTTGCGCCCCAATTAGATAAACTTCTGGTGGAAACGACATTTTCTTGTTTTGTTGACTGTTAATTGTTGATGGTTGATTGAGTTGAATTCACATTTAACAAAGTTTTTCATAAACTCTGTATGCTAGACGCTTATAAGTAGAATTTACTTTAAAAGAAAGTTGATTCACACCTAATTGATTGGCGACCTTAAAATACTCTAAATCTTCAGTAAAATTAGTTCCATATTGCTTAATCATTTCAGAAAAAATTTCTTGTGCATAAGCATAAAGCTGAATATCCAATTCATTAAATTTATAAATTAATTCCAGAGTATCTTGCGGAAGCTCTGCGATTAAATTTCTATGTTTGGTAACATTCTTTTTGACATAGAAAGAAGTCAAATTCCAGCCCAATATTTTTCTCAAAAGGATACAGGTTTCATCAAATCTTTCTACTAAACCAACAAGTTTAAAGTGCTGCTTGAGGTTGGCTTTAGCTATTTTTAAAGTTTCATGAGAAAATTGTTGAGAATTAAGATTAATACTAGAATCTTGAAGTTGAGATTTTAAAGTTAATCCTGATAGATAACAAGACATACTATTATGTACTCCTCCATAAGTTTGAATGAATTCTGGGAGGGTTTTATGTTTAACTAAATTATTTTGCTTTTGGAGCAGATGATAATAATAAGAAACTACTCGCTCAACAGGATCTCGTAAAACTGTAATATAAGAGCATGATCTTGGGAAAAACTCATGCAAGCCAAAACCTACATGTCCACTAATAAATTTGATCGCTTTTTTTTTATCTTCTCTAAGCTGATTATATTTTTCAATACCTTTGCGAACTTTCGGCGGTTGAGTTTTCAAATGATAAAATTCAAAAACCTGCTGGGGTTGAAACTGAGATTGAATGATGTGTCTTAGACTAGTTCCAGCCGTTTTAGGAATATGAGTAAAAATAACCAGCGAGTCTTCTGTCATATTCTGCTTAAAATTATTCATAACTAAACTCAGTTTATAAGTGAATGATAAATAGCTTCCAACTTGGTAGTTTGCTTGCGAATATCAAACTTTTGATTACTTAATTCTCTGCCTTGCTGTCCCATTTTTCTGCCCAAGATGCGATCGCTCAATAAAATATCAAGTTTCTCTGCCAAAGCGCGATCGTCTTTTTCTGAAACTAAAAACCCTGTCTCACCATCAATAACCGCTTCAGGAATTCCACTATGATAAGTGGAAACCACTGGGACACCACAAGCCGAGGCTTCAAGAATCACAATTGGTAAACCTTCGCATTCCCCACTGGCAGCTACCTGACTGGGAAGAGCAAATATTTCTGCTTGCTGCATTAGTTGTAGTACCCTCTCGTGAGGTTGCGCTCCTAAAAAACGGACATTCTTTTCAATACCAAGTTGTTTAGTGAGAGTTTGTAATTTGGCTGTCAAAGAACCTTGACCAACTTGCCAAAGCACAACATCAGGATGTTTACTGGCTATACGAGCAAAAGCCCGCAATAAAGTATCAATACCTTTTTTTTCTGTATGTCTACCGACACAAAGAATATAACGTTGCTCCGCTTGATGACTGGTAGGAGAAAACTTAACAGTATCAACCCCAATATAATGTTGAATTATCTTGTCCTGAGGATAGCCCTGCTCAATAAGTTTGTGACGAATAAAATCAGAAACCGCAATAAAGACTGAAGCCTTCCTTTTCAATTCTTCTTCGTGCCAAAGCAATTGGTAATATAAAAACTTTCCAGTACGCCAAACAGCTTGACGATTCAAAGTAATATCATAGCCATGAAAAGTTACTACCAAAGGAATTTTTAGCTTTTCAGCCAGAGTCATCGCATAAACCCCATTAGTGCCAAAATGAGCATGAATCAAGGTTAAATTCCTTAAAACAGACCAGTGATCCGCGAATAAATTTGGATTACGAGTTAAAACATAATTGATTTGCTTCAGTTTAAATTTGTCATCTTCACTTAGAGAAATATGAGGCAGAGATGTTGCCCTCAAAAGACTACTAGTAACAAATGTGGGTTGATGTTTGTGCAAGTGATGCGCTTGCTCGGTCACAAAAGCCTCAGAAATACGAGGAAATGCTCGGAGATAAATACCGATGGATTTCATGTTTTAACCTCAATATGGATTAAGGCAATATGATTACTAATAACCAATAACCAATAACCAATGACCAATGACCAATGACCAATGACCAATGACCAATGACCAATGACCAATGACTAATGACTAATGACTAATGACTAATGACTGTTGACTGGAAACAGTTAAATCGAGATTAACGATCGCCATCATCTTTTTGGCATACTCTACAGGACTACAATAAGATGCGACCCATTTTTGACCTTGAGCCAGAAGCGAAGAAACCTGAGAATCTTGTTCAAGCTGAATAATGGTTTGAGCGACAGCTAGGGAATCATCAGGATCAACAGCCCACTGAGGGGCAAAATTGCCTAAGATTTCACCAATACCGCCCGTTTTACTCCCAACTACAGGAACTCCACAAGCGATCGCTTCGACAACAGTACGTCCAAAAGGCTCACGAGGAGCAAGGGTAACAACCACATCTGCATATTGATAATAGTTTTCAATCCCAAAAGTCGGAGGTAAAATTGTCAATCGCTCAGAAACATCCAATTTTTCTGCTAACTCTAGCAAAGTGCGAGTATTCAACTTGTCAGTGGAATAATCCTGTCCAATAATTACACTGTGGTAGTTGTATCCCAACTGTTTCAGTTTTGATAAGACCAAAACTAACCCACGCAGATTCTTATCATTAATATGTCCTGGTTGGGTAATTCTTGTGGGAGTCAGCATAATTTTTACTCCCGAATTGAAAATCGGCTGTAACTCTAGCGGTGGCGGAGTCTTAGCTAGGGAAAACCGTTCTTGAGCAACTGGGGGATATAAAATTCCCTGGATTTTGAGTGGTAGGTGTTTAGCTAGTGACTGAGCAGTAAACTCAGAATTACAAATTGCTCCAGGAGCAAGACCAGTAAAAACAGCTTGACGCAACAATTGACCCCAAAAATTATGAGAATAGGCTAAATCACGAAAAACATGATAAATTCGCCGACGGCTTAATTTTAAGCTCGGTATATTACGACCAAGAATTGGTAGCAAATAACGATTAGTGCAATTTTCCAACAACAAAGGATATTCCCGTGGTTGCTCAGATACCCAATTTAATCCCCGTTGGTAAAACTCAAGACCGTCAACAGCCTTAATAGACTCTAGACAATCCCCTTGACCTACGTGCTGGAGATAACTTGACAACAGAGAATCCTCTCTCACTAATACACGAATACGATCCAAACTCTGTAATTGAGCAAATCCTGCGATCGTCATTGACAGAGAAACCGTCATGCCTCCCAAACTTTCACACCATGATGGCAAGATAATTAGTTTACCCATAACTTTTTGTTAAAAATCTCTGCTTAGTTTGGCTCGGTTGATGAATTAGCATACACAAGAGCGTACCCGCAATCATTGAAAATTGAAGGATGGTAACAGCCGACTGAAGAGTAAAAAGAGCGAGAATAGGAAACCAGCACATTGGTCTAACTCTGCGAGTCTCATAAAACCAACGGTACAAAGATATCCAAAAAGTTGCAAATATTCCCACTCCCAGCAAACCTTTTTTATACAATAGTTCTCCGAGAATAAAACTGTGAGAACCAATACGAGGTGGTTCCACTACAAAAACGCTAGGGCCACCTCTAGCTGACTCTCCTTCAACTTTATGACCAAAAATTGGTCGGTTGGGAATCCTCTCTAGAGTTGCTTTATAGACTTTCGAGCGAGCTTCCGTCGAACCAGCACGGGCATCGGCGACTGCTGATGCGGTATCCGTGTAAGTAGAAAAAATTATGTTAGTGACTGGAGCAATAGACAAGGTGGCAAAACTAAAAATTGCCATGCAAGCAAATACTAGTGCCGTTAAACGCCATTTGACCAAAATTATGAAGCAACGGATCATTAAAGCTGCTGGCAAAACTAGCCAAACTGAGCGAGAACCAATCAAAATTAGCAGAAAAACACAGCCTGCTAATAGTAAGCATGACCAGATACGATTTTTGAGTTCGACAGCAATTAGACCTACAAAACCCAGAAAAGCTGCTGCTGCTTGATAATGACCAAAGAAAAATCGCACACGTTCTTCATCATAAAATGCCAGATAGTTAGTCCAACCATTGACATCCCCTGGAGTAAAACCACTTTTACCTGTCAGCATGGCATAAAGATTGCGCGGTGGACTGTCAATCCAGCTTGGGAAAGCGAATTGAAAAATTAGCCAACCTATGAACATTTGAATGATGCTAATCGAACAAGCCCAGGCAATGACTTCTAGACGAACTTTAGTATTATTGCTCTGAATATACCAAACCAGAAAAGGAGCAGCAAATTGAAAAACTGCTTTAATTACTTGATTAAGAGTAATAACTAAATCTGGAGGTACATCTATTGACGGGTAGGCATCTAAATAAACGAATAATGTATCGAGACTATCGTAAGCATAAAAGGCAAATAAAGCTATTACTGCCCAACTGGGTCGTTTTAAACTCAGTTTGCCGTAGCGTAGCCATTCATAAAGTAAAATCCCCAAAGCTAAGGATAAGAATAAATAGTTGGTCATACCCACTGACCACCACACTGGCAGCAAAACGATGTTGGCACACACTAGTTTTTCTGTGGGTGTCAAAGCTCGCCAACGCAGAAAAATTCCCGTCAATAGCTTTTCGGGAGGTGGATGAGGATAATGATAATTATGTCTAGTTAGAAGCTTCATAGGCTGCGACTGTCTGATATGCTATTGCTTTTTGTGAATGTGAGGCATATCCGTAACGATAGCTATTGCTAGAAGAATCAACTCCGTTGAGAATCAAACCCTTAATTTCAGCATTGTGTAATTTAAGTTGCTCTAAGCTATCCATTACTGAATTGCGATCGCTTTGTCCTGGTTTAACCACAAACAGTACATTCTCAATTGTTGGAGTCATCAGCATTGATTCACTAGTTATATTAATTGGCGGAGTATCCACTAAGACATAATCGTAATTACCTTCTGTCTGTAATTGATTGAGGTATTGTTCAAAATTTCCCTTAGCAAAAAACTGGGCTGCTTCTCCTTTCGGTAGTGCTGGTGCAGGAATTAAATCAAGTCCAGAACCAAAATTAATGGTAGGTCTAATTGCTAGGTTTGCAGGAGTTTGATTTGCCAATGTGACTCCTAAATGATTACTGAGACTAGCTTTATGTAGATCGCCATCTACCAATAAAACCCGAAAACCTAATTTTTGAAGAGCGATCGCTAACCCCAAAGTAATGGTGGTTTTGCCTTCCCCAGCCATCGCACTTGTAATCATCAGGCGGTGGTTTTCCAACGCCAAAGAACGAATAATAGCTGCTAAACGCTCAAATTCTCGTTTTGTTAAATCGTTAGATACAATTTGGCGATCTCCATTAGTTTGGCTGAGTTCAGAATTTTCAGACAACTCTCTGGCTGCTGGTAAATACAACGAAGTATTTAGCTCAACACCATCATTATTGAATTGCTGTAACCCATGCACAGAGGGGCTATCCAAGTCTAAATAAGGCTGTTTCAAACGCGCCAGACTATATAAAATCGGAAATTCTAACAGCATCAAATCTTTAGGACTCAGCAGTGGAGACAAAGATTCTCGGAACATTACCAAACTGATACTACTAAATAGAGAAGCTAGTATTCCACCCAAGACAATCAGTTTCTTACTAGCTCCTTCTGGTTCGGGATCGAGAAGTGGCCCATCAATTAACTGCACATTAGGATAGCTATTAAAGTTATCAATCTTTGCCCGACTGCTTTGAGCAACAATCCCTTTATAGACACCTTCAGCAATGTTATATTTTCTTTCAAGCTCGATTAATTTAGCTTTGTTAGTGGAAATGTTATTTAATTCACTAGTCAACTGATCAATCTGATTTTGAATTTGAATTGTTTGTTGCTGAAGTCCTTGACTGGCTGTCTGAGACGTAATTGATTCGGTAATCAGATCCAGGGTTTTGGTTGAATTATCACTACCCAAAGTTAAGTCAAGATCTTGACTACTACCATTGGGAATTACGTTGTTGATTTTTTGTTTTAGCTCCTGAGATAGTTGCTCATGTTTGAACAAGAGATTCTGCACTTGAGGGCTAGAATCTTTATATTTACTACGAGCATCAGTTAATTCAATTTCTGTTTCGGCTAATTGTTGTCTTACTTTTTGATATTCTTGATTTTCTGCTACTTTTAAGGATTGAACTGCTCTTTCGGGGGTGGTATTAAACTGACTGGCAGCAATTTCCGCTCTGGTTTGATTAGCCTCAGCTTCAGATTGCAGCATCGTTAGCTCTGTCTTAAGTTCATTAATAGAAGTAATCAACTGTTGAGCTTGAGCGTTACTATCGACAATACCTGTAACACGACGCAGATCCGATAATTCTTGCTCTGCTTCGATTAGATTATTTTTAGCTTGTTTAAGTTCTGTTTGGGAAAATTCTTGGCGAGAATCAGCATCAGCATAGCGTAATTCATTGAGACGCTCTTGAAAAGCTACTGTTAAATTATTAGCTCTTGCCAAAGCTAACTCTGAACTAGAACCTTGAACCTCCAAATCAATAACTGTCGATTGCGGTAATAGCTCGACAGTAAATAAAGTTTTAAAGGCTTTGAGGAGTGGAAAATCGGCTTTTTCGGGATCTTTTTCCCAAACTTTACCGATTACAGCATTACTGGTGATAATACTAGACTG
The DNA here is from genome assembly GCA_051658085.1 of Waterburya sp. Lineage (GTDB taxonomy): Bacteria > Cyanobacteriota > Cyanobacteriia > Cyanobacteriales > Xenococcaceae > Waterburya. Next base: position 53,121 of record JBOFLX010000081.1, read on the forward strand.
AGTTTCTAAAGGGTTTACTTCTTGAGAAAAACCAGTACTACTATCTTTTAGACTCCCTAAAGTACCGAGATCGGCACTTAAATTGCCTCCAGAATTAGGTACATTGAACTTGGCTTTTACTTTCCAAACTGGAGGAGCTAAAATATCTGCTAAGACTGTCGCCGATAATATTGTTATTACTATTATCAAAAAGTTTAGCAACATCAAAGGGTTACGATGTCTGCGAATAACATTAAAATTATGATTCATCGTTGCTCGAAATAATTATTTAATCAACAAGCTATAAACTTTAAGTTACATAGCTATTGAATTGTTACTTTCTGCTCGTTACTTGGTTATTTAGTTGCGATTAGTTTAAATCTTTGCCTGACAATAGCTAGTCTTTTAAGGAAATACCCTCGTAATCCCAGACGCAAAATTAATTTACCTTCCTTGGGTAGAAGAACACACAAACCACGTCTTAATAGTCTTTCGAGAATATCTTTAGGACTACGTTTAATCGCTAGACTTTCTCGCCACGAAAGCCAGATTACTTGCATTGTCTCTCCTAAAGAAGAAGTCCCGTCTTGAACTGCTCTGAAACTACGATAATCAGCATCTCTTTCTAAGTCAAAGCGATCGCTCCTTCCTATTTTGGCTGCCGTGGTATTGATATATTGAGCATTTAATTCTCGCTGTTGTAATAAGTATTGCAAGTTATCAGTACGTGCTTGTAAGTTATTACCATGCATACGATAAAACATTAATGGTTCATCAATACAGCCAACTTCTCCATAAAATGGGACCACTGCTGTCAGATACGTATCTGCTGCTTCGTTTCTGGTGGTGGGAATCGGTAAAATTTGTTCTAAAACCTGACGACGATAGGCTAAAGCCGAAGTTATACCCATAGAATATCTACCCCAGCGCAATAATAACTGGCTGACATCTCCTTGATTATGGGTTTTAGAACCTGAGCCTATGGGCAAGCCATTAAAATCTACAGCAATTCTGCCATGAGATATTTGCACCCATCGGGGATGGTTACGAAAACCACTGACAATTTTGCTTAATTTATCGGGGTGATAATAATCGTCGGCATCGAGAAAACAAATAATTTCTCCTTGAGCTTTAGTAATACCCGCATTAAACGCTTCTCCCTGCCCTTTATTGGGCTGAAAGATAGCAATTATTTTTTCACCATAAGCTTCGATAACCTCTCGGGAATTATCAGTTGAACCATCATCAACAACAATTAATTCAAAGTGTTGATAGGTTTGTTGGAAAACACTGGCGATCGCTTCATCTAAAAAACGACCATAATTATAATTACCAATAATTACACTAACCAATGGGTTTTGCTGGCTTAAGTTCAACTCAGCCAGTTGTAGTGATTTATTCATCTTGAAAAAGCTTCTCTACTCAGTAATCTTGAAATAATTACAGTAATTAATTTTGCTTAAAAAATTAGACACTATTTCCCTATTGCTTAGGATTATTTAAGTTCACTCACAGGTGTCTTCTCAAACAATCCTCAACAGAAAATCTGCTGCTTAACTTCAAACTATTAAATTAATTAAAACTCGAATTTAGCCAACTTGAAAATAATTGCTTTTAATTGTCAATAGATAATAAAACTTTTAACTTTTAATTATTCATTATTATCTACCTTATTAGAATAAAGTATCTGAGAATTTAAAAACGTGTATTTAGATACTTTTTGGTGATATTTTTTAAATCTAAAAGTCAACTTTCATTGTTTAATAACTATTAGATTTTATACGAGGCTTACGACTCATAGAATAACTATATTCGCTAACTGAAGGATTAGGAAAATTAGGATTAATCGTGCCAGTTGATTTTTGCCAATCATGATCACTTGCTAAAGATATTTCTATTGGCTGCTCAAGTTTACGGGAAATTTTTAACCACATTGTTCCATGTTGTTCACAAACAAAGTTCTCAATCCAAGTACTTTGATCAAGATAAGTATTATTTTGAGCAATTAGCAAACTGGCTTTTTTACGAGAAATATTCAGATTTTTTTGTACTTCTGATAATTCTTGATAATAAAGATAGTGTTTTGGACTCCCAATTCGCCATAATTTTGTTTGACAATAAGGACAATTAAATTCTGGCTTTTTGCATTTTCTACTGCGTTTACCTGGCATAGTTAGAAAACTCCCAAAAGTATAAGTATAGTTTTTCTATATAGCTAACTTGCACTATAGAAAATAATCAATATCTTTAGAACTAATTGCCAAGTACTTAACTTTAAATTTATTAAGTGTCATAAAAACCCTTAATAATAAATCTTTTTTTGCTAAACCAAAACCAAAGGTTTTTAATGATTAAAAGCTAGATAGTTTTAACAAACTAATTATGATTGCTTATTGTTTAAAGTATCATATTTCTAATTGTAAAAGATTTACAATTAATATTACTTAATATTGGTTATTTAATATAAACAATATTATTGTCTACAATCAAAAAAATGAAGCATTTTATACAATTTATAGTGTTGATAATTTCATTTATAAAGAAAAGAAAAAAAGAAAGTAAAAAGCTTTTGAAATAATTAAGAATTCTGACTAACAAGTAGATTTAAAAAATCAGACTTGGTATTAAGCTACCGATAAACTTAAGTATCTAGGCAAAATTAATTTAACATTTGGCTGAAGTAACAAGTAGCAAATAAAGGCAATCAAAAATGGGTTTATAGATGTAAACATAAAAATAATTTTGCTTAATTATTTATTAATAGACAATAAAACAAAAATCACGTATTTATTAACACGTGATTTATAAATAAAAACTTATTACCTATTAAATGATCATCCCACTGGCGTCAATTTTAATAGCTAAATTAAATACTTGCTATAGCAATCAGGAATGATTTATGAGAAACAACCATACATTTGTAGCTTGGAGAAATCGAAGAAATCTTGACTAATTGTCCACTCGAATAGCCACTTGACTATTTTGAAGTTCTTGCAGAGATTCCAATATTTTCTTA
>JBOFLX010000082.1:0-4073 GCA_051658085.1 Waterburya sp.
TCTATATTGCTCTAGATACTCAGCTATTGATTTCGGCACTCCTACTAAGGGAATCATCGCTCAAATTGATTTTTAAGATTTCATTTTTTACTTTACTCTCTTTTTGCTCTGTTTTTTCGTAAAATTGCCAAGTCGTGTATAGAAGCCGTTGGAACAAAGCAAGGAGAAAATAAGATGGTAACGACGTTAATCAAAAAGTCGTTTGTCATGAAGCTTTCTTTTGCTCAATGGTTTAAGTTGCGTAGAGACATAGTAGGCGTGACTCAAGCTCAAATTGCCAAAGCCTTGGGTATTAGACCGCAAACAGTCAGCAATTGGGAAAAAGGAGTCAGCAATCCTAGTCTCGATCCACAACAAACTTTCCAACTTTGTTCAATCTTGAAAATTAGCTTGGATGAACTTGCCAGAGGATTTAGGGGCGAAATTTCGGTAGATGATTAATTACTAAATTAACCTCCCAATGGCGATCGCCCTTTAGTATGGGTCATAGCACCCCAGAGGGAGAAATGATTGAAAAGCAATGATTGAAAGCGACTCAATGCGAGAAATTCTATATTTAAAACAAGAAAGAAATGAATGGCCAGATCGCGGATGCAATTAAACTAGTCAGCAAGCTACAAACTATGTGCCTAGATGACCGAATTAATATGCTTTCCAACTTCCTGTCATTAGCCATCAGTAGGTTAATCGTTATCCAAGTAGTCCCAGATTACTTATACATTACTCATATATATGAATTGAGGAACTCATTGATTGAAATAAAAAACAAAAACCGTATGGGTATGGAAAATAGTTCATTTTATGTAGAAGTAGATGGCTGGCAGCAGCTATATGAAGATGCAGTTCCTTGGGGATTGCTATTGGCTGTAGAAACCACAGAAATACTAGACAATACCAACCCCGAAGATTTAAAAGAAATGATTGATTTCGAGCAACTCAAAGACGAGACTCTCAAGTTAGTCAGATTAACCTACACTTTTGATGCCTTAGAAATCGATGGATATTTACGCTCATTATGGTCAGAGCGCGAACTTGAGCGATACTAAAGAAAAATGCTTGAAAATCTCTCTAATTAATGCTTTCAGAGTTAAGATTAGCCCTATCGGGGGTTAGGCAAAGTGAAAATATTGAACAAATTTAAAACTTGATTTAATACTGGATGCAGAATTGTCGCGTGTCTGTTATTCGGCTAAGGCTGTATTAATAAATTTATACTAACAACTAATTAAATATTCAATAACTAATGAACAAGACCATTACTCTAAACTTACCCGAAGATGTTTATAACCGCGCCAACTCGATTGCCCAACTAATCAGTCGTGATTTAGCTGATGTATTGATAGAAGCCATTTCTCTTTCTTTATCTCCTACCAGTCCTCTGGGTGAAAGTGATAGCAGCAGAACCGAATCAATAAAATCTCTATCAGATAGCCAAGTTATAGCTCTTTCTGAATTACAAATGAACCCAGAGCAAGATAGTAGATTGAGCCAACTGCTTTTAAAGCAACAGGCAGATACACTTAGCGAAACAGAAAGACCCGAACTATGGACATTAATGCAAATTTACCAAACTTTGTTGGTGAAGAAGGCTGCTGCCTTGCGTGAAGCAGTCTCACGTGGCTTGAGAGAACCTTTAGAATCATGATTTCAGAAGCTTTGAAAAAGCAGATTCGCACAGAAGCAGGAAATCGATGTGGTTACTGTCTTAGTTTACAAAAATATGTTCTGGGAGTGTTAGAAATCGACCATATTATTCCTCAAGCCAAATATTTAGGACGGACGCGAGTCCGATATCTCAAAGCAGTGCTTATTGTTTGAAGACGACGATCACTGAATTGAGTTAGTTTCTGTTGGATACCCGTCCTTCAGTAATAATTGTACCGCGTTTGTCTGTAATCCTCAAGCACTTTAATCATGGATACAGACCGCACCAAACTACATCAAAGCCCTCAAACTCAACTAAATCAAGAATTTAACCGAGTTTTACCCCATCATTTAACTGAGTGGTTGGAAAGCTCGGTAGACCCTGAATTAACAATTCTTAACTTAATTTCGCTGTCGGGATTTACTACCTACGAGTACCTTCTTTACGGACTGCCAGAATCAGAACGCCGAAATGACGGTAGGATAAGGGATCAATGGTTAAATCGCTATGCTTCAATAGAAGACGGGGGCTGGTGGGTATCTGGACTTGACCCTGTGGACAATTGGCAGCCGATGCAGTGGGGAAGGTTCAAGCCCGACAATCCTAGGATTATTGGCAGTAATAAAAGTAAACCGATTAAATACGAGTCTCCCCCAAGAGTAGCCAACCGCGTTACTTACTTCGACGTTCCCCAACCTATTTGGGATCAAGTAGCTAAAAGGTATGGGATTAAACTTTACCACTCCCCACTAGCTCAACGTTTAACTGCCAGGAACAAGCCCTTGTGCTTTTGGGAGTGGGTACAGCAACATCCTGAAATACCAATTATCCCAACGGAAGGAGAAAAGAAAGCTGCCTGTTTACTCTCGATGGGGTTTGTGGCGATCGCGCTGCCTGGGATTTGGAATGGAAGAGTCGGTAAAAAGGAACGAGAAAGACTACATCCCGATTTGCTGCCAATGGCACAAAAAGGACGTAAATTTATCATCCTCTTTGATTACGAAACCAAACCCAAAACCCGCTACGCTATCTATCAGGCTACCCTCCGCACTGGTAAAGCTATTGAAGCTGCTGGGTGTGAGTGTGAAGTAGCAATTTTACCTGGTGCAGAAAAGGGTGTTGATGATTTTGTGACCGTTCGCGGGGAAGAAGCAGAAGGCTTGTTAAGCAAGATCATTGAGGATGCATACAGCTTAAAAGATTACCGACGACTTTGTTTCCCCAAGAAACGAGGCAAGAGCGATAAATACCCCCCCAATGTCCAACTCAATACCCGCTTTCTTTCTAATGCTTTGAGCCTGCCCACAATGGGACTGGTAGTTGTCTGGAGCGGGATGGGGACGGGAAAAACCGAACTCATGGCGAAGTTTAGGGAGCTTTACCCACAAATGCGTTTTCTCAACTGCGGGCATCGGGTAAATCTGCTCAAAAACCTCTCAAATCGGCTCAATACAGAGATGCATTCGGCTTTAGCTCAAGGAAATTTAGCCAAGGCGATGGGGCTTTCGATTACCGTTGATAGTTTATATAAACTCAGTAGATCGAAAAATCATTTTCCAGCAGGCGATCGCTAATAGCCGACGGAGTAAAATCATAATTTACGATTATAGTACAAAAGAAAAATTATCAAGATTTTATTCTAAAGGAATATAAATAACTTCTTTTGATTTAAGCTTGTCGTAACTTTATAAGTTACATAAACATAATATTCAATTCCATTTTTGACTCTTTGACCTTTTTTGTATTTACAAACAATCCAGATATCAAAGGTTACAAAATCATCTTTACTTCGAGACATAGTATGAGTTGTTTTATAACTTTTTCTACCTTTGAGAAATTGTTTAATTCCTCCTTGTTTACCTCGTCTAATCGCTGGCATAGCCAAAGGTATGTCTAAAGCTTTTAACCACCTAATAACTGAAATACTAAAAAATTCTCGGTCTAAATAAAGTTTTTTTACTTTAATTTTTAAACTAGATAATTCTGCTAAAAGATAAGTTAAAATACAAACCTTAGTATCTTGCCATCTGACTCCTTTAATAGCTAAAGTGACCCGTTTACCTTTTTTGATAGTATATAAAGTGGCATAAGCATAAAAAGAACAAGTTCCATCCTTTGCTTTACTGCGATAAATATATGGTTTTTCTGAATCTTTTGGTTTGCCATAATAAGGTATTAAATTTAAGTCAATTGCTATGACTAAATTCTTTTTCTTTAAGCCTGGAGGAATTTTACTTTTAAGGGCTGAATTAAGTTGATTTTCTACTTGTTTAAAGTCAGATATTTTTCCGAGATGATATCTAATATTATTTCCACAAGTTGCTGTCTTTAATTCTTTAGATGTATTTTCTATTGTATCTTGTTTGCTGGCTGCTCTCACCAAAACTTTAAATAAACTTTGAGGATTTCCTGCCCCAGTTGAATTTAT
>JBOFLX010000083.1:0-12327 GCA_051658085.1 Waterburya sp.
ATCTCAAGCAAGAATTGCGGACAAAACGAGCAGTGCGGATAGCATCATCCAGCTTGCCATACTGCTCTTTCAATCCCTCAAGTTTTGCCTCGAATACCAACATAGTTACGTCGTTTTATCTGACGTAACTATTTTAACATAACGAAGTGTATCCTTTAGGACAAAAACCTCTGAATCGTCCGCGCATGACGGGGCTTTAAACCCATCTATTAAACGGTAAGTATAGCCGTACAAAAGTTAAATTAGGACATTAATATTAATCAGCTCGTAAGTAGGAAGTAGGAAATAGGAAATAGGAAATAAAAAATAGGAAATTTTTTAACATCGTCACATTTCATTAAATTTAAAAAGCTAAAAGCTAATAGCTACGAACAGAAATATTTTGTAACGTCATACTTTAAATCACCAACGCCTTATCCCACAACCGAAATACCGTCAACAATTAACGATGGGGTCAAACATGAGTCATTCCAGATCAGATCATCACCCAAAGCAATTACCTGTTTTAATACCTGATAAACATTACCTGCGATCGCTGTATCTTTGACTCGACCAATTATTTTGCCATTTTGAACTCGATAACCCAAATCGACATTAACCGAAAAATCACCACTAATATCTGCACCACCGCCAAGCATTTGATCGACGATAATACCGTTATCTAATTGAGTAATTAAATTAGCAAAAGAATAATTACCTGGTGCAACTGTCAAGTTAATCAAAGAAGGACTAGGGTAGCTATCTAAATCTGAACGGAAGCCGTTACCTGTTGATTCTAGACCTAATTCTCTGGCAGTTGTGCGATCGCTATAAAATTGATTTAATTTACCTTGAGTAATCAGGTTCAAAGGTTGGGTTGGCATTCCTTCATCATCAAAAGGACAGTCGTAAGGCTGCTGATCTGGTTGTTGCTTGAGGCTAATTAACTCTGAAATTACTAGTTTTTCTAGTGAGTCACTCCAGGGAGAAGATTTTTCTTTAACTCTTTTGCCATTTAAAGCAGACGCAACAGTATCCCAAAGCAAAATAGCAGCATTGGCAGTTAATAAAACGGGGACTTTCCCTTGAGGTGGTGCAACATTCCCTTTTGCCCAATCTAGACGCTGGATAATTTGTTCAACTACCGAATCAAGATTAAGTTGCTCTTTGCTGTATTCGCCGTCGTAGATACCTAAAAAATCTTCCCCTCGAATCAACTCTACACCCAGAGAATAACTCAAAGTTGACTCACTATATTGACAATGTAATCCTTGCGAATTAACCAAAGTCGTAGTTTCTTGTTCTGATTCCAACTCAGCAGAACAAATTATTTCTGGATATTTTGAACGTAGCCGAGTAATTGCTTGATTGCCCAATGCTATTAATTCCTCGACTGAAGCTTTTGCTCCTGTTAAGGGATAAATCGCCTGGCGTACAGGTGCTAATTCAATGGTTTCGGGTAGATTGAGTTGAGATAGGGCGATCGCTTTACTAACTAATAATTCAGGTTCAATTTTGCCATAAGCTACCGCTAATCCTGGTTTGTTATCCTGCCAAAGTCTTAAGGCTGTGCCTACTGACTGTGAACTTTCTAACTGTTTAAGACGATTGCCTTCAAAAAACACTGGTTGAGACTCAGATATTACTTGATAGACCTCCGCGTGACTTGCTCCCTGACTGATTGCCAACTGAAGCAATGATTCTAGTTCTTTATTCATTTATCCCCCAATCACCAATCCCCAATCCCTTATTTTATTTATTCCCCAGTCCTAATTCTCGTTGTAATAGCTTAATAGACTTTTCGCTAATATAGCTATCCGTGCTAATAACTTCAGGAATCCGAATTAGATCCTCGCGCATAGCCATAATTTCAGTTTTGACAAACTCGTCGCTCGCATAACCAGTAATAATAGTATGAGAAGACCGAATTACTGCGCGTAAACGATCGCGATCGCTATGGGCAGCAGTTAAAACTAGTAAATCATCTCCTCGTAGACTATTGACAATACTAGAGGCAATACTCAGCGTCCCTTCACTCAAACTGACAATACCCAAACAAGCTTGAGCAGGTAGAGTTTTGATTAGTTGTAGCTCTTTTTGATAATCATATATATCAATAGGGATGACCCGAAAAGAGTTGGGAGGGACAAGTGCTAAAACTTCTTGAATAAAATAACGAATAGTTATTAGCGTCCCGAAATTAATTTTGGCTAAGATCTGGGGTAACTCTTCTAATTCAATTAATTCAATCTCGACAGAAAAGGAATTCTGTAGTTCTTGTTGCATAATTTTCCCCGCACTAATGTCTCTTTGGGGAACAGTTACCATCACGCGATCGCAACAGTTAAGACGCCAGTCTATTTCCTCTAAAAATAATTCTTTGATTTGCTCTAAAGCACAACCTAATTCCAAAACCTGATCGAGACTTTCTTTAATGGCATTGACTGAATTGACGATCGGGGAGTCAGATTTAGAGGTGTTTTCTCGTCCATGAATTTTGACATAAACACCTGAACCTGCTATTGATTCGACTAAGCCATTTTCTTCTAATTGTTGGTAAACCTTACTAATTGTATTACGATGCAGCTTGGTAATCATGGCTAATTGTCTCGTACTGGGTAAGCGATGACCAGGAGGATATTGTCCAGAAGCGATCGCAAATTCAATCTGAGCAAAAAGTTGTTTGGAAGCTGGTACGTCACTATCGGACTGGATTTGAAAGTTCAGCATAGAAAAATACGCGAACGACAGAGGCAGAAGTTCTATGTCGGCTATTGTAAGGCGTAAAATTAGTTTCTGTTTCTAAATAATTAATAATCTTTGGAATTTACTGAATATATTTCAAGATATTTCAAGTTTCACAATTTGTTTTAGTTACTTGATGACGGTAACGAAACATATCTTGTAAACGAGCATCTACCCACCAGCCTAAAAGCAATTCCGCTAACCAGCCTCCAGGTATTTCATAAGCGATCGCATCTGTTAATCTCGTCTTACCGTTTTCCGTGATAAATTCATGACGATGTACCCAAGACTGCATTGGCCCAACAATTTGTTCATCCACAAATAAATGCTGAGGTTGACACTCAATATGTCTTGCCAGCCAGCGTATCGGAATTCCTAATAAAGATAACCGAAATTCACTTATTGCCCCAACTGCCAAACCTCCTTCACGGGCAATTATAGTTACAGGTTGCCAAGGAGGAGTTAAAAGTTTGAGAATATCTGGTCGCTCATGAAACTGCCAAACTGTCTCGATATCAGCATTAATGAGACTAGAGTATTGAAAATTAAGCATAAATTACTACTTGCTACTTTCTACTTTCTACTTTCGAGCCAATTACTCCCACTGTCTTAACTAAGATCTGGTGCGACTATAAAACTAGCCTCGAATTTAGTAAACTAATGTTAGATAACTTTGATTTTTAACAATTTAAGCTTACATAATTTAATTAAATGACTTTGATTCGCATTCCAGAATCTTGGGAAATATCAGAAAATCAAATTACATCACCCAGACTATATTACAATCGCCGTAGCTTTATCAAAACCCTTATTGGTGCAGGTATTACCGCCAGTCTTTTACCTTTAACTGGGTGTCAATCAGGAGCTTCAGGGTTAGGAAAATCAGCATCCGAAACCGCTTTAGAAAAAAGTATTAATTTACCCAAAATCGAGTCATTTACCAAAAATCCTAATTTTAGCAAGGTAGATAGAGCGATCGCTGAAGAAAAAATTGCAGCCCAATATAATAACTTTTATGAGTATGGTGGCACGAAGAAAATTTGGCTAGACGCACAAAAACTACCCACAGAAAACTGGAAAGTTGAAGTAACTGGATTAGTCAAAAATCCTCGCACCTACGATCTCGACCAATTAAAACAAAAGTTTCCTTTAGAAGAAAGAATCTACAGATTTCGTTGTGTAGAAGCTTGGTCAATGGTCTTACCCTGGTTAGGGTTTCCAATGAAGGCTTTATTACAGGATGTCGAACCAACTGCCAAAGCCAAATATGTCCGCTTTACTTCTTTTTATGATCCAGAAATTACTCACGGGCCAGGTTTTCATATTGGTTCTTTACCTTGGCCTTATACTGAAGGTTTAAGAATCGAAGAAATGGCAAACGAGCTAGCTTTCTTTGCTGTTGGTATTTATGGTCACGATTTACCTAAACAACATGGCGCGCCGTTACGCATGGTTACTCCTTGGAAATATGGTTTTAAAGGGGCAAAATCAATAGTCAAAATCGAATTTGTCGCTAATCAACCAGCTACTTATTGGAATACTATCGATCCGAATGAGTATAAGTTTGAAGCGAATGTCGAACCTAATGTACCTCATCCTCGCTGGTCACAGGCAACAGAAAAGTTTATTAGCTCTGGCCCTGGTCTATCTTGGGAAATTAAGGAAACTTTACCCTATAACGGTTATGGAGAATACGTGGGTAATTTATATATTTAAATATTAAAGTCTTTCATATTATTGATGAATACCAGCAATAACAATCATCAGGCAATCACAACTAAAGACAAGCAGTTAATTATTGGCGCAGGCTTTGTAGGCTTAGGTATCGCTCAGGCACTCAAAGAAGCAGGTATTGCCTACGATCAAGTAGATGCTAGTGATCATATCGGTGGCAATTGGTATCACGGGGTATATGAAACAGCCCATATTATCTCTTCTAAAAAAGTAACCCAGTTTAGCAATTTTCCGATGCTAGAAGCATATCCTGATTTTCCGAGCGCGCAAAATATGCTGGATTATATTCAGGATTTTGCTCAACATTTTAATTTAGATCAGCAGATTGAACTAAATCGCCAAGTTAACTACGTTAGACCAGTAGCCAATAATCTCTGGGAAGTCACTTTTAATAACCAAGAGCAACGCCTCTACAAAGGTGTGATTATGTGTAATGGTCATCATTGGTGTAAGCGTTTTCCTCAATTTCAGGGAGAGTTTAAGGGAGAAATTATTCACTCCAAAGACTACAAACGACCAGAACAACTCCAAGGGAAACGAGTCTTAGTAATTGGCGGTGGTAATTCCGCCTGTGATATTGCTTCCGAAGCAGCCCGAGTCGGTGCAAAATGTGTTTTAAGTATGCGCGAATCTGTTTGGTTTATTCCTAAAACCTTTGCTGGGATACCAGTAGCGGATTTAAGTATGCAGAAACAAAAAACTACTCCTGGATGGTATCAGCGTTTGATGACTTATCTTTTAATTCGCATTACCTTTGGCAAGCACGAAAGTTATGGTCTATCTAAACCCAAGCATCGGATTTTTGATAAACATCCTACGATTAATAATGAAGTTCCTTACTATATCAAACATGGTCGGATTACGCCTAAGCCAACAGTAAAGCAATTAAATGGGAAAACGGTAGAGTTTGTTGATGGTAGTTGTGCAGAATTCGATCTGATTGTCTGTGCCACAGGCTATTATGTGTCTTATCCATTTTTGCCTCCAGAGTTGCAACGAGTTCAAGGTTCGGTAGTTCAATGTTATGGAGGAGCTTTTTTAGCTGATTACCAAGGATTATATTATGTTGCCTGGTATCAACCCCGTAGTGGTTTGGGAAAGGTAATTAGTCCCTTTGCGCCGATTTTTGCTCGTTATCTAAAACTGCAAGACGAAATTGCTGTACCAATTGGTTTAGTTCTTCAAGAAATGGGATATAAATTGCCCAATACTCACCTCTTCGATCCACAGAGGATCTTACAAGAATTAAGACACGCCGATCGCAATTTTGCTTCTACCGTCAAAAAAGCACACCAACTTGAGCAGAAATACCCCAATTTCTGCAATCAACCTTTAGCTGCACCAGAACAAAAGCGATCAATCGTTAAATAGCAGATAACAGATAACAGATAGCAATTAGGTAACTATTGAAATTTTAATTGCTATCGGTGATTTTTTGCTGGTGCCAAATTAGTCCGAAAGCGATCGCAACTATTGCCCAGAGTATCCAGAAATCGGGTTCGGGTACTCCTGAGACTTCTAAGGGATTAAAGGGTTGGTTTAATTGTTCTACTCCTGTTTCGACTTCTCGTTCAAAGCGATCTCTCTTGGCTTCTGCTTCTTTTAGTAGTTTTCTCTGTTCATCGTTTACCAAAACAATCATTGAGGAATAAGGAGTTACTAAATTATTGTCTATGGCTATTTGATGAATTTGGTCTAATTGTGCTGTGTCAAGAGGATTTTGCTCTTTTTTACTTAAATAAGAGACTACTTGACTAGCAGCTAGTGGTTCAATGCCCGTTGCTGTAGTAGTAGCAGTATTGTTAGCAGACACCGCCCAACTATAACCATCAACTACCGCCATTCCCTTAGCTGATTCTGTTCCCAAACGTTGCATTACGGTAGCAATATCCTGGGCTACTCCTCCCTGACTGTTTTGTAAAGCTTGTAAAGTTTCATCGTCATAGGCTTTGGGTAGTTGATTGCCTAAATGAATCAGCCACAAAGGTGCATTAATATTAGGAAAGGTTTGCTTATCTTGAGCTAATTCGTAACTGCCTGCATCAGTAATTACTAACAGAGCATCATAGTTTTTATTTCCTCGCAAACTATCAAACTTTTGCAGCATTTCAGAATTCAAAATTGAACCGTAAAAAGATAATTTATTCAGATCTAAATCTTTAATATCTTCTAGATACTGGGAATAATTTTGACTATCAATTAAATAAAGATCCACATCGTTATTAGCTAAATTTTCCTGCCACCAATTGAGGGTGTTTTTAATTTCTTGATGTTGATTTCTCATACTGTAGGAAGTATCGATAATCAAAGCATAGGTCTTATTTTGGGGTAGGATATAGCTTTGGTTATCTAATGGTTGGACTGCAACCGTATAACCATTTTGAAGAGCAATCTGATGTTCCTGAGCATCACTATTTTCACTATACCAATAGTCTTCTAACCAAACATTAGCAAACGACCATTTGGTTTTGCCATTACGAATTCTTTTAGTTTGTCCTGTCCAAAAGATATTCCGTTTTTCGGCTAACTTTGGTAATGCCCAACCTTGCTCTTGTTTCATTACCTTATAAGTTAACCACAGGTGCATTTTTCTGGGAGCAATACCTTTACTAATTTCTGTAGATGTTCGACGAGGAGGTACAGGGAAAGCTCGCAAACGATACTGTCCAAAGCCAACCTGTTCCAATAAAGCAGGATCTACAGGGCGAGTTCTTCTTACCTGAGAATTATACACTTCTTGGGCTGCCCCTCTAGGAGATACTTGAAAGGCAAAACGTTCATTTTTATTTTCCGTTTCTCCTAACCACAAACCTGTAATAGCTGAACTTTCTGGTAAAGAAAAATAGTAAAGTATTTCTTCGACATCATTAGTTTTATTCTGATAAACTTCATGGATTTCTACATCTGCCCAATCACCATGAGGGGTAAGATTTACTTCTTGTTTTTCTAACCAAACTTTTTCTTGATCAATATTTAGTAATCCTGCTTTGGCTTCATCAACAATAGCAGTCGATTGTAGAGCATGTCGCACTGATTTGCGTTCAGCTTTTTGTAATGGGATATCAAAAAACTCAGCATATAAGTCGGCGGATTTTTGCACATCTTGACGAGAGCCTTGATATAAGAAAGGAGCAAAAAGTTGATTATATCTTTGTTGTAGAAATGAAGCAACTGACGAAGGTAAACCTAAATTTTTATAAATACTATAAATATGATTATTATCTTTTTGGGTACTTAAATAACGATAAGAATATAAATTAGCATTAACTAATCCTTTTTTAATAATTGCAGATGAGGCTAAAAGTTCGGTTCGATTTTGAGAAGTTTGTTCTAATAAAGCCAAGGCTTTAATCTGAGGTTGTTGATTAAATAAAAATAATAAACTCAACCAAATACTAATAGTACTAACTGAACCTGCGATCGCTGTTTTTTTGCCATATTGTCGAGCAAATTGTAGTAAGATCTTTCGACCTGAACTAAGATAAAATCCTGTAATAGCAGAAGGCATACCGATAAATAGGGTAGCACTAAAGCCGAATAAAATTGATAACAAGAAACTAATAAATATCCAGTAAATCCAGCTTCCAGAATGGGTTAATTGATACCATAAAGGCTCTATCCATTGAAAAGAGAAAAATACAATAACTGAACCAACTATCCCATAAGTAACAGCAATAGCAACAGGTATGGCATAAAATAATAACGCTAAACCTAAATAAAATCCCATGAACAACATTAGGGAATGGGCAATCATTTGTAACCAAGAGTATAGTTTATTATTCTGTTGATAACCCTGGACTAGTTCTACCGCAAAAGCAAAAATTGTCACTAACAAAGTACCTAGAACTAGACCACTTGCCCAAGTTAATTCTCTAAATAAAAATAAACGTAATAAACACCAAGTTACTAAAGGTGCTTCCACACCATAAAATAATCGCATCAGTTGGTCAGGTTGTTTTTTTAGATACCTAAAACCAATATAGGTAGTAGCAACTGGCACAATAATTAAAGTCAAAAAAGCGATAATAAAATCAAAAGGAATATTGCCATCAAAAGTTGCCAAAATTAGCGGTATGCCAATAAACGGTAAAATACCACAATAAAATACAGTAATAAAAATTAAATTCCAGCCCCAAAAGGTACTATGGGCAAGAAACTTTAGGAGTTTTTTTAGTTTAGTCATATTGTTAATTGTTGATTGTTAATCGCTCACTGCTTAATGCTTAATGTTCAATGAAAGGTTAATTGCTTGATAAATCGAATTAGTAAATTGTTGAATATCTTGACTATCAGAATTCTCTGGTTGATCAAAAAGAATTGAAGCTAACACCCACGTTTGATGACGTTGAGTAATATGATTCCAAATACGACTCACAAAATCATCGGTAGTGTGTTGCTGTGATTGAAACCAATAGGTAGCTGATAGTTTTCCCTTTTGTAAAGATAACCAACGAGCATTAATATTATTGTTAATTAATTTTGATTCCATTTTATCCACCTGAAAACCATTACCGACAAAGCATAATTCTGGAGGATGATGAGCTTGCCAAGTATCACTTTGTACTAAAAGCATCGATCCAGAAAGATGACCACTTTCAAAACGTAATTTTTGTACTATAGGATTAGCTGGACTATCAAAAAAGTTTGCTTTAGGGGTGGTTAAAGGAATAGTTTCGGTGGTAATCTCTTTAGGTAAATTAATTGCTTGTAAAGTATTTTTGTGTATTTGATTAGGATCAATATTTCCTAAAATTCCTAATAGAATTACTAAAGTTACTAGCCAGCTTAAATTAAATTTAATTTTATTAAATGGGAACTCTTTAATAGTTGGTAATTCTGCGGTTTGACGGGGTACTCGTTGTAATAATAGCCACGTTAATAAACTAGCGATCGCAAAACTAATAATTCCTAACGGTAAATGTAAAACTTCAGCAATTGTTGTTTGTTGCCAAACTTCAATTACCATTACCAAAATTAAAACCCGTAAAATATTAACTAAAATTAAAAACCCTAAATTAGCGATCGCAACTAATAACCAACGAAACCCTAATTGACGTTTTTCTAACCAAGTTACTCCCAATAAAAATACTGTTCCTGTCCATAAACTTTTCATTCCACTACAGGGTAAATCTACTTGAGCAATGCCATTTTCTAGCACAATAATGTCATGAGAAGAAGCAGCAGCTAGATGGAAATCTGCTAAAACTTGGGCAACAGCATGGGCAGTAAGCACTCTCACTGGAAAACCCAAGCCACTATTAAAAGCAGTTACAAAAGGAACAACACAAGCAAAAATAAAGGCAATACTTAAGCCTCGATACCATTTTTTTGGAGTAATAAATAAACCTAATAAACCATAACTACCTAAAATAAAACATAATAAAGTTAACTGAGGAATATTGAGATACCATTTCAAAGCGATCGCGCTTATTTCTCCTCCTAAAATTAATAAGATTGGATATAAACTTAACTGAAAAATTGTATTCTCTAGCTGAAATAAGCCACTAACAGCTAACTGAATTAGTAATATCATTGCTACTAATGTCAGGACAATAAAGTTCACGGGAGAAATATTTTTAAAAGACTCAAACCACCATTGAAATGTCCATAGATTTCCTATTATCCAGGCAATAATTAAAAATATAGTTGCAAAATAATTTTGCTGCTTAAATATAGATTGGCTAACCATAGTAATTTAAATAGATAATTTGATTAAATTAAAGCTTAATTATAAATAGTTTTTTTAGTATTTTTTAAAGATTTATTTAAATATGTAGTTTATTGTATTTTAAAATTAAAATAACTGAATAGTATTATAGTATTATTTAATTAATAAAGATATTGCTTTAACTTTACACTTTTAATTTTGACTTTTATAAAAAAAAGTTTAATGTAGTCAATAATAATAATGTCATTATCAGTCAAAAGTGATGACAGGGTTGTTTGGCGTTTTGCCCAATCCAATAGTATGATTCTGCTGACAGCTAATCGACGAATGAAAGGCAAGAATTCGCGCTTAGCGTGTGTTACGGGAGGAAAACGCTGAAACTTCTTTTCCTGTAATTACCCTTGGAGATGCTGACCGATTTTTACAAGATTCTGGTTATCGAGAAAGTTGTGTCAATCGATTACTTGAAATCATGTTGTATATTGAGAATTACATGGGAGCAGGACGGTTGTTCATTCCCTGAGTTATGTCTTAAAAAGTGATCGTGACATAATAATGCGATCGCCTTAAACCAAAATTACTATTAATAATTCGACATTAAGATAATCGCTAGATCTAATTTTATTTAAACTTTTGTAAGAGAAACAAGATTAATTTTTACTTCTTGATTGAGAGCTTTAACTATTCAACTTAACATTTTAAAAATTGCGATCGCATCAAGGCAATAATTGAAATCACATCCTTTTTTAATCAATAAGTATTTAATCGTAAGACAACATTATTAATTAATACTAATTTTATGCTTTCACAAGTTGCATTGGTATTTGCCAGTTGTCTTGCTGTTTCCGGTTGTACAAACAATTCAACATTAGAATCTCAATCTAATTTTATTAATACTCAATCGAGTAATTATATTCAACAAACAACAGCAAATAAAACGATTAGAGAGCCAAATATTGCCCAAAATAAACCCGAATCGTTAGTTTTGGCAGAGCAACCATCTCTAAATTTAAAAGAAATTGGCGAGCGCAAAAATGGAGCTATTTCTTATAGCTCTCCGCCCTTAAGCATTAGTAATTATATGGTTTTAAGGCAAACAGGGCAAACAAATCGTTTTGGAAATCCACTATATGAATTGGAGTTATTTGTTAATGGTCAATTAATAAATACTCATAAAACTGTTTCTGGTCGTTACAACACCCAAAAACGAGATCGCCATTTAGCTGGTACAGAAGCACCCTTACCTAATGGAAGATATAGCGTAGCCAAACATTATATTTCTGGCACTCATTCTGAGGTTGGAGACCGATTTTTAGCGATTTCTCCTCAGTTTTCTACAGGTCGCAGTGCATTAGGAATTCATTACGATCCATCTTTTGAAAAATCAATGAAAGATGATGGGACGGCTGGCTGTATTGCTTTAACTAATCGAACTGAATTAGACCAAGTTCTGGAATATATACAGAAGTATCAACCTGAATTTCTCAAAGTTCAAATTTAACGAATAAATTTATTTATAAAAGGCAAAAAATCATGTTTAAAACTTTATTAGCAAGTGTTCTAATCGTAGGAGCAACTTTACCCGCAGCAGCACAAGTTGGGCCAGGACTAGGCTCTAGTGATTATGCTAATCGCCGAAGCACAGTTAACTATGGCAGAATTTGCACTAGCAATTCTAATGGTCGTCTATCAATGCGTACTGGCCCTGGACAAGGCTATGGCAAGATTCTAGAAATGTCTAATAATCAATATGTGCCTTTAAATTTTGGTGAATATTCCAGTGATGGTTTTTGGTGGTGGAACGTTAATTATCATGGTTATAGTGGCTGGGCAAGAGCAGACTATATTTGCGAAGATCCTCAATAATAATTGTTTTTCCTAAGAGCAAAAGCAGCAAAAAAATCACCAGGTTTAATTGCTGCTTAAAATAATCAACTGTCGCTTAAAGAGCGATCGCGGTACTAAAAAAAGTCGAAAAATAACTTAGTTATGCTGCGTAATGGTTTGCTACATTGTAAGTGTGATGATTTTAGTTCATGAATTTTGAGTGGGATGAGAGAAAAAGTCACACACCCCCGAATTGAATTCGGGGGCTTGCCAAAGCCGAAAGCCAATCGGTAAAGGCAATTAAAATAGTGTCTAGAGTAGGGTAAAACCCAAGCTGAATTAACTGGGCGTGGCAGTCCAAAATACGATACAGA
>JBOFLX010000084.1:0-4508 GCA_051658085.1 Waterburya sp.
CTCTCTAATTCTTGCTGCTTCTATTTCCTGCGAAATAAAATTAACAGCCAATACGGTCAGAGTTAAAGAAACTAATCCTAAAGTAGTAAGTTTAATCGTCTTTTTATTAGAGGAATAAAACTTTTTCCCATTCGTGCCAGAGGTAGTCACTGCTGTTTTACATTTGTTTAATGCAACAGGAAGCTGAGAAAAATAAAAATGTTTTCCTTTTGTGACACAGATAGCTGTTACTTTTTGACAGTGATTTAATGCAATGGGATACTGAGAAGAATAAAAATGTTTGCCCTTTGTAACACAAGCAGTGGCTGCTGTTTGGCAATGGGTTAATACAGGTTTTAAGCTAGGGGTGGGAGGCTGATTTAATGTTCCTGGTTTTGCCGATTTTGTTGGCGGTGGTGGCAGTGGTATTTGTTGATGTTCGGGAAATGGGTCGCGTCCTTTCAGCTTGACAGTCCTCTCGCACCAAGGGCAAGTATTCAGATGATTGCCATAAAGATGATTATCATTGACACCACAGGTAATAAGGTCATTTTCTGCTTGTTTTAACGCTTTGACCCAAGTTTGAGCATCTGGACGTGTTTTTGGGTCTTGGTGTCCGTCTTTAAAACACTGTGAAAAAAGCTTTTGTAAGGTAGGAGATAGAGTGTCAAAGGAAGGAGCAAGGGGTTTAGGACGATAAGGTACATTCTGACTGTAGGGAAAATGACCAGCAGAAATACGCTTTTCTTTTGGTGGTGGGTCTCCTGTTCCCTGAAATATACCTTCAAAGGGGTGTGTACCTTCCATCAGCAGTTGAAAAATTAGCACTCCCAAGCCAAATAAATCGTGTTCTAAATTACGGTCAATATCCCGAAAGTTCTTGCCTTGGAGTTCGGGTGGCGTAAATTCTGGTTTGCCAACTGGACAACGATGAACGTTACTATTTTGAGGGTCGCGCACCTGAAAAGAATCTGTATCTACTAAAGTTATTAGTGCCGTCTCAGCTACGAGAATATTAGATTCATTAACATCACCAATGACATAATCACGAGCGTGGAGTGCGCCAATTGCAGCAGCCAAATTACGTGCTGTGCGGTGTAAATATAAATAGTTAAATCCTGATAATTGCTGACGACGATTCTTAGGAGTATAAAAACTATGGATGGGACGCATATTAATTGCTTTTCCCATCAGAAAACCGATAATCTGCTGACTATTTGTAGCACACAGCAAATCAAGTGTCCAAGCGATTGAAACGTGATTTTGAGAGCTTGCGGGGTCTTGAGGAGGATTAGCAAACATTACCTTTAGTTTCTCTTCATTGGTATTTTTCCCCTGGTGATATACTTTCGCTACCAGTGAAGGCTCTCCATTGACCTCATAGATTTTACCTTCGCCACCGCTACCTAATTCAGCACCAAGAACAATTGTTTTTCCATCGGAGAAACGTTGTAATTTCACTTTCAAATCACTCCTTTAAACTAGCCAGTAAGATAGTCAAGTCGTCATCACTACGTTGTGCGACGCGAGGAGATTTCAGAAACCCCTCCAACTCTTTTTTAGCTGCGCTTTCATCAATCATCTGTGATATGAAACCGAATAAAGGATTGAAAAATGGAACATGGGGCGTACCTAATGGCATTTTTAGAGCTAACATTTGTAATCCATCGGAAAACATGGCTAAGTTAGCTACATTCCCATGCCAGATATTCACTTGTACTTGCTCCAGAGCGTTAGGGGAGACAAGAAAGGTTGTCTGGTTAATGTACTCCCCACTTTGAGGAGTTGTTAAGGCAAAAATATTATTTTGCTTGTCCGATATTACTATTGCCCCATCTCCTACTTGAACAGTTACTACTAATTCAGGAGTTGCTACAGCTATAAGCAAGGTGCTGGCTAAATCTCTAACTGATACTTGTCTGGTATTTGCTTCTGTTTCTACAGAGGTTTTTGCTATGGTAAAAGCCTTATTAAGAAGAGATTTCCACCCTTTTTCATCATTGGCAGTTGGTAATACTTCTAGCTGTAAGATTGTTTCTACTGCCTTGCTTACAGCAATTTTCGCTCCCACATCGGATATGGCAGCAGAACCAGCACCATCAGCAACCGCAGCGACTAAAACCTCATCTGACCGTAATTCCCAATGATGGGCATCCTGACAGGGCAATCCTTTTTTTTCGTGACTCGTACCAGCTACAGAACTAGACACTACTTTCCAAGGCTTTTGGTTGCTATCGGTTAATAGTTGTTTTTGTTGAATAGACTCGGTACTCATTAAACTACACTCCAACCTGATGGTGGTAGTAGTGGGACTTGTTCCCCTGGTCGAGATTGAGAAACGCTTGTAATACTATTCGAGAGCCAACTAAACAGTTCGCGAAAATAAAGTCCTTTGAGTTTTAGAGGAGAGCGAACTACTATTTCAGATAGTTTCGCCATGTCAGCGTTTTCTACGCCTACCGCAAACATAGCAAGACTTTTTTTTGCTTCTTCATCCTTAATTCTGGCTTTAACTCTATTGATTACCGCATCACTATCAGTAGGCTCACCGTCAGTAATCATGAACAACCAAGGACGATAGTAAGTAATTCCATTGTTGCGGTAGATTGATTTACGACTGGAAATCATATCTAATGCTTCTTCAATAGCAGCACCCATTTGGGTTAATCCACCAGCAGTTAATTCTGTTGGCTCAAATTGGTCAGCAGTTACAAAATCTTGAACTATATTGACGCTGCTATCAAAGGAAATTATTGCTATTTCGACTCTTTTTGCAGCTAAGTCATCTTGATTGAGTTCTTCTTTGAAAACTTTAATACCTTCGTTAAGAGCATCAATCCGTGCGCCAGACATTGAACCTGAAGTATCTAATAAAAGTACGCACGGGCAACGAGGTTCTGGGTTTTCAGCAAACTCTACCGCATCATCTAAGCTGTGTAATTGAAATTGAGTCATAAATCTAATTGTTAAATAGGTATTAAAATTAGGTTTCCCAAATCACAGCTATAACCTTATCCGTCGTTTTACTTAATTCTTATCTATGGTTTTTCAACAGCACCAATGCTTCTCAAGTCAGATAAGCTTTTCAGCATTTGTTTTATTAATATTTCTCTTAACCACTAACAATTAAATATCCCGTCCTGAGCCATTGACATTAAACTGGCTCTATTTTTTATCTATTTACTTGACTAAAAAATCAATACTGTGACTACTACTAATATTTCAATACAAGACCTAGTTCAACGAGAAGTAATTTATTGCGTATCGTCTCTCGTTCATACTCTTACAAAAGGAAATAAACTGAATGAAGAACAAGCACTTGAGCTATGGACTGCTCCTATCGATTATGGGTCAGCCAAATACGAATTAGAACTAGAACACGATTATGTCTTTAAGCACTTCTGCACTGAAGATAATAAATACTACTTTGGAGTCAGGAATAAAGACGCAGTATGGAGGATTGACCCAATCCACAACGATGAAGAGACTGCTATCTATGAATGGTTTGAGATTTATAGAGGCGGTAGTTTAGATGATTATCGCCAAGAGATTTTCGAGCATTGGATAGTTAATTCTTGGCTTGGGAAGAAACTACAGAAACAAGGTGAAACTGTAGTAAAAGATGTATTAGGTATAGATTATATTTGGGGACGCACTACGACGGGTCAGGCTATTTGGTGCGATTACATTATCCAAACTATTTACAACGAACTTATATCTAGGAGATGATAAAACTTAAACTTAAAAAATTAATATTAGTTCGCCAAAAGTATATCCTCGTTCTCCTATCTTGTATTTTAATTGTATGTTTTTGGCAGACACCTATAATTAAATCTCCTAAGAGCGATGAACTAAGAGGCGTTTGGATGACAAATTATGGCGCATCACTTTCTTAAGAGCATGTACAACGTGAGGTGGAGATTGTCAAAGAAAAAGATTACCAAGGCGTTGCTTTCTTTTGTTGGGAGACAACGCTTTGGTTTTTCAAGGGCAGTGCTGCTTCTCAAGTCAAATAAGTTTTTCAGCAATTATTCGGCTAATACCCTTACTGAGATTAAGTCAAGAGAATAAATAAAGGATAAATCTACTTCCAGTTATCTGTGGGGAAAGCCATATAGCAGCATCACAGGATACAAAAAACTTACAGACTTTATGGTGAGTGCATCATACCTAATCTTGGTGCTACTAGATGACTTTTAAGCAAAACAACGTCAATTAGCTAAAACCTTTATTTATCAATACTTATAGAAGCTAGCTCATATATTTATTGACGTTCCTGAGACTAAAAAAACCCAGATTTCTATACCAAGATAAAAATTACTTTTTTAGGCAATTTAACGTCAATTAATTTCAAGATTAATGGCTAGAAATGTTAGCCTGCAAAGTTTTAAGTAAATTGACGTTAAACATTAGTCCTAATTCAAAATGTCTTCAGACTTAATCCAGATTGAGTAAGGAATATCATCAACATCCTTTACTCGTGGTCTGATATTAGGATTATTATTCATTTGCTCAAACAGCTTTTGCTT
>JBOFLX010000085.1:0-30521 GCA_051658085.1 Waterburya sp.
CCCCTATTCTCCTAGTCCCCAAGTCAGCCTAAATAAATAACTTCTGTCAATCGGATTTAGTATGAGATAGCCTCCACGCTTCAACTCTCTAACTTAATTTATCGTTATATAGCTGATTATTTCAACCCCTATCTACTTACCTAGAATAATAGAGGTTTTGCAAGGAGTTTGTTATGTCTGTCATCGATTTATTTTCCGATAAATCTTATTTGTACGCTGCTGCAAGACCTCAATATCCTCAAAACTTATATGAGTTTGTGACATCCTGCGTTGATAACAGAGAAAGAGTTTGGGACTGTGGTGCAGGAAATGGACAGGCATCTGTAGCTATAGCCAAATATTTCTCTGAAGTTCATGCTACAGATATCAGCGATCGCTGGTCGCAATTAATTATCTGATTTAAGGTTTCATTAGAGCGATCGCTTTCATTATCTATGTATTTTTAGGTCTGAGATTGAGTGTTGAAGAGAAATTGATTGACTTCTGTTAAGTAATCTTCCAAATCTAGTCCATGAGATGTAGCCAATTTTTTCAAAACATCTAAGGTTGGCTGTTGTCCTTCGTTTTCAATTCTTCTGAGGTGTCTATCTGAGATACCTTCAATGTCACTTTGATTTAATTGGTGGGCTTTTCTCACAAAAGCGATCGACTTACCAAAGGATTTACCATATTCTAATTTTTCAACTAAAAGCTGTTCTTTAAATTTAGGATCGACGGCAGCTTTAATCTCTTCTAGATCGACATGAAGATCGGCACATTCCCAATAAAGGTAACTACCATCCTCGTCTAGTTGAAAATTACCTTTCTCCGACTGGGGAACTAGATCTAAACAAGGGAGGCAACTAAAAGGTATTTCCCAAGTTTTTAAGTCACACCCCATAACAAACAATGCGTTTTCCGAAGCAGAAGCGATCGCCATTAACTCTTCTTCTGCTTCCCATTCCCAAGCAGATTTAATTCTTTGGGCTGCTTGAAAGTCAAAACCATAGTATGTCTCTACGGGTTGGTTGGTTCTTTTGATCTGGAGAATTACGGAGTCTTCTAAATAAATCAAATCTAGTTCGGACTTAGTGTGGTTGTTTTGAATAGTCTCGCTTCTTAAACGACTGAGGTTTAGGAATGAAGTAGCCAAATTCGCTTGCTTATTGGCAGAATACATAAAGTCTATTTTGGTATTAAGGCTCATCTGACATTTTCTCCCTGACACATACTTGAGTTTCCCAATCAAGTAAAAGCTTCTCTCTATTACTGGTAACAAAATCGAGTATGGCTTTTTCTTCTTTTGAGGTAAGAGTAACTGACTTGTTTTTAGGAAACTTAAACGAGTAATCTAAGCCGTTTTTTGATGAGGTCAATATGTACACTCTGATCTCCCACCTTCCAGACTTTTTAACGTGGAAATGTGGGGGATAGTGGTCACTCGAACGAAAAAACGCCTGTAACCCTCTAAAACTAAACTCTTCAACTCTCCCCAAATAGAAATTCTCCTTAATCGGATAATTCAATGATGGCATAAAGCGGACATATTATGCAAGCTTCCAGAAATTATGTCCGCTTTGAGTCAAAATTAATTTACTAGGACTTTCCTTGTTGTGAGATTTTATTAGATTTATAAACCCTTGTTCTTACTCCTGACTCCTGTACGTCGCCAAACTTACGGCTCCCCTACCTGACTCCTCTCTCAACTATTGATTTAAGTGCGTAACAGCTTATAGTAAAATTACAGGCTAATATACTTTGTGAAAATCTACGTTTACCAAATTAAATGATAAGCGATCGCCCGATCCGCAAACGCTTTCCTAATCAAAGATGGCAGATTGCTAAATCTCAGTCTCAAACAGCTTTAGAGTTGAGCATGGCTACTGGTTTATTACCATTAGTGGCACAAGTAATTATTAATCGAGATATTGCTACTATCGATGCAGCCCAAGTTTACATTGAACCAGAATCGCAACATCTGCCTTCTCCCCTATCTGAATTCCAGGATTTAGCAGTTAGCGTCGAGTTAATTAAAAATGCGATCGCCGAAGAAGAACAAATTGCTATTTGTGGGGATTATGATGCGGACGGGATGACCAGTACTGCCTTGTTATTAAGGGCTTTAAAGCATTTAGGGGCAGAAGTGGATTATGCAATTCCCAGTCGGATGAAGGATGGTTATGGCATTAATAAACGGATTGTCGAAGAATTTGCTACTCACGGGGTAGGTTTAATTCTCACCGTTGATAACGGGATTTCTGCTTATGAGCCTATTGCTAGAGCCGTGGAATTGGGTTTGAGTGTGATTATTACCGATCATCATGACTTACCAGATAGATTACCCCCAGCTGATGCGATCCTCAATCCTAAGTTATTGCCTAATAGTTCTCCCTATAAAGGGTTAGCAGGGGTAGGAGTAGCCTATATTCTGGCGATCGCGACAGCCCAAAGTTTAGGTAAATTAAAGGGTTTAACCAATCAGATTTTAGAATTATTCACCCTGGGAACGATCGCCGATCTAGCTCCTTTGGTGGGGGTAAATCGTCGTTGGCTCAAGCGGGGTTTAAGAGCTTTACCTAATTCGGAATTATTAGGTATTCAAGCTTTAATGCAGGTGGCAGGAGTTGATGAGGCACAAAAGCAACTAAAACCCGATGATATTGGTTTTCGTTTAGGCCCTAGAATTAACGCTGTGGGGCGTATCGGCGATCCGCAAATGGTGATTGAGCTATTGACTACTGATGAGCCTGGATTAGCTTTAGAAAGAGCCATGCAGTGCGAACAAATTAATCAAAAACGTCGGCAGCTATGCGAACAAATTGAAAAAGAAGCGATCGCTCTCGTAGAATCTACTCCTATTCCTTGGCAGCGCGAGCGGGTTTTGGTAGTGGTAGCAGCAGGCTGGCATCATGGAGTCATTGGGATTGTGGCATCTCGTTTAGTGGAGCGTTATGGTGTACCTGTCTTTATTGCTACTTATGAAGATGAACATGAGCAATCAGAATCGTCTGCATCTCCAAATAGTTTAATGATTCGAGGCTCGGCTAGAAGTATCGATGAATTTAATGTCTTTGATGCCCTTAACTATTGCAGTGATTTATTAGCTAAATTTGGCGGACATCGAGCAGCAGGAGGTTTTAGTTTTCCTGCTAGTAATTTGGAAGAAGTGAAACAAAGATTGAGCGAGTTTGCCCATAAATGTTTAGAGGTTGAACATCTCAAACCGTTGGTTAAAATAGATGCCCAAGCCAGCTTAGAACAAATTAATCATCAGTTATACGAACAGCTAGAAGGTTTACAACCCTGGGGAATTGGGAATAGTCCCCCTGTATTTTGGACTCCTAATGTCAGAATTATTGAGCAAAAAGCGATCGGTAACAACCGTAGCCATTTAAAGTTAACTTTACAAGACACTAATTCTGACTTTCAAATCAAGGCACTAGCTTGGCGATGGGGGGAATACTGCCCTTTACCAGAATATCTCGATATTGCTTACCAGTTAAAAGAGAATCATTGGCAGGGACACACAAGTATTGAACTAGAACTTGTAGGAGTTAAATTGCCCCAAATTTCACCAAGTAATCAGATTCCCAAATTAAACCAGCAAATTAATATCGAGAATGTCCAAAAAGCAGTATTTACCCATAACGGTAGAATTTATGTATGCAGTAAATCTTGCCAAGAACTAAGAATTAGAAACGATCGCGGTGATGTTTTAGCTGTTCACCAGGGCGATCGCCAAGGTTTAATTGGCAAAACCAGAAACGAAGCTAAATCTGTCAATGTCACTCAACCACCCTATTTTGAATTAATTAAGGCTGCCTTACAAGCAATTGCCCAAGAGAATACATAACCTCAGTTTGGGTTAAGAAAATTAGGTGGCAAATAAATAAATTGTCCCAGCAGTGCCAAAGCTATAGTTAAAGTAAGTACAAAAACATCCCGTCGTCCACCAGAGGGGACTTTTTCAATTACAGGTACTCCCTGATAACCACGGGCTAACATGGCTTGATACACTCGTTCTCCTCGCTCGTAAGTACGAATAAATAAAGTACCCATCATATTACCAATCACAAAGCGTTGCCAAACACTATTGCCAGTTAAGTTGCGCGATGCAGCAGCTTTACGCATTGCTTGCAATTCTCTAATTAAAACGCTGATGTAGCGATACATTGATGCCAAAGTAGCAACCAACAAAGGAGGTACTCGTAAGGCGGTTAGAGCGTTGAGCAGGGCTGGAACTGAAGTAGTGAGAGTCAGTATATTGAGCGTTAGTAACGATAGTAAAGCTTTAATAGTGACACTACCTAAAACAGTTAAGCCTTCTGTGGTAATTCGTAGTATTCCCCAAGACCATAGAACTTCACCCCCTGAGCGAAATAAAGTTCCTAGTAATACAGCACCAATAAAAGCAAACTCAACGGCAATCCTTTTCAGCAGTACTTTTTTAGTTACGCGACTAAAAAAAATTACCCCCACCACTCCTAGACCATAAATTGCCCACGTCCACCAGCGTCCATTAGGAGTAAGAGCGATCGCGAATACCATTAGTAACGCGCATAAAAGACGAGTACGAGGGGCAAGAGAATGCCAGAAAGTAGCTTGTTTGCTATCGATGTCTAAATGAAATGCTCCTAATTGTAGCAATAGCATTCACTTATTTCCTAATTAATTGAATCATTTAATTTGCTTGTTCGTCATTAGATTGATAGGCAGAAATGTCGTTATCGGCAGCAGGGGTATTTTTCTTAACCAATAGCTTGCCAGTTCCCCAGGCTAAACCAAAAGTAGCTAACGTTCCAACTAAACCAGCTATAGGCGTGGCTATGCCTTCGGGTACTCCTTTGAGGGCATATTCATCAAATAGGCGAGCAAAAGGTAATTTCTGGGCTGGTGCGTCTTCACTGGCTTTGTGTTCAAATTTTAAATCTTGGGAAACGCGATCTAGTCCGTCTGGATCTGAACTAGCAAAGGGAGAAACAAAAATGGCAATTATTAGGGCTACACCCAAGCCAGAGAGGACAAAAGCCAGATTACGATTTGAAGGTCTGTTACTCATAAAACTGTAAATTTGATTTAATTGGCTCTAAAAATGTTGTTAACGCTGTGCTAAGGGACGAGAGCTAGATATTTTACTGCTTTTTGAAGGATTATAAATCAAATCTGGTCGAGTTCGCCAAATAAAACTAACTACCACTAAGGTAATTAAGGCTTCACCAATACCAATTAGCAAGTGCCAAAATGCCATTGCGGATATGGCTATATTTAAAGGGACAGTCCCCGATAAAGCTAGTTGTGTGGCAACTAGGATTGAAGCCACAAATACACTTGTCCAAGCACTTACAACCGTAGCGATCGCCATTCCTCGCCAGCTATCACGACCTACTGCCGAACGAACTGCCCGATAAAGATAGTAACCGCCAAAGGTGCCGATCAGACCCATATTGAAGATATTTGCGCCTAGTACTGTAATACCACCATCTTGAAAGATAACCGCTTGAACAATAAACACTACACTGACTACCAATGCACCTGCCCAAGGCCCAAGTAAAATCCCTGCTAACGTTCCTCCTAATAAATGACCTGAAGTTCCTCCTGGTATCGGAAAATTGATCATTTGAGCAGCAAAAATAAAAGCAGCACAAACTCCCATAATTGGTACTGTTCGTTCTTGATATTTTGCCTGTACTTGATTTAAAGCTACAACAATTAGGGCGATCGCAATTACCCAAGTAATTAAACTAACAGGAAGGCTTAAAAATCCATCTGGAATATGCATTGCCAAAGAAGGCTGCCAGTTCCAAAAGAACCAGTTATTAATTGAGATAGTTGATAGCACAATAGTAATGTTTTTTTGTATTTCTTGAAGTAAACTTTGGTAGTATTTATTGCTACCAATACTCAGTAATTTTACGTAAAATTGCTCAAAAAAATATCCCGTGGGGGGGGATTATACTCAAGTTTTAACTAAAAATTAAGCTTTGAAATTAATAAATATGAAATATGACAATCAAAATTGTAAATCGTTAATCTTTTTAAGGTTTTTTTCTTGATTTTTCTTAATCTTTATTGTGAGTTACATACATAATTATAAATTAACCAAAATTTATATATAGAATATACTCAATACGTCAATTTGAGCGTACAATAACCAGATATATTACATAGGTAAAAAATTAAATCAAAAATGCAAACAAGCACAGCCAACATTCTAGTAATTGAAGACGATCCGTTAAGTCTTTATAGTATGGTTGATTTTTTAAGAGCAGAAAACTTTCAAGTTACTGGAGTAACAGATGGAGATATTGCTTTAAAAATGATTGAACACAAAAGTTTTGATTTGGTTGTTTGTGATTTATTTTTACCTAATCTTAATGGGTATGAAGTTTTATCATCTCTAAAAAAAAACATAGATACCGCAGATATTCCTTTTATTGTTGTATCAGGTAAAAGTAGACGACAAGATATACGTTTGGGCATGGAGTTAGGTGTTAGTGATTATCTTACTAAGCCATTTTTTAATGATGAATTAATTAGGGCGATTAATGCTCAATTAGAAAAAAAAAGGTTTTTGGAAGAATGCTATCAAGCAAAATCACAAAAAAAAATATTTTTAGAAAAATGCTATCAAGTAAAAGCTCAAACTTCAGACAAGACAGTTATTCAAAAACGTCCCTCAAAAGCTTCTCTTTACTATGATGATTTAACTAAACTACCCATTCAGTTATTTCTCAGAGATATATTTGAATCTGAGAAGATGGCTAATCAATGTGTCCAAGCGCAAATCAAACTAAACCCTTTAAACAAAAATATTAATACTAGTATTGCCGTTTGTTATTTTAGTCTTGGTAGTGTTGAAGAAATTAAAGTTATTGATAGTCTAGCATCAGAACAAAGGGATAAAATTATTCAAATTGCAGCCCAAAAATTAAAGCATTCTCTTGGGACTAAAGCAAAAATTATACGTTTGAATGAAGAAAATTTTGTGGTCATTTTGTCTTATGTTGGCAATCTGAAAGAAGCAATTAAAATTATCAAAATCGCCCAAGTTAATTTATTTAAACCATTTGATGTTAGTAATAAAAAAATTAGCTTAACACCTTATGTAGGAATTTCTTTTTATCCTGTTCATGGCGAAGATATTGCAACTTTATTAACAAAAGCCAAGCAAGCTGTCGAATATACTAAACAAAAATCAGAAGAGAGTTATGGAATTTATCGACTCGAATTAGAGAATAAGCTTGACTTTAAATCTTGGATATTAGTTAATGATTTACGCCAAGCCTTGCGTCACTCTGAACTAGAAATAAATTATCAACCTCAAATTAATTTGTATACGCGAGAAATAGTCGGATGCGAAGCCTTAATACGTTGGAATCATCCTCAAAGAGGATTCATTCCTCCAACAACATTTCTCCCAATTGCTGAAGATAGCGGTTTAATTTATTCGATTGGCACTTGGTTTATATCTACTGTTTGTCAGCAGTTAAAAACTTGGCATCGAGCAGGATTTACACAGCTAAAATTAACCATTAATCTCTCAGATTATCAATTGAAGCAAAATAATCTCATCTCTATAATTGTTGGTGTTTTAGAACAAGCAAAACTTACTCCTCAATCATTAGCAATTGAAATAACAGAAAGTAGTTTATTTAACAATTTTCCAGGTACAATTGAGCAACTTAATCGTATTAAGTCTTTAGGTATAGAGATTATACTTGATAATTTTGGACTAGGATATTCTTCTTTGAATTACTTAAAACGATTTGACTTCGATATCTTGAAAGTTGATATGTGTTATTTAGATTACTTATTGGGCGAGAAAAAGAGTCAGGTTGCCATCGATTATATAATTAAAACTGCTCGTAATTTAAATAAGAAAGTTATCGTCGAAAAAGTCGAAACTCAAGAGCAATTAAATTGTCTACGTAAACATCAATGTAAGCAAGCTCAGGGCTTTATTTTAAGTATGCCTTTGATAGCCAATGAGTTGGAACAATTGTTACGGGAAGAGTCTGATTGGTTATCTATTTTGTTTGGTTTACCACCAATTTAATAACGCAAGTTGTTAGTTAGTTATGCGGAACGATCTGAAAAATAATAAGTAGTAGGTAGTAGGTAGTAGGTAGTAGGTAGTAGGTAGTAGGTAGTAGGTAGTAGGTAGTAGGTAGTAAGTAGCAGGTAATGAATAATGAGTAAATAATTTATTCCTAATCACCAATCACCAGTGACCAATCACCAATCACCAATCACCAATCGGATTGTTACTTTTTGCTGCTTTGAGTAAATAATCGGTAAGCAAACTTTAGCATAAAAGTATAAAGTTATTGCTTTGTAAATTATCTTGAACGATCGCTCTGAGAAATTAACACAAATGTAGTTATTAACTCATCTAAGCAAATGCCCAAAAATAAATTATTTCCAAAGCAGGCAAAATCAGAATTACAAGCGGACGAAAGTAGTTTTTACAGCATACTTAATGAATGTCCATTTTTGGTTTGGATATCAGACAGTAATGGATTATGTACTTTTGTAAATACTGCCTGGCTAAATTTTACTGGCAAAACTCTAGAACAAGAATTAGGTTTAGGTTGGTCTGAAAGTGTGCATCCAGAGGATTTAGATTTTTGTTTTCGTATATATAAAACAGTTTTGGAACAACGCCAAAAATTTCAAATGGAATATCGTCTGCGAAGATGGAATGGGGAATATGGCTGGATTTTTGATGAAGGTAGACCAAGATTTAATCCTGATGGTAGCTTTGTAGGTTATATAGGTACGTGCATTGATATTAGCGATCGCATTCAAGCTAAACAAGAACGAGAACAGCTACTTCAACAAATTGTACAAGACCGGCAGTTTCTCACCACAGTTTTACAACAAATGCCCGTAGGAGTAGTTATTGCTCAACCTCCTTCAGGTGAAATTATTTTGAGCAATGATAATGCTGCTTCAATTCTTAAGCATCCATTAAAACCTATAACTAAGATTGAAGATTATGCTCAATATGGTTGTCTGCAATCTGATGGTACACCCACCAAAGCTGAAGATTACTCGATAGTCAAAGCTTTACAGGGAAAAGAAACTCCAGGCAAAGAAGTAGATTTTCTCTGTGGAGACGGGATTATTCGTCCTTTATTTATCAATGCTGCGCCCATTCGTAACCAGCAGTCTGAGGTAATTGCAGCGATCGCTACTTTTTATGATCTTACTGAAATCAAACAAGGACAAGCAGCTAAAAAAGAGGCAGAAAATAAATCAATATTACTCAAAGAAATCCATCACCGTCTCAAAAATAATCTTCAGATTGTCTCGTCTCTTCTCGATCTTCAGTCAACCCAAATAAAAGATACTGAAGCTAATCTTTTGCTAGAAAAAAGCCAAACTCGAATTCAAACAATGGCATTAATTCATGAAAAATTATATACTTCTGCAAGTTTAGATCAAATTAATTTTGCTGAATATGTAAATTTTTTGACTAAATATTTATATGATTCCTTTATTCAAGACATCAAAGAAATAAAATTAAATCTGGATATAGAATCTACCTATCTTAATCTTGATTTAGCTACTCCCTGTGGACTAATTATTAATGAACTAGTAGTTAATTCTCTGCAACACGCTTTTGTTGATCAATCAACAGGAGAAATAAAGATTAGTTTTCACAAATTTGCTGAAAGTTATTGTTTAATCATCCAAGATAACGGCTCAGGAATACCAGAAGGTATAGATCTAGGAGAAAATACTCAATTTTTAGGCTTAAGTTTAGTCAATTCTTTAGTCAAAGAACAGCTTAAAGGAACTTTTGTGATAGAGAGGGATCTTGTAGCGTACGCTTCGGGTAATCGCGGTTCTAGATTTACAATTACTTTCCCCATTAATTAGCAACAATTATTTACCAATATTTTTTGACTCAAAATTATAATTATTTATTATAAAAGATAGCTAGTATAATAATTATTTATTACAAGATTTTTAGTTAAAAATAACAATTAAAATATTAATCTACCTGGCTAAATAGCAATTTTTGATGATTTGTATTTATTTGTATTTAATTTATTAAAAGCAATAGTTGGAGTATACATAATAATTCGATACATTTTTGTATCTTGTGTATCTTAATTTGATATATTTATAGCTGCATAAATTTCATGCTTTAAATTACAAAATTTAACTAGCTAGGTGTTAATTATTATGAATGCACAATCAATCTTTATCGTTGAAGATGAAATAATTACAGCTAGAAGTATCGCCCAGAATCTTAAAAAGTTTGGTTATCAAGTAGCAGGAATCGCCAATTCTGGTACTAAAGCTTTAGAACAAATTATAACAACTAGACCTGATCTTGTTTTAATGGATATTTTCTTACAAAAAGACGATATCGATGGTATTACTACAGCAGAAAGAATTCAATCTCAACTCAATGTGCCAATTATTTATCTGACGGCTCATTCCGAGCAAGAAACCTTAGAAAGAGCTAAAGCTACTACACCTTTTGGCTATATTCTCAAGCCCTACAATAAAAAAAATCTGCAAATCGAGATTGAAATGTCATTGCATAAGCATCAATTAGTTACCTCAGCAATGGAGAATCAAGTTAATGAACTAAGTGATTATCTAATAGATTTAGTCGTACATGAATTACGTACACCTTTAACAGTTATTCTTTCTACTTCCGAATCTTTAAAACGTTACCGTCAGGAATGGACAACAGAAAAACAAGACGACAGCTTAAACCGCATCCAACAAGCAACTCAACAAATTACTCGGTTATTAAACAATGTTACTATTTGGGAGCAACTTGGCAAAGAGCAATTAACTTTGGAATCTGACTGGATTGATTTGATTGCTTTGAGTGAAGAAATATTATCTAATTTGCGTCTGATAGATGAGCAAAATCACGAATTAATTTTGTCTTATCAAAGTAATAAGCAAATGCTGTATTTAGACAGAAGTATTTTGGAGTATATACTGAACAATTTATTGCTCAATGGCATACAATATTCCCCTGCAAATAGTACCGTTTCTCTAAATGTTGATTACCAAGAAAATTATCTGGTTTTGCAAGTCGCTGACGAAGGAATCGGCATTCCTCAAACTGAGCAAGAGCGAATATTTAAACTTTTTTACCGCGCTAGTAATACTGATTACATAAAAGGTAAAGGACTCGGTTTAGCAATTGTCAAAAAATATGTGCAGCTTTGTGGAGGCGAAATTAGCGTAGAAAGTAATTCTCAGACAGGTACGATTTTTACTGTCAGTCTGCCATTAGCTAATTAGTTTAGCGTCTTAACTTGTTACGAATAATGTCTGGTAAGTAAGGTGGGCAATATTTTTAAGCAGGTTATCAAGTATAACCTAAGTGTTGCCCACCCTACAATTTTTAGAAAGTAAAGGTAGTTCTAAGTGCGCCAATTAGAGCATCTTCGTCATCTTCACTACCATTAGGAGAAATTAGATAAACTACACCAGGGGTAATGGAAACATTGTCGTTGAATTGATACTTATATAAACCTTCGATGTGCAGAGGAACATCTTGATTGGCGGTGCCATTATAAGGTTCTGCACCAACAAATACCGCAGCTAAGTTACCTTCTTTACCCAAGTCAGGTAAGGATAATCCAGCCCCATAAGACCAAATCTCAGCATCTAGATCGCCGTCAGCTTGTTGAGCATCAGTATACATCCCAAAAGCGTTAAGAGCTATTCTATCGTTCAACTGGAAGGCTGCTTCTACCCCGTAAGAGTTAGTAGAAGTTTCTACACCGTCACCGAAAGGCTTACTGGCTAGAGAAGTACCTACCCCTAAGTCAAAGATACTACTATCACTATCACTTTCATCACCATCGTCATCAAGTATAGCACCGTCAGTAAACTTACCATGTACATAAGTACCAGCTATTTGTAACTTTTCATCTAACAAGCTGAGGGTAACTTGACCTAAAGCAGAATATTCTTCGTTGAATAATCCACCGCCTTCCGATTCAATAGGGTTGGAAGAGTCACCGCCGAAATAACCAGCACTAACGGTAAGAAAATCTGAAGGATTGAAGTTGAAACCAACACCACCACCAGAAGCCAAACCAATCTTGTAGATTGGGCTAGATTCAGCAAAACTGGAAAGAGAACCAGTCGCGCCAGTAAAGGTATCTAGATAAGGACTGAGTGTAGGTACAAAATCTTGCCAAAGAGGAAAAGCTGCGGGTAAATATACATCGATTTTTTCACCGATAGGGAAGTAGTAAGCTAACCAACCAAGAGCCACATCATTCCCCGTATCACCAGTTTGGTAAGTCAAAGCACCAGTATCGAGTGCAACAGGATTGCCATCCGCATCTTCAGTTTGAAAATCAAATGTAGCATTTGAAGCATCAATACGAGTATATAGTGAGTCTTCGCCTGTGAAACTGGAGACAAAGGCTAAACGAACTCGATCTTGGAGAACTGTTTCGTTAAAATCAGAGTTATTATACTCGCCACTAATACCAAACACAGCCTCTCCTTGTAATTTGGTAGTAGTAGAAAATTGACTGTCTTCTAAAACAGCAGTACGAGCTTCTAGTTCATCGACTCTACCACCCAAGGTAGCTAATTCCGCCTCAAATTCTTGATTAAGACGATTAATTGTATCCAAATCTTCTTGGCTAACAGACTGGGAAGAAGCAATCAAACGTTCAATTTGATTTAAACAAGAGTTTAAACCAGCAGCAAATTCATAACGAGTAAGAGGTTGATCACCTCGATAGGTTTGGTTAGGAAAACCAGCAATACAACCATAACGATCTACTAGACTACGCAATGCTTCATAAGCCCAATCTGTTGGGGAAACATCTCGTAATTGGTTGACGTTAGTTACCTGATTTTGGGATTTAGGTTTTCCTTCTTGACCGTAAGTATTAATTTGATTTAGTAGTTGGTTACTGTTGTCTTCTGTGCCTGAAATTGATTGAGCAGAAGCTGAAAATTGAAAACCAAAAACTAAGCCTACTATTGCTGGAGAAACCAACAATAAATTGCGTATTAGTTTAGACATTTGCCTCACACCTTAAAAATTGTAGTCGCTTATTTTTGCGATTGGCTACGCTACGCCGAAGGCGAACGCCTCAATACTTAGATCTGAGATTTTAGTACTGAGATGCCATTACAAAACTAGCAATGATATCAGTAATATTACGTATCATGAGATACATTTCCCCGATTTTCCCAATTAGATTTATGGTTGTCAAGATTCAATTTCAGCTATGTCATTCAAGCTTATACAACTTCAAAAAAGTTTAAATAAATTTAACTGTTAACCCAGTTAATTAAAGTCCTAACGGGGAAACCTGTCGCGCCTTTACCATTAACACCACTAGGAGAATCTGCCCAAACAGGCCCTGCTACATCGAGATGCATCCAAGGGGTATCTTTGATAAATTGTTTGAGGAATAAAGCAGCCGTAATTGAACCACCAGCGCGAGGGCCAGTATTTTTCATGTCAGCAATTTGTGACTTTAAACCTTCAAAATATTTATCTTCTAAAGGTAATTGCCAGAATTTCTCTCCTGCCAATTCCGCAGCCTTGGTCATTTCAGTGGTTAAAGTTTCGTCAGTACTCCATAACCCAGCAATATCGTTACCTAAAGCGACAATACAAGCACCCGTTAAGGTTGCTAAATCAACGATCGCGTCTACCCCTAATTTTTCGGCATAGACTAGAGCATCTGCTAGGGTTAATCTACCTTCTGCATCAGTGTTATTAACTTCAATAGTTTTACCATTAGAGGCTTTGAGAATATCGCCTGGGTGCATTGCCCTGCCACTAATCATGTTTTCAGTTGCAGCACAAATAAAGTGAACTTCCACATCTGGTTTAAGTTGCGCGATCGCTTTAGCTGCTCCCAAAGTTGCTGCACCACCACCCATATCCATTTTCATGGTTTCGATGCCACTATTACTCGGTTTGAGGTTTAAACCACCAGAATCAAAGGTCAAACTTTTACCGACAATAGCTACTTTACGCTTCGGTGTACCAGATGGTTTATAGGTTAGATGAATAAATTTCGGGGGAATATCGGAGGCTTGTCCTACTCCTAAGTATGCTCCCATACCCTGCTCAAACTTTTCGCAATCTGCTTGTTCAAGAATTTTAATTTCTAACCCATATTCCTGAGCAAGTTGTTGGGCAGTTTCTGCCATAGTTACAGGGGTGACTTCATTAGCAGGGGCGTTAACCAATTCCCGTGCCAAAATGACTCCTGAAGCAATAGTTTCAGCAGTTGCTATCGCCTGTTCTTGTCCACCTAAACCAATTAACTCAACGGTTTCCAACTTTGCTTCTTTTTCGTCTGGTTCAGACTTAAAGCGATTATCCTGATGGAGAGATAAAATAATAGCTTCTGTAATTACTTGCGCTACTGAGGCAGGAGACTCCGAACCTAGAGGTAAACTGATCCCCAGAGTTTTTTCTTTGGTTACTAGACGAGCGATCGCTGCTGTGGCACTGCGCCAGCTATCTAATTTTAAATCTTCAGCTTTGCCCAAACCCACCAAAGCAATTTTACGTACATTTTGACCACTGACACGGCTAAAGACGGTAGTTCCCGATTTACCTTTGAATTCTTCCTCAGCAATCAATTCCGAGATTATACCTGCTAATTTCTCGTCTAATTTAGCCAAATCTCCTTCTAGCTCAGTTTGCTCTTCAAAAATTCCAACTGCTAATAAGTCGCCAGTCCAATCTAATAATACTTTATTGGTTGCTTTAATCTGCATCCTATTTTAATCAATCCTTTGTGTGAAGTAACTATAATTTAGTTTATCTATAATCGCAGAAGTTCAACTTTTATTCCCAAAAAAATAGGCATCGGTAGCTCACCTAACCCGACACCTAATCAAAATTATAGAATCAACTAAAAATTAGATAGCAATACCTACAAGATAAGTAAAGCGATCGCAGTTTTAGGGAGTTTCACCAGGAGCTTTTTCTTCTGCATTTTGCATTGCATCGCCAGTTGCATCAGCACCATCTTGCATTGCATCGCCAGCAGCATCAGTACCATCTTGCACTGCCTTACCAGCAGCATCCGCACCATCTTGAACGGCATTGCCAGCAGCATCTGCGCCATCTTGAACAGCACTGCCAGCAGCATCTGCGCCATCTTGAACAGCACTGCCAGCAGCATCTGCGCCATCTTGAACAGCACTGCCAGCATCTTCTCCACCTTGTTCTACACTTTCAGTACTTTCAGGGGCTGCACCTTCTGTCGCATCAGGAGTTTCAACTCCTTGTTCGGCACAAGCTCCAAATAAAAGAGATAAAGCAACAAACATAGGAATAGCGATAGCTTTGAGGTTGATATTCATAAATTACAATACAAAAAATTTGACTAGACTACTAAGTGATACTCGATAAATTATCTATAGTCAAAAAAACTTTAGCTTTATGATTAACTGCATTGAATTAGCTATAAGCTATAAGCTATAAGCTATAAGCTTTTGATTTATACTGCTAAATTTACGGCAATAACTTTCCAAGTAGAAACTATCAAAGGACATATTGCATTGTTAATTTGAGTTAAAACACACTTCAAAGCTTTCATAGAGAAGTAGGAAGTAGTAATCACTGTCCTAACTGTCCTAACTGTTTACTAACGCTCTATTTGAGCAAAAATTTCAGCTAGTATCTCACCTGCTCCTTGTCCTCGTAATCTCGTAGCCAAATCTCTACCTAATTGCTCTGAGTTATTTCTGTCACCGTTTATACTATCTTTAATCAGTCTTTTGCCATCGAGACTAGCAACCATCCCTGTTAGGGTGAGAATTTCGTTTTCAATACTGGTATTAACGCCAATTGGTACTTGGCATCCTCCTTCTAGCTCTCGTAAAAATGCTCTTTCAGCTAGGGCGCGATCGCTACTTTCGGGATCTTCTAATACTTTTAAAACCTTAAGAATTTCTTCATCTCCGTCACGACATTCAATTCCTAATGCTCCTTGTCCCACAGCATGAAGAGAAACTTCTGAGGAAATAATTTGGTGAATGCGATCGCCCATTGCTAATCGCTGTAATCCTGCTACAGCAAGAATAATACCGTCATATTCTCCTGCATCTAGTTTGGCTAGACGAGTGTTAACATTACCGCGAATATCTTTAAATTCTAAATGAGGATAGTGATGGCGCAACTGTGCCAAGCGTCTAAGAGAAGATGTACCAATTACTGAACCTGGAGGAAAAGTTTCTAATTTTTTGTCTTTATGTTTTTCATTGATAACTAAAGCATCAGCAGGATCAACTCTTTTAGTTACACAACCCAACATCAAGCCTTCAGGCAAGTTAGTAGGCAAATCTTTGAGGGAATGCACCGCAAAGTCGGTTGTATTATTGAGCATTCCTACTTCTAGTTCTTTAGTGAATAAGCCTTTATCGCCAATTTTCGCTAGAGGCACATCCAAAATTTTGTCCCCCTGAGTACTCATTTTTTCGACTTCAAAGTCGATATCGGGAAAATGTTTTTCTAATTCCGCTTTGACCCAATAAGTTTGTACTAAAGCTAGTTGACTTTTGCGAGTCCCGATCCGAATAACACGATTATCAGTTTCAATGGTGGATGTCATAGGAAGTATCTTAAGAAAATCTAATATAATCACCCGATCTAGGGTATCGTAGTTCTTGAAACGTATTAATTAATTTTTGTTTTTATCTTAAGGATTTGAATTGTAGTTTACAATTGCAGTTAGGAACATTGGGCTTAAGTGTACCTACAATCAATTTATCGAATAATCTTCTCAAAAACAAATGAGCTTACCATCATTTATTAAGCGTTTTACGATGGGTGCAGCAGTTGGGCTATTTGTAGCCACAATATGCTGGTCTTATTCTGCTTATTTTTATGTCTCGGTTTCTTTGGTTCAAGGTGTCATCGCCAGCTTATTCTTAGTAATTGCTTGTGGTATTGTTGCTACCCTGGGAAATATAGATAAATTGGTCGATAGTTTGCCATTTTTATAAATCTAGAATTTGTTTAGAACATAGAAGTTATTGGAATAACCATGTTCGTCACATCACCTCAACCCATTACATTGGAGGAGTTTTTCAAACTTCCTGAAACCAAACCAGCCAATGAATATATTGACGGTGAAATCATCCAAAAACCAATACCCAAAGGAAGACACAGTAGTTTGCAAAGTGAGCTTTGCACTCATATCAATCAAACTGCAAAGACTCAAAAAATTGCCTACGCATTTCCAGAGCTAAGATGTACTTTTAGTGGTCGTTCTATCGTGCCAGATGTAGCAGTATTTGAATGGCAGCACATTCCATTTAACACTGATGGGCAAATTCTAGATGATTTTAACTTGCCTCCAGACTGGACAATTGAGATTCTCTCTCCTGAACAGAAACCCAACAAGGTTATTGGCAATATTCTCCACTGTCTAAGATTTGGATGTCAATTAGGATGGTTTATTGATCCAGATGATTGCAGTGTGTTGATATTCTTAAGGGATCAACCACCTGAATTAATGCAAGGAAGCGATCGCTTACCTTTATTAGAAGGGATTGATTTAGAGTTAACTGTCGAGCAAGTTTTTAGCTGGCTTTTAATCGGTAAATAATACTAAATCCTGTTCTTATAGGTTATTTAACTGTCATGTAAGGCAGAAGGCAGGAGGCAGAAGTTTGAAGAGTATTTTTTAGCCTTCGTCGTTAGAAAGTTCCTCAAATCCAGCACTGCATTTAAGTTTACCGCCTACTAATTCAATTGATAGTGGGAGATCATTTGTTGGTCTTTCGCTTACACACGTAATTGACTGCAACTTACCATGATTATTAACTGTAGCACCAGCATAAATTCTCAAATTATCAATCTTCGGAATAGCTACTACTTTTGCTAAATTACCATCGTCTAAAAGCTCAAGGAAGTAATCATAATCGCTCTGTCCCAGAAGAATTCCCAAATCTTCTTGATTATTACTAAATTTTGACGTTTCCAAGAAATAAGTTCGTTGCGCTCTATTTATTACCCTAATAGCATTTAAAGTATCTTGTTCCTTCAAAGAGAATTCCATTCTAAATCCAGTCGGACATTCAAGTTTGCCGTCAACTAATTTGATTGATTGTGGGATATCTTTTGTCGGCTGCTTACTCACACAAATGATCGATTGCAACTTACCATTATTATTAACTGTAGCCCCAATATAACTTTTAAAATTGCCAAGCTTCGGAGTAGCAAATACTTGAGCTAAATTACCATCGTCTAAAAGCTCAAAGGAGTAATCATAATAGTCATCTGTTAGAAAAACTCCCAAATCTTCTTGATTATTAGTGAATTTTGACGCTTCCAAAAAATAAGCTTGTTGCGCTCTATTTATTACTTTAATAGAACCTAAACCCTCTTGTTCAGGATTTTCAAGAACAATTTTAAATCCAGTCGGACATTCCAGTTTGCCGTTGATTAATTTAATTGTTTGTGGGATATTTTTTATTGATTGTTCACTCGCACAAACTATTGATTGAAAAGTAGTATTATTATTTAAAGTAGCACCAATATAACCTTTTAAATTATCAAGTTTAGGAGTAACTAATACTTGAGCTAATGTACCATTTGCTAAAAGATTGATTTTATAATCATAATAACTATTTGAAAACGGAAACGAGTAGTGAAAATCATTTGTATTTTCAGCAAACTTGGAATTTTCTAAAAAATAAACTTGTTGATTTCTATTAATATTGCCAACAGCAAATAAGGCTTGTCGTTGAACATTTTCAAGAACAATTTTAAATCCAATTGGACATTCAAGTTTATTGTCAACTAATTTAATCTCACCAACAATAACTTGAGCAGAAATACCACTTTCACAAAGAATTGAAGTCGAATCTCCATTATTAAATGATACAGCACCTGTATAAGTTTTTAATCCCTTTTCTTTAATTGGTGTAGCTGTTATTTGAACTAGCTTTTCCTGGTTAAGGACATTTAGATTATATTTATAAGATTTATTAGAAGAGATTAGTTTAAACTCAGCAAACTTATTTAAATCATTCAAGTTATCGATAATTTTTCGCACTTCTAGAAAATACGCACTTTCTGCCTGGATTGCCAAATTAATAAATTTTTGGGCTTCTGTTTCTTGAGAATTTGTTTTATTTTTGACATAAACTGAAGTTGCATTAGCACCTAATAATATTACTGTAGATAAAATCAAACAATAACTTAATATTTTCCAATTGAGCATAAATATCTAGAATTTGATTTAATAATACAATTTAAAAAAAGTATTATTTGAAAAGTCATCGCTGAATATACCTAAATTCTATTAAAAGGATTAACAATACCAATCTATTTACCATAAATTCTCAAACGGAGACTTGCAGAAAAGGAATATGGTAAAAACATATGGTAAAAACAATAATTATGCTCAAAGTCAAAAACAAATCTCAGTTTTATTTTCTCAGTTCAGCAATTATAATTAGTACTTTTATATTATTTATTTGTAGCAGTCTGCGTCATGCTTTGTTCCAATCCAGCTTTGATCTAGCTATTTTTGACAATGCTGTATATTTAATCAGTCAAGGAAAAGAACCCTGGGTTAGTTTTAGAGGCTTACATATCTTAGGCGATCATGCAGCTTGGATATTGTATCCTATAGCTCTACTGTATAAAATTTATCCAGATATTCATTGGTTATTATTGCTTCAAGCGTTGTCTTTATCACTGGGAATTGTGCCAATTTGGTATTTAGGCAAAGTAGCAGGATTAAAAAAAGCCCAAAACAAAACCATTTGTCTAGCTTATCTGCTTTATCCTTTAATTTTTAATGTCAATTTATTTGATTTTCACCCTGAAGTCATCGCTCTCCCAGCTTTTTTAGGAGCAATATTAGCGGTTAAACTAGAGCAGTTGGGCTGGTTTATTATTGCCATTGTGGTTATTTTAGGCTGTAAAGCAGTTTTGGCTTTAAGTGTAGTAGCAATGGGATTGTGGCTTTTGTTGTTAGGTAAATACAGATATGGAATTATTGCTTTAATTTTAGGCTTTGTTTGGTTTGCGATCGCCACTCAAATAATTATTCCCACTTTTAGCGGTACAGAAGCTGCTGCGGTAGATCGTTATAGTTATTTAGGAGATTCAGTCATTGATATTGTTAAAAATTTGGTGCTTAAACCACAGCTAATTTTAGGCAAAATTTTTTCTGGGGCGACTTTTGAATATCTTTTACTACTTACTGTTCCTTTGTGGTGGGGATTATCTCTTAAACATTTAAGCCCAGTAATTGGCGCACTGCCAATTTTAGCTATTAATATTCTCTCCGAAAGTTCTGCCCAGCGTAATTTAGTCCATCAATATTCTTTACCTATAGTTCCCTGGTTATTTCTAATTGTCATTATGGCAGTCAGTAACAATCAAATCTGGTTCAAAAACCAACGTCATATTTTAATTTGGTCAGTAGTTGCTTTTCTAGCTTTAGCAAAATACGGTTATTTTGGCAGTTTATATTTACAGTCTTGGGATACTTGGCAAGCAACTAAAACAGCAATTTCGCAAATTGATGCTCATAGTAGTGTCCTGACAACCACTGATATTGCGCCTCATCTTACCCATCGTGCTTTAGTGGGATTAACTACTTCAGAGCCAGATACTCAAGATTTAGA
This sequence comes from Waterburya sp., assembly GCA_051658085.1. Taxonomy (GTDB): domain Bacteria; phylum Cyanobacteriota; class Cyanobacteriia; order Cyanobacteriales; family Xenococcaceae; genus Waterburya. The sequence goes on from JBOFLX010000085.1 coordinate 20,611, forward strand.
TAAATTTAAATATATACTGCTTAATTTACGCCATCCTGGTTGGGGAAGTTCTTCGGAAATAGCTCAAAATATTTTGACAAAACTGAAGCAGACACCACAATTTAAATTGGATTTTGAACAAGATGATGTACTTTTATTTACTAAAAATTAGTAACAATCAATGACGATTATTTTAACCAACGACGATGGTATTGAAGCCCCAGGGCTACGAGCTTTACAAAAGGCTGTCTTAGAAATTCCAGGAGACAGTATTATTGTTGCTCCCAATCGCCAGTATTCTGGTTGTGGACATCAGGTTACAACTCAGCGAGGGATCAAGCTAGAGAAAAAAGCGAATACCGAATACGCCCTAGATGGTACTCCTGCTGATTGTACTCGTATAGCAATCAATCAAATAGCTACCAATACCAAACTAGTTTTATCAGGTATTAATCCTGGCGGAAATTTGGGGGTAGATGTTTATATTTCCGGTACTGTCGCAGCCGTAAGGGAAGCTGCAATGCATGGTGTTCCAGGGATGGCTATTTCTCACTGGATTAAACGCCCTTTGATGATTGATTGGGAAATTGCCACTCGTTGGACAAGTAAAGTATTACAAGATTTATTGCCTCGTCCTATGCCACCGAATAGTTTCTGGAATGTTAATTTACCCCATTTAGAACCAGAACAGCCTGAACCGAAAATTATCCTCTGTGAACCGAGTATTGATCCCCTACCTGTAAAGTTTCAAGTTGAAGGCGATTTATATCATTATCAGGGAGAATATGCCCAGCGCGATCGCAAACCTGGAACAGATGTAGACGTTTGTTTTGGTGGTAATATTGCGGTAACTTTAATTAAACTATAGTGTTTCTGATTAGGGCATCTTGGACTTTGGGGGGTAATTGGCGCATAATTTTACCTTTTTCCCGATCTACTCCCACTAAAACTACTTTGCCTGTGACAAATAATTCTTGCTCATCATAAGATTGAATTTCATAATCCCAATTAATGCGAACTCCTGTAGTTTCTATGAGACGCACTTTAACTATTGCCGACACTCCCAAACGAATCGGTAAATGATAGCGCAAAGATAGTTCAACGACTGGTAAATCACAACCTAAAGCCACTAAATCAGCAAATTCAATCCCGATTGAACGTAAATACTCTACCCTCGCTTCTTCCATCCAAGTTAGATATGTGCCATGCCAGACAACTCCCGCATAGTCTGTATGGTGAGGTTGGGCTTTGACTGGATATTCAAACCATTGCTGAGTTTGAGCCTGTACACCTTTATCTGACTCAATAGCTGAGGTGGGTAACTTGGGTAACCGAGGAGATTGTTTTGATTGATCTGTCAATTTACTTACACCTCTGATCTTTTTAAAGTCATATCAACCTCTATTGTAAAACCTTAACTATTGCTCATGTAAAAGTAAAAGGTAAAAAGTAGTAGGTAAAAACTCCTGACTCCTGACTTCTGACTCCTGACTCCTTACTGCTAAGTAATTTTGTAGTTGACTTAAAAGATGCGTGGTTTACATTTAGGATTTAAGATATAAATATATTTCTAGACCTCAATTATATGACCCTAGCTTTGGCTATTCCAATTAACAAAGTTAAGGTCATTTTTTTTGTTGATATTATTTTTCTTTAAACATCTAAACAAATTGTAATTTAATTTTGGCTACATTCTTAAAAAGCTCTTGCGTAGCTGCCGTAAGGCATATAGCTAATAGCTCCGAATGGTATTACTATCGGTTTCATACTTCAAATCAGCAACGCCTAATTTTGTAGTTTGAGTAGAATGTTTTGCACCTGCTGATAAAAATCATCTCGACGATCATAATAAGTTTTTAACTGATTAAAGCGATCAATAGTTAAGTTATGTTGTTGAACAATTTGCTGAGATTGATTACAATATTTTTCTGCGATCGCACGTACATTGGGCTGGAGATTACTGAGAGTTGCTTGTTGATCGCAAACTATATCTGGCGGTTGTTCATTAATTAAGGTTTTAATTTCTTCATAGACTTGTCTTCTTAGAAGTTCTACTTGATAGCCTGCTTTAGCATAATTTATGGCTTCTTCAGGACTAAATTGCTGACTATAAGCATAAACGGAAAAAGCTACAGAAGGATTATATAATTCACCAATAATTGATGGTTGATTTGTTTCTCCTGGTTGAAGAGATTTTAGAGATATTTCAGGAATCCAGCCGTTACTTAAGCCGATCGCTGCTAAAATGCTACTACTTACAATACGAATATATATTTTATTTAATTTAAGTAACTTCAAATTAACATTTAACATAATTGACCACAATTACTAGTACCAAAAAATTACTACTTATTTTGAGTTAATTCTTGGGATATAAGTTCCTGTGACTGGTGTTAATTAGCTAAAAATTTAATTAAACTACATTTTTTCTTTACTTTTTTCTGCTAAGAACGGTCAACTTTGAGATAAACGTTTAACAGCAGCACCACCAAGTAAGCGATCCGTTTCGACTAATAAACTTGGTATTACTTCAGCGAAAGGACTTTTGGCTAAACAGGATTGAAGATTTAGTTGTGATACCTTGTCTGCTTTTGCCCCAGGAAACCAATGACTACCATTATTTAAAAGGTTATAGCGGGCTTGACCATATTCAATCATGTCATAGGCAAGAGCCAGATTGCGTAACCATAAAATTACAGAAATATTAACATTACCAGGAGTATTTTCATGACTCGGTAAACCAACCTGCCAATTGTCAAACCAATCTTTACCCAAAACAGCGATCGCTTCTCGTTCTAAACGCTCTATAATAGGTGGTAATATCTGCTCTGCTTGATCTAATAAAGGTAAAACTTTGATATGTTCCTCAAAATCGAATGGTCTAGCTGCACCTAAGCTAAGGGTATGAACTTGAGGATGAGAAAGACAAAATAAATCATTAAACACCATTGGACTAAGAGGTTGACACAATTCCACTAGCTTTGGTGGTGGATTATAAAGATGTCCGCCTTTATCCGAAGGAGAGATAATAAATACCCCCATGTCCTGACGCTGGGCTGCTTCTATAGCTTGCCAATTCCCTTGATTGATGTAATACCAATGGAGATTAAGATAGTCAAATTTGCCAGTTTCAATCGTTTTAATAATAATCGCCTTTGAACCATGAGTAGAAAAGCCAATATGTCTAACTTTGCCTTCTGCTTGCAGTTTTTTAGCTTCATCAAAACACCCCCCAGGACGAATAGCATCGTGTAGTGTTTCTTCATTATTAATTCCGTGTATTCCAAGTAAATCAACATATTCCAACTGACAAAAATTTAGAGACTGTTGAAATTGACGGCGAAATTCCACAGGATCGGGTTTTGGAGAAACTTTAGTTTGAAAAATTAGTTTTTCCCTGGGTAGCTGAGATACTATATGTCCCAACTGCATTTCAGAAGTACCATAACCTCTGGCAGTTTCAATATGATTAATACCAAGCTCAAAAGCACGGTTTATAGTCGCTTCAAGATTACGCTGATTATCTATGGGTATTTGAGACTGGGGTAAATCCTGCCACTTATATTGATACCTCATGCCTCCACAGGAGAAAACAGGCATTTGTAATTCTGTGCGACCAAATCGCCGATATTGCATAATCTAATTAGTATTCTTTGTTTCTGCTTACTCGTACAGATATCATTTTAGATATTATTTGCTAATGACTGAAGAGATTATGCTAAAAATGAAATTTGCATTGAGCTACTAAAATCGTTTTTTCAGTGACTTTGTATACTAAACGATGTTCTTGAGTAATTCTTCTTGACCAATAACCAGTCCAATTATGTCTGAGTGGCTCTGGTTTACCAATACCAGTAAAAGGAGTTTTTTTAATATTTTGGATTAGGCGATTTATCCGTTGAAATACTTTAGGATCTTTTTGCTCAAATTCACGATAATCCTTCAAAGCAGAAGAGGAGAAAACAACTTTCAAATTTCTATCTCAACTCCACCACCACTTTCAAGTTCAGATATGGCTTCATTTAAGACTTTAATGTTTTCTTGACTGGACATTAAGTGAAGAGTCGCTTCATTAGTTTGATAGTCATCATAGCTCATTATTACTACCTTTCTACCATTCGATCTAGATACCATAAGAGGAATGCGATCGTCTTCAACCTTATTGAGATAGCTAGCGAGATTTTGGCGAAATTCTGTATAGTTAATTGATTCCATAAAATTTAGTACTTGTTTATGTACTTAAATTATACTTTTTCTTAATAAGTCTTTCAACTTATGATGTTCATACCGCATATGAAAATTCTTTTGGTAGATGATGAAATTGAATTAAGCGATTCTTTAAGCCGAATTCTCTTGCAGGAAGGATACGAAGTAGATATAGCAGACAATGGCACAGCAGGAATGGATCTAGCTCTTAAAAACCAGTATGATCTGTTAATTTTAGACTGGATGTTACCATACTACTCAGGATTAGAGATTTGCCGTGAAGTGCGATCGCATTCTTTAACTACTCCTGTATTATTTTTAACTGCTAAAGATACTGTAGACGATCGCGTTGATGGTTTGGATGCAGGGGCAGATGATTATTTAGTTAAGCCTTTTGAACTACGGGAATTACTAGCTAGAGTCCGTGCTTTATTACGTCGTTCAAGTTTAGATAATCTTAACAGCGACAGACTCAAAGTTGCAGATTTGGAATTGGATTTAGAAAATCAAGTAGCATACCGCCAGGGCAAAGCGATCAATCTTTCGGAAAAAGAAATTAGGCTTTTACAGTATTTTATGCAGAATCCAGATCGTCTATTAACCCATGAAGAAATTTATGATTATTTATGGCAAGGGGAAGAACAACCTAGTAGTAATGTTTTAGCTGCTTTAATCCGTCTGTTGCGCCGTAAAATTGAAATGGAGTCAGAAACTGCTTTGATTCATACTGTTTACGGCAAAGGTTATCGTTTTGGAACTAATTAACCTCAGCTCCTCAATTCAAAATTGACAGACTACTAGAACAACGTCGCCTTCACCTTAAGCGTATTTGATATTTCACAAATGGGCGATTGAGCAAATTTTGAACTAAAAGATTTTCTTGTAAGTTAAAATCAGTCAACATCTCAGGAGTCACAATATATTGCTGTTGTAGTTTCAAGCCAGCTTTTTCCATTACCCTCACGGATGCCTTATTCTCAGCTAATGCCCAAGCGTTTATTTTGTTGATCTTTGATTCGGTAAAACATCTATTCACCAATGCTTGAGATGCTTCTGTAGTGTAACCTTTACCCCAACTTAGTTTGCGTATACGATAACCTAATTCTATCGCCTCAGAGTCGGCAAGATTTAATTGTTGCAGTAATTTAAAATCAGCTTCAGGACGTAAAAAAATCCAGCCTATAAACTCTTGACTGGATTTTTCGATTATTGCCCAAAAACCCAATTCATCTTGATTATCGTAACTCATCACATAAGGTAAAAAATTTTCGGCGATCGCTTTACGACTAACAGCAATTCCACCATTGATAAAGCGCATTACCTCTGGATCACTATCTAACGTCACTAAATTGTCGAGATCATCTTCATTCAACTGACGCAAAATTAATCTGGGAGTTTGTAAAAAAATCTTCATAACTAAGTATTGACAGCGTTATTCATCGTTCATCGTTTGTAGTCACTAAACTTCTACACAAGAGTTACTTTTTTGATTACCCAGAGGCAAAAAGATAGTTAATTCTCTACCCTGTTCTTGTCTTTGTCTGACGGTTAGTTTACCTCCCAAAGCCTGGAAAATATTTTTGGTGGCATCTAAATTCAGGCTGAGACAACCTGTTGCTGGTTGAAAAGTGAGTAGTTGACCTAGAGATTTTAGGGGATTATCAATATTGCTCGCCTGAGATAGCATCTGTAGTTTCAATTGATTTCCCGCCGTCGATACTTTGACTTCAATATGTCCGCCTGTCGGTAAACTTCGGGTACAGCTTTCCATCAATCCAGTTAAAACTGTATCTAACATAGCAGGGTCACTTACTATTTTTGGTAACTGTTGGGGCAGAGTAAAATCTAGATCTACATTGCGTCGTTTGGCTTTTTCCTGCCAACGAGGAATATTTTGACGGAATACCTGTTCGAGAGAAAACGGCACTAGTTCAACTGGTTTAGCTGTAGGAGGAGTAGATTCTAATTCCGCAGCCCGAAAGATTAACTCCATCCGCTCTATCTGTTCAGTACACTCACGATCAATGATTTGTAGACGTTCAACGACATTAGGCTTATAGTCCTGTTGACGTTTTAGCAGTAGCTTAGTTAGGGTACGAATAGTAGTTAAGGGAGTTCTGACTTCATGGGTAAGTGCCTGAAGCAACTCCATTTCTATATGACTGGTAGCTCCCTTGGAGGTAAAAGCAGATTGAAGATGCTCAGATTCAGAAGTTGCAGCTATGGTTTCGACTTGACGAGTTTTTGAGGCTGCCCAAGTAGCTAAATCAGGTAAATGTTGCAGTATTTGACGACTAAAATTAGTCACTAAGCGATAATCGGGATTTGGTGGTGCAAACTGCTCTACTAAGTTGTCTAACTGTTCTAAATGATGATAATTAGTAATTACTAAACGCGATCGCAGGGTTGCCCAAACTTCGCTGATCGTTACAGGATCAAAAGAAAAATGAAATTTACTTCTGTCTTCTTTATCTTTACCCAAAACCATGACTAAGCCAAAGTTAGCAGTAAGAATCAAACAAAATTGTTCTTGGCTAATTGGATCTTGGGGAATTAAAGGTAAATTAATTATCGGTGCTATATTTTGATTGACTGCTTGATGGCTCTCTACCGACTGACGACAAGGCATTAGCGCATGAGGATTGAAAGCATCGGGGGTAAATACAGCCGACTGAAAGCAGGTAATTAAATCAGAATTACTCAATAGGGGAGCAGGAGCAGTAAAAATAAGTCCTTGCTTGTCTGAAACGGCTTCCTGGTTACAATTAATTTCAGATAAAAGCAATTGTTCGACAGCAGCGATCGCTCCACTCCATTCTCTTTGAGCTTTTAACTTCGCCAGACGATTTTTTTCGCTATAGTGATTTTGTACTACTTTGTTTTTAGCTACTTGTTGACTATCGACACTATCAGAACTATTCGTAGCGTAACTAGCAGTTAATTCTGTCTGCAATTCTCGATTTAGTACATCACTTAAATTTTGCAGTAACCAGTTTTGCACTTTGGTACTTGACCTCCCCATACTTCCCCTATTTTAAGTAGTACCCAAATGAAACCAATAAAAGATAATATTTTTTGATTTGTAATGATAGTAGCTGTTTTTTTTGTCTCTTTCCAAGATGTAAAACCGAACTAACCAAGTCGCAATCGCCGATATAGTCGTACAAGATTAAATTAGGACACATAGATTATCGGCTCGTAAGTAGGAAGTAGGAAGTAGAAAGTAGAAAGTAGGAAGTAAAAATTTAAAATAATTAAAATAATTAGAAAAATTTTTGTTTGAAACAATAGACTAAATAGCAGCAGTAAAAAAATGATCAATAATTTGCTATGCCTACAATAGATGTTCGTGGGGTAAGTCACTATTATGAGTGGATTCGTCACTCAGAAACTAAATCTGATAAACCTGTAATGGTTTTTGTTCATGGTTGGGGAGGCTCGGGACGATATTGGCGTAGTACCGCTAAAGCTCTAACGAATGATTTTGATTGCTTACTTTACGATCTACGTGGTTTTGGTCGTTCTACATCACTTCCAGGGGCGAGCAGTTGGGGTTATGAAATGCACGATTACGCGGAAGATTTAGCAATTTTACTCGATACTTTAAATCTCAAGCAAGTATATCTAAACGCTCATTCTATGGGAGCATCGATCGCGACTGTATTTCTTAATCGTTATCCTGAACGAGTACAGCAAGCGATTCTTACGTGTAATGGGATCTTTGAATATGATGCCAAAGCCTTTGCTGCCTTTCATAAGTTTGGGGGATATGTCGTTAAATTCCGCTATAACTGGTTTTTAAAAGTACCCACTGCTGATCGAATGTTTATGGCAAGGTTTTTACATCGTCCCATTGCTAAAAGCGATCGCGTGGCATTTTTAGAGGATTTTTTGTTAGCTGATTATCAAGCAGCAGTCGGGACAATTTATACTTCGGTTAGTAAACAAGCAGTAGAAACTATGCCGAAAGAGTTTGCCAAACTGACTGTTCCAACTCTGATGGTGTCGGGAGAAAAAGATATTATTATTCCTGCGGTGATGGGAAGACAAGCAGCAGCCCTCAATGACAAGATTGAATATGTAGAACTGCCAAAAACTGCTCATTTTCCTATGTTAGAAGACGCAACAGCTTATTTAAACGCCGTTAGGGAATTTTTACAGGTTGGCAGTGCCTTAGTTTAACGTTTCTGTAAATAATCTTCCGCCATAGTCTTCAGGCGATCGCCTTCAAAAATATAGTTATCGATCAAATCGCGCATTTTTATATAGGGTTGTTTTGCTTGTTGTTGTTGTCTTTTTTCTTGACGTTCAGATCTGTTACCTTGTCGGGTAACTTCTCGCGCAATATGATGTTGTCCAAAAATATGTAATCCAATGGCTGCTGCTTCATCCATGCCAAAAGTTGGCGTTGGTTGATTGATTGCTTGTATGTGAGTATTAACTTCTTGTTTTAGTTGACGTAATTTTTGTTGTGCTTGATTGACTCGCTGAAGTTGTTTACGTACCGATTTTGGATTATCGAGATTGAGATGGAGTTGAGCAGCTACTTGTTTGATTTGTTGAAGATTCACCATAAGAGAAAAATCAATTTCAATTACATTAAAGAGGTAAATTAATTTTTTTTATTTTATTCAATAGAAATCATTAATAGTGTAAAAAAATGTATGATTTTAATTAAGCAGTTATTCTAATTCTTTTGAGTTATTTTGACTTTAATATAATAATTTGTTTTAACCCATCAAATTAATCGTTTTCATCAATAATTATTTTATTTGCTATCAAAAATTCGTGAATTTACTGAGTGATGATTTTCTCAAAATCTTTAGCTTTATTTAGTAAAAACAATTGAGATGAATTTTTGACTCTTATAGCTTTAGTAATCAATAATACTTATAAAAAATATTTATATTTATATTGTTTATATTTTCAACTCATTTGGTTGTCATTTTTACCAAACTAGACTATTTTTTTATAAACTTCGGTAACAAAAATAACTTTAGTCCATTTTTTTATGTGTTAGAAACATAATCATCAAACATTAATATCGAAAAAAACATAAATATTTAGAGGTATTAATGTAAACAATATAAACAACATAAACATCAATTATTTGATGAGGAAGAAGGTTTTTATGGACAAACAAATGTGTTGGCTACAAGATAGCAATAATAGGCAAATTATAGTACTACATTTACGGGAGTATGCATATCAACCTTGGAAACCATACAATACATATTCTCAATATTCTGTTCCAGATTATCGTGTTCCTGGTGGTTCTAAAGGTTGGGCAACTTATCAGCATCTTCGTCAAGCAGGTTGGAACTTAATTGCCACCGCTCAAGCTAATAACTACTCTCCAGCAGCTAATTCTTTAGCAAAAAAATAGCATAAATTTTATTAATTGATAATTGATAATTGACAATGGATAATTAGGATTTAATTTTTAGTAGTTTTGATAATAGAAGTTAAGAACAGCTAGAGCAGCGAGCGTATAGTCTTTAACTGCTAAAAGCTACTAATTACTAACTACTAAGGCTCTTCAGTTAAGTAGCTAGGCGGAATTAAATATAAAACGTTCTAGTTGATAATTATAGTCATTCTAAATAGGAAACATATGAAATAATATAAGCTAACTGAGAAATCGATCAAGTTAGATGACTTATAGTGTAGATTGGCGAAAGCGAGTGGTGGAGTTTGTCGAGGCTGGAGGCTCAAAAGCCGAAGCA
>JBOFLX010000086.1:0-18183 GCA_051658085.1 Waterburya sp.
TCAGCAAGGAAGCCCGCGTCGCCGAAGGGCGCAAGGGCAAGTCTTGCTATAGCGTCGCAGTCTAATTGACTGGTTTTCGTTTCCTCCCCCACCTGGCAAAGCCGAGGTAAGGGTATCCACTCAAACATTTTTTGATGAACAAAGTATAGTAATTAGTGATTGGGGATTGCTAATAATTAGGCACTAGGCACTAGGTGTTACTTGCTACTTGCTATCTGCTACTTGTTATTCAATTCCTATTTCCTATTTCCTTAATTATGGAATCAATTGTTTACCCTGTCTAAATCCAGTTTGAACTCGCCACAGGTTAGCGTAAACTCCATTGAGAGATAATAAATCCTCGTGAGTTCCCTGTTCAATTATTTGACCGTATTCCATCACATAAATACAGTCAGAATGTCGGATGGTCGAAAGACGGTGAGCGATCGCGATTGTGGTTCTATTTTGGGTGATTTTTTCTAAAGAACGAGCAATTGCTGCTTCGGTTTCGTTGTCTACGGCGGAGGTTGCCTCGTCTAATATTAAAATTGGTGGATCTTTTAAAATGGCTCTGGCGATCGCAATTCGTTGTTTTTGTCCCCCTGAAAGTTTTTGTCCTCGTTCACCGACAATGGTGTCATAACCTTCAGGTAATTCTTCAATAAATTGCTCGGCTTCGGCGATTTTGGCTGCTGCGATCACTTGACTGAGACTAGCATCGGGAGAACCATAACTAATATTGTCTCGCACCGTACCATGAAATAAAAAGACATCCTGGCTAACTAAACCAATACCGCGACGCAAATCCCACAGCACAAGATTTTTGATATCTTGACCATCTAGAGTAATTTTCCCTGACTGTACCTCGTATAACCGCAATAATAATTTAACCAGAGTACTTTTACCCGAACCTGTAGCACCAACAATGGCGATCGTTTTACCAGCAGGAATATGCAAAGAAAGGTTTTTAATTACAGGCTGTCTTTGATTATAGGCAAAAGTAATCTCCTTTAAACTTACTTCTCCTTTGATGTCTGATAGTGACAGAGCAATATCTCCTGGATGAATAGCAATTGGAGTATCCAACAAATTCATCACACGCACAATAGAAGCCATCGCTCTTTGATAGAGATCAAAAGTTTGCCCCAAATGAGTCAAGGGCCATAATAATCTTTGAGTTAAAAATACCAAAACACTATAAGTACCTACTGCCAACGTTCCCGATGCAGCCTGCACCCCACCATACAAAAGAATAGCGGTAAAGCCAGCCAAAATTACCACCCGAATTATGGGAATGAAGGCAGCAGAAAGAGCGATCGCTTTATAGTTACTCTCTCTATAAGCTTGACTATCTTGTCTTAAACGCTCAAGTTCATAATTTTCAGTTGTAAAGCTTTTGATTGTGGTAATGCCACTGAGGTTATTAGCTAATCTAGAATTAAGTATGCTTACTTTATCGCGTACATCTGCATATCTGGGAGTAAGCCATTTTTGAAATATCACCGAAGCCCAAATGATAATCGGAATGGGCAAAATTGTCATCCAACCAATATCAGGAGTCATAATCAAAAATGCACCACCAATAATCACTACTGTAGTAATTACGTGGATAATGTCATTCGCACCAACATCCAGAAACCTTTCTAGCTGGTTGATATCGTCATTGAGAATCGCCAATAACGCCCCTGTACTTTGCTCCTCAAAATAAGCCAACTCTAAATCTTGAACATGACTATAAGCATCTAAACGCAAATCATGTTCCATATCCTGTGCTAGATTACGCCATAATCTTTGATAGGCATATTCAAACACCGACTCCAAACCCCAAATTACTGCCGATAGTAAAGATAAAATTACCAGTTGCGTAAAAATATCAGTAATTCCCCAACGAGCTATCAGCGAATCTTCCTTTTTTACCACTACATCTACCGCAGCACCGATAATCGCAGGAGGGGCAAGATCAAAAAGTTTGTTGAGAATCGAGCAAATTACCGCTTGCCAAACATTAACGCGATACTTGCTGCCATATTGTAGCAGTCGAACTAAAGGATGTTGTGATGTTGTAGATTTACTTGAAATCATAAAAAATACGGGAAGTGTGGAAACCCAGGCGCAGAGAGTCGTTGGAGTGCCAAGCTTAATTATTAACGTTATGGGACTTATGTCTGAAAACGTATCAAGCTTTGATTATTATGACGTGAATTCGACAGAAAAGCCTTTGGTTTTTTGGTTATTTGTTGTATGTGTTGTATTGTCGATTATTAGGTGCAGAAGTGATTGCTATCTAATCTCTCTTTATTTCAAATGTTTTAGTTTCCAATATACCCACTGTTTATAGGTTTGAATTTCAGATGGTATATCTAAAACTTCAAGTTGTAATTGTGGATCTGTAAGTAGATCTAAAACCAACTCATCGTACTCTTCTTGTGTAATCTCGAAAGGTTTCCACGAACAACCTCCACTCATCCCAGCATCATATTGCACCTTTCCATCTGGCAAAAGTCCATCGGGGAAAAAATCGTTTGGTACTCCACGCTGCAATAAATCCTTTAGCACATGAAAAGGAGGAATGAATTTGTATAATACATAAGGCATTGTAAACAGTAAATCCTTGAGTGTTTCCTGCGTCCAAGTTCCTCCTACACAATGCATCACATATTTTTTGAAACGTAACTCTCTCATACAAAATCCTGTTCACAAAAGTGATGACAGTTTACACAGATAAACGAATCTTGGTCATGCCCTGACGTAGTTGTTTTTGTCTCCTGATCCAAGAGGTGCGAACACCTGGGGCAATATTGACCAGCGATATTATCTTTAAGTTTAAGGACGAAAACCACGAATAAACCAACCAACAGTACCACTTATCAACGCTGTGATTGCAGTAGCAATTATAGTACGCCAAGTTTTTTGCTCGCCAATTTTCTCAGTAATATCAGGCACTTTGCCAGTTATAGTTTCAACATTTTTAATTCGAGCATCAAGAGTTTCGATTTTGCCTTCGATTTTGGTTTGACCAATTTTGAGATCGATAACATCTTTGTGAAGAGTATCAAATTTCTGTTCAAACTTGTGATCAACCTTGTCTATCTTATTATCGAGTTGCTGTATCTGATTTTCTAGCTTGTTATCGAGTTGCTGTATTTGATTTTCCAGCTTGTTATCGAGTTGCTGTATCTGATTTTCCAGCTTGTTATCGAGTTTATCTATTTTGCCTTCAATTTTTAGCAAAATATCTTTGAGATCGAGTTCGACGGGTATAGACATAGATTAAAACTTGCTTAAATTGTATCTCAATTATGCAACATTTTCTCAAAAGAATAATATTCGATTGCAGTTACTAAAAAACTATCTAGATTATCTTTTTGATCAATCGTTTGAAGAATTTCAAGAACTTGTTCGACATTACCGAAACGAATTGCTCGATCTAAATTCTTTAAAGAGTTATTCATAATATTTTGTATTTTTAATCAATAACTAAAAATCTAGTGAATTCCAAATTATAGTTATAATTTTAGTTATTACGAACTAATCGAAAAGGAAACCTGAAATGGTACAAATTCCTTCTAAATCTTTAAGCTTAGACGAATTTCTCATGCTGCCAGAAACAGAACCTGCCAGCGAATATATTGATGGACGTATTATCCAGAAACCAATGCCACAACGGGAACATAGTGTAATTCAGACTGAATTAGCACCTGCAATCAATGGGATGCTTAAACAAGAAAAAATTGCGCGAGCTTTTTCAGAACTTCGCTGTACCTTTGGAGGAAGATCGCTCATACCTGATATTTCTGTATTTTTGTGGGAAAGAATACCACGTAAGGAAAATGGTGGAGTTGCCAACATATTCTCAATTACCCCAGATTGGACTATTGAAATTTTATCCCCCGCTCAAAATCAAACTAAAGTTACTAAAAATATTCTGCACTGTCTTAAACATGGAACTGAGATGGGATGGTTAATCGATCCAAATGAACAATCTGTATTTGTATATTTAAGAGATAAACCAACTAGTTTTTACGATCAACTTGAAACAATTTTACCAGTCCCAGAATTTGCTAAAGATTTCAGTCTGACTATAGAAACTTTGTTTGGCTGGTTGTTGGAATAAATAAAACGTTTAATGTGAATTTGCTTCGTTCAAATAAACTATTTTTTAGCTTTTAGCTCTTAGCTTATTAGGAGAATTTAAGTACTGCAATTAAAACTTAAATGCGATCGCTTCAATCTTGCTTACTGATTACTTAATTGTTACTTGCTGGTTAAATTAATTTTGCCTAAATACTTTATTAATCCATAGTAGCAACTACTGCTTTCAAAGTCTCTTTGTCTAATCCCATGATTTTCCATTGACGTGTTGGCTGTTGTTCTAAAACTACTCCTATTGATTTAAGTTGTATTACTTGGTTATTTGGTACTTGAGATATATCAAAAGTGGCAATAGCTGTTCCGTCTTTAACTTGATTAATGGATGTCAATTTCATTTCTTTTAGCCCAGCTTGAGAAGGTTGTTGTATGGCTTCGGAAAAATACGTTTCAATCTGTTGTTGTATCATAGGTCGCATACTTTCCATAATTCTCAAACCCAAAGAAGTGCCTAGTTGTCCTAAAACATCTTCACTTGAACTAGTTTGTTGTGGCAAAGATTGATAGACAGAATCGAAAGTAGTATCGATGACTTGATTAGCAAGACTTTGAACATCAATGTAATCTTCAATTTCATCTATTTGATTTTTCTCAATGGCTTCTTGCAATTGACCGAGGCTATAGCGTGGTGTACCTGTAAAAATATGCCAGCCCAAAGCATATAGTGCTACCAGACTAATTAAAGTACTACCAATTGCTAATTTTTGGGGTTTTTGATTAGGGAACAGTTTATTTAGCATTATTATCTATATTGGTTAATAGCTTAAATTGCTATTTATAATTAGGAAATTTTCATCCAAATTATGCAAAGATATACTACTGTTCCTACAAAAGAAGTTGCAGAAAAAGAAATTCCTGCTTAATTGGCGATTATCATTAACCAACAATGAATAATTTAATTAATCAATACCTGTTCATATTTTTGTCCGACTTGCTCCCAAGTATATTCGCTGGTGACGAGCGATCGCCCGTTTTCTGAGAGTTTATCCCTTAATTTGGGTTCGGAAAATAAACGACCAATAGCATAAATATATTCATCTAAAGTATTGGCTCGCATTGCTCTTAAAGGTACATTTGCACCATCAACTTCAAACTCAGCCAAAGCGCGATCGCTGGCGACTACAGGTACTCCTACTGCCATTGCTTCCAGAGTACGATTTCTTAACTCATATCCCTGACGAATGGGAATGACACAAACCGTTGCCCAATGGAGATATTCTATAACACTGCTTACTTCGCCCGTAACCTCAACTCCTGGTAAGTTATTCAACTCGATAATCTCCGCTACGGGTTTTGCCCCTACTAGTTTTAAAACGGCTTCGGGATAACGTTGGCGAATTGCAGGAAAGACTTCTAAAGCTAAAAATTTGGCTGCATCAATATTTATAGGGCTATCCATACTACCAACAAAGACAATTCTTTGTTCCCCTTGATTGGTAGGACGACGGGGAAACTCGGTTAAGTCAACACCATTGGGAATTACAGTAACTTGGCTTTCTGGGGCTAGTTTCTTGACTATACGTTTATCTAGGTTATTGACAGTAACGATCGCACTAAATTTTGCTAGATAATATTCTTCATAACGTCTTTGTAGACCTAAATTAATTTGATCTTTCAGTTCATTCTCAGAATCACCAGTTGCCAACAGTTGTTGATATCTGCCAGAGGCGGAAAAATGTAAATTTAAAATAACTTTTAATTGTTGTTGCCATTCGGGATCGAGATAAATCTCATCTGCACTATCCTCACAAGCGATCATCTCAAATCTTGACTCGGCAACAGCTTGGTTAATCCAGTCTGCCATTTCAGCAGAATAGTTATCTAAAATCTCTGGCGGTGTTTTCTGCTGAATAAATTTACTCCAACGTTTAGCTTTGTCAATTAATCCCAAAGGCTCAGTATTTTGCTCAATGTCAAACAGCACTAACTCTGTCACTTGTTCACGGAGAGTATCCACCTCTGTATCGGTAAATTCGGGATGACGACGAGTCAACAAAGTAACTTGATGGCGTTGGTAAAGATATCGCAACAACTGAAATGTTCTTAGCTGTTTTCTACCTTTAGTTGGTGGATAGGGAAAGGTAGAGCAGAGAATAAGTATATTCATAAACTATTAGGTGGCAATTGTTTAGAAATGTAAAAGTAAGAAATAAAAATATAAAAGCGTTGCCTGATTTTTTTGCTTTGTTTTTTAAAATTTCATGTTTTTTTGTAAGTAAGAATTAATTTGTTGAAGCCCCTCTTATCATTTATTAAAATATAAGCTACAATTTCGCCCAACGACTTCCTGAAAAATAAGGAGATAATCAAATGTCTGCTCTACGTCAAGCTGATTTTACTACTGAATATTATTCTCCCAAACTACAGCCTCAGCAATATCCAGAGATAATTAAACAGCCTCAAGTTCAACCAACTAAGGTTTTAAAAACCCGTAGTTTTGACCAGTCTCAGACTTTACCTCATAATCTTAAAGTTTTATCATTATTACAAAAAGCTTCTTTTGGAATTGCTTTAGCTTCTCTCAGTGTTAGTATTGGTCTTTATATCTCGACAGTACAGATTCCTAAACTGTGGAGTCAAGAATACCAAAATTTAGAAGACTTACAACGTCAAGAACGTCAATTAATAGCCATTAACGAAACTATTAAATATCAAACCGCTCAAGCAGCCAGTCAAGATAAGAATTTATCTATTTCTACACCAGAATCAGCAGTATTTATTCCCCCTGCCAAAATAATTAATAAGCAAGAGTCTGAAACTGCGATCGCGAAGCGTACCCTTGGGGTAATCGCTCAACAGCAAACACAAACAGTTCAATTAAAACACAATAGTTTAGGTTATTAATTTTAGCTTGATTGCTCAATATCTAATTTAATTACTTGAGAGAAAAATAATTGTTAATTAATATGCAGACAGTTGGGTTAATGGCTTATCTTAAACAATGTCAGATAGCTGATGGCTTAAATTATGACCAAATTGAAGTTTCCACTCGCACGCAAATTAGCTAAAATTCGTCACTCTCAAGTCAAATCAAAACCTAAGCAATTATTACCTCGTCATCTTCATTCAACTTCAAATCATAATCAAGGCAGACAGACAAAACAGTCAATCCTGCGGTTATTTTTGGTGTGGGGAGTTTTAGTTATCGGTACAATTGGTTTAGCTTCCAGGCTTTATTATCTACAAATAGTTGATCCTGTAGTTAAATATGAACAAGCTCCTGAAGGAAAAAGATTAAGTCAAATTGCTCAAGATCAACAGACAACAAAGCTCAAGTTTTATATTCCTCGTCGTCAAATTGTAGATCGACAACAAAATGTTTTAGCAACAGATCTTATTACTTATACTCTTTATGTTCATCCGTTTTTATTTAAAAGAAATTCCCAGCCAGTACCAGCCCAAGAAATAGCCGAAAAACTAGCGAATATTATCGGTAAAAATACTCCTCAAGAGCTTGTAAACATTTTTAATCAACAAGATTGGGGGATTCTTTTAGCAGAAAATTTACCAGAATCAGTTAAAGAAAAAATTTCAGCCTTGCAAATTGATGGTTTAGATTTAAAGCAAAACTATACTCGTTCCTATCCCCATAGAGAAATGACGGCGGAAATAACAGGCTATGTTAATCGAGATAATAGCCGTACTCCTCAAGCTGGAGTGGAATATACTCAAAACAAATTATTAGAACGTGAGCCAATTAGTTGGCAAATGAAACGTAGTTTTAATAATAATCAATCGGTATTTTATCCAGGAGATTTAGAGCGATCGCAACAGTTATTTAATTTTGATGATCTCAGATTACAGTTAACTATTGATCTGCGTATCCAACAAATTGCCCGTAATGCCCTGAAAGAGAAGATGCAAGAATATAAGGCAAAACGAGGGACAGTAATAGTGATGGATGTTCGCGATGGCGCGATCGCAGCTTTAGTATCTGAACCTACTTATGATCCCAATACTTATTATGAAACTACTGATTTTAGTGTGTTTAAAAATTGGGCAATTACCGATCTTTATGAACCAGGCTCAACTTTTAAACCTATCAATATTGCCTTAGCATTAGATGCAGGTGTTATTACTCCTCAAGATACATTTAACGATACAGGCAAAATAAAAATTCAAGATAAGATCATCAGTAATCATGATTTTGAGAAAGAAGGTGCGCGAGGAGAATTAACTTTATCAGAAATCCTGCAACATTCTAGCAATGTCGGGATGATCAAGATTATGCAACGGTTACAACCTCTTGATTATTATCGAGATTTACAAAAATTGGGTATTGAAAATGATCTCGAATTTGATTTACCTGGATATACCCCTGGTACTTTAAAAAATGAAGTAGAGTTTACTGTCGGCGAAGTAGAACGAGCAAACACAACTTTTGGTCAAGGTTTTTCTTTAACTCCCCTCAAGTTAGTTCAGCTTCATGCTGCTATAGCCAACCAAGGTAAATTAATTACTCCTCACTTGGTACAAGGTTTATCAGACTATCGAGGCTATCTACACTATTCCCAACCACCCAATACTAAACAAGTCTTTTCCCCTGAAACCGCTCGTACTGTCCTTGATATGATGGAAACAGTGGTAGAAGATGGCAGTGGTAAAGTAGCCAAGATTCCTGGCTACCGAGTTGCAGGCAAAACAGGTACTTCCGAGAAAGCAAATACTAAAGGTGGTTATGATTTAGAAGCTAAAATTACGAGCTTTGTGGGTATATTCCCTGTAGAAGCACCCCGTTATGCAATTTTGGCAGTCGTTGACGAGCCTCATGGAAAATATACCTTTGGTTCTACTGTCGCTGCCCCAATTGTCGGTTCAGTTATTCAGGGAATAATTAATGTTGAAGGTATTCCACCTAGTACAGGAAGTCAGAAGTCAGAAGTCAATCCCACAAGGGGACAATGAAGTCAAAAGTCAAAAGTTACTTCTAATAGTGCTAACAATTAACAATTAACGTTTAACCTTGGTTTTATTAGGTGATTTTTTTTGAAGTTGTTTCTGACGTGAACTAATCCAATCACTAAGACTATGGCTCATTGCCCCTAATTCTAAACCTAAGAAGATAGCAATAGTTTCTCTTAGATATTGTTTCCTTAATAGGTTTAATTGTTGACGAGTAAAATCGTGCCAGTTCCAAGTAAAACCAAAAAACAATTGCGCGATCGCTACTATAAAAATACTAACAAAAGCAATAATAAATAATAAATATATAACTCGTATACAAGTACCAATAATTAAACCGTGGGATAATAAGGAACGATGACGCAAAAAGCGACGGTAAGGCAACCAAATAAACCTAAATAAACCCCAGCGTTGATATTGAATGGAAAAAATATCTAAATCGGGGCCAAACATTAAACCACTAAACAAAAACCCACCAGAGAGAATCAAAGTCAATTCTCCATCGCGAGTGACACCATAAGTAATTCCAGCTATCCAAGGAAGAGTCCAAAGAGTAATACGGTCGTGGGTAATACCAGAAGGCATATATTAAGTAGAAAGTAGAAAGTAGCAAGTAGAAAGTAGCAAAAAAGGTAGTAAGTAGTAGGTAGTAGGTTTTTTTTAAGTAGCAAGTAGCAGTAGGGGCGCAAGGCTTGCGCCCTTCAAGTAACAATTTAAAAAATGTCCTAAAAAGTATAGGTACTGCTATAGAGTAAATGACTTTTATGGAAATGAACAGTGGAAAAGTCTAAATTGAGCTTATTGGATTGCAAAATTAATCAGGTGCTTCTGCGCCGATAACTTTTTCACCTCGTTTTTCTTTCTCTGCTAATTCTAAATTCAACTTAATTATTCAAAACTTGGCTTATTAGGCAAAGGTATATCTTTCAATTCTGAAGGATCGAGGTTAGGCAGAGGTATATTTCTGAGTTTGTCTTTTAATGATGGTAGTGGTTTTTGTTGAGGCTGAGGTTGAGGTTGAGGTTGAGGCTTAGGTGCTGGTTTAGATTGAGGTTTTGTCACTGGTGTAGGTTGGGGTTTGGGCGTTGGTTTTAGTACTGGCGCAGGTTGAGGTTCTGGGTTTGGTGCTGGTGCTGACTGCTGTTTCGGCTGAGTTTGTTTTGCTTCTTCGGCTTTTCTAATCGAGGGTAGAGTTAAAGCAGGACAAATTTCGGGGTCATATTTATAATCAACCGTTACCTGATAAGGCTTAGGTTTTTTAGTTTTATTTTCTAAAGTGCGATCGCTAATATCTTGACTGGCTAGCTCATTAAAAATAGGATACTTTGACCCTTTAATTAAATCTAGAGCCACGACTGCACCCGTTTCATCGACTATAACTCCAAAAAAGCTACTATCTTCAAGTTTACGAATACAGGCATCCCGTGGATAAGTACCTTGAATGACAATCTTTTCATGTTTATGTTTAGTGTCCTGAACTTTTTTCAGCCAGGCAACATAGTTTTTTGTCGCATCTTCATCAGTAGTACCAGTCTCGACTTTTTTCAAATTTTGACTCAAATTCCCAATACGATTTTGGGAAGTAGCAGTTTTGATGGCTGCAATCTGCTCACGAGTTGGTTGAGGTTGAGGTTGAGCTTTGGGATTTGCCTGTGGCTCTAATTTCGCAGTTGTTTGGATAGGCTTGCCTGGTTGCTGTGGTTGTTGTACAGCAGTAGATGGCTGATTTGGTGTTTTAGCAGGGAGTGATGGTACTGTCGACGGCTTGACTTTAAAGCCAGAAGAACCAGGTTCTGGTGGCTGGGGAAGATTTGAGAAATTACTAACGGGAGGCAAAGTAATATCTGTGATCGGCGGTAAGGGAGGCAAGTCAAACTCAGGTGGAGGAGGAATAGGAACAGGAGGTAAATTATTAGGGTTGCCTATACCTGGAATTAGAGAACGAGGAATAGCAAAAGGTGAGGCTGGCTTGCTATTATCGCCAGGGGGAAGAGTGTTATTAAAACCTGGTATATTTGGAGTATTTAGTTGAGGAGAGACATTAGGCAGACGAGATTGTTGTTCTGGGCTAAGTTCAATGACTGAAACTTCTCTAATACTAGAATCACCATCTAAATTGAGGCTTGCCCAGCCAAATTTTAGCACCAACAGATGTAAACCTACTGATAACAATAAGCATAACTTTGCTGGGTTAAGCAGCTTACCAGATTGACGAGCTAATTTTGATTCGTAGGACATAACCAGCTACAACAGAAAATAAAAATTAAAGTATAGATATTGTTGCTCAATTTACAGAACAACTTTAAAAAATAAGGTATTTACAAATTAGATTATGCGTAATTAGTTTAGATGGCAACAAGTTACAGTTATTTAACACAAGTTGCTAGTTAGTTATACAGATTAAGTTACTTATCTTAAGAAAAATAATTCATAAATATTAAGTAGAATTTCCACAATAATGAGAATTACAATGTACCATTCGACTCTCACAGCACTCTGATGTTGCATGAGATCTAATACCGTTTGAGCAGTGCGAGAAATTAGCTCTAGTTTTCGTTCTAAGGCGCGGTGACGTTCACCAATTTCATATTCGTCTTCTAGACGCAAATAAAGACGTTCTAAGTTAGGCCAATCCCATAATTGTTCTGGTTTATCTTCAATTTCTACTAAACCAACCATAGTTTGCTGAATCATAATTGTGTTACCAATATGTTGCAATAAGTCTTCCCCTTGATGACGACCATTACCAAAGCGTTTAATACTAGCAGCGATCGGTTCAATCTTAGCAAATACGCTAGCAATACTAGTTTCGTAGTGACTCAAAATCACACTTTTTGCCAAAACATCCGCAACAATTTGTAATCGTTCAATATTAAATTCTTTTAATTCAATATTGCCGTTTTCGGTAACAAATTCTTTGCTATCGATATTAATTTCAATTCGGGTTTCTTCTGATTCAGGCTCTTTAAAAGCTTTACTAATCCAAGGTTGTAAATTGTTAATAAAAGCAGCTTCTTCTAAAGGATTGACTCCAAACAAGACGATCGCACCATATTTTTGTAATACAGCACAGCCATTTTCTCCTGCCGTAATGGTTAAAGGCGACTCACTTAAACAACTCGTATTTTCCAAAGCCCGTAAATCTATTTTCTCGCCGATAAACAAGGCTCTCACTCCAATGGTTTTTTCGCCTGCAAAGTTAATAATTTTCATTAAAAATAAGTAATCAAATCAATTTAGTAATTTTGTTGATATTTAATAAAAGCTTAAGGCTAATTGTGCTTCAATTTTAATTTTCTGAAGCCACTTTGAGTTCCATCTCTTTAATTAGTTCATAAATCTGTTTTTGTCGTTGATATGGGCCCCATTCGTATAACAGCAACTCAATTGGATGCCAGAGGCTAACCCAACCAGCAATTAAAAAACCTTCACTTAGAAATCGACGTATCAAGCCTGGAAAACTTTTGAGTTCATCAAATAAAGTTGATAGTAGCAGACAGACTGCTAAAAACAATAAACCTCTTTGCAAGGCTCTAAATCCTCGTCCCCGTAATGAAGCTAAATCATTAGTAGTCTGAGCAATGCGAACGGTACAATAACGTTGTAATGCTTCAGTAGTTACTTGTTCCAGATTTTCTGAAAGTTGATTGTCTGGTAATATAATTGTAGT
The DNA here is from genome assembly GCA_051658085.1 of Waterburya sp. Classification (GTDB taxonomy): domain Bacteria; phylum Cyanobacteriota; class Cyanobacteriia; order Cyanobacteriales; family Xenococcaceae; genus Waterburya. The sequence continues at coordinate 12,701 of JBOFLX010000086.1, forward strand.
GCGTACTTTACAAGTTAAGGATTTTGGTTTTAATTCACTGACGATCGCATCAATCCCAGAACTGGAATTTTGTTGTGGAATAAAAGGATCAAATTCTGGTTCTTGAAATAGATGTTTAATGTTACCAAGTTTTAAAGTAATCTCATAGTAACCAGAGTGAGTCATTAACAGAGTAATAAAAATAAATTGAGTTAGTATTTTTAAAGTTAGTTGAGAATGCAGCAATAAACAAGATTAAGTTATTTCGATCTTAAGCTTTTAATCTTTGTTAAAAGTTTTTAAATCCCAAATCACTAATCACTATCCTATTTTACTGATGAAAGAAGTTAAAATATCGACTTTCAAAGCCCAGTGTCTTAGTTTATTAGATGAAGTCGGTCGAACTAAGGAAGGATTGACGGTTACTTGCCTTTGGTTATGGTATCTACAGGGAAGCGATCGCTTGTCAGGTAATTTACAGTAGATTATTGCATCATCGGATACAGAGTTATGGCTTTTTTCTATTAGCGTTTTAAAAACTTTAGTATTAGCTGAAAGTAGTTGTTACTGCGCCTTTTTTTCTTGCGATCTTAATAATTTAAGTGAATACTCTAGTTTACCTTTTTACTAAATGGTTAATAGAATAATTGGTAACCCTATATAATACCAAAGTTTTTTCCATGATCAATAATTTACTTAATTTCTCTAGATCTTATAAAGACAAAATTGCAGTAATATTAATTTCTTTTCTATTATTGTTTTCTGTATTTGGTTTTATTTCTACCTATACATCTATTAAACAGATACCATCTAAAATAATAATCTGGGCTTTTCCTCCTTCTCAAAGTGTTGCAGAAATTGAAAATATTGTAATCGGTGGACTGCAAGAAATGGATGTTTTAACAACAGCACAGATATCCAATCGAGTAACAATTAAAGCATCTAATAACAGAATGTTAAGTCGATTTCAAATCGGTCAAACCAATTTAATTTATGAAGCAGTTGGTAATGTTGAAGCAGGAATTAATTTAGAAAAAGTTAAAATAGAATTAGATAAAAAAGATAATAAGATCCATATAAAATTACCTTCTGCTCACTTAAAAGATGTCTATTTAGATATTCATAAATCTGGTATTATCGATACATATAAAAAAGGATTAGGTGCAAACGTAGAACAAAAGTTACAAGATAAAGCACAAAGATATGCTTTAACAGCAATTAAAGCAGAAGCCTGTTCAACAAATATAATTAAACAAGCAAATAAACACGCTAAAGAACTAGTAGAAAATTTGACCAAGCAATATGATAATGTAATTGTTGAAGAAGCTGTGTCCTCAAAGAAAAACTGCTATTTGCAATCCTAGATATTTGAATAATTTTTATATTCAGTGTTTACTAAAACATAGAAATTTTAAGCTTTAGGCGCAGTGATTGATAACTGCGTCTTTATTTTTGGTCTTGGATTATTGATTATTTTCAACAATTTTAGGAATACCTTGAAGTTCAGGGAAATAGCTTATAAGATAAAATCAGTTTAAAAACTTTGGTCTAGCTTCCCCATTGCTTCTTAAAATCTCTTCCAAATCTTGCCACTTTTCCCCTTCTATTAAATTAATAACTTCATCCAAATTATCCCGATAATTATAGAGCGATCGCAACAATTCATCCCGATTATATTTTGCCATCATCACTCCTAATTCTGGATTACCCGCCCCGACTCTACTAGTATCGCGAAATCCTGAACTAGCAAGGACTTGAGCTAGATATAATGTTTCTGGTTCTTCCTGAAGACAAGCTTTGACTAGACTGGCACTAATCATTACAGGCAAATGAGATATCCAGCTAACGGCGCGATCATGAATTAGAGGATCACAAACACAAGGAATAGCTTTTAAGTCTAAGGCGATCGCTTTAAGTTTCTTAACATGTTCAGGGGGAGTTTGCTCTGTAGGGGTAATTACATAAGCTGTGCCTGCGAATAAATTAGCTTCTGCTGCATCAATTCCACTGTTTGCTCTTCCAGCCATCGGATGTCCACCGAGAAAATTGTGCCACAATTGCGAACACTCTTGAACTACAGGAAATTTGACCGAACCCACATCGGTGATGATAGTATGGCTGGCAAGATGAGGAATTAACTGCTCGATAGTAGATGCGATCGCCTTTATAGGCGTACAAACTATAATAATGTCTGTTTCTCTAAGAATATCCAAGTTAGTGCTAGCTGTATCAACTATTCCTCGTTGTTCAGCAGTTTGACAGGTAGCAGTGTGACGAGATACTCCGAAGATCTGGTGTCCTTGGGCGCGTAAATCTATTCCCAAAGAGCCACCAATTAAACCTAAACCAATAATCCCAATTTTCATAAATTAATTTTATTTTTGTCAGCAATCGCTTACTTAAGCTAATGAGCATATCAGTAATATTTTGCCCACCAAGGCACAATTATTAATCAGCCCCATGAGGATAATTACTAAGACAAGTTAAAGATTATTTACCAAAGATGGGGATCGTCCTACGATAAACATTGCACAAGTATGTGTTTATGGTGGGTTTGTTGCTAGCAACAATTTTACTATCAAGCCTAAAAAATTAAACAATAGGAGGATTTTCAAGATTTAAGCTCAAAAAAATTAAGAATATTTTTACAAATAAACACTAAAATCTTACTAACCTGGCAATCATAATAATAGAAATATTAAATGATACCAATGTGAAATTTCAACTACAATCGTCACATTTCAGTATATTGCTCAAAAGTTGATCCCATCGGCAATTTATATTTGCTATTAGGGGATTTTTTGGTGTCTGTATCTTTTGCAAATTATCAGGAGAATTCATGACTGCAACTGTCGATCAACAGCTAGAAAAAAGCCTACAATCAGAGGCTAAAAAACCAATCCCACGCAAAATTGGCGTACCTCAAGAAGTTTATCCAAATGAGTGTCGAGTGGCAGCTACACCCGATACAGTCAAAAAGCTGCAAAAACTTGGATTTGAAATCTTGATTCAATCTGGTGCAGGATCAGCAGCTAACTTTACCGATCAAGCTTATCAAGATGCTGATTGTCGTATTGTTCCTGACGCTCAAACTCTTTGGTCAGAAGCAGATATTATCCTGAAAGTGCGCGCTCCTGAAAACTCAGAAATTGAAGTGATGCCCGAAGGTAAAACCATTATCAGCTTTATTTGGCCCGCACAAAATGAAGAATTATTAAATAAGTTAGCATCTCGTAACGCCACAGTTCTGGCAATGGACGCAGTTCCCAGAATTAGTCGCGCCCAAAAGATGGATGCTTTATCTTCGATGGCAAATATTGCTGGCTATCGGGCAGTTATTGAAGCTGCGAATAATTTTGGTCGTTTCTTTACAGGACAGATTACCGCAGCAGGAAAAGTTCCCCCTGCCAAGGTTTTAGTAATTGGGGCTGGGGTTGCAGGATTAGCAGCGATCGGTGCAGCTAGAAGTTTAGGGGCAGTGGTACGAGCTTTTGATACTCGTCCTGTGGTTAAAGAACAGGTAGAAAGTCTCGGTGCAGAATTTTTAGAACTAGAGTTTGAAGAGGACGGAACTGGGGCTGGCGGTTATGCCAAAACCATGAGTAAAGAGTTTATCGACGCGGAAATGGCATTGTTTAGAGAGCAAGCCAAAGAAGTAGATATTATTATCACGACGGCATTAATTCCAGGTAGACCAGCACCTAAGTTAATTCTGACCGATATGGTTGAAATGATGAAAGAAGGTTCGGTTGTCGTCGATTTAGCTGCTGAACAGGGTGGTAACTGTGAAGTAACCAAACCCAATGAAATTTATCAATACAACGGCGTAACTATCGTTGGTTTAACCGATTTACCTAGTCGCATGGCTGCCCAGTCGAGTCAACTATACGGTACAAACCTCTGGCATTTACTCAAAGATATGGGTGGTGCAGAAGATTATAAAGTAGATTACGAAGATCAAGTCGTGCGTGGAGCGTTAATCATTCACGAAGGCAAAGTAACCTGGCCACCACCAAAAATCGAAAACCCTTCTCCCACTCCTCCTCCCAAACCCAAAGCTGCGGTCAAAACCCAAGCAGCAGTTGAAGAGAAAAAATCTGGTAGTGGTATGGTTTGGCTTATCTTAGCAGGTTTAGCCTTACTGGGAGTTGGTATTGGTGCGCCAACTTCTTTCCTATCTCACTTTACTGTTTTTGTATTGGCTTGCTTTATTGGTTATCAAGTAATTTGGAACGTTTCCCCAGCCTTACATACACCTTTAATGAGTGTCACCAATGCGATTAGTGGAATTATTATCTTAGGCGGTATGTTGCAGATTTCAGGCGAAATTACCTCTGCCCCTGTAATCTTAGGCGTGATCGCAATTCTAATTGGCACAATCAATATCTCTGGTGGCTTCCTCGTTACCCAAAGAATGCTTAAGATGTTCCAGAAATAAATAGAGATTAGCAATTCTTCATCCCTCATCATTCATACTTCATCCTGTGAAAATTTATGTCAAATAATCTTGTGGCGGTTGCTTATATTGCAGCCAGTGCCTTATTTATCCTCAGCCTGGGGGGACTATCAAACCAGGAAACTGCCCGTCGGGGTAATATATTTGGAATTATTGGTATGGCGATCGCTTTAATCGCTACTGCCCTTAGTACCGAAGTTACAGCTTATGGAACTTTAATTGCTGCGATCGTTCCAGGGGCAATTATTGGTTCAATTCTGGCTGCCAGAGTTGCTATGACTTCCATGCCCGAACTTGTAGCTATTCTCCACAGTTTTGTCGGTTTAGCTGCGGTATTAGTTGGTTTTGCTACTTATCTTCAACCCGAAAGTTCTCTGACTGGGGTAGAAGCCACGATTCATGAACTAGAAATCTTTATCGGTATCTTTATTGGTGCTGTTACCTTTACTGGTTCAGTGGTAGCCTTTGGTAAATTAAATGGTTCTTTGGGTAGTAAGCCTTTGATGTTACCTGCACGTCATCTAATCAATATTTCCTTGCTGGTTGGTTCAGTATTTCTCGGCGTACAGTTTATGAACACAGCAAACGGCTTGCAACCTCTGTTAATCATGACTGGGTTAGCTGGTATTTTGGGTTTCTTACTGGTAATGGGTATTGGTGGCGCAGATATGCCTGTCGTTATCTCCATGCTTAATAGCTATTCAGGTTGGGCTGCTGCTGCTGCTGGCTTCATGCTTTCTAATGATGTACTCATTGTTACAGGTGCATTAGTTGGTAGTAGTGGCGCGATCCTCAGCTACATTATGTGTGAGGCGATGAATCGTTCCTTTATTAGTGTCATCTTAGGTGGTTTCGGTGAAGGTTCTAGTAATTCTGCACCTGCTGGCGAGGCTAAACCAATGGGTGAAGCTACAGCTACTAATGTCGAAGAAGTAACGGAATTACTTAATGATGCTAAAAGTGTGGTTATCGTACCAGGTTACGGTATGGCAGTAGCCCAAGCACAACACGCCGTTTCTGACATTACTAAAATCCTACGCAAGCGCGG
>JBOFLX010000087.1:0-242974 GCA_051658085.1 Waterburya sp.
CAGCATATCTTTGACTAGCACAGAGTATGATTGATGGTTGCGCCTGTTCGACAATGCTCTCAATTCTGGCTCTAGGAAATTCTGTATCTATTGGCAGATAAATCCCATTGATTTTATGAATTGCGATTATCGCCACTAACATCTCCCATCCAGCCTCCATCAAAACACCTATACAATCCTGTGCTTTGATTTGTTGACTAATCAGATAATGCGCTAACTGATTAGCCATCAGATTTAGTTGACCATAAGTTATAGCATCACCTGCACTCGTCGCTGCTACCGCATCAGGAAACTGCTGGGCATATTGTTCAAAATGACGATAGATGGGAAGAGCATTTTCTATAGACTCTACTAAAGAAAGCTCATTAAAATCTTGGGTGGCAATCAATAAATTCTGGTTCATAAAGTTCACAAGTAATTTAAGAATAAGATGTTGGGCAAGATAGCAGCTAATATTAAATCCGATTGGCAGAGGTTATTTCTAAAAGCTATTAGCTATTAGCTTTTAGCTAGTTAAAGTTTTGCTCTAACTGTGGCTGGGAAAGCTGTTGAATTTTTATATTCGATCAAATGAATCTTTCGTTTTAGTAATCTATTGATGTGAAATTGAATCTGACCTTGTGCTTGCGGAAATTTACTGACTAAACAAGACAAAGTATAGAAGATAGTATCCTTTAAACTATAGTTGCGTTGTTTTACATGGCGATATATTTTATATCCCATTAACGGATAACCTAATAAGAGTAAAAGACTCCAACCTTGACTAAATAATCCTCCTCCCAAAGCCATAAGTGGTAAAATCAGACCCCAAAACCAAATACTTTTGCTTTCTTTGACCCAATGTCTTTCTGAACTACTGCCATGTAGCCAAGCCCCTTGAGCATAGGCATGACCTGCCCTTAATGACCTCTGCCACCATTGACTAAACTTAGTCATAGCTGCATCATGTAAAGTCATATCTGCATCGATACGAAGAATTTTCCATCCTTGTTGACGCAGGCGTACACATAATTCAGGTTCTTCTCCAGCAATTAAGGCAGGATTATAGCCTCGTACCTGTTCAAAAGCGAATACTCGCATCATGGCATCTCCACCACAGGATGTAGCTTCACCAATAGGTGTATCCCATTCAATATCGCATAGTCGATTATAAATAGTTTGGTCGGGAAAACGCTCACGCCGACGACCACACACTACAGCCAAATCTGGATTAGTTTCTAGTACTTTTTGACCAGTTTTTAACCATTTAGGGAATATTTCGCAGTCACCATCTACAAATTGAACTAGCTCTACTTGTCTATTCATTTCTACTAAACGAGAGAAACCAGCATTTCTAGCACGGGCTGCGGTAAAGGGTATAGATAAATCTAGCTCAACTACGTCTATTCCTAAAGATTTAGCCATTTGTATACTACCGTCGGTTGAACCAGAATCGACATAAACAATATTGCTTGTTTGTTTAATGACTGAAAGTAGACAACGATGAAGGCGATCGCCTTCATTACGCCCAATAATAACTAGTCCGACGTTTTGTAAATTTTGCATTTTAAATTTAATAATTAACTAGTTGAGAATTGATAATTAAAGCGGTAAATCAGACCAAAGATTTTTTAATGGGGAATCAATGATAATTGAGGCGATATCTGACTGCTGTTCTTTAGTCAGCTGAGTTTTCCACTTGGACATACTTTGTTTAGGATCGCGGTAAACACTATAATAAGCTTTGGAAGATTGAGAATTTTTGGTTTCTCCAGCAGTGGATAGATCAATAAAATCATTAACAGCTTGCTCAAGTTGCCAGCCTACGAAGTTAAAAATTTCAGTTATTTGCCTATGAGGATCAGTACATAAATCTTCATAAACTACTAATAAACCCTTTTCATGGTTGCGTGCATAATCTACCAATGGTTCGACTTGAAAACGCCAGCGTACTGCTGCAAACTGAGCCACAGACATATTTTTAAGTTGCTGACAATATTGATTTAAGTGCTTGTCTTGGGAAGTAGTCAACTGTTGTTCTAGTCTATTAACTTGCTGAGTAAATTCTTGACTAAACAAATTCATTTCTACACCCTTAAGATAAGAAGCAATATTAGCAAAAGGATTACGGACTAAAGCAATTAGATTAGGTTGCAATACCTCACACAGACGAGGCAGCATTTGAATAGGGAAATTAACATCTTTAATTAATACAGAAGTATCTTGAGTTAATTGTGGACGACCGTACCATTGATATAAATTTTTTGACAGATTTACTCTCTTACCTAATCCGTAAAGAAAATGGAGTATTTCTTTATTTTGAGTTCTAAAACTTTTGGGAGGAAAAGGAGGAACATCAACTCCATAATAACAACTACAACATAAAGACCAAAAATCATCGCGTAGTTGCTCTATGTCATCAATATTTAGATTATTTTTCCAAACAGTATATGGTGTCTGTTTTGAGTTTAAAAATGGTTCATATTTATAAATACAGTTTTGGTACATATTCATGATTTGACCTAACCAAGTCGTACCTGAGCGACCAGAACCTGTAATTAAAACATATTGAGGAATATTTGTGATAGACGGCTGAATTATCGGAGTATTAAGCACAGTTTGCTGTTGGAAATTAATAGACATAATCTTTAATTGCGGTAATTATTGTTTAAATTTAATTAATTTGTTTGGTTCGTTCAAAAATATTTTAAAGTGACCAACTTGATAAATCGCGATTGAGAAAATTAGCCAACTCTTGATTAGAACCTTGGAATTTATCCAATAACCATTGACGAGTATTGTCATCCATTTTTGGTACTAAATATTGTTGTTTAATTTGATTGCCATAAAATGAATTTTGTAACAAATTATAGGCACTATCTCTCCATTTTTGAGGTACAGTATCTTTTATAGTTTCTACAAAAGGTAAGGCTCGAATAGGAGATGTAATTCTATTACGGATGGTGTCTTGAAAATGTCTTTTGCTATTATTGGCTGTAACTTGTTCTTCTAAAGCTAAAGAAATATGTTCATTTACCCCGATAAATTTGCAAATTTGTTCTAGGGTTTGCTCTGGATTGTGAATCAAATCTTCCATTAAAAGAAATAAGAATGATTCTTTAGGAAAAATATCAAGATAGCGGTTGATTTGTTTGAAATAATAACTTGTATCAATACAAACATGATTTTCCTGGATATAATCTTTGAAAGTTAGTTCAACTTTTTGCCCCCTTTGAAGATGTTTGTAATGAGAATATACTCGTTCAACAGGATGTCTCATAATATAAATCATTTTGACATTAGGTAAGTGATGAGCAATTCGTTCAGGAGTTTTAGGATAGAGTGGTAGTTTGGTATAATCCGTTGTAGCTTCTCCACAGATTTGTTCAGGACTTGCATCCTTAAATAACGAAGAATACCACTCAATTCCACGCTCATATTGACTATCAACTGCGAAAAATTGAGGCTCTTTGATTCGACTGAGAAAAATTTGTGGATGCCGATTTAAATATTCATATAGGCTTGTTGTGCCTGATTTGGCTGCACCAATAATTAGGAAATCTGGTAAACGCATTGCTGAATTAAGTTGTTTGTTCATAATAATTTGGGAATTTTGAGTAATAAGAATTAAAGAAATATATTTGTTTCCTTAGAGATTTATTTAAGATGAGCATTATCAATAGCATTAAGCTGTAATTGGACAGATTTTTGCCATTGTTCAAATTTAAGATGTCGCGATATATAATCTGACAGAAATAAGGGAAGACTATACCTATTAATTCGGAACTGAAAACGCGCCCACCAGTCTTGTAGCTTTAGCGATCGCTTCATGAGAGAATTAATATTTAGTTTTGGTAATCCACTAAGTTTATATCCTCGTGATACCAGCAAATTTGCAATTCGAGATTCAACTAATTGAATTTCATGCTTAGACATTTTGCGCTCCCACTGTCCAATTAAGCTAGCGTCAGGAAAACTATAGGTGGTTGTTTGGGGATAATTAAGCATTGCTTGGTCATACTCAATACCGATGAAATCGCATATTTGCTGTAAAGTTTTAACTGGATCTACAATTAATTCTTCGTAAGTTATAGTCATTCTTTGTTCAGTAGGTAGCTGCTGTTCTAGTTGATTCCAAAGAGTTTCAGCTTCTAGCCATCTTTCTGTTCCTGTCCAAACATTTCCCGCCCAACCCATGCCAATACAAGAGCGAGCTACATCTCGACCATCCCGAACAATGTGAATAAAGCGAGCATCAGACCAAATTCGTAATAATTTGTCGAAATGACGGTGTACTGTAGCTCCCACAATTGATTTTTGCTCTTGATCAAGTTTTTGCTGAAGAAAGCTATTGACTAGCGAAGGATAATCTAAACTAGGGTCAATAGTGAAACCAGTAGCTTGAAAAGTACGGTGAGTTTCTAGCCATTGATAATAGGTTTCAAGATCTGACCATTGATGATCATCAGGGATAAGATCTACTCCATATTCAAATTCATAACACCAAGCAAGTTGAGGATGATTATCTAACATCAGTCTCAGGAGTGTTGTACCTGAACGCTCTGCACCTACTAAAAAAATTGGCTGTTTTATTAAACTATGTTTTGTATTCATTTTTGATTTGGCAAAATAATAAGTAATTTGAATGGAAAAAAAGGAATAAATGTAGTGAAATTAGTTAAATTTTTTAACTAAAGCTGAGTAATTATTTTCATAAGGAATTATTCTTCGAGGCGATCGCCTTGTTGGCGATGAGGTATAACTAGGGCTATGTGAACTATCTGTTTTAAGATGGCGTTGAGTTAACACCAATCCTGCTATTGCCCCAGATGCTAAAGTAAAAACAGGGTTAGGTTGATTATTTAAAGTACAGTCAAGCATGTATAAGGTGGTAACTGTGGCTAACACAGCTGCTGGTGCAACTTTGGGATGAAACCAATAACTAGCTGGATAACAGAAGTAAAAGAAACTTAAAGCTGGCAACAATGAAGAGCTAAATATTGCTATTAAACCCACTATCCCATTGACACCAAAAGCGATAATCCATAAACTGTCGGTAATCGTGGTATCTACAAGTTCATCTAAGTGGTTATATTCAAAGACACGATTGCGATTCCATCCTCCCCAACCAAAAATCATTCTTTGTTTGGCTTTACCGACTAAAATTTCTTCGTTATTGAATCGAAAATCTAAAGAATGCGCTCTGTCTTCACCAGCTATATCTCCAGCTATGGTAACGATCTGCTCTGAGCGTTCTGATGTTATTGCTCCGCTTGATCCTATCAGAATATAGGAAAATATCATCACAATCAATACCAATAAAGGTAAAGCTGTACGCAACCATTTGGCAGTAAATAATATAACTATTCCGTAGAGTAGATAAATATATGCACCAGTAGACTTAAGCAAGACAAATGTTATTAGTAGTACTGGTATAAACCAAGCTATAGGCAAACCTGCAATTCTATTGATGACTTTAGCCTGCCATAACCAGATCCCAATGAGTGTGACAGCCATCATCCACATCCCAACACTTAAACCATGTTCCATAAAAACAGTAGGTCTAAAGCCACCGTAACGAAATGATTGGGCAAATTGTTTAACACCATGATAGCCATAAACTAGGCGATGTAGTTGAGGACTAATAGCAACTTCGAGTAAACACAAAGGTAGGTAAACTAATCCACCGAGAAAAATTCCAATTGCTAACTGACGTATTGCGGTAAGGTTATTGAAATATATTCTACCGATAAAATAAGGTACTCCGTAATTTACTATTGCCGTTATAGATGCAACAGAACCATCGTAAAAGCCTAAACCATTACTAAGTGATGAAGCCATAGGGCAGAGACACCAAATAATCATAGGTAAATCTAGCCAGCCAAATTTAAAAGAGCGAAAACGTTGAGCATCATAAAACCAGGTAGTAAGTAAGACGCCGTAACACGTAGCAGATAATCGATCATAGTCAGGAATTAAAGGTAAAGAAAACTTTACTCCTTGAGGTAAAAACAACCACGCCACAATAAAACTGAAAATTACTGCTTGTTGTGGAGAGAAGCGTTTAAATAGTAGGAAAACAATGGGAATCCAGGCGAGGAGAACAAATTGTGCTTGAGGACTCATAGGCTTGATATCAACTGTGAATAATTGAGATTATTTCAATAATTTTTTATTTGTTTGACCTAAATGATTTCTATAACAGGAAGGTCGATGCCCAAGAAAGATCTAACTAATAAGATCAAAATTACTAATCCTAGAAATACCACCGTAGCTTGTAGATCTTGTCTGAGACAGAGTAATTTTTCTCGCCACAGACCATAAGAAACAGTCAGATAAGTAGGAATATCATTTAGGGCAATTACTAGCAAAGCTCCTAAAATGCCCCATTGAGAAAATCCCCAAGGTAGACCAATGACAATAAACAAAAAGCGATAAAAAGATCCCCAAGCTGCATATTGAGGTTTCCCTAAACCAGCGAGACAGCGACCTAGGGTTTCTGAAAGAACAATAGGCCAAATTCCCAAACCTAAAATTGGCAACATCCAGGTAGCTGCTAAATATCTTTCATCGTATAGAGTTGAGATTAGTAGATCCCCGAAACCAACGATCGCAGCCACAATTAAAGCTAATATCAATAGCAGTCGCCAGCGTTGCTTGGTAATTTTAGTTCGTAGTTCTTGACGAGGTAAGGATGCTTGACGAGAAATCAGAGGAAAAGTGATTGATGTTCCTATTTTGATTACGATTTGTCTAGGAATCTCAGAAAGTGTAAAGGCGATGGTGTAAACACCTAACATCTTTAAGTCCAACAGCTTACCCAAAAGCAAGCGATCGCTCTGAGAGGCTAGAAAGGTCATCGCTGTGGAAATCATAATCCATTTCCCAAAGGTATTGATTTCTCTGATGACTTCTTTATTCCAAGTAAAACGATTAAGTTGCCATGAATTTAGGCGATAGCTCAAGATCATTTTGCTGATTGCCGAGACTAAATTACCAGCAACTAAAGCCCAGATTGTAGGATTAAACCAAGACCAAACAATCATGACGACTAAGGAAATAATCTGGGTAATGATTTCAAACATGGTGAGTTTGCCAACTTCCATGTGGCGACTCAAAGTAGCTAGGCTAGTAGAAGTAAAACCCAAAATAACGATGTTAAAACCAACAATGGGAATTAACCACATTAATCTAGGATCTTCATAGAATCGAGCGATTGGGAAAGCGATCGCTATACAGCCAAGCCAAACTCCAAAACCACGGATGACTTGTATTGTCCAGGCAGTATTGAGAAAAACTGGCTCATTGCCTCGTTTATTTTGAATAATACTGGGACGAATACCAATATCGGAAAATAAGGCTAAACCCATTATAAAGACATTAACCAAAGCCATCAGTCCAAAAAGTTCTGGAACGAGCAGGCGAGTTAAAATTAGGTTGCTGCCAAGTCTTAGGGTTTGACTAATTCCATACCCAACAATAGTCCAAACCGTACCATTAATAGCTTGTTTTTTAAGTGTGGCTGATGACATGATTTTAGATTATTTGCTGTTCGATGATTAATTGCCACTAACTGTTTGAACAGCAACAAGGGATTGGGCTTCTGGGAGTAAGGTGTCTTCTACAATTACTGTTGGTGAACTAGGTTGCATTTCAGACTGTTGGAAAAGAGTAGCTAGTTTTTTAGCTTCTGTAGCAATATTGTGCTGCTGGAAAACTTTCTCTCGTCCTATTTGGCTTATTTGTTCTAGTTTTGAGACTGGTAACTGTAAAACCATACGCATTTTGGCAGCTAAGTCGTCTACTGCACCAGCCGATACTAACCAACCAGAATGTTCGTGTTCAATTAGTTCAGGAATTCCTGCGATATAAGTACCAATGACTGGACGATTTAGGGCTAAAGCTTCCATCATTACTACTGGTAATCCTTCGGCAAAACTAGCCAACACCATTGCTCGTGAGTTAAGCAGATATTGATTGACTTGAGAATTAGTCACCCAGCCAGTAATTTCTACATGGTTTTGTAACTTAAGCTCTGATATTGCTCGCTCAACTTGAGGTCGGAAATCACCATCTCCGACTAAAATTAATTTAAAATCAAGTCCTTCACGAGCTAGTTGGCTAGCTGCTTCTAACAAGACTAATTGACCTTTTTGTTCGCTTAATCTGCCCACGCAAACTAACTGGGAATTATCTGGGATGGGAGTTGGCTGACTATTAAAAAATGGTTCATCTAGACCACAATGCACCACATGAATTTTAGACCAATAGGCGCGATCGCACCAACGATAAAGTTGACTTTTACAATAGGAACTAATGGGTGCAACAAAAGTCGCTCTTTTAATTTTTTCTTGCAGAGATAAAATAATCGCCCGATCTATTTCTTCTGGGCCATGAACTGTAAAACTATAAGTTGGCCCTCCCAAAACGTGACAGAGCATTGCCACTGTTGTAGGATTAAAAGCAAAGTGAGCATGGATATGAGATATGTTGGCATCTTTAGCCCACCCTAACAACACGCAGGCTTCGGCTAAGTAAGCTAGGTGAATCAAAAGACCTCGATCTTGTCCCCAACCAATTCTACATGTTAGCCATAAAGTAGCCAAAAAACGTTTAGGTCTAGTTACAGCAACTTTTACTAAGCTCAATAATAAAGCGATCGCTCCCACTCCCAGAATAAATTGAGTTTTTGCTAGTTCTTGTTTATCTGCTTCATCTACTAATTCGGATGCACAAGAACGAATTGAATAGCGCACAACCTCCATTCCTTCAGCTTCTAAAGCTGTAATTTCTCGCCGTATAAAACTATGACTAACTTTGGGATATTGACTAATTAAATAAGCAATTTTCATCATCAGTTTCTAAGTTTAAATTTAAATAGTTTTTAGCTTGATAAAAACTCTAAATCTTGAAGATAAAAAGCTAAAGACAAGCTGGATTTACTCAAAGACATTTATTAAATCAGATTGCTGATTAGCAATCCTTAGTAATATTTTTTTAAAGAAAAATAGTTTTTTATGTACTATTAAAGTGTTTTCACCAATGCTAACACTCGTATCTATTAATCTACAAGAGTAAAATATGAATATTTAAATAAACTAAAAGCTTCTATTTTAAAGTTATGATAAACAAAAATATGCTCTCAAAAAAAGCTTTTATAAGTAATTATTAGCAACATCAATATTTTATATTTACTATAAAAGGTTCATTAAAGCTTTATTTGAAAAAATCAGCAATTTCAGCTATAAAGAGTATAAACATCAAAATAATAGCAAAATCATTAACAAGTTTAGTTAATAAATACAAGATTTAATTCAATTCATTAACTAACATTTGTTACATAGTAATAATTGGGACGTAGTAGTAATAAAAACTACTTTATAGGTACAAATCAATCAAATTAGATACTTATTTTTCCTTAAAATTTATCCTACAAATTAGCTCTCAAATGTCTGGTTATAGCTATCAACTCAAGCAACCTGAATTTTAAATCTACTCTGTCAGTTCCAAATACTTGCTATGCATTTTTAATTATCTATCGAGATTGACCCAAAAATAAAATGTCTCAATTTTTAACATTATTTATATCGGTTATCTTGTACGGAGTGGTTTTATTACTTTTTATACCAATAATATTTTTGGTTATAGAATGTCTTTTAGCCCTCTTACCTGAGCAAAAAAAACTTGAACAGCAGATAGCTAGACCTAGTATCACAGTTTTAATTCCTGCTCATAATGAAAACAAAGTAATTAGCAAAACTTTAACAGTACTAGTACCTCAATTAACTGAACAAGATCAATTAATAGTAGTTGCTGATAACTGTACAGATAATACTGCTGAATTGGCTCGGCAATTTGGAGTTATTGTACTTGAAAGAAACGATCAGATATGCAAAGGAAAGGGCTATGCTTTGGCTTATGGTCTTAATTGTATAAAACAACCATCAGAAGTTGTAGTAATAATAGACGCTGACTGTCTTGTTCAACCAGACTTCCTCAATAAAATTGCCCGAGAAGTCATGAGAACAATGCGACCTGTTCAAGCGGTTTATGTGATGGAACAAACAAGTTCATCAAACCCCAAAAATTTAGTTTCAACATTAGCATTTAAAATCAAGAATCTAGTGCGTCCCAAAGGTTTAGCTAGATTGGGATTACCATGTCTCTTAACAGGTTCAGGAATGGCTTTTCCTTGGTCAGTAATTAGTGATGCCCCCCTAGCTAGTGGTAACATCGTCGAAGATATGCAACTAGGTCTAGATTTAGCGATCGCTGGATATCCGCCTCAATTTTTCTCACAAGTTCAGGTTACAGGCGTTTTACCACAACAAGAAACTGCTGCTAAAAGCCAAAAAATCAGATGGATACACGGACACCTGCAAACTTTGCAAACTCAAGTTCCCAGATTAATCAAGGCTGCAATTACCCAAAAACGTTTCGACTTACTAGCGATCGCTCTAGATCTTTGTGTTCCTCCTTTATCTTTATTGGTCATAATTTGGCTGATTACTCTGTTTGGCAGTCTAATATTAGGATTGATGCTACATGAATGGACTGTGGCTATTTTAGCTTCAATCGAAGGAGTATTAATTTTTACAGCGGTTATTGCAGCTTGGGCTAAATTTGCCCGTAAAGATATCTCCCTCAAAAACCTTCTGAGTGTACCTTTTTATCTTGTCTGGAAAATTCCTATCTACTTAGCTTTTTTATTAAAACCTCAACAAGCATGGGTGCGTACAGAAAGAGATGCCAATGTTACTCAGTTACCCAATTTAGGTCAACTAGCCGACTTGGTTCTTCCCAAAACATTTTCTCTATCTTCTAAAATACTTGCAGTAAAAGAGCAAGTAGTAGCTGAAATTGCTAACGAAGCTGAAGCAATTCTTTTTCATACTAAATCTGGTTCTTATTATAGTTTGAACGAAGTAGGAACATTTATTTGGACGTTGATTCAAGAACCCCAAACCATTGCCGATCTTCGAGACACAATTCTCACAGAATATGCTGTCACTCCCGAAGTATGTCTCAATGATCTTCTAGCGGTTTTAGAACAATTAGCCACCAAGGAATTAATCGAAATTAGAAACGAAATTACTGCCTAAGTTACAAAGCCTACGGCTTTAGCTCTAAGTTATAAGCTCTAAGCTATAAGCTTTATCTTTCTTAGCTTAAAATAGCTAATTTACTTTACATTCTTATTTTTAAACAATTCGAGAAAAAATCTATGAGTTCAATCAAAAAGAAATATACCTCTCCCAAACTTAAGGAATGGAAAAAGATGATTAATACTTTGGAAAGTATTGATATCAATCTGTATCAAAATATTCAACCACAACCTAAAAAGAAGTTATTGTCACTTAAAAAATAATTTCAGTATTTTTCTTATTAGGGAACAGAAAACAGATTTAATAAGTACAGTGAGGACAGTTAAAAAGCCAATACCCAATGACTTTTAACTGTTTTCAATGTTTTCACTGATAAAAACTACTCTAAATGTTAAATCAAGCTTATAGGTTTATTAAAAGACTAAGTAATTTTATTGAAAGCACATATTATATTCTTGAAAACTTTACAGACAATATAAAAAAAATATATATATAATAAAAATTACCTAGTCTACTTATGGAATAAAGCGAAGAGTTGATCCATAATCAAACAATTATTAAATATACGAAATATCATATTAATATACTAAACTAATGCAAAAATTAATAAGTGCTGGTGAAGATGATTTAATTCTCCCAGCCCAACCAGAATTAAATTTAATGTCTTTTTTAAGAACTATTAAAAGAAATATAGTACCAATTGCTGGAATAGCTGGAATAGTTACTGGTATAGTTTGGATGAGTAATCGCAGCTACGTACCTACTTATGAAGGTGGGTTTCAACTATTAGTTGAACCTGTTAGTTCTGAGGCTAGACTAGCTGAACCTAGTAATCTTACTGGTTCAAATCAACAAATTGATACAAAACAATTAGAGGTGGATTATTCAACAATTATTACTATTTTGAAAAGTCCTAAAATGCTATCTTCTGTAGTCGAGAAACTTCAACCTCAATATCCTGAACTCACCTTAGAAAAGCTTTCAGAAGAATTAACAGTAGAACGTATTGGCTCAACTAAAATTGATCAAACTAAAATTATTAAAGTAAATTATCAACATGATGACTCAGAATTAGTACAATTAGTTTTAGAAAAACTTGCTCAAGAATATTTACAATACTCTTTAGAAGAGCGTAAATCTAGTATTGGACAAGGAGTTGAATTTATTGAACAACAATTACCAGAATTATACAGTCGGGTCAACACTTTACAAGTCAATTTACAAAATTTACAAGAGCAAAACCAGTTAATAAATCCTGAAACCAAAGGTCAAGATTTATTAGAACAAATTAGTTCACTAAAAACACAACAGATAGAAACTCAAAATGAACTAAATAAACAGAAAGCATTGAAAAAAAATTTACAACAACAGCTAAAAGTTAGTCCTGAAGAGGCAATTGTCATCTCAAGTTTGAGTGAAGATCCTAACTATCAATCATTGCTACAAAAATACAAAGAAATAGAAAGTGAAATTTCTCTTGAATCTGCACGCTTTCAAAGTAATAGTCCCAGTATTCAAAAACTAGAAGATAAGCGACAAAATTTACTCAATCTATTAAATCAAGAAAAACAAAGAATTTTAAGAGGAAGATCTTTAGTTGCAATTAGTAATTCGCCATTACTCAACTTGCAAAATACAATCCTCTCAGATATGACTCAGCAACTAGTTACTGCTATTACTCAAATTCAACTTTTGGAAGTACAAAATCAAACTCTTACCAAAACAATCAATGAGTATGAACAACAGGCACTCAGAATGCCTCAAGTGTTACGTCAATATACTAAACTTCAACAAGAATTGACTATTGCTAGTCAAACACTACAACAACTTCTGACTCAAAAAGATAATTTGAGTGTTGAACTAGCTCAAAGCCAAATTCCTTGGGAGTTAGTGTCTGAACCTCAACTTGTCAAGGATGTTGACGGTAATCTAGTTTCGACATCCATAGATTCTGAGAAAAAGTTATTAGCTGCCTTAATTGGAGGCTTACTAGCAGGGATAGCAGCAACTGCATTTTTAGAGAAATTCCACAATATTTTCTATTCTGCTGAAGATATTGAAGACATCATCAAGACTCCTTTATTAGAAACTATTACCTGGAACAATACTCCTAAGTTATTACCTTCCTCTAACTATTTGGCTGAGGCTCAAGATCATCATGTTAAACCTATTTTAGAGTCTTTTAAATCCCTTTATGCTAACCTGAGATTGCGCTTTACTGAGCCACCTATACGTTCGTTGGTAGTTTCTTCTGCCGTTAAAGGAGATGAGCAATTGGCAATTGTTTGGAATTTAGCGAAAACTGCCGTAGCTACAGGTCAAAAAGTTTTAGTGGTAGATGGTAACTTACTCGATCCACAACTTCATATACATTGTAATTTACCAAATCAAGTCGGTTTGAGTGATTTGTTAACTGAACAAACAGATTTTGAGCAAGCAATTCAGCGATCGCCTGATAACCCAAATCTTTGTATTCTTACTTCTGGGAAAATGTCTGTAAATTCTTCTAAACTCCTGACATCTAAGCGCATGGAGCAACTTATTAAGGAATTTGAACAAGTATTTGACTTGGTGATCTACGATACTCCCTCTATTTTAGAAAACATGGATACTAGCTTCCTGGCTAGACATACAAATGGAATCTTGATGTCAGTAACAATTGGTAGAACTAAAAAATCTCTAGTCACTCAAGCTTTAAATCAGATCAAAAATCTTAATCTCAGGCTTCTGGGAGTAATTTCTACACAAACGTTATAAGTTAAAAATCAAAAAGCAAAAGTCAAAAAATCAGAATAAATTGTCCCATCCATAAACGAGATGGGATTTTTTTTATATATTTATAGTTAATAATCATCCCTACTTCTTCCCGATCGCTTTTTAAATTCAAAAACAACCAAGAGTCAAATAAAACTCGAAAAACCATGCGTGATGTCATCTTCCATGCTTTTAATTGGCAATAAGTAGGTGGACAAAATAGATTACAGTAACTAAAAGTAGTTACAAGAGCGATTAATGATCAAAAGTCAGTTTATTCGTCAACTTAGTTTTGAAACTCAAAAGTTACAAGAGCGAATCTATCGGCAGAGTAGTCATCATCAAGTACGTCAACGTTCTCACTGTTTACTCCTAAAAAATCAAGGAGTCAAGATTAAGCAGTTAAAAACTATCTTCCAAGTGAGCGAGAAAACTTTATACAACTGGTTTAATGCTTGGGAATCAAAAGGATTAGTCGGACTTTACAATAGACCAGGAAGAGGTAGTTTATGAAATATCAGTGGATGGAGATTGATTCTTACAAAAATTGGCGAAGTCTCGTAGATTCTGTCGAAACCATGCTTCGAGAATTTGGTAAACAATATGTAATTAATTTTGTCTAACTACTTATTAAATAATGAACCCTGGGGTAGCTATGGTACGCGAGGCGTAATTGTCAACAATGCTTCCGTTTCAGGTCATATTGGTTTTCCTGGTATCAGTCCCTATAGTGCCAGCAAACACGCCATTATCGGCATGACCAAATGTGCTGCCCTCGAATATGGCGGACAGGGCATCAGAATTAACTCAATTTCTCCTGGTGCAGTTAATACTCCAATGCGAAGACAAGCTTATAAAAATCAGGGTTTGTCCCCCAACCAACCTTTACCAGCACCACCCAATATAGTCAAACGGGCTAATACTCCCGAAGAAATGGCAAATATTGTCATGTTACTGGCTTCTACCAATGTTTCTTATGTACTGGGAACGGATATTGATGTCACAACGGGAATGCTGACTGGATTGTTAACAGTGTAGTTCAAATGATATTTGATAACCAATTATGAACGATCAAAAATCTCAGAACCCTTTTAATAGAAGAAATATTGTTCTTGGTGGTGCTGCTGCGATCGCAGGTTTAGCTACCGTCTTCGCTAAATCCGAATGTTTGATAGCAATGCTAACAATCAAGAATTTCTTTATTAAGTAATTGAGCAAGAATCTTCAAAAAATCAGGCAAAAGTTTTCAAGAGATAATTTTTCGGCTTCTGTAAATTAAACTTTATATGTTTAATTTACAGAAGCAAAAATCATGAAAAATCTTTTTTTAGCTACCGCTACTGTTGCAACACTACAATTATCTCTAACAAATGATGCTGAAGCAGCACAGATGAAAAAGGTTAATTTTGACAGTAATAATCAAAATTTAGTGGATTGAGTTAAAAATTTAAACTTGAAATACTTATGATACCTCTTACACTTGATTATTTATCCCAGCAGCTTAAAACTATAGGAATTAGAAAAGGACAAACTTTAATAGTTCACTGTTCCCTAAGTAAAATAGGATGGGTTATTGGCGGTGCTGAGGTAGTGATTCAAGCTCTCATACAAGCAGTGGGGTGTGATGGTACGCTGATAATGCCGACTCAAACTTGGAAAAATTTAGATCCTTCTCGTGGTGTTGATAACGTACCCGAATCTTGGTGGTCGATAATTAGAGAACATTTACCTGCTTATAATCCAGATACTACTCCATCTGTCGGAATGGGAGTTGTGGCAGAACTATTTCGTACATTTCCAAATGCCAAACGTAGTTCTCATCCAGTTCGCTCTTTTGCAGCATTAGGAGCAAAGGCAGACTGCTTGGTAAGCGAGCATGATTTGGAAGATGTTTTCGGTAATTCTTCACCCTTGGGAAAGCTTTACGACCTGGACGGATATATATTACTTATTGGAGTAAGTCATAGTGCTAATACATCTTTGCATCTTGCCGAACATCGCGCTAGTTATCCAGGGAAATGCTATGTAAGAGAAAGTAGCGCAATTTTAGTTAAAGGAAAACGTCAATGGGTTACATATCAAACTCTCGATCTTCAAGCTGATGATTTTGCAACGATTGGTAATGCCTATGAAGCAGCACATCAAATCCAACTTTATCAGTTAGGACAGGCTACGGTACGCTTCATAAAACAGCGTCTATTAATCGATTGGGCTGTCAATTGGATGGAACAGCATCGTAAATAAATTTGTAGAAGAGAATGTTTGAAAAGTCAAATTTAAATAATTCCCATCGTGGAATTGCCGTGTGAGATCTATAGCTTAATTTAAACAAGAGGAATATTATGCAATACAAATTACTAGGAAAAAGTGGACTTAGAGTATCTGAACTCTGTTTAGGAACAATGACCTTTGGTGAAGACTGGGGGTGGGGTTCATCAAAAGAAGAAAGTCAAAAAATTTACCAAACCTTCCGCGAAGCTGGCGGTAATTTTATCGATACTGCCAATGTTTATACCAACGGTACAAGTGAAAAGTTTTTGGGCGAATTTATTGCTCACGAAAGAGATGCTATTGTTTTAGCCACTAAATACACTAATGGTTTTAGTGATGGTAATGCCAATGGTGCAGGAAATCAGCGCAAAAATATGGTGCAGTCGGTTGAAGCTAGCCTCAAACGTCTAAATACTGACTATATCGATATTTTATGGTTACATATTTGGGACTTTATGACTCCAGCCGAAGAAGTGATGCGCGCTTTTGACGATCTAGTTCGCGCAGGAAAAGTCTTATATATCGGCATTTCTGATGCTCCTGCTTGGGTAGTATCTCAATGCAATACCTTGGCTGAATTACGGGGATGGACGCAGTTTATTGGTTTACAAATTGAATATAGTTTAATTCAACGCGCCCCAGAAAGAGAACTGTTACCAATGGCGCGGACTTTAGATATTGGTGTGACAGCATGGTCACCTTTAGCTAGTGGCTGGCTTACAGGTAAATATACCAAAGACAACGGTAATAAGGAAGAACGCAGACTAGATAATGAAATGATGGAAGGAGTTGTAAATAAAAGCGATCGCAATTTAAATATTGCCAAAGAAGTAGATAACGTTGCCCAACAATTTGCTAAAAGTTCATCACAAGTTGCTCTAAGTTGGTTACTGAGTAAAGGCGTAATTCCAATTATTGGTGCAAGAAAAGTTGCTCATATCGAAGATAATCTTCAATGCGTCGATTTGAAATTATCAGCAGATCAAATTGAACAACTCGATCGAGTAAGTCAAATTGAACTAGGTTTTCCTCATGATTTCTATAAAACGGATATGGTGAGAAACTTTGTTTACAATGGCACATTTGACCAAATCGATTTTCATCGTTACTCACAATTAACTAATTAAATGTAGGGTGGGCAGATTTTGATTAGTTTCGTTATTTGATATCAAGCCAATAAATGCCCACCGTATCCAGATTGAAATATAAAAATATCAATGAACAAAAAGATCCATGAAATTGATCATAGGAGCATTAGCAATGATACTTGCAGCTACACCTTCTAATTCTTTCAGTGTTCCAACACCCGATGAAGCTGCTATCGAGACAATTGTCGAAAGTGTTGCTAACTTAGCCGACAAAGGAAATTTTGACAGTTTAGAAAAGCTTTACGCAGAAGAAATTCAAGTAGATTATACTTCAGCGTTTGGGGGAGAAGTAGAGCTAAAAAGTCCCCAAGGATTAATGACGCAATGGGCAGGTAGCTTGCCAGGATTTGATCGCACTCGTCATGAAATATCCAATATCGAAACGGAAGTCAAGGGAAATACGGCTACAGCTACGGCTGATGTTGTCGCGAATCATTATCTAAATAAGATGCTGTGGCAAATTGCGGGTAGCTACGAATACGGCTTAGTGAAAGAAGATGGAGAATGGACGATTGACAAGATGACTTTTATTGCTGAATCTGAACAAGGCGATCGCGCTATTATTAATCAAGCTGTTCAACAAGCAAGTATTAACCCCTCTCCTTACATCCAACGTCAACAAACAAAGCAAGCCGTCATTGATTTCTTAACAGCTTTAGAAGCTAAGGATATGGAGAAATTTGCCTCAGTTTGGGCAGAAGATGCGGTACAGGATATGCCCTTTTCTCCCGATGGTTTTCCCAAGCGTGTCGAAGGTAAAGCTAATCTCATTAAACATTATGCTGCTTGGCCAGAAACTAGTGGGAAAGCTAATTTTACTAATGAGTTAGTATTTTACCCGATGCAGGATTCGACAATGGTTTTTGCTGAATGGCGGGGTGAGGTAGAAATTATTCCTACAGGACGAAATTATAACCAGCGATATGGAGGTTTATTTCATGTTGTTGATGGCAAGATCGAACTATTTCGCGAATATTATGATCCCATTGTGTTTAAGTACGCTTTTGGTTTAGAAGAAAAGTAAATGTATTATTTAACCAAAACCAGCGAGTGAACACCTCGCGTTATAGGAACAGAATAATTAGTCTTAATCAATTGAGGTTTGGGGTTTAGTGGATCTGCACCAATGCGCCAGAAATCTATAGTACCTCCTTTAATCGAATCATCAAAATGATCATAATTGGCTACTGCTAAATACTGACTAGAAGCATCAAAAGCAGCAGCTTCAGGCAAAATACCATCAAAGGGATAATCGGCAACGTGGTTTAATTGTCCTGTTTTGGGGTTTAGAGTTGCGAGGGTGAGAGAAGAATACCAAGTAATACGCTCATCGTCGTATGGTAAATAGCTACGTTCTAAATTAGTGGTGACTACATAGCGACCATTTGGGCTAATAGCCAAACCTTCGGGACTTACACCAGTCTGCGATCGCGATATTAAAGCGTGTCGTGGTGAACCATCTTCTTGTTTCCCTGCTTGTAAACGAATGCTATTAATGCTGCCTTTAGGTGCTTCTGTCCATGTTCCCTCTACATCTGTACCCCAATACAAATTATTAACAATAAAATGCCGACCATTAGGAGTAAATCTGCCCATATAAGGAGCTTTTTCAATTTGTACAACATTACCCCAAGGTTCTATTGATAAATTACTGGATAATCTTGCAAAAGATACTTCTGCTGAAGTTTCGTTAACTAAAGCTAGCACATTCTCTGTGGGATGCCATTCGGCATGAATCAATCTTTCTCCTTGAGGTATACTGCTAAAGGTAGGATAAACAGGTTCGCCTAATTGCCCGTTACGAAAAGGAATTAAAGCTAGAGGAGTTTCTGTGCCTGCACCATCGGGATTAAAAGAAACCGCAACTAAAGACCCATCGAAATTAATACTAACAGAATCAGGACGCTCGGCGATCGCCAAATCTTGAACCAGATTAGGATTAGTAGGGTCTTGAAGATCGAATACTAAAATTCGATTGCCATGTTCTAAATCAGCAAAAGTTTGATTTTCGGCTGCACCTTCAGGGCGTTGAGTAAATGTTTCCACGACCATTGCATAACGACCATCGGGAGTAACAGCTACGGCTACGGGAGGGCCCGCCACTGAATTACTAGCTGCTGTTTCATAAGCCTGTAGTTGACTGACGTGCTGACCTACAGGAATGACGCTAATTGTATCTTCGCCTTCCCTCGATCCTAAACTTCCATCTATATAAGCTGATGCCAACATATCTGCATCGGAAATTGAGACTAAATAGCGTCCTGCAAAGTTCATAGGTGCAGTACGATTTTGCGCTAGCACAGGTAAAGCCATTCCTGTTAAGACTACAGAAGCAGCCAACCATTGTTTTATGTTCATAGTAAATAGTATTCTAAAAAATTAAATTAATTACAAACAGATAAACCGAATTCAGTAGGTCGAGATTGCAATTCGTTTGTCTGTGCTGCGGTTACTAAATCTGGCCAAGTAAAGACATAATCTCGATCTCTAACTCTGGTATGACAACTCAAACAGGATGATTCACTGCTAGATACTAAACTCCCTGTAGGACTAAACCAGGCGTATTTCCAATTCCCATTACGCAGATTTTCTGAATGTTCTGCACCAAAAGTTTCTCTTTTTTCTCGAATAAAAATATTATTCAAATCACTTGGTTTTAGTTGACCATTAGCATTAGATATAGCTGAATGAGTCTCCATGACAATAACTGAACCATCTGGTAGTGGTTTATTTTCTTCAGCAGCATTCAACGCAACCGAATTAGCATATATTTGACGTAGAATCTGACTATTAGGACAAGCGATCGCAGCATAATGAAAAAAGTCTTGTTGATAGTTACTAGGAAACTTCAAAGAATTAGAAGCAGACACGCGAGATAGTCCCAGGCTTAATAATACTGAAAATAACAGTAAAACTAGCCTGAATAACCATTTTGAGCTGATCATGCTTTTTTTTCGCTATTTAATATTGATTGTTATTAGTGTGTAATAATTGATATTAGTTCTTCATTAAATCTTTCATACGTGCTTCAGAAAGCTTTGGATTGAAAGATACTTTGGGTTCTAAAGTCGCTAATGGAAAACGTGTGGTCATTGGACGACGAAAATCAACCGACTCGACGTAAGCAACGAGGTCAGCATTTTGAGTTGATGCACCATTTTCATTATATTCTTGGTAATTTGGATAATCAGGAGCTATCGAATCCCAATCTGCATAAGCGGTTAAACCGACGTTGAGAGTTTCAGGTAAGTCAGGTCGGATAAACTGATCGAGAATTTTCCATTGAGCGGAGTTTTCTTCCTGATACAGTAGCGTAAAGAGTTCGCCAGATCTAGCAACCCTCAAGCGCATCCATCCTTCTTTCGCGTCAAAAATTTTTAAGGTGGAAAGACTGTTGTAGGTTGACTTAATCTCAAACTGCGAAAAACCAGCAGGAAAAGCAGTGCCGATGCTGAAGAATAGCCAGTTTTCATTCTTTGGTGTCCAGCTTGCCTTGGTGAATGTTCTGGGTTCTCGAATTAACAATCCTGCCAGAGAAAAAGATCTCTGTGGCATTGGCTTTTGTGTTCCCTCGACTCGGATACGGGTTGTGACAATAAAATCTCCTGTGACTTCACGGTAAAGATGCCCTGCCTGATTATCTTCAAACCAACCTGATGATTTAGGTTGTAGCATCAGGCTGCCATTTTGTACGGTCGGGGTTTTCCACTTCGACACCCAACCTTCTACTTGCAATTCTTGCCAACCTTGTAAGCTTTCTGGACGATTAAATCGAGTGGATAGCGATCGCAAGTTATCATCCGCATTCGTTGTCAAGCTAGTTGGTTGACTCGCAACTTCTCTGGTGGTGAATACTGCACTAAATATAATTGTAGATGCAATTATTATACTGACTACAATAAATGCTACTTTGCGTCTCATACATAAACTTCTTTGTTATCTTGAGCTTTTTTTTAGGATAAAACGTAGTTAGTTATAATGTCCAATAGATTTATACAGAGCAATTAATAGTTTAGAGCTATTAGTAATAATCTTAATGGAACTTCGACATCTGAAATACTTTGTGGCAGTAGCAGAAGAATTACACTTTGGACGTGCTGCTGCTAAAGTTCAGATTACTCAGCCTGTCATTAGTGATCAGATTCGCCGTTTAGAGGCAGAATTAGGGGTCAAACTGTTTTTTCGTACTAAACGCACTGTAGAGCTTACTGAACCTGGAAAAATCTTTTTCAAAGAAGCCAAACAGATATTACAACGAGTCGAAAAAGCTGTTTCAATAGTACAAAAAGCCGATCGCGGTGAACTGGGAAGCTTAATTATCGGTTATACAGGGCCAGCACTTTATACTTTGTTGCCCAAAATTATTAGGTCTTTTCGCGATCGCTATCCTCAAGTTGAGTTAGTTCTTAAGGAAATTTGTACTAATGAGCAGGTGGAAGCTTTAAATGCAGCAGACATTGAAGTGGGTTTTTTGCATCCGCCTGTAGACGGTGACTTTGAATTTATTTCAATTATGACTGAAAAGATGGTTTTGGCATTGCCAGAAAATCATCCTTTAGCGACTTTAACTAAAGTACCGATCAGTAAGTTATCAGATCAGTCTTTTATTTTATTTCCCCAACAGGAAGGGCCTCATCTTTACAGTCGTATTTTATTGCTTTGTCAACAAGCTGGTTTTTGTCCCAAAGTAGTACAGGAGGTAACTCCCCAACCAACAATGATTGGTTTAGTTGCAGCAGGAATTGGAGTTAGTTTTGTATCGGAAAGTCTGCAAAACCTTAATCGTCCTGGTGTAGTTTATCGGGAACTAGATGTGGTAACACCTGAGCTAGAATTAGTTGCAGCCTGGAAAAAAGACAAAGTTTCTCCAGTACTACAAAAATTTCTTCAAATTGTTAGAAAAAATACTTAATGATTAATTGGAAAATTCAAATAAGTTAAAACTGATTACGATAGGGAATTTTGCCTTTCTTTTTCTTTTTGCCCTTATTTTTCTCATAATCGATTTCTTTCAGTTTTTTCATAATCCGACCAAAGTACTCTTTCATATACTCTTCTAGAGTTGTAGTTTCTTTGGGATCTAAACCAAAAGTTGCGTAGACATCTTGCATTGGGGCATCTAAAGGTTGTCCACTAGCTAAAACTTCTGCAAAGGTAAGGCGATCGGCGGTGTTTTGTCCCCATTCAAAAAAGCGAGTAACACGACGCATTAAACCCAAGACTGTTAAAGACACACGGGATATTCTAGCAGTTTTTTCCGAAAGGTTTTCGCAAAGATTAATTACCTCATAAGCACCCCAGGCTTTATTGCCAACAACGGGAAAAGTTTTTTTAGCTGTAGCTGGTACACTCAAGGCGCGAGTAGTAAATTTAGCAATATCTTGGGTATTCATATAAGCAATAGGAGTAGATTCTCCTGTTACCCAAACAACTTGTTCTTCGAGGATCGGAATTGCATATTGAGAAATTAATCCCTGCATAAAACCACCAAGTTGCAAAATAGTGTAATCCAAGCCTGATTCTGCTAAAAATAATTCTGTGCAATGTTTAATATCCATCAGGGGGACTTCTGGATGTTTGGCAGCATTAAGAATTGAGAAAAATATATATCGCTTAATTCCAGCAGCTTTGGTAGCCTGAATTAAATTAACTTTGCCTTCCCAATCAACTTGTTTAGCACTGAGATTATCGGTAATTCTAGCGGTGGCAGCATCAATTACAGCATCTATTCCTTCTAAAGCAGGTATCAATGTTGCTTTGTCACATAAGTCTCCTTTAACTAATTCTGCGCCCCACTCTTTGAGGAAAATTGCTTTGTTAGGGTTACGTACCAAACAACGTACTTCGTGATTCTCATCTAAAGCCTGACGAGCTACCTGTCTACCCAAAGTGCCAGTCGCGCCTACTACCAATAATTTCATTTAAGGAATTTTGTAATATTTTTTAATGTTTCTCTAATGATTTTATCAAAGAGTCTTTATATTTGTTGATGTTAATCACAGAAAAATTGCTTAAATAAAGCTTAAACCAAGCTTTCTAAGACTGCACCCACTACACGATGATCTGCGTCTGTTTGGAGTTTGTTTAAAGCCGTGGCTGCTTCAGGATGATTATATTTACTCAAGGATTTGGCGGTTTGAACTCTAATTCTCCAGGAATCGTCTGTAGTTAGAGGCAATAATAGTTTTAAAGCAGACTCTTGTTGTTCAGTATTAGCAAACACACCTAAACAATTAATACAAGACTCGATGACAGGTACATCATCTCCTGATAAACCAATAGCACATATTTCCAAAAGTTCTTGGGGAGAATCTAGATCGGCTAAAGCTGCGATAATACTACGACGCACTAACCAATGAGCATCGTGTTCGTACATTTGTCTTAAATGAGTCACAGCCATATCACCAAAAAAAGATAAAGAATTAGCTGCTTCTGCCCGTACATTAGGATCTTTATCTGATTGCATCATTGTCAGCAAAGCTGTAAAAGAGTCTGGGTTTCTTTTTCTGCCTAAGCCCATAGCCACAAAAGAGCGAACTAAAAACTCTTGATCGTTGACATGATCTAATAGCAAAGGGGCAGCAATGTCTGTTTCATAATGGCGTAACTCGCGAATTCCTCTCATACGTTGTTGAGGATCGGTGTTATCTAAAGCAATTTTTATTTGATCTATGTTCATATAAATGAAAAAATTAATTTATGAGTTTACTTGACTTTACATTATGGTTACTGGTTAGCCCTCTTAAGAAAGATATATATTGAATAAGCTATAATTTCTTAGACAAAAATGTTCAGCGATCGCGTAAAAGAATTAATCAAAAAGTCTCGTATTGTTAGTTTTGACAGTTGGCAGGACTATCCCCCAGAAGTAATTGCAACCTTTCAAGCAGCAGATAATCAAGGACTTTATCTAAGCGAGGAAGACATTAAACAGATTAGCCACTATCTTCCGAGTCTGTCTGATAGTTTAGCTCAAGGAAGAATATTGCGAGACCATGTGGCTGAGATAGTTTCTAAAGCCAGAAGCGTAGTTTTAGCAGCTAATCCTCAGATTACCGAGCCTGGAGGTGGTTTGTATCCGCCGATGCGCGCAGAGGCTTGTTGGCGCGATTTTTGGCACTTCTTGCGTTGTATTAGTTATGGCATTAGTGGTCAATCAGTAAATTATACTAGCGATCGCGGTTTGGGCTACATGGAACAACTTTATCGGGAATTACAAGTCCCTTTAGAGGCTATGGTTTTGGGTTTAGAGCAACTAAAACTTTTCAGTCTCAAAAAATTCCCTCCCGATCAACAAGATGATCTTGAACCCTATTTTGACCGCTTAATCGAGTCAATGCGAAAGTTCTCATAACCTATAACCTATAACCTATAACCTATAACCTATAACCTATAACCTATAACCTATAACTATCAAGCCTAACTGATGACTGATGACTGATGACTGTTTAATTGGGATGAAAATAATTATAAATTTCCTGAGCTAAATTCTGACCAATACCCTCAACTTCAGTGAGTTTGTCAACGGATGCTTTGCGGATGTAATCTATAGAGTGAAAATGTGCTAGCAATTGTTTTTGACGCTGGAAACCTAAGCCTGGAATATCTGCCAAACGCGATCGCCGACTATTTTTTAATCGCTGTTGACGGTGAAAACTGACTGCAAAACGGTGGGATTCATCTCTTACTCGTCTGAGTAACTGGACTCCTGGCTGTTCAGCTTCGGTATCCAAAGGTTCAGATGCGCCTGGTAAAAAGATCTCTTCTCGTTTTTTAGCCAGACTAACTACCTTGACTGTTTCTAACAAGTCCATGTCCTGTAGTACTTTAACTACCGCCGATAATTGTCCCTTACCACCATCAATCATCACTAAATCGGGAAAATCTGGGTCTTGGATGGAATTAACGGCAATATCAGACTGTTCTTGTGGTTGATACTTACGAAAGCGACGACTAATTACCTCTGCCATACTAGCAAAATCATCAGAATGTCCGATCGCAACAGTAGGATTTTTAATTTTGTAATGACGATAATGTTGTTTGGCAGGGATACCATCCACAAAGACTACTTGAGAAGCGACGGCGTTTGAACCTTGGATATGAGAAATATCATAGCCTTCAATCCGTTTAGGCACTTCAGGTAAATCCAAAATAGTTGCCAAATCTTGTAACGCCTGATAATTGCGATCGCTTACTCGTTGAGTTCGTTCTAATTCATAGTTGGCATTGCGTTCAACCATTTCGATTAGTTCAGCTTTAACCTGTCTTTGGGGATTAACTAAACTAACTTTTCTGCCTTTTTGTTTATTCAACCATTCGGTTAATATTTCGCCTTCAGGTAATTCATGTTGTACTAAGATCTCTGTGGGTATTTCTACTGCTTCGACAGTTGAGTAATGTTCTTCTAACACTCGTTGTAAAATTGCCCCAGGTGTACCAGACTGAGCATCGGCAAAGAAACCCAAGCGTCCTACAAGTTTACCAGCACGAATTTGAAATAGTTGAATACAGCAGTGTTTATCATCCGCAGCTAGAGCAATCGCGTCACGGGAAACGGTATCATCGGGTAAGGATACTTTTTGGTCAGCATTGAGACTATGTAAAGCCTTAATTTGATCGCGAAACTGAGCAGCTTTTTCAAAATCTAATTTAGCTACCGCCTTTTCCATCTGCGATTGAAGTGTCATCACTAATTCTTCACTTCTACCTTGAAAAACCATCGCCACTTTTTGGACAATTTTTTTATACTCTTCAGGCGTAATTAAAGACTGACATACTCCAGGACATCTACCCAGATCGTAATTAAGACAGGGACGATCTTTAAACAAAGGCTTCGGACGTTGACGGAGAGGAAAAACTCGCTTGATTATATGTAATGTATAACGTAACAGACGAGTATCTACATAGGGGCCATAATAGCGATCGCGCTGGTTACCCGCTCGCCGTTTACGGGTAATAAAGATGCGCGGATAGTCTTCTGACCAAGTAATACAAACATAAGGATATTTTTTGTCATCCTTAAGAAGTACATTATAGTGCGGTTGATGTTGTTTAATTAAGTTTGCCTCTAAAGCTAAAGCTTCCGCTTCCGTATCAGTGACAATAAACTCAATATCCGCTATCTGATGCACCATCATCGCAATGCGGGTACTCAACTCCTGGGGTGCGCGAAAATAAGAACGAACTCGCGATCGCAATTTTTTGGATTTGCCGATATATAAAATTTCGCCATTACTACTCCGCATAAAATAAATCCCTGGTTCGCCAGGAATCTCTTTAAGTAAGCTTGCAAGACGTTCTGGTTGTTTTATTAAAGTTTTAATTTCAGTTGATACAGTCATGTTTAGGATAATAGGTGTCTTTTCATAAATCCAATTAATTAAGACTAACAGTCAAGAATTTCTTTAATAACAGCTTGTAAATCTTTGTCAGCAGGTCGTTTGGTAAATTGTTCGTGACTATAAATCCAAACAAGTTTAATTATGCGATCGCTATTATTTACTAAATACATTAATCTAATTTGTCCAGAAGCTCCCTTAGAAATCCTCAACTCCAACTTATGAAAAGTCAAGTCCTGAGACAAGCGAAGTTTACCTGGGAAAGGTTCTTGACGAGAATTATGTGGATAAGGATTCTCGGTTAAATTTTCCAGAGTTTCTATAATTATTTTAGTGAACCCTTTTGCCATGAGCTTTGACAAGCTTTTTCAAAGAACGTTGAAAATTGTCAGATTTTTCAATCAAGAAGGGAGTCGATCCAGTCACGCACTTCTCCTTTATTGATGCGATTTGAGGGTTCAGAAATTAAAGAATCCTTCAAAACTTTCAACATAGTTGATTCATAAACAGGATGATCCCGTTCAATTACATCTAGCTTTTGATGACCTAATTCTTTAAGATCTTGAATTAGAATTGGCTCAGTCGAGCCAGCTTCAGATGATAATCCTCTGCGAGCTTTTATCCAAGGAAATTCAAAATGAGTCATATCGCTAAGTCGATAAGCATGATAGCCTCGAAAATATTCCCAGACTTCTGCTAAAACATCTTTCTGATCATCAGGAATTTGTGATAACTCCTCTTGATTTGGAATAGGCAATTGTTTTGCCTCAAAGTCACTGTAAAACCTATAAGCACGAGGACATACTGGCTCATATCGCCATGCCTGAATTTCTTCGTCAAATAATGGCTCGTCATACAATGCTAAGTGAAGGCTTTGAGAGTAATATAAAAGCTTTTGAACTTTCATGTTAGTCATTTCTGCTTCTATACCGTCCTCATAAGCTTTAATTATGAAATAGCTAGCGATATCAAGACAATCAACCATCATTCAAAACCGCAAAGTGTCATCAGGTCAGCTTTTAAATAATTAAACATATATAAATATTATTATAAAATAAATAAGTACCTATTTACTATTTATTTTTAAAGCCATTCTATACATTATGATTATTTTTTCAGTTTATAAAACAATTTTATTGCGAAGATAAACGTTAAAGGCGATCGCTAAATCTTATTCCTAAAATTAGGCAACCACAAGGATTGCCCCTACAAGATCTATCGTATTTATCAATTAGAAGTAGAAGATTTAGGAATCAATAATCCGACGTATGTACCGACAGAAAACTTAGCTAAATCGAGAAATTGGGAACGACTATTTGGATCGATAATTGCGAGATAGAAAGAACCGATTACTGTTATTAGCATAACAACAGCTAAAATTTCATCTCGTGAAAACAGTTTCTTTGACAGCATTTTTTTCTCTTGTTGTCTTTTGTTAATGAACTATCTTTACTTTTGCATCTTGATTTAAGAGATATCTCTCAAACTTAGGCTGATTTAGACTGACATGCCTGACATAAGCTGACTTCATCGAAAATACTTTTTAAAGTTAGGTAATTGGATAAAATAACTTACAAATACTTGTAAGACTATCCAAATGGAATCCTTACCTCGTGAATTTTTAGAAAAGATAGCCCGTAAGTACTATCTTTCAAAAGAACAAGAAGCTGTTTTCATTAAATTGTTCAGCAGTAATTCTAATCAACAAGAAATTGCCAATGACCTCAACATATCTGATAGTGCTTTGCGTACTCGTATGACTGGGGTTTATCAGAAATTCAGTTTAAATCAAAAAACACCCAATAAAGCACGTCAATTGCATGATTTTTTATTGAAGAAATATGAAAATAAAGATAGGGAAAGCAATGCCCATGTTACAGACAAACAAGAAACGGAAATTGATATCAATGAGTTAGTTAAGCAATTCCGCGATCGCGTTAAACCCGATATCAACAATCGCTGTGACACGATGCGAATCTTTGATATGACTCAGCCAGTTGGTTTGAGCGATATCTATACGCAAATTAATATCCTGGAACAAATTAGTGGTCGCAGACGCAAAGATATTCCTGAATTAATCAAGGAATGCAACATAGAAGATTTTGAACGTCCTGGTTTAGGAAGAGTTACTGAAAAAATACCAGCTAAAGAAGCTGTCAACAGACATCGCAAGCTATTAATTTTAGGTAAGCCAGGAGCAGGTAAAACTACCTTTCTCAAGTATTTGGCAATTCAATGTAATCAGGGAGAATTTCAGGGTGATTTAGTCCCTTTTTTTGTAACTCTCAAGGATTTTGCCGAAAAAAAAGATAAACCTGATTTATTGACTTATCTCAACAACTATATCGAATTAGATAATGCCGAAAACTTAAAACAAATTCTCGCTCATGGAAAAGCGTTGATTTTGCTAGATGGATTGGATGAAGTTTTAGAAGCAGATAGCAAACGAGTTATTCAAGACATTGAAAACTTAAGCAATAGATATCCTAAAAATCACTATGTAATGACTTGTCGCATTGCTGCCAAAGAATACACTTTTGAGAAATTCACAGAAGTAGAAATTGCTGATTTTGGCTGGAAGCAAATTACTATCTTTGCCCATAATTGGTTTAAACACAAACCTGTACAGCTCGAAACTTTTTTAGAACGTCTGAAAAACGATGAGCCAATTAAAGAACTAGTTTCTAATCCCTTATTATTAACCTTACTCTGTATTTCTTTTGAAGAATTAAATGACTTTCCTGCTAATCGAAAAGAGCTATATGAAGAGGGATTAGATGCTTTGCTTAAAAAATGGGATGCTAAACGAGGTATTCAGCGAGATAAAGTTTATAAACCTCTATCCATAGCCAAAAAACAAGATTTATTGAGTAATATAGCTTGGAAAACTTTTGCTCCAGGTGATTATTTTTTTAAAGTAGACCAAGGGAAAAGATATATCAGCGAATATATTCGCAACTTACCAGGGGCAAATTTAGATGATGAGGCTTTACAAGGAGATAGTAAAATTGTTCTGGAAAATATTGAAGCACAACATGGTTTGTTAGTAGCTAGAGCCAAAAATATTTATTCTTTTTCTCATCTTACTTTCCAGGAATACTTTATCGCGCGAGAAATTATTATCGTTCGTCAATCGACTGATTTGGCATTACAAGAATTAGTCAGTCATCTGTTTGAAAAACGCTGGCGCGAAGTATTTTTGTTAGCAGTAGCCATGTCTCCGAATGCAGATCGTTTGGTGTTGTTGATGAAGGAGAAAATTGACAAATTAATGGCAGATGATGCGAGTTTACAAAAATATTTGCAGTGGTTAAATGAAAAAACCACCTCGGTAGATATTGTCGATATTCAATACGAACCAGAAACAATTCAAGCAATTCAAAAAAGTTTAAAATTTTACGTTAACAGAGATCTTACTCTGTCTCGCGTTTTGTATTTAGATCTAGATCTCAACTTCAACCTCAACCTCAACCTCAACCTCAACCTCAACCTCAACCTCAACTTCAACTTCAACCTCAACTTCAACCTCAACTTCAACCTCTACCTCAACCTCAACCTCAACCTCAACCTCAACCTCAACCGTTACCTCAACCTCAACCGAAACAGTTACCTCAACCTTTACCTCAACCTCAACCTCAACCTCAACCTCAGCCTCTACCGAAACCTCAACCTTGAACTAGCTAAGGAAGACAATTCCGAACTTTATGAAGTATTGTTGCAACTCAAACAGCAACTTCCCAACGAAGAAGAAACTACCAAGGAAGAATTTGTAGTCTGGTGGGAAAAAAATGGTCGACCTTGGTCGGATGATTTTAGAAATGCCATAATTAAGTATCAAAATATCGGTCACGATTGGCAATTTAGCGACGAACAAAAAGAATTACTGAAACAGTATTATCTTGCAAATCAATTATTAACTCAATGTCTGCATCAAGAGTGTTATGTCAGTCGTAAAGTGCGCCAGGAGATTGAGAAGACTTTGCTGCTACCAATATCTGAAATTGAGAAAAAGTCCACAGATTATAGTCGTACAAAATTAGATTAGGACATTAATAGTAATCGGCTCGTAAGTAGGAAGTAGGAAGTAGCAAGTAACGGGAGACGAGGAGACAAGGAGACAAGGAGACGAGGTGATACACTGTGCAAAATCTCTCCAAGTCCCCAAGTCCCACAGTCCCCCAGTCTTCTGCCTCCTGACCTCTGACCTCAAAAATTCTTAGCAGTATGGTTAATATTATCGAACTCGAAGCGTTGGGGATAATTAGTCTTGCCATAAATATTAAAAGAAATGGTCGACTCATCACCGAGAGACTCGACGCTATGAATAGCATCAGGCATAAAACTAATAATTTCTCCTGGCTGTAATATTTGCTCCCCTATTAATTCTAGACGGTCTGGAAATTCAGGAGTAGGCGATCGCTTCCAAAAACGGTTTTTTTCTTCTCCACTAATTAAAGCTACTACTCCCCAGGTTGCATGGTTATGAATTGTCGAGATACTTCCAGGTTGCCAAGCTACCATCTGTATTGTTAAAGGATAATCTGGTTCAGTATAGAGCCTTTTTACTGACCAACCAGTTTTAGGATTGGGTTGATCGTATTCCATCTGCAACCAATAGGAACTAACTAATAGATGTCTGACTAAAGGCATAATCGCTTTTAGACGCTCGTTATCATTGGGAGTCTCCAGCAAAATATTTTCTAAGTCAGTTAAAAAGCGAAATAAGCGATAGGGATCTACAGTTAACTCGGTTTCTTCTGGATAATAGGCTTTTACTGTACTATCGTTATCGACAATCCAATTTTCACAGTCTGGATTAGCAGTAATTAGATCGCTAGAATCATTTATGGAATTATTAAGCATGGTTATTGTACGATAACTAATTATTTAATTTACCGCAGATCCCTAACCTAATTTTGTAGAACTTATAGATCCCGTTAAAGTTGTTCTGACTTCTGACTCCTGACTCCTATACTGATTATTCTCCAAAACAATCTTGACGCACTACTGATCTAACAGATGAGTATCTAAGCCCAAATTATCGAGCGATCGCTGGGTTTTTTCGGCTTTAGCCCGATTATTAAATGCTCCTACCTGGAGGACAGATTCGCCTTGATAGATGGTAGCAAAAGCTTGAGGATAGAGCGATCGCACTTCCTCTTCTGCATCTTGATCAGAGGCTTCGACTACTACTTTGTATTTAATCTGACTAGTACTAGATAAGCTGCTAATTTCTGGGGGAAATGGTACTGGTTCAGTTTCAGGAGTGGATGAGGAAGAATCAGCAGAAGCGGTAAATACTAGTTCTTTGTCACCTGTATTTGCATTATCGGTTTCTGCTTCCGTTACTGGGGGAGGAGATGGTAAGTCAGTAGTTGTTGTTTCTGAAGTTTCAGGCAGAGGTGGTAATGAGTCATTAGTTGATTCTGGAGGCTCGGGAAGAGGTGGTAAGGAAGTTGAAGCAGGTAAACTGCCGAGTGGGGGTAGAGGGCGATCATCGCTGGTATCTAAATTACGACGAGTTGGCAGGGGTGGTAAATCTCTGGTGGTATTACTGGAGGTATTATTAGTAGCAATAAATTCGCCACCCTCTAAACTGATGTCGCCCTCGGTTTGTCCTGCGATTTTTGTCCCTACAGCAACGATTTGATGCTCGCTAGCGTTTTGAATATCTAAATCGTGGTTACTCCGAAAGATATTGTTACCTGGTTCAGCAGTAGTACCAAGATCTACCTGAGATTGAGCGATCGCAGTTAAGCCATATTCATAGGAATTTATAATTTCATTATCCCTAAATTTACCCTGGGAATCACCTTCGAGAATAATACCGATACGATTACTGTTAAAAAAGTTGCCTGTAAGAGTTGGGGCAGCATCCTGAACAATACTAACGCCAAAACCTGTTTGGATAAAGCTATTATCCACAACTTCAGGCTTAGAAGTACCATAAATTAATAACCCATTGCCTAGATTATTATAAAAGTAATTATCTTCAATTAATGGTGAGCTATTACCGTTAACTGAAACCCCAGTATTACCATTCCGAGTAAAAGTATTACTGACGACTTTGGGACTAGAAGACTCAATCCATAAACCATGCCCGCGTGAGTTCTCATTAATAACAGTAATACCTGTAATTCCACCTGCATCTTTTAAAGCAGCGATCGCTATATTTTGTCCTGCACCAGTAGGGCTAAGAAAGTAACCATTGCCCTCAATAATAATTTTATTCCCTTGAGTTTTAGCATTACCTTGAAGAGTAATCTGATTGTTTAAAATTAAGGGAAAAGTTTCTCCTGTCTTGGCACTGTAAGTAGCTGCTGTCAATTGGACTGTACTACCAGGTTTAGCTATTTTTAAAGCTTGAGTAATAGTTTTGAGGGGAGAAGATATCTTACCTGATTGCGAATCATTTCCTATTTTAGGATCAACATAAATTACATTTTTATCAAAATTTAGAGATTGAGCAATTGTTTCCTGGGCTAGAACTGGTTGAGATGACAAGGCAAAACTACCAGATAGAGATAAAGTTAACAGTGTCAGTAGCCAACAAAATTTTTTATTTTTTCCCGATAATTTAACTGCAAAAAAACTAAGTTTCCGACTTATTTGATAATTGCTGCCTGTCATAATCTAGCTCCTAAAAATAAATTTTGTCGATCAGTTGAAATAGCAAAGTATTCAGTATCGGGGTCTCAGCAATTAGACTTCTGGGGTATAATTTTGCTCTGCTTGCCTAGTAACTTAATACTACATTTAATTAATAATAAATGTAGAAGATAAATAACGTATAATTGCGTAAGTTTTGATTTATTTACCGTCTATTTAATTGTGTTAGCGTGAAATTATTTGTTTACCATACCCCTGAGAGAACTCCCACAGAACAACTACCAGACTGTGCTGTAGTTGTTGACGTTTTGCGAGCAACTACTACAATTGCCACTGCTTTGGATGCAGGTGCAGAAGCCGTCCAAGCATTTAGTAACATGGAAGATCTAATTCGTCAATCGAATTTGTGGCATCCAGACAAACGTTTACGGGCAGGAGAAAGAGGGGGAATGAAGGTAGAAGGCTGTGATTTAGGTAATTCTCCCCTTGACTGTACGCCAGAAGTGGTCAAAAACAAACGCTTATTTATCTCTACGACGAATGGGACAAGAGCTTTGCAGCGAGTCGCTAAAGCTTCTCAGGTAATTGCAGCAGCACAAATTAATCGTAAAGCAGCAGTTAATTATTTATTAGAAAACCAACCAGAAATAGTTTGGATAGTAGGCTCAGGCTGGGAAGGAGATTATTCCCTCGAAGATACTGCTTGTGCAGGGGCGATCGCTCAGTTGCTTTTACGTCAGAGTGATGTACCACAAAAAGACTTATTTGGTAACGATGAAGTAATTGGCGCGATCGCTCTTTATGAACAATGGCAGGATAATCTCTTAAATGTTTTTCGTCTCTGTAGTCATGGACAACGCTTGTTACGATTAAATGGACAAGAAGATCTTAAGTATTGTTCTCAGAGCGATATTTTAGATGTTTTACCAATTCAAATCGAACCAGGGGTTTTGGTTAAATATCAATAGAAGTCAGAAGTCAGGGGTCAGGAGTCAGGAGTCAGAATTTAAACATTCAACGTGTGGTCTAATTCCCAGTTAGTAATTTGATTATTGTATTCGTGCCATTGTTGATATTTTAATTTTAAATAGGAGGTAATAAAGGCTTCTCCTAATGCCTGACTAAAAACTGTATTGGTTTCTAAGTTGCGTAAAGCATCCAACAAATTACTGGGAAGTCGTTTAACTTTCTCTGGTGGTAAAGGCTCAGTGTAGCTGTTATTATCAGAGCGATCGCCTGGATCGAGTTGACGGTCAATTCCATCTAGTCCTGCTGCAATAATGGCTGCTGGTAGTAAATAGGGATTGGCTGCACCATCGGCTAGTCGGAGTTCAAACCTGTCTGCATCGGGAATACGAATCATGTGGGTGCGATTATTACCGCTATAACTAATGGTATTGGGTGACCAAGTTGCACCAGAGAGGGTGACAGGAGAATTGATCCGCTTGTAGGAATTAATTGTCGGGTTAGTAAAGGCGCATAAAGCCGAAGCGGACTCCAGCACACCACCGATAAATTGATAGGCTAAAGGCGAAAGTTGTAATTCTCCTTCTGCGTCTTTAGAGAGAAACAGATTAACTTTACCACTAGTATCCCAGACAGAAATATGAGTATGACAGCCATTACCAGTTAAATTAGCAAAAGGTTTAGGCATGAAGGTAGCGCGAAATCCATGTTTTTCAGCGATCGCTTTAACCATATACTTGAAAAAAGCCTGGCGATCGGCTGTAACTAAAGCATGATCATAAGTCCAGTTCATTTCAAACTGTCCGTTAGCATCCTCATGATCGTTTTGATAGGGTTTCCAACCTAAACCTAACATCCCATCACAGATTTCACTTACCACATCATAACGACGCATTAATGATTGTTGATCGTAACAAGGTTTCGTAGCGCGATCGCGACTATCAGCAATTTCGTGAGCATCGGCAGACAAAAGGAAATATTCGCATTCTACCCCTGTTTTAATTGTATAGCCACGTTCTTCTGCCTGTTTAAGCATGCGCTTGAGTACTAATCTGGGAGTTTGAACGATTGGTTCACCGTCCACTCCATAAAGATCTGCTGGTAGCCAAGCAACGTCTTGCTGCCAAGGTAACTGAAATAAACTCTCAGGGTCAGGTATTGCCAAAATATCAGGATCGGCAGGAGTCATATCTAACCAAGCAGCAAAGCCTGCGAAACCTGCCCCATTTTCCGCCATTGCATCGATACTTTGAGCAGGAACTAGTTTGGCTCTCTGTACCCCAAATAAATCCGTAAAAGAAATAAGAAAATAACGAATTCCGCGATCGCGAGCTAGTTCTGACAGGAGCATAAGTAGTTACGAAAAATTAATTTAACATTTGGATTAAGTAGCAAGTAGCAGATAGTAGA
Source organism: Waterburya sp. (assembly GCA_051658085.1). GTDB lineage: Bacteria > Cyanobacteriota > Cyanobacteriia > Cyanobacteriales > Xenococcaceae > Waterburya. Next base: position 35,581 of record JBOFLX010000087.1, read on the forward strand.
TAGCAGATAGCAATTAAAATTAAGTAGCAAGTAGCAGATAGCAGATAGCAATTAAAGGAGCCAGGAACGGATTGATGTAAATATACAAGTTTTTACTAAACTACTTAACTTATACTAGAAGCCTATTTTCTCAATGTTTGTAGCGATCTACACTTTTTCGACCTTTCGACCCTTGTCAAACGGTTATAGGTTATAGGTTATAGGTTATAGGTTATAGGTTATAGGTTATAGGTTATAGGTTATAGGTTATAAATTATAGGTTAATACAAATGGCAGACTTTGAAGTAGAAAAACAGGAATGGTGGGTAGAAAGATGGTTGGACTTACTTAGTTCCTATCGATTTAAAAAACGTCTAGAAAGAGGACGTAGCTATGCTAGAGAAGGTAATGTTTTAAGTATTGATTTTAGCGAATCTAAAGCTAAGGCAACAGTTCAAGGAAGTGAAGCTGAACCCTATAAAGTCTCTTTATCCTTGGATTCATTTAGTGATGAAGATTGGGACTATGTAATCGCGCAAATGTCTGAAAAAGCGATCTTCTCGGCACAATTACTGGCAGGAGAGATGCCTGAAACCATTGAAGCCGTATTTACTGCTAGTGGTTTAAGTCTATTTCCTTTTACTCTTAACGAAGTTCGTTCTCGCTGTAGTTGCCCTGATAAGGCTAATCCCTGTAAACATATTGCAGCAGTATATTATCAATTGGGCGATCGCTTTAGCGAAGATCCTTTTATTATCTTTCAATTACGGGGGCGGACAAAAAACCAAATCATTGCTCGTTTACGTCAAATTCGCAGCCAAACCGCAATTACTAACCCTATCCAACTAGCATCCACTAATATTCCGCATCCAACCGTTACCACAGATGATCAAGCTGCTACAGTCATTAAAGGGTTTTGGCAATACAATCAAACTTTAGAATCTAGTTTAGTGGCGATCGTTCCACCTACTGAACAAAAAACAATTTTGGATATTCTGGGAAAAATTCCCTTACCTTCGGCAGACAGCGATGCAGTGCAACAATATCTCAGTCAGGTATATCAAACAGCAGGACAACAAGCACTGATGGCAGCTTTAAATCGTTCTGATTGAATTTAGGTCGTTGGTAATTTTGGGAGACAAAACAGGTAAAATTATGTTCAACAATATCAGTAATATCACTTAAATTAGGATTGTGACAGATCTTTTTCCTGGAAAAAAAGTAGATCCAAAAGGTAATAAAAAAATGCCGTCTACAAAGCAAAAGCGGTTTAACAATAGAAAAGTATTGATTTTTGGTTGTTTGTCTTTGATTTTACTGGCGATTTGGTTGATTAGCCATCAACAAAACAGTTCTAATTTGACTCAAAACCAGAAAGATCAGCAGACTGCCGCTAAAATTAAGCAGGAAAGAGAATCTCAACAAAAATCTCAAATTGCTCAAAGACTTAGCATGGGCGACAAGATTTTGATTACTGCTGATAATAATCCTGATAAGCAAGCAGGAGTCAAGAAATTTGCAGAACATAATTATATCGAAGCACAAACCAAGTTTACTGATTCCCTAGAACGCTATTCTAACGATCCAGAAACTTTAATTTACTACAATAATTCTTTAATAGTCGGGGAAAACGAGACGATTACTATCGGCGCAAGTGTTCCTGTTGGCGGTAGTCTTGATGTTGCTAAAGAAATTCTTAGAGGAGTTGCTCAAGCACAAAATGAAATTAATAAGCAGGGTGGATTAGAGCAGGATGGAATTAAAACATTAGTTCGCGTCCAAATTGCTAATGATGATAACCAACCAGAAATCGCACAACAAATTGCTGCTAATTTTATAGCTAATCCACAAATTATGGGAGTAGTTGGTCATAATTCTAGTGATGTCTCCCTAGCGGTAGCACCAATTTACCAAAAAGGAGGATTAGTGATGGTTTCTCCTACAAGTACTGCTAGAAAATTATCCCAGGCAGGTAGTTATATTTTTAGAACTACTCCCAGCACGAGAATTTTGGCTGAAGCTTTGGCTGAGTATATAGTCAATGAGCTTAACCAACAAAAAATTGCCATCTGTGCTGATTCTGCATCTCCAGCTAGTCAATCTTTTAAAGATGAATTCTCCTTATCTTTATTAGAGTCAGGAGGCGCAATTACCCCTACTAACTGTGATTTTGCTAGCCCTAATTTTAATCCCGATGAAATTCCTGCGAAAGCGATCGCCGATGGTTCAGATGCACTAATGTTGATTCCTACCGTCGATAAAATTAATCAAGCCTTAGATATAGCCAGAGCTAATCAAAATCGTCTAACTGTTTTCGGGAATGATTCTATGTATACTTATGAAACCCTAAAAATTGGACAATCAGATATTAAAGGCATTGTCATGCCTACTCCTTGGCATCCAGATGCTACGCTCAATCCTACCTATAATCAAAATGCTCTCGAATTATGGGGAATGCCTGGAAATTGGCGTACTGCCACTGCCTATGATGCCACTAAAGCTTTGATAGCTGGCTTGAGTACCGCCAAAACTCGCCCAGAGTTACAACAAGCTCTCAGCAATCCAGGTTTTGCAGTCCAAGGTGCATTGGGAGAAATTAACTTTCAACTTTCTGGCGATCGCCAGACTCAGGTAACATTGATTAAAGTACAACCAGGTAAATCTTCTAGCACAGGATATGATTTTGTGCCTGTATCACCTTAACTAAGTACCAAACTTATTTTTTATTATTTAAAAATTGTTAACCAAAGCAGAACAACTACTGGTAAGGCTAAAATACTCAACAAAATACTACTAGCAGTTACTTGTCTATCAAGATTATATTCTTCCGCTAAGATCAGACTGGAGAAAGCAGTAGGCATACTAGACATTAATACAAATACTAAGCGACTATCTCCGTGAACACCAAATAAAGTGAGTAACAGTCCAGCTAATCCAGGTACAATCAGAATTCTGAACAGGGTAGGAAAAACACCAGAGCGTAAACTATGCCATTGCCGAAGTGTACTAATTCGCATCCCAATTAAAATAAAAGCTCCTGGTATAACTAGTAAAACTCCTTGAGAAATGACTGTTTCCAGCAGGGGTGTGAAAGACAAGTCTCGACTAAAATAGCCATAAGCAAACGCCCATAAAGCAGGTAAAATCATCAAGTTTTGTAGTTGATGTGTCCAATTTCTTCGGCTTTCTGTAGAACTGTAATGATCAGCTATTACAACCCCCAGTCCGTAACTACCAAGGATATTGTGAGCAAGGCTATACAAAACAATCCAACTCCAATAGCTTGAATCAACTAACGAAGGCACTACAGCCAAACCCATAAAGCCTGTATTAGCCAAAATAGAGGCTAAAATAAAACTTCCTGTACTGCGATCTTGAACCAGTACGTCTGGATAAATTGCTTTTTTAGTTGAGGGCGAAGTTGGCGAAGAAACAGGTAAGCCAATTGATAATAGCCGTCCTTCTAGTTGCGTATGTGGTGTTAGTTTGGTAATAATTGCAGTAATTGGCTGTCGTAATATTTCTAAGCTGAATATGGTTACTCCTAAACCCAATAATAATACCGCTAACGTCATCATGGGGGGCAGCCACATTACTTGATTAAAATCTGAGTTACGTGCCAGAAAGAAAATTTGCAAAGGTTCACCTACCCAATAAAGAGTACGACCCAGAAGTCTTGCTACATTTGAGCCTACTACTTTTTCTCTATATAGTACTACTCCAAATGTTGTCCATAAGATGCTTTGAAGAATAATAAGCATTTATTCCTAAATAAAATGCAAGAATCAATTGTAACAAAATATTGAATAATATAGCCAAGTTTCTTTAGTAATGTTACAGAATTATTAAGCAAATGCAAAGCATATTTAATATATATAAATAAAAAATAACTCTGAGTCTAAAATTTACAGGATTATCGAGGTATTGTGAGTATATATTTTGTATAGAAACATTAAATGCTTCGTTTTCAACCATATATTTTTGTGCGTACAGTAGTTCATTATCTTGGCTTGACTTAGACTTTGATCGCTAACAACCTCTCAAGATTTATTTCTTTTAAGATGATATTAGGGGTTTATGAGGTGATATCGTGGCTAAGTGGGAAGTGGGTAGATTATGGCAAACCCTAACCTATTTTGAAGTAATTCCTTTAATCAATTGTTGGCAACGTATTTTTAAACGTAGTCAAGAGCAAATTTCTAATCATCAACAAACAAATATGGTAATTCTGGTAGCTGGAGCAACGGGAGGAGTTGGTAAACGGGTAGTCAAAAAATTACTAGAGCAAAATTATCGTGTTCGAGCTTTAGTTAGAAACGCATCTCAAGCCCAAAATATTTTAGGAGAGCAAGTAGAATTATTTGAAGCAGATATTACCATCCCTGAAACTCTACAACCAATGATCATGCAGGGAGTAAACACGGTTATTTGCTGCACTGGGACAAAAGTCCAGCCTGTAGAAGGAGATACGCCAACGCGAGAGAAATACTATCAGGGGATTAAATTTTATCTGCCTGAAGTGGTAGATACTCCCGAATTAGTCGAATATACAGGTATGAAAAATTTGGTGAAAGTTGTCTCGCAGTCTATCCCTGCTGCTACTAGTAAAGCGATCTTTGATTTTACTTATCCCAATACTGATCTAAAAGAGACTTGGGGGGCAATAGATGATGTGGTGATGGGAGGAGTTAGCCAAAGTAATATTCGTTTAGCTGATAATAAGGCAATTTTCACAGGTATAGTCTCTACTGATAACAATGGGGGTTTTGCTTCAGTACGTACTCGTAACTTCGAGCCTCCTATAGATTTATCAGATTATGCGGGTATTGAACTCAAGGTAATTGGCGATGGTAAACGCTATAAATTTATTACCCGTTGCGAAGGTCAATGGGACGGAATTGGTTATTGTTATTCTTTTGACACAGTAGATAATTTACCTACAACTATCCATATTCCTTTTGAAGAGCTAATTCCCGTATTTCGTGCTAAAACAGTCAGCGAAGCCAGTAAATTTAATGCCAGCCAAGTTTATTCGATGCAATTGATGTTGAGTAAGTTTGAGTATGACGGTGAACTAAATCCGAAATTTGAACCAGGTTCGTTTAGCCTTCAAGTAGAATCAATCACTGCTTATGGTGGCACAAGCAAACCTCAGTTTATCCAAATAAGTTCAGCAGGAGTAACTCGCCCCAATCGTCCAGGACTTGATTTAGAATTAGAACCCCCTGCTGTGCGGATGAATGAACAATTGGGAGGGATTTTGACTTGGAAACTAAGAGGCGAAGAAGTTATTAGAGACAGTGGTTTAACTTATACTATTATTCGTCCTTGTGCCTTAACCGAAAACCCAGGTAATAAAATTCTCTTTGCTGAACAGGGAGATAATCTTAAAGGACAAGTTAGTCGTAATGCAGTGGCAGAATTATGTATCCAGGCAATGAATTTACCAGAAGCAGTTAATAAAACCTTTGAAGTTAAGGAATTAGAGCAAGAAGGTCAAACTAATTGGCGATCGCTTTTTAATTCTTTGCAACCAGATCAATGAGTAATAAATGGCGATTTGTTGGGTTGTTAATTATTGGTTTTCTCTTAAGTCTTTGTTTGACTTTGAGTCTGGTTAATCAAGGTACAAGCAAATCAGAAACGGCAGTAACTAAAAGCGTCGAAAATTTATATCTGCCATCTCGTAAAGACTTTCGGATTGTGGTGATTAGCGATCTTAATAGTCAGTACGGTTCGACGACATATGACCCTGAAGTAGATCAGGCGATCACTCTAATTCCTCAATGGCAACCTGATTTGGTTTTGTGTGGTGGAGATATGATTGCAGGGCAAAAAGCCTCTCTCACTAAGTCACAAATTGAGGCGATGTGGGCAGCTTTTGATCGTCATGTGGCTGCACCTTTACGTCAGAATAAAATACCTTTTGGCTTTACGATTGGTAATCATGATGGCTCGGGAGCAATTAAAAACGAGACTTTAATTTTTAGTAACGAAAGGGATTTGGCTAAGGCTTACTGGAATCAAGAAAAACATGAATTGGGTTTAGACTTTGTAGAGCGAGGTAATTTTCCTTTTTACTATAGTTTTCAGCAAGATAATCTCTTTTTCCTAGTCTGGGATGCCTCTACTCAAGATATCTCAGATTCACAACTACAGTGGGTTCAACAAGCCTTAAATAGCCCAGTAGCTCAACAAGCAGCAATGAAAATTGTCATCGGACATTTACCTCTATATCCCGTGGCAGTAGCTAAAAATAAGCCAGGAGAATACTTAGCCAAGGCAGAAGAATTGCGATCGCTTCTCGAAAATAACCAAGTCCAAGTTTATATTAGTGGACATCATCATGCTTATTATCCTGGTAAAAAAGGGCGATTAGAATTATTAAATGCAGGGGCATTAGGACAAGGAGCAAGACAATTAATTAACAGCGATTTGCCACCCAGTAAAACTCTGACAGTAATTGACCTCGATCTAGCAACTTCTCAACTGAACTATACAACCTATAATGCTACAACTTGGAATTTAATTTCCTTAGAACAACTACCCACTGTCATTCCTAACCAATACGGCGATATTTTAAGATCTGATTTGTAATTATATAACGCTTTTAACTAAGAAATTTCTTGGATAGCGATCGCTAGAAAATTATATATCATCTGATTTAACTTCTTAGAGCAATAATAGGATCTAGCTGGGCTGCGTTATGGGCAGGAATAACCCCAAAAACTAGACCAATTGACCCAGAAACAGTAACAGCAATGAAAATTGCCTGAAAACTCACTACAGCTTCCAAGGGAGTGAGGGTAGCGACAGCAATTATTCCAGCTACACCCAAGCCAATACCAATTAAGCCACCGATGGTGGATAAAATAATTGCCTCAATGGTGAATTGAATTAAAATATCGCTACTGGTTGCTCCTAATGCTTTGCGTAAGCCAATTTCTTTGGTACGTTCGACTACAGATACGAGCATGATATTCATAATACCAATACCGCCTACAAGTAAAGAAATACCAGCAGTTGCCCCCAAGACTAGAACCATAATATCAGCGATACGATTGGCAGTTTCCATGAGATCTTGTTGACTGCGGACAGTAAAATCATCTTCACTTTTAATCAGGTTATGACGCAGACGCAAAAGATTAGTAATTTGATATTGTGCAGCACTCGAACTTTCAGGATTGTTAGTCATAACAGAGATTGACTGAAGAGTAGGACTGTTATGATTGGCTTCTTGTCCTGTAATTTGGCTTGCCATGACCATAATTGGAATGAAAATTATCTCATCTTGATTTTGTCCCAAAGATGCGCCTTTTTCTGCCATTACGCCAATTACCTTAAAAGTAAGGTTACGAATCCGAATTTTTTGACCAAGAGGATTTTGCTCGCCAAAAAGAGTACGGGCTGTTTCACTACCTAATACAGCTACACGTTCGCTTGTTTGAACATCTAATATATTAAAAAACTCTCCTTGAGCAACTTGAGAATTTTTAACAGTAGGATATTCTGGGGTTGTACCAGTAATAGTTACCTGAGTCTCTTGGTTGCCATAAGTAACTCGTAAACGTTCGCTTTTTTCTGGAGCAACGGCACTTAGAGCCAGCACTTCCTCTGCGATCGCTTCTGCATCTTCTAGTACTAAACTATTAGCTTGTACTGCGCCTGCTTGTGGGCCTCTTTGGTCTACGCCAGGAATAATAAATAAAATATTTGTTCCCAACGACTCAAATTGTTCATTGATGTATCTTTGTCCACCTTGTCCTACTGCAACCATAGCGATTACCGAAGCATTACCAATTATTACCCCTAGCATCGTCAAGCCACTCCGCAGTTTATTAGCAAAGAGGGTTTTGGTTGCCATATTGATGTTTTCAAACAAATACGCGTTCATGGGGGAAGAAGTAATGAGTAATGAGTAATGAGTAATAAGTTGATATTGTCTCTTGCTGACTTTTGACTTTTGACTTCCGCGTAGGAGTACTAGGGTCTTGGAAACGGAATTGGTGGTCGAGGGGGATCGCTATCGCCACGATCTTCATGAACATCTCTTATCTCTTCGATACGGTCTTCACGAATATCTTGTTCATCTTCACGATAATCTTCACGACTATCTTTTATATCTTCAATATGCTCTTCCGCAGGATCTGGAGGATCTGGAGGACCTGGAAAACCTGGAGGACCTGGAGGACCTGGTAGCTGTTTATTGCCTTTGAGGGGGTTAAGGAGATCGCCATATTGATCTTTGCTATTTAGATTTTGAGCTATTAAAGAGCTTGGTTTATCTATGGAAACTTGCGCTAGAGTTGGTGTGGTTATGATACTAATACCAGTAACCAAGAAGAAAAATTTAAGTTTCATGATTTTACAAGTGTAATTAATTCGGCTTAAGTATTTACGGCAACCCTGTTCTTAAAGGAGCTTGTCCAGGGGGAAAATCAATAAAAACGCGATCGCTCGGTTTCAAACCTTGAATAATTTGAGTTTGACCATTTTCACTAAAACCAACCCTAACTGGTTTAAATTTAGCTTTATCGCGATCGCCTGCTACCATAACTCCAATTTCGCCTTGATTAGTGGTAATTGCTACTGTGGGAATGGTTAAAGCATTTTCAATCTTTTTACCGACAAAAACCGCATCGACATTCATTCCTGATCGCAGTTCTGTTTTGCCTGTGATTAGTTCTACTTTGACTTCAAAGGAAGTGACGTTATTTTCGATGATCGCTTCAGGGGCAATTTGTTTGACTCGACCTTGAAAAGTACTATAGGGATAAGCATCTGCTACAATTTCTACTTTTTGATTGGGTTCGATTTGAGCAATATTGGCTTCGGAGACATTGACATTAACTTCTAATCCTGATGCGATAGACAAGATCGAGCTAGATGTTGCTGAAGAGGTAGACGAAGCGGAGACGTTAGGAGTGACAACTGCTCCAACGGTGGCATATTTTTGGCTGATAATGCCGTCAAAAGGCGCATAAATTGCAGTATCGTTGAGATTTGTACGAGATAAAGCTACTTTGGCTTTAGCTGCTGCTACTTTGGCTTTGGATTGTTCGATTTCTTCTAGACGTGAGCCGTTTTCTAGTTCTCGTAATTGTTCTTCTGCTTCAGCTAAACTAGCGCGGGCGGTTTTGTCTGTGCTGATATATTCGTCTAAAGTTAATTGAGCGATCGCACCTTCTTGTGCTAACCAACGATTTTTCTCTAGTTTTTTACTACTTAGATCGACTTGTGCTTGTGCTGATAATACTTGAGACTTTGCTCTGGCAATGGCTTCTTGACGATTTCCATTGAGAACTTTGGTATATTCTGCTTTAGCTTGAGCTAATTCGGCTTGCGCCTGTGCTAGTTCGGCTGTTAAATTAGCTGAGTCCATTCTGGCGAGTAATTGTCCAACTTTTACTCGATCTCCTTGTTCAACATACAGTGCAGTTAATCTCCCAGCATTTTTAGGACTGATATTAACCGAAGTAATTGGTTCAATACTGCCACTAGCTTCCAGGCGAACCTTGAGAGATTGGGTTTGTACTGGTACTGTGCGAGATTGCATACTAGGTTGAGCATCCTTACGGCGAGACATAAGGTACATACCTGTGCCTAAAATAATTAAGATAATTAGGATTGGTATTGTCCAACGAAATCGCTTTTTGGGGGATTTTGCGATCGCTGCTTGAGTAGTTGAAGAATCTGAGTCTTTTAATTCAGACTGCTCGACTGATAAATCAGAAATTTTATTCATATAAGCTAACCAGCAAATAATCAATGACCAATGACCAATGACTAATAACTAATAACTAAAAATAGTTGGCAATTGTTTTACGACCAAATCATTCACGTTCCCCTCACAACCAGTTGTCAGCGAGTCTTTTTGCTCAGAAAGATAATCGCGATCTGGTTGAAACATAAAAGTGCCTTGTTCTTTGGCAACCCAGCCGTTATACCAAACTATACTCATTACTTGTTCCATTGTGTTCATGTCTAAAAATTGTTCGCAGGTTAATCGCGACATATCCATTTCCTCGCTGCTATTTGCTGCTTTACTTGTTATGACTATGAACATAAAAATAATGGTGAACGAGATAATCAATTTTTTATAAGAAAAGAATTTAGCTATCATCAATAAATCCTATAATTAACTCCAATGACTGTTTTGATGGTATAAAATTCTGGTCTTGTCTACTTCGATCTAATGTCCTAAACTGCCATCGGACTTTAGTACAAAAAACAAACACTAAAATTATGACTTTAGTACCTGGTCATTAATATCCTATTTAGGATGAGATTAAATCAGTCACCAAGAATCGATTAACGGTTTTTTCTACTTATCACCTTAATTTACAAACTTGTGGGTAGGTAAGATTCATGAGTCAATTAAAACTGAATTGGTTTTCAAAAGCTAAAAAGTTAATTTCTAAGCTGTTTTTAGACACAGAAGTAGCTACTTTATCTGATGAGGATATCGCTTTTGATGAGAGAGCATTAGAGTTGAATTTTAATGATGATCGAGATTGGTACAATCTTGGCTTTACTCTTTATAAACAGGGCAAATACTCAGAAGCGATCGCTGCCTATAATCGTGCTATAGAAATTAACAATAACAATTATGAAGCTCATTATAATCTTGGTAAAACTCTGGAGAAATTAGGCAAATATTCAGAGGCAATCAAATCTTATCTAAGTGCTTTACAAATCAAGAGTGATGATTATGATGTTTGGTTTAATTTAGCCTGGAATTTCAATAAATTGGGTAAATACTCCAAAGCGATCACTGCTTATCATCGTGCTATAGAAATTAACAACAACGATTATGAATCTCATTATAATCTTGGTAATGTTTTAGAAGAATTAGGTAAATATTCAGAGGCAGTTGCAGCTTACGAACGTGCCATAGAAATCAAACCTGATAATTATAATATCTGGTACAATCTCGGCTTAACTCTCAATACAATGGGTAGATATTCTCAAGCAGTTTTTGCCTATGATCGCGCTTTAGAAATCAAACCTGATGATGAAAATGCTTTGCATCATCGACATGAGGCTTATGAATTAACTAAAGCCTATTTAGAAAAACTGAATTAATATATATCATCAAGCTAATAACTGCTATATGATGTTTTCCCATCGACTTAAATCCCACCCTCTGCGTTTATTGGTTTATTTAGAGTGGATTTTATTTGTTATTACAATGATGGGTCAATTTCATGCTCCTAAAATACCCGTTCAATTACCACTACTTTTTCCAGATCTCAATGGTTTTTCTTCCCATTGGTCGATGTTATGTGCGATCGCTTTTATGATTCTTGGTTTATGGCAACCTAATAATAAATATTGGGCAAATGTTAGCTATATTGGGACAGGATTTGCTCTAATTGGTTTAATGAGTTTGGCTAGTGGGGAAAATCTTAATGTGTTTCCTGTCTTTTTATTAATAATGGTTATTAGAGGTTGTTTGAGCTTTAAATTACCTGGTTCGTTGATTGTAGCAGGTATATCTTTTGCTTGGTTTTTAATCTCTTTGTTAATAGCAATACATAGTACTTTAAATAGTCTAGATATTCAGCAAATACCAGCAATTATTACACCAGGTTTGAAACCGAAAATTATTTATCAACTTTATTCAAATGATGAACAATTTAAAGATTTGATTTTTAATATGGCAATTAATACTACTATTTTATTTTGCCTAATTTCTTTGTTTGTTTTCCTTTTAGTTAATGCTCTGCTAGCAGAATATCGATCGCGTCAAGAATTAGGATTTGCGAACAAACAACTACGCAACTATGCTTTGTTAATTGAAGATAAAGCTATGTTACAAGAACGCAACCGCATCGCTCGTGAAATTCATGATTCTTTAGGACATTCTTTGACTGCTCAAAATATTCAATTAGCCAATGCTTTATTATATTTACGTTCTAATCTTGAACGTAGCGAGTCATTTTTAGCAGAAGCCAAAAAACTCAGTTCTCACGCACTACAAGATGTGCGTCAATCTGTAGCCACCTTGAGAGCCGATCCTTTACAGGGAAAAATCTTAAAAGTTGCGATCGCTGAACTGATTGAAGATTTACAATATCGGACTGAAATTAATTTTCATTACCAAAGTAATATTCCTGATTTTTTACCTAATGAAATTACCTCGACAGTTTATCGCATCGTCCAAGAAGCGTTAACTAATATGATGAAATATTCTCAAGCAACAGAGGTTAAGATTTCACTACAATTAATAACTAATTATTTAGAAGTACAAGTTAAAGATAATGGTATGGGGTTTGATCCCCAAGACAATACGACAGGATTTGGAATTCAAGGAATGCGAGAAAGAACTACTGCTTTGAGAGGAAAATTTAATCTAGTTAGTTTCCCAGGTAAAGGCTGTCAGATTACCGTCACTATTCCCCTGTTGAGTAAATTGTAGAGGGACAAGTAATGAGTAATGATAGCTCCCATCCCAATCCCCAGTCACCAATCACCAATCACCATGATTCGTATTTTACTAGTAGACGACCAAACAATTATCCGTCAGGGATTGAGAAGCTTACTGGAATCTCAAGCAGATTTTCAAATAGTTGGAGAAGCGGATAATGGTAAAAGTGCGATCGCAACTGTAGAACAACTTTATGACACTCCCGAACAACCAGATTTGATTTTAATGGATGTGCGGATGCCTGTCATGGATGGGGTAGCTGCAATTAAAAAGCTCTCAGAAAAATTTAGTTCGATCTCGGTTTTGGTATTAAGCACTTTCGATGATGATGAATATATTATCAAAGCCATGCAATTTGGGGCTAAAGGCTATTTACTCAAAGATACAGCGATCGACGAGATTGCTAATGCGATCCGAGCGACCATTAAAGGATACACTCAACTGGGGCCTGGTTTATTTCAAAAATTTTTAACTCAATCTTCTCAGCAGAATTCGCCTTTGTCTAAAGAATTATCTAATACTGTACAAGCTCTTTCTCCTAGGGAAAAAGAAGTTTTATCTTTAATTGCCAAAGGAGCAAGTAATAAAGAAATAGCACAACAACTATACATTGCCGAAAGAACAGTCAAAGCCCATGTTACTAGCATTCTCAGTCAATTAAACTTGCGCGATCGCACTCAAGCAGCTATTTTAGCCACTCAGTATCGAGGGTTGCTGATTGATCCTGGATTTTAAAATGTCATTGCCTCTTCAGTATCCAGAATTGTCCAAATTGTTTGCATTAATTTATCTAATCCCTGACGAGTAACTGCCGAAATAGTAAAGATTTGTACAGTAGTAAGTTCTTGTAACTCCGAGCTAATCAATTCTAAAATCTCTGTATCAACGGCATCTATTTTATTCAAAGCCAGAATTTGAGGACGCTCTGGTAATCCCTGTCCATAGGCTTCTAATTCCTGTTGAATAGTTTGATAGTCGGCGATGGGGTTATCGGCAGTAGCATCAATTAAATGAAGTAACACGCGAGTGCGTTCAATGTGACGTAAAAATTCATGACCTAAACCCACTCCTTCAGAAGCACCAGAGATTAACCCAGGAATATCTGCAAATACTGTACCGTCTCCTGTCGGTTTACGCACTACTCCTAGATTAGGTACAAGGGTAGTAAAAGGATAGTCAGCAATCTTAGGTTTAGCTGCGGATAAAGCCGAAATTAGAGTCGATTTACCAGCATTGGGTAAGCCAATAATTCCTACTTCTGCAATTAGCTTTAATTCCAAGCGCAAGCGTCTAGTTTCCCCTTCTAAACCTGGTAAAGCGTATTCAGGAGCGCGATTACTGTTACTGAGAAAATGCTTATTACCAAGACCACCTTTTCCTCCTTTGGCAACACATAAAGTCTCTCCCTGGAGAGTTAGATCACCGATAACTTCTCCTGTATCAGCATCAGAAATTACAGTACCACAGGGAACTTCAATTAGGCGATCGCTACCTTTTGCTCCCGTACAGTTATTAGGGCCACCTTTTTGACCATCTGCTGCTTTAAAAATACGAGCATAGCGAAAATCTAGCAGGGTTTGTAAACGCTCGGAGGCGACTAAAATTACCGAACCTCCCCAGCCACCATTCCCCCCCGCCGGCCCCCCAGCAGGGACATATTTTTCCCGACGGAAGGCGACTATCCCATCGCCACCTTTCCCAGCCACTACTTCTATTTCTGCTAAATCAATAAATTGCATTTAAGGTTAATCACTGAACATATTTAGTAACATCTTCGCCACATTCGTCGGCTAGATAGGATAATGAGCGAAAACGTAAGGTTGTAAACTGCTCATACAAAGGATTGAGCTTACAAAGAGGTGGAATATGGGCAATTTTCCGCCCAAATAAATTAATATCACGCTCAAAAGGACATTGAGGAGGTATAACCTTACAGACAAAGCGAGCTAGACGCGGATCTTTGATTTCCATCTCATCTAGCCAATCTTTAACAGGATGCAATACATCCATGTTGTGCTTGAATTTTCCAGGTTGTGGAGTCAAAGGAGAAGCCGTATCCGTAGATGTTTGCGCTTCCTCTGGTCTATATAAAGTATTTTCTAAAGATTTGAGAGCTTCAACTTCAATTTCTAGTGCTTCACTAAATTGGTGTAATAGTTCATATTCAGGAGTAGAATAAAGTCCATCGGCTACAGCTACTAGTACGGCAGTGCGTAAGAAATTCTCGGCGGTTTCTGGGTCTTCCCCCAAGCTAGCAGCTAGTTCTTCGGGGGTAATCTTATCTAAACTATTAACATGATCAAGATCGGCTAAATCTTTTGTCAGTTGGGCAATGAATTCTTGTTCTTTGGGATCGTAATGTCCATCTGCAAGAGCAATGGTATATAAACCCCTGAGCCAAGCTAGAATTTGGCGATCACTATAGGCAGATTTAGTTACACTAGTCATCAGTCAAAAGTTAAAAATTAAAAGTCAAAAAGCATAGATGCGTAATTCAACATACACACTAAGATAAAAATTTGATGCCATCTAACATCATAGCTAAAACTGCTCACGAAACTTGCCTGGCTTTAAAAATTAAGAAATAAAAACTGTAATATTTAAACCGAAATTATTATTCAAGAAATCAAACTACAGGTAAAAGAGAAAAGCGATCGCCTAGACCGCTGGTTATCAGCACAATTAACTGATATTTCTCGCTCTCGCATTCAAAAGCTGATTGAAGACGGTAATGTTAGCTTAAATCATCAGGTTTGCAACAATAAAAAGATTAAAGTTAGTCCTGGCGATTGTCTCCACATAACTATTCCCGAACCCGAAAAACTCGATTTAACTCCTGAAAATATCCCTTTGGATATTCTCTATGAAGATGAGCATCTAATTATTATCAATAAACCAGCAGGTATGGTAGTTCATCCTGCACCAGGACACTATACAGGCACGCTAGTTCATGCTTTACTCTATCATTGTCCGACTTTAGCAGGAATCGGAGGCGTAGAACGACCAGGAATTGTGCATCGTCTAGATAAAGATACGACAGGCGCAATTGTTGTAGCAAAAAGCGATCGCGCTCATCAAAATCTCCAGGCACAAATTAAAGCTAAAACTGCTAGACGGGAATATTGGGGAGTGGTTTATGGGTCTTTCCCTACTGAAACAGGCAAAATTGATTTACCCATTGGTCGTCATAAAAGCGATCGCCAAAAGATGGCAGTAATTCCCCTTGAACAAGGCGGACGCGAAGCGGTTACTTATTGGCAAACTCTAGAAAGAATTGGTAACTATACTTTGATGCAATTTCTTTTGGAAACAGGACGTACTCATCAAATTCGAGTTCATTCTAGTTATCACGGACATCCCTTACTTGGTGATACTATTTATGGCTCAAATCGTTCTCTAAAAATTAATTTATCTGGTCAAGCTCTTCATGCAAGACAATTATCACTACTACATCCTATCTCAGGTAATTTAATTGAAGCGATCGCACCTTTACCCCCAGAATTCACCAAACTTCTCCAAGTTTTACGTAATAGAAGCCAGTGATTAATTTTTAGTTTTTAGTTTTTAGTTTGCTACTCATTACTCATTACTTGAGTAACTGATGACTGCTCACTGCTCACTGTTAAAAAGAGGGATGTCATAAATTAACAACATAATTTTTATCAAACTATTCTGCTAATTCACAACTCCCTCTGGGGTGTATATGACTAGTAAACTGGCTTAATTATTTAACTAAGTAGTTTAGCGATAAGGAACTTTAGCCATGTAGTTGATATTGGTTGCTGAAGTGTTGCTAGGAGCATTTGCTCTGCTAGGTAAACTACGAGCCATATTCAAATACAAAGCAGGACTTCCAGCTTTGGGTTTTGCTTCTTGAGGAGTATAACGACGTACTTCGCTCTGCCAAATAATTTGGGGAAAGCCCAAAATAGCACGATAGTATTCGTCATAACGAGGAGAAGTAATATTGAAAGGACGCTCACCTTGATCGCGACTAGCTAGTACCCGACGGCGTTGGTAAGGTACAGTGTCGTAACCAAAGCTTTCCATGTATTCTTCACTGTCTAACAGTTCGTCAACAAATCCTTCAATACCTTTGGTAGCTACTTTAATTGACCACGCAATTTTTTCTCTTTCGTTATAGACATCACGTCCTAAGACTCTTTGGACGCACTGTTCAACAAAGCGATAGTTGCTGTTTTTCTCGTAGAAGCTATTTTTAAAAGTATTAGATAGTAAAAGTCCTCGAATAAAATCACGCACGGTAATTTGCCCATTACGTAATTGTGATTCTAAAAATCTTTCACGATCTGAACGAAAAGCATGGAAAAAGATTTGACGATATGCTGCCTCGATCAAATCATTCATTTCAGTCAAAGAAAGTAAATTCTCGGCTGAATAAATTTTGGGTTGTTCATCTCCCCCAATTTCGTATCCTGCGACACGAACATTCCGAGAGCTAGGCTTATAGCCCAATAAGGGAATAGACAAGTTTAAACCTCCGTCTATTGTGCAATATATTAAGATTCTTAGTCCCAATCATACGGTAGATGGGGGCTGAGAATGAATAACAGTAACAAAATATTACAGAGTTATTAATTTATTTTGGTTAACTTAATTATTTAACTCTAACAACTTGCGTTTATTACCAGCCTGAAATAGCAAAGGCTTTGATGTTATTATCTTTGCTAGCCTCCGAGTTATTTTCGCTTATAGTTTCTTGAACCCGAGATTCGGTACAAAAAGTAGCGGTGTTAAATCCACCAAATCTTTTTACGGTGCTGCTACGTAAACGCAAATCAGGATTAACAAACCAAAAACGTTCAATGATACTCATGGTATCGTATTCGGTAATTAAGACCAGTCCATCTTCTGCATCCATTTCATATTCTCCTGCTACAGGTACGATTTCTGCATACCCTCTTTCTCGCAGTAGTTGACCTTTTCGAGGATTATCTTGGTCAGGAATTAAAGCAAAGACAGTTGTACCTTTGTGGTCTTCGTCTTCTTTGTCCCATGCCATTGAGCCATCCCAACTTACATACGCACCTCCTATGGCTGTTTTAGGATCGACATCGTGCATTTGACAAATAGCCACTATTTTTTCGTCGTCAGCATCGAGAAATTCAACATTGATATCTGAACCACCACTTTCTGCTCTTCTGAATGGTAAATGATGAGTTGTACGTTGCGATCGCCACCTGCCTGCGCTTTGTTGAAAAAATTCTTTTGCGTCTTTGATTGAATTCATAGTCCTAATAATTTCTGGTTATAGCTTTTATTATCGCAGTTTATCTTTCATTCGTTACCGTTCAAGCGTTACTTGTTCCTAGTTGATTTTAAAATTTTTTCCGCATCGAAATACACCAAAAATACTTTTTTACTATAAGTATTTTATAACTTTTTGTTTCTTTAATTAATTAATGCTTGACATTGTGGACATTTTATAATCCAAAGTGCTAAATTAATAAAAAATTAAGATGTAGTCCCATATAAAACTGTTGTTTTAAGCAGGAAAACATCTTTTGAATTAAAGGAGTGAAGCCAATGGATTTATCAGCACAATTGAGCTTAGAACAACAATTCAAATTAAAAGTACTTCAAGAACAGGTACAAAGTCTGAGCAAAGAACAAGCTCAAGAATATTTATTAGAAATGTTTCGTCAAATGATGGTTAAAGATAATCTGGTTAAAAATCTACTTAGAGATGCTTAAATTTGTAACTATTAGTTAATTTACTTGGTGAAATATGTAGTGTGAAGTGTGCTATCTAAATGCGAAAGATTACATAAGGAGTAAAAAATCTCACATCAAAGATAGTGCGACTATTCATATTGGGAACGACGCTAATAAATTTATCTATTGAGATAACCGTAGAGTCTGACGCTTCGCACCTACAATAACTTTCATTGGAATTAACTATATAGAATTACTTGAGATTTCTAAAGAAAGAATTAAGAAGAAATATCCCTTAGCAAATTGAATACTGAAATCAATACATATAGCAGTAACAATTTGTATATAATCTTAAGCTATATTAGGCAACAGTTTTCTGTTTTTTACGTCACTAAGATTAATTATTAAGGAATACTTTATTTATAGCTTGATAGGTAATTAGGTAGAAACATTACCTTCTACAATAGATAAAGTAGTAAGTAAATGTACTAGGTAATAATAATGGAAACCGAGAAACTTAGTCATGAAGCATTATTGTCAATGCGAGAACTAGAAATTGTTGAGTTAGTGGTAGCTGGTTTAAGCAACCATAAAATTGCTCAAGAATTGGAAATCAGTAAAAGGACTGTTGATAACCACATTAGTAATATTCTTAAGAAAACTGGTACAGGCAATCGTGTAGAGTTAGTGCGCTGGTCTTTGCAGTGGGGTAAAGTATGTATCGATAATGTTAATTGCTGTTCTTTACCAGAAATCAGTCAAAGCTTAGACTGTAATGAGATGGTATCTTAAACCACAATTAATTCAATTGGCTTGGGTAACCTTAATAATTATAGGTGGTTGTGAGAATTCTGGTTATATTACACCCCCAACACAAATCATAAACGCTACACTCAATTCTTCTGCTGCCGAAGGACATTCTCATTTTTCCCACGACGGTCGTTATCTAATTTATACTAGCGATCGCAATGCTAAACGTAGTATTTTTCTTTATGATTTGCAACGTCGCCGTTTGATTACTCTACCTGGACTCAATCAACCAGGTAGTATGCAGTCTCAAGGAGATATTAGTGCTGACGGACGCTACATTGTTTATGTGTCCGAACAACTAGGTAAAACTGATATTTTTTTGTATGATCGCCTAACGGCAAAAAGCCAAAATTTGACTAAGAATTTTATTGGCGAAGTACGTAACCCTAGTATTAGTGGGAATGGACGTTTTGTGACTTTTGAAGGTAATCGTTTTGGACAATGGGATATTGAAATCTATGATCGCGGACTAGGAATTGACTTTTCTTTGCCCAATAATAGTAATACTGTGGGACAGTAGATTAACAATTATCCATCATCCATTATTGAATCCAATCCAAGCGTACAAAATAGCCAGAATTGCCAGATTTATCGACAATTTTGGTTATATTTTTGAGTTTAAGATTAAAAGGAATAGCAGTAGTAATATATTTCTGCACATACATCCCAATATCAGGAGCAAGATAGTTGGCAGCCAGGGTGGCTAGTCCCATACCCAATAACTGATGAATTGGTTCTCGCGGTAAAGTCAGATGTGCTGTGATTGCCATCCCTGCGGTAAGCATCATCGCTACAGAAGAGTTAGTGCCACAACGAGGATGTAGTGCCAAGTTCCATTCTCCTTGTTGCAAAAGGGTTAGAGCGGAAGTGACAGCTTTTCTTAGTGTCAAGGGATTAATATCACCATACAGATAAAATCCTTTTTCTGTGGACAAACCACCGATAGTTTCGTTGTCGGCAGATAAATAACTGGTAGATAATTTTGTATTTGTGATTTTTGAGTTGGCTGGATTGCTCAACATCCAAACAGTAGCGTGTTCTAACGCGTGAACTTGACGCATCATCAAAAGCTCTTTGAAGCCAGGCAAAAATCCTAAATGTTCAAGAAGTTCAGTATCCTGAAAGGGATAAAAATCAAATCCTGGGTTGGCATAGATGGCATCACTCATAATTAACTTCTAATTATTGCTGGCGATTACACTAATCACTGATGCTGAAACGATATTCTTGTTTAATTATTCTATCGTTTGTTAAAAGCTAATTTTTGCCACAATTAATTTAGTCTAATTATTACTCTGTATATCTTAGGAAATTTTGTAGCTCACAACACAATGTTTATTATTTGTTAGTTATTTAAAAGCCAAAAGTTAAGTATTGTTACTAGTATTTTTGCTATGGTTGGTGTGATATGAGTGATGACGCTAGTCGTGTACACAGAAGCGATCGCAAACGAGAATCTATTATCGGCTGTCTTCTAGGTACAGCAGTGGGTAATGCTTTAGGTCTTCCTTATGAAAAGTTATCAAGAAATCGAATTTATCAAGCTCATACGCCGATTCAAGGTCATGCTTTTATTTTGAATAAAGGGATGATTTCTGATGATACTGAGCATACTTGTATGGTAGCGCAATCTTTACTCCGTTCTAGCGGGGATACTGCTAAATTTGCTCATTATTTGGCTTGGCAATTGCGATTTTGGTTATTAGGACTACCCGCAGGTATTGGTTTAAGTACCCTAAAATCAACTTTTAAACTCTTAGTGGGTTATACACCTCAAACAAGTGGGGTAAATTCAGCCAGTAATGGTGCAGCTATGCGCAGTGCAATTATTGGGGTGTGCTATGGAGACAATCCATCTCAACTTCTGGCTTTAGTGAATAAGGCGACGATTATTACCCATAATCATCCTAAAGCTGAATTAGGAGCGATCGCTATAGCCGTTGCTGCTTATTTAGCCTCCTGTAAATCTTTGGTACAACCTCAAGAGTATTATCAGACTTTACAAAAATATTTAATTAACTCGACTACAAAATCACTTATCATTGAAACCATGGCCTTTTTAACCTTGATTGAGCAAGTTTGTTTTAGTGCTGATCAACAAGAGTCGGGAGTTACTTTTGCTTCTAAATTGGCTAACAATAATCGTGGCATTAGTGGTTATATGTACGATACTGTTGCTGTAGTTATTCAAGTTTGGCTCAGAAATCAAGGTAGTTACTCCCAAGGGGTACGAGAAATTATTTATTTAGGAGGAGACACAGATACTACCGCAGCTATTTTAGGGGGAATTATTGGGGCATCGGTGGGAGTTGCAGGTATTCCCAGACAATGGTTAGACGATATTGTGGATTTTCCTCGTAGTATTATTTGGATTGAGTCTTTAGGAGAACGATTAGCTCAAACTGTTAGAGATGGTATATCTCAGCCTCCGTTACCCTTGGCAATTTATGCAATTCCCGTTCGTAATCTTCTATTTTTAATTGTTATTCTGTTTCATGGCTTTTATCGTTTGTTACCCCCATACTGAAGTCAGTTAGGGCAGTTAGAGCAGTTAGAGCAGTTAGGGGTACTTATACAGAGTGAAAAACCTAGAACCGTGATAATTAAATTGTTATTGTTGCAATAATTCTTGTCGTAAACGGTAAATAATTGTATTTGGTTCGACTTGGGCTAAAATTTCCTGAATCAAAGTCGAAGCTCCCATTTCGCCCCAGGTACAGCCTTGCTCTAAATATACCTGAGCAACTCTGCCAATGACATAAGTTCCATACCCAGCGATCGCACCCTGTAAACTGGCAGTACCTAAATAAGCTGTTAACGCTCCTGTACTCTCAAAGCCACTAGTCAGAATTGCGCCACTTTTGCCCACTCCCAACACCAAACTACTACCAATTTCTCCGAGTAATAAACCACCCGAACTGGCTAAAATGCGACGTAACAGGCTTCCTGCTTCATAGGTTGTAATTGGTAAGCCATATAACTTTGATAAAGAGCGAATTAGAGCTAAATCAGCTACTAAACCAGCAATTAAATCTAAAACAATGATCGGATTCATGGCTACAGCGATCGCTTTATAACGGGCATATTTACCAATAATTTTTTGTGCTTCTTCCTGACGCAATTCAATCGTTGTGCGCGCAATTTTAACTTCGGCATCTCTGGCTTGTACTAAAGCATTTAAGGCTAATAAAGATTTTCCTTCCTGCTGTAAAATTTGCTCTAAGGCTGTTTGTAACTCTGCAATTTGAGGTTCTGGAGTTTCCCAGGTATGATTGACTGTACCGTCTAAAGCTTCGCTCCTTACCTGAATAGGTTGTGGTTTAGCAGCGACCATGACAATTTCATTGGGAGTAATAATCTCTTTCAAATTAACTAAACTATGAGCTGCATTTAACTTTTGTAACTGTCGATAAATTTGCTGCCGATCTTGATTGGGATATAAGTCAACTTTATTAAAAACTAAGATCAAGGGTTTTTGAGTGCTTCTTAAATCACACAAAGCTTGATATTCAGTACGAGTAATATCCCCTGCTACCACAAACAAAATCAGATCGGATTTTTGCGCTATTTCTCGTGCCATAACTGCCCTGGCTTCCCCTGTTATCTCATCTAAGCCAGGAGTATCAATCAACTCCACTTTGAGTCCTTGATCTGGTAAAGGATTCCAACGCAAAATAGTTAGGGATTGAGTTACCCCGTGTAATGCTCCTGTAGCTACTACTTCTTCTCCTAAAAGAGCATTGATTAACGATGATTTACCACAACTTACTAACCCAAAAGTACTGATGCGAAGTGCTTTACTGTCTAATCTATCCAAAGAATTTTGTAAAGACTGCAAATTTGGTCTAACAGAAACCTGTAAACGCTCATCTGGTGGTGAATTACCATGACGGCGAAAACCAGAATACCAAGAAATTGCCTGTTGTAAACTAGCACGGGCTTGATTAAAATGAGTTTCTTGTCTGGAAGTTTTATTACTCACGGCAATATGACTGGTGACTTTTGATTTTTAATTTTTATTTGCAGATTTAATTTCCAAAGCCCCTTTTGGGTAAACAATGCGCTTGTGGTTAAATTGTTGCCAAACTCGCACAAAAATTTCTGCAATCATCGGTAATTCATCATAGCTTAGTCCACTATCGGTTAGTTGACCATCATGCCAACGAGCCTTGAAAATCTTTTGAATAGTAGATAAAGCTTGTTTTGGACTAACATCCTTGAG
Source organism: Waterburya sp. (assembly GCA_051658085.1). Lineage (GTDB taxonomy): Bacteria > Cyanobacteriota > Cyanobacteriia > Cyanobacteriales > Xenococcaceae > Waterburya. The sequence continues at coordinate 58,698 of JBOFLX010000087.1, forward strand.
CGATCGCAATGCTGCTTCACACCCATCTGCTAACATTAGTATTCCTGATTCTCTTGATTGGGGGATTGGCCCTACATAGCGGAAATCGGCTTCTAAGACGGTTTTTCCTTCTTTTGCAGCTTGTTGTTTTGCCTGATGATAAAAATAAGCAATCAATAAAGTTCCTTGATGTTCAGGGATAAAATCGCGAATGGCTTTGGGTAAACGATATCTCCGCGCCATTACCAAGCCTTCCGTAACGTGCTTTTTAATTATTTCAGCACTCAGCCAGGGATCATCAATTTCATCGTGTTTATTGGGACTACCCATTTGGTTTTCAATAAAACTCATAGGATCGTGCATTTTACCAATATCATGATAAAGAGTCCCCGCTCTTACTAATTCAACATTACAATTTAATTCTCTAGCAGCAGTTTCGGCTAAAGAAGCCACAAACATAGTGTGTTGAAATGTGCCTGGTGCTTCTGTAGCTAAACGTTTGAGTAAGGGTAGATTGGGATTTGATAATTCGGCAAGCCGAATAGGAGTAATCAGATCGAAAAAACGTTCTAAATAGGGAGATATACCAATAGCAATCACACTCCAAGCAACTCCAAACAATCCACAAATAACTGCGTCGGGCAAAATTGCTGACCAAATAGTTGTCGGACTAGCACTCAAAATCAAATTACTACCTAAATACACTGCTAATTGAGATAAACCGACCATCATCCCTAATCTTGCCATAGCTTCGCGCGATCGCAATTTACCTGCAAACATCGCTGCTATTACTCCCCCTACACAGCCTGCAAATAAATGAGGTGAACCTAAACTTTGATGACTAAACATTACTAATCCAGTCACCAAAGCAACTTGACCAACAGCCAGACTCGGACTGTAAAAGCTACTAGTTAATAAACCAATAGCTGGCAGACTAGTATAGGGAAGATTAAAAATACTCAGTAAAGGCGCGCTCACACTCAACAAACACAGTAACAGATAGTCACGATGACGCACAAAAGGATAGGCATGTCTTTGTATTAGTAAAAATAAACTTACTATCAGACTGACAAAGATTATCGATAGTCTCAATCCTGACCAGTTTAAGGTTCTTTGACTAAGTTTAAACCCATCTAACAGTACAAAATCTGCCTGAGTAATTCTCGCTCCCTCTTCGACAATTACTTCTCCCTTTTCAATCTCCACAACCACCGAATTAATAGCCATAGCAGCTTTTTCAGCTATATTTCTAGTAGCATCTCTATCTTCTTCCAGATTGGGTTTTAAAATTTCTAGCAACAGGTTACTTGCCAAGCTTTCGGTAGCTTTGGGTATGCTAGGACTTAGCTGTGCTGTGACTGTTTGTTCTAAGAGGTTAGAGGGCATTCCCTCAGAAATTCCTTGGGTCAAAATGCGCTCAACTGCCAAAAAAATGATATCTTTAGTCGCTTTCCAGTCTTTTTCGGTTAAATCTAGCAATATAGATATTTCTTGAGCGTCTAAACGGGCAATTCTTTGCCTGGACAACTTTTTCCAAGCTCGGGCATAGCGATAACGAGTCAAGGTAATCTGAGCAATTAAGGTATTAAATTCTGTTGCAGAGGTTTTGGCTCGATATGCCTGTAGTTCAGTAGCAGTTTGCTGTAATCTAAAGTTGAAATTTGGTCTAGTTTCTAAAGTTGTATTCCTGTCGTTGTAGACATTATCTTGATCATAGGCTTGATCTACGGAAGCTAAAATTGCTCTAAATTCTGATTCGGGACAAAAACGCAGATATTTTTGACTAGATATTGATAAAGCTTGAGGCGCAAAAAAAGGAAAAGGTTCAGTTAACTTTCTTAATTTATCAACACTTTCTAAATATGAAATGAGATTATTGGTAATTTCGGCTGTCAAATCTTGATTCTGCTTGAGAAGTGGAACAATTCCAGTTTGTACTTCCTGTCGTTTTTCTAAAGTGGTTTTGGTATCTTCAAACTGTGCGGAATAGGGAGCTTTGATCGTGAGCGGTGCAATTTTGCCAACGGTTAATTGGGGTTGATTGTAAAAGCGATAACCCACAACACTAGTCAAAGTGATTATACTAAAGATTAAGACGATAAACCAATTGCGGAGCTTGCTAGGGCGTTTTAGGTGGCGATACCGACTAAAACTAGAATTACGGATAAATTGGCTAGATTTCGGCAGTTTCAAGTCTTGCCCCCACAACCAGCTACTGTGATGTTGATACTTTTGTCGCCATCCTTCAAATTTTTGAATCAATGAATACCAGCTTTTCATCATAGGTGAAGGCTTTTAGAAGCTATAAAATCTGCCCTATTAGGATTTTGTGTTTTTATTTTCCAGACAACTCTAATAGTTTTGACAGCCAAGACTTCTAATTTTTAATTATAATTATAGTTTTTGGGAAATAATTTTAAGAGCTTTACGGGGTTGAATTATATTAGGGAGAGCCACAGCGTGCAGTTGTTGATCGTATAAAAGCTGTTCGTTGTGGGAATATATTCCCAACCAAGATTTCCATAGCTTTCTCCCTGTTAATTTTGCTTGTTGATAAGTTTGATGGTGATTGGCGATCGCTTCTCCAGAAGTTACATGGGGAAGATTGATTGTTCTCCAACTCCCAGGAATTCCTGTCATACCGTTATATGCTCCCGATATAGTAGCTGTCAAAGCAGTTGTTAGTGCAGCTAGATTTTGATCTAGATTAGCAGCACGCTTACTTGATAACCAAAAATCTTGGGGAGTACTGCCAAAACAATATACAGCTAAAGCGATCGCTATTTGTCCCCAATTACCTGTGGTTAATAACCTCTCTGTCAATTGCTGCCAAGTTATACCCTGCTCCCAACCCTGGCTGACTATCTCTAATTTTTTAATCAAGGAAGTTGTTCCCACTGTGACACCAGCTAATATTTGTTTAACTATTAGATGAACGTTTAGAGTTTGAGAATCCAATTGTTGCTTGGATACTAAAGCCAATAAATAGCTCCATATTAATACGTCTTCCTTAATTTCTGTAGCATGAGTGGGTTTTAAATTACATTGAGTAATAATTGCTGTCAACAAATCTTGATTATCTCCCCAAAAAATAACCAAAGGTAACAATGGTAAAAGGATATTCTGGTATTCGAGCAAACTGATAATCTGTTTTTGATTGACTGGAAAATCTGCTAGAACAAAATTACTGTTATTTGACAGAATTGCGACTAATTGCTCAGAGATATAACCTGCTTCTAATTTTTCAGCTTTAATCAAAAGCTTCGCTATTTCGTTTCTAGAGAGCATCCAGTTGGAAGATGGATACTGAACCAATGGCTGTTCAGATAGATTTTTGTCGCTGGCTATAGCTGCACTGATAATGCTGCCTAACCACATCCCCTCAAATCGGTCAAAAGTGCAGTAACTCATATTATCTTGTTATCTTGATAAGATATTAAAGGGTTCTTCATCACTATTATTATCTTGACCAATGTTAGTTAGCACCACCGATACGATTCAAAATCAACCCATCCAAGCCTATCTAGGAATTGTTACTGCTGAAGTAGTTTATGGTACTAACGTTTTGCGAGATTTTTTTGCAGGTATTCGCGATGCGATTGGTGGACGTACTGGCAGTTATGAGCGAGTGTTTGAAAAAGGTCAACAAAAAGCCATTGAAGAACTTAAACAGCGCGCCCAACTACTAAATGCTGATGCAGTGATTGGTGTGGAAATTGATACAGGTACAATTAACGTTGACGATAAAGGAGTATTACTATTAATTACTGCTACAGGTACAGCCGTGAAGTTGAGCTAAGTTGAGGATCTTGATCAAGTTATTTATTAATATTAGAATCTGTTGATTTAAGTCTTTATATAGGCTGCCGAGAAAATTATGTCATTGTCCAATAGTAACTTGTCCTTGCCTTCTACTTTTCCTATTCTTGGTCTTGATGTTCATCTTCTCGATAATTATCGGGATTGGTTGGTAGCTAGATTAAATCAGGGTATTGGTACTCATGTAGTCACTTTAAATGCCGAAATGAGCATTATGGCTGAGTCAAATACCGCTCTCCATCAAGCGATTAAGACAGCAGATCTAGTTATTCCTGATGGCGCAGGTATTGTTATGTATATGCGTCTACGAGGTGTAAAACATCAACGTAGTCCTGGGATTGAGTTGGCTGCGTCGGTGATTGAACAAATTGCTCAGTCTCCTAACCCTGCTTCTCTCTGCTTCTTTGGTGGTACTGCTGAAACGATTGACAAGGCTGCTCAAGCTTGGCAAGCAAAATTTCCCCAGTTGCTAATTTTGACTCAGCATGGATATATTGCTGGAGATGAAGAGGTTGAATGGAAAAAAACCTTAAAGGACAAGCAACCTCAAGTTATTTTGGTGGGTATAGGAGTTCCTCGACAAGAACTTTGGATTCAAGAAAATCGAGATCTCTGTCCTAATTCAATTTGGATTGGGGTTGGTGGTAGTTTTGATATCTGGGCAGGTAATAAAACTCGTGCGCCAGAATGGTTAAGAAACAATAACCTAGAGTGGTCTTATCGTCTCTATCAAGAACCCTGGCGTTGGCGAAGGATGTTATCTTTACCAAAGTTTTTCTGGCGTTCTTTGTTAGCAAAAAATAATAGTTAACAACTGTAATTTTAATCTACAATTTGTAAGTCTTTCATTACTTGTTGACGCTGTTGAGTTAGCCAATTGTTAAACAATTGATTTCTAATTTCTTTAGCTAAGGATGTTGTAAGCTCGGGTTGGATAATTTCTTCAACATAAATCAAATGTACCTGCTTGTCTATGGTCATTGGTTTTAAAATCTGAGGTAAATCTTGTTGAGATAAAGCAAAAACAGCAGCAGCAATTTCTGGCTGTAATTGCATACGGTTTTTCATCCCTTGATAGCCACCTAAACGACGTAAATCATCGTCTTTAATATATTGATGTGCTAGTTCACACAAACTTAATTCTTGTGATTGTAAACCATAAAATAGCTCCATAGCTAAATTGAAATCAGTTAAAATTATTTCATAAATAATTGCTTGATTATAGTCAAGTTGATGGGCATAAAAATAGGCTTCAACTTGATCTTTAAGTAGATGTTCTGCTAATTTTTGTTCTAAATATTCACTTTTAATTAGGGCTTCAAATTCAGGTACTGATAAATGGTACTTTTCTAACCACTGGAGAGTATCTTTAGAAGTAATTAAATTATTTTCATAACGAAAGCGATCGGCAGCAATTTGTAGCTCCTTTTCTTCTATGTTTATTTCTTTATCGATAGCAGTTTGTGCAATTATCTTTTGATTAATTAGACTGGTTAATACTTTAGGTATCTGGCGAGATAATTTAAGATATTGAATAATTTCTGTAGTGGAAACTGTCTCAATTGTGGGAAATTGTTCACTTATTAATTGTTTTTCATTCATAGGTAAAATTAACTGTAATTTATAGTTGCATTCCGCCTTTTTTCAAACTTTTGAAAGGAGCTAAGAAAATATCTGCCAACCGACGTTGACGAATGACAACTTCGGCTGTGGCAGTTTGTCCTGGGGTAAGAGTTATAGTACGATCCTGGTTTTGAACGTAATTACGTTCTAGTTGTATCTCCACCTCATAATAATCTTGGGGTGACATTGGTTGTGAGGCAGCTTGGCTAGCTTGGCTGTCTTGACTGTTGCTTTCAGGAGTACGAGAATTGGGAGAAACCCAGGTTAGACGACCAGGAACTATACCGTAATCTTGAAAGGGATAGGCATCAAATTTAACCTTAACTGGTAATCCTTTTTTGAGAAAACCACTTTCACTACTATTCATTCTGCCTCGCAAAACTAGAGGTGAGTTTTTAGGGGCAATCTGAGCTACCATTTGTCCTGGTTGCACTACTGCTCCTGGTTTTTTGACAGGTAACTGAAATACAGTTCCACTGATGGGAGCATCAAGAACTCTTTGTCGTATTTGATACTCTAAACCTCTAATTAAGCTTTTGGTTTGACCAATTTCTCCTTGCAAAGTGGCAATTTGCCCTTCAGTATTTTTGTATTCTTCTTGACTTTTTAACAAAGCTAAATTGTTTGTCTGTACTAAAGAAGCTAAACCTCTTTTTTGTTCTGCTAATTGCGATCGCGCCTGGGCAGTTTCAGAACCAGTTTGGTTGATGTTTTCTTGATATTCTTCGGCTTGTTGTTCTGCTTCTGAGAGTAGGTCAATTGATAATACTCCTTGATTATAAGCTTTACGATAACGGGGAACTTTAGCTTGGGCTGCTCGATGGCGAATTTTGGCTGTTTGGTGAGCAGATTGGCTAGCTGCGATCGCGTTTTCTGCTTGTTCGATCAAAGCTTCTTTTTCATATAGTTGGGCTTTGTTTTGTTGTTGTTGTGTATTAAGAGATAGAGACTGTTGATTTTTTAATAGTTCTAATTGATGGAGTTGATTTTCTTGTCCCACTAATTTTCGCTCTTGTTGTTGTAATTCCGCTCTCACTAACTCGTCATCTAATTCGATGATTGTCTGCTCGGCTTGGATTTCTTCGCCTTCGGTGACATTAATATTCATTACTTTGCCTTCGACGGGGGAACCCAACTCGATCATTCGTCCCTTGGGTTCTAGCTTTCCTTTTGCTGAACCAATTTCATCTACTTTGGCAAAAGTTGCCCAGGGAATTAGTCCAGCTAGCATAATTAAAATGACATAAAACAACACCCGTAAAGAAACCCTGGGGAGAGTATTAATCGTTTCTCTAGTAGAATCTGCCCATTCTGCATCGGGCAATGCTTCCGATGTTTCTACCGCTTGGATTTCTGGTACAACTTGAACTTCTGGACTTAAGATTCTTTCTAATAAACCAGGACTCAACTGAGTGTAGCCTCGATTAACTGAATGAATAGCATTGGTTAATTCAATGGCTGGGCTGCCTTTGATTAAATAGCCTTTAGCTCCTGCTCTTAAGGCTCTGTGTAAATAATCACCTGTTTCGTGGGAGCTTAAAACTAAAACTTTACACTTAGGAAATCGTTGGACGATAATTTCGGTGGCTGCAATCCCATCCATTTCAGGCATTTCTAAATCAATTAATACCATTTGAGGGTTTAAAGCTTCTACTTTAGCGATCGCTTCTTGACCATTCTCAGCCGTACCGACAATCTTTAAATTGGGATCTGCTTGTAAAGAGCGAGTAATAAAACGCCTGGCAAAGCTTTGATCGTCTACCAGCAAGATCCGAATCGGTTGGCTTAATGACTCTGGCTGCAACACACTGTAGTTTTCAATCTTTTTCATGGGTCTATTTAAAAGGTAATAAAAATTTAGTTAGAAAGCGCAATTTGTTGTTGATTGAGGTAATAATATTGACCTCGTTTAGCCATCAATTGCTCGTGAGTTCCGCTTTCAACTAATAAACCCCGATCCATAACCAAAATTAGATCAGCGTTGCGGATTGTGGACAGTCGATGGGCAATCACTATCGTGGTTTGGGTTTTTAAAATCGTATTTAAATTGTTTTGGATAATTCTTTCTGATTCTGCATCCAGGTTACTGGTGGCTTCATCGAGGATCAGCAAACGTGGTTGACCCATTAAAGCTCTGGCGATCGCTAATCTTTGTCTTTGTCCTCCAGAAAGTAAACCACCACCTTCACCGATTTGAGTATTATATTTAAGGGGAAATTCATTAATAAATTCGGCTGCACCAGCTAGGTTACAGGCTTGTTCTACTTCCAATTTCGTAGCTTGGGGATAAGCAATCTTCAGGTTTTCCATGATTGTTCCCCCGAATAAAAAGGTATCTTGATCGACTACTCCCACCTGTTTTCTGAGGGAGTACAAAGAAACGTTATTAAGTTCTTGTCCATCAATTAAGATTCTGCCTTCTGTGGGAGTGTAAAGACCTAATAATAATTTCGAGATCGTAGTTTTGCCTGAACCACTACGTCCAACTAAAGCTACAGTTTGTCCTGGTCTGATTTGAAAACTCAGGTTTTCTAGGGTATTAGTTTCACTTTCTAAGTTGTAGCGAAACGTCACCTTTTCAAAACTAATATTGCCTTCAATTCGCGGTAAAACATTGACACTAGTAACTGACAAGTCTTCTTCGGGTGGTGAATTAACTACATCATCTAAACGTTCTACTGCTACTACAATTTCTTGAAACTGATTCCACAGAAAAATTAAACGCTCAAAAGGTCTAACTACATTGCTTACTAGCATATTAAAAGCAATTAATTGTCCAATGGTCATTTGATTTTGAATTACCAGCCAGACTCCAAGAATGAGAGTAGATTGAGCAATCAAGGTTTGAATAATCGCTGTCGATACTTGTAAACGTTCACGGATCATTCTGCTAGAAAAGTTAATCCGTACTGATTCGTTAATCAAGTCTTCCCAATGCCAGCGTACATTACGTTCTACTCCCATCGCCTTGATTGTGCCAACCCCTTTTAAACCCTGAATAAGATAACTTCTTTCTCTGGTTTTGGCAGTAAAGTTTTCTCTGGAAACCCGTAATAAAAAAGGCGTAAAAATTGCGGTGTTGATCACAAACAGAGGAATGATTACCAGTGCAAACAACGATAGCTTCCAGCTATAGTAGATCATTAAACCGACATAGACAAAAACACTGAGAATATCGAGTAAAGTAGTAATCGCCTCTCCTGTAATAAAATCGCGAATTTTACGATTTTCATCAATCCTGGAAGTAATATCGCCTACATAACGAGTTTCAAAATAGCTCAGGGGTAACTGAAAGGTATGGCTAATAAAGCCCACAATTAACGATAAATCGAGTTTATTCGCCGTATGATAAAGTAAATAGCGACGTAAACTCGACATAATGACGCTAAATAAGCTAAAAATAATTAACCCACTGCCAATAGCAATTAAAGTTGAGGTACTGCGCTGTACTACTACTCTGTCTAATAATATCTGGGTAAAAATTGGTGTAAACAGTCCAATGACTTGGATCATCAAGGAAGCAAGCAAAACCTCAGATAATACAAACCAATGAGGTTTGAGCAACCGCAAATATTTCCAAACATTGTGTTGTGCTTCTGGAGTTCTTTTTAATTCTGCGGTTGGAGTTAATAAGAGAGTGTATCCAGTCCAGTCTTTAACAAATTCCTGTCGAGATAGATTGCGTCGCCCAATTCTCGGATCTGAAACGATGACGCGCTTACGTGTTACACGGTAAACTACAATATAATGGTTGCCCTTCCAATGAGCGATCGCTGGTAGTTTTTGTTTCGCTAAAGCTGCTAAATCTGCCTTGATTGGTCGGGGGGAAAAACCCAAATATTCCGCAGCCACAATCAACCCTTTGATCGATGCTCCTGAACGATCTACATTGGCAACACTCCGCAATTCGGTAATACTAAATCTTTTGCCCCAGTATTCTCCAATCATCACTAAGCAAGCAACACCACAATCAGAGGAACTATGCTGTCTACGAAAAGGATATCGCTTAGTTAACTGTTGCCACCAATGAGAAATTTTGACTTGGGGACTAGGAAAATATAGCTGATTAGATTGATAATTTTGGTTACGAGTATTTTTATTAGCAGTTTTTGGTTGATTTTTTTGGAGTTTTGATTTATCAGCAGGCTTGGCAGTTAAAACCTGGCTTTTAGATAATTTGACATCACGAGACTTAGGGACTTGAGAATTAAATGGTGTCGCTGAAGCATATAGTTCTGTCGGTTGGTTAATTAACCACGCACCATTTTTCGGTAGCTGATCCAAGTAATATTGGTTACCAGGAGTTATTTTAATTCCCGAAGAATGAATAATTTCTCCTTTACGGAGTACCCACAAGTGCTGGTCTAATAAATGCGAGGGAGAATCTCCTAGTGGTAATTCATGCCGTTGCAATTGTGGTAGAACTGGTAGAAAATTCTGAAGTTCTTGACGGTTTCTAGGCTCGTTTTGACTACATCGCAGCAGTAAATCCCAGTTTAAAGCTTGACGGTATAAATGTTGTTCGAGATCAGATTGAGGTTTTAAATATTTGGCTAGATTTGCTTTAGGTAAATACCCCAATTTTAGTCCCCAAGAAGCTCTAGCAGCGTGAGGTTGTAATTCTGCTTCGGGAAACAAGGAAATTTGACCTAAAGCCATACCTTCGGATAAGGAAACCAGCAAATTGTCTTGAGCATCTAATAATCTCACCTTACCTTCCAAGACAAAATAAATCCCTGGAGGACTAGATACAGAATTCCAAAAAGGATCGCCAGGGTCGTGTTCGCTAATTTCTAATTGCTGATAAAGCTTATTTAAAGCTGGTTCTGGAAGGAGTTGATTAAAAGTTTGTTTAAACTGTTGATTGATGTTAGATGATGAAACGACCATAAGGCATCATGAGATTATTTTAGATATTAAAGAAGGATTGAGATCTTCAATGGTGATAGTTTGACCCTTAATCACAGGACTAAGTTGTTCAAGATTCTCTTCTTGATCTACTTGATCAGATTTACGAGTAGATAAACCCATTTGCTTGAGTAAACGGTTAACGTGGCGATCGCTAATTTCAATATCTAATTCCTGTGCCAAGTGTCTGCTTAACCACCCCGCTGTCCAACGAGAAAAAGAGTATCCATGATCCTTGGGATTACTAGTAACTAGCTCCCGTAAACGCTGCATATATTCTTCGTTAACTCTTTTGGGTCTACCCAGAGAACCGTTATACCAGTGACTTAACCCTTCTGTTTTCGCAATGGTCATCCAATGGCGTGCTGTGTCTTTGGAACAGCCTAAAGCAGAGCAGATTTCTGCTTGGGATTGACCCATGTGGGTGCGAATAACAATCTCTAAACGACGACGATGTGTTTGATTGAGTTCAGTGGGCAAATCTTCTGGCAAAATTTGGACTAATAAATCTGTTATTTGCTGAAGTTGTTGTTTCATCTGAAAATGTTTGAGTGGATACTCAGTCCTCGGCTTTGCCAGAGCTGAGAGGAAACGAAAACCAGTAAATTATACTGCGACGTTAAAATTCGTTTCCTTGGTACAAATTAAACCTGTTGAACGTCGCAACAACCTGACTTTAGATGCGGTGAATTGACCGATACGCTTCCAATTAGAATCAGAGACACTAACTTGAGATGCTGTATCACCAGAACACCAACCTTGATATGTAATACCTGCTTCTTGAAGCGATGGCTCATGGGGGAGACCCCCAAGACCGCCTCGCTTCGCTTTTACTGCTTCGACATAATCACCTTTACGGAAATCATGCCTGGTCATTTTCCCTCCATATTTGCGACGATTCCCACCTTTTGACGGAATCATCAAGTGTAATTGTCTACTCTTAAGCTTGTTTTAATTTTTAATAATATACCTAAGTATTTCCACTTAGATTTAATTTGAATCTTAATATAGAATCATTATTTATAAAAGCGAAATTAATTTTTAATTAAGGAATTGTTCAAAATAGTTAAGACAAAAAACGTGTTTTAAATTACCTTATGTCTTTAAAAAAAGTCAATTTCTCTTGACAGCAAGAAATAATTTCTATTAAAAATTACAGTTAAACAAGCAAATATAGACAAATATAAAAAATCATACAGATACTGTACTGTTTAACTATGGGAATAATCCTCGGCTCAGAAAATGTTGTCGATTTTTTAAGAGAGCAAAACCTCTGTCCATCAGATGTTCAAACTACTGAGCCAATAATTTGTAAAGAAAGTAAAAATTTTAACTTGGTTGTCAAATTAAGCAATAATCAAAGTTTTATTGTTAAGCAGAACCGAGTTGACAGTCAGGGCAAAATGTCGGGAAGCCTAGTAACTGAGTGGTTAGTTCAAGAATTGATTAACAAGTTTAAGGATTTAACTTTTTTAATTCAACCTCTAATTTCGGAAGTTTTGCTGTTTGATTGGCAAAATTCGGTGGTTGTCTCGGTTTTTTATGACCAGTACATTGCTTTGGATGATTTTTATGAGAGTCGCAACTACGACCCCAGAATAGCTCAGGTAGTTGGTACTAACTTGGCTAAAATTCACAGTACCACCTATCAACAACAGCAACAGAGAGAGTTTTTAGCGCAATATTTGCGGTTAGAAATGGCAACGCAACTACCAAGCTTTATCAGACGAATAAACAGCATTAATCCGAACATTTTTGCTGAAATTTGCCCTGATGGATTAGATTTTTACCGTTTGTATCAGCGTTTTCCTAGTCTTAATCAAGCAGTAATTGAACTGTACGAGCATTTACAGCCTGCCTGTCTGACTCACAACGATTTAACTTTAGATAACTTTATAGTTGACACCGCTTTAAATCTGGATACAGACTTAGAAATTAGACCAGAACAAGTAAAAATAATTGATTGGGAGTTTATCAACTGGGGGGATCCTGCCGTTGATTTGGGTATGGTTGTATCTCAATATTTGGCGGAATGGTTAAATAGCTTAGTTGCCGATCGCAATCTGGATTTGAATACAACTCTGAGTTTAGCCACTTGTCCTCTAGAAAAAATTACTCCCAGCCTGGAAGCCTTTTTGCAAGCATATCTCGCTCAATTCCCCCAAATTCTCGAACATCGACCAGATTTTATCAGTCGAGTAGTCCAATTGGCAGGGATTGGTATTCTTAAACGTATGGAATTTTATGTCGGTCGTCACTATCATTTTCATAATGATGCACTGTGTAAGCTGCAAGTAGCTAAAACTTTGCTGTGCGAACCCGAACAAGGAATTACCACTCTTTTTGGTACTATAGGCAGTAATTTGACCCAGTTTGCCTCAAAAGCTGCGTAAATCTTTTAGCTTTTAGCTAAAAGCTAATAGCTAATAGCTAATAGCTACGAAAAAGGACACTTTGTACGTCATACTTTCAATTACCAACGTCTAATTCTTAAAGTTACTTGAGCTTACGTTAATTAATTTAAATCACCTGTTTAAACTATGATTTGTTCTGAAATCAATTCTTTCGAGCAATCAGAGGTAAGCTCAATAACCGATTTTGCCCAACAACTACGAGATACCGTAGACAAAGTGCATCTGACATCGGAGTTTGTTATTACTCATCCAGACTATGAACCTCTGGAAGTACCAGTTTACCACCGAGAACATTTAACCCAAGTTGCTGCTCAAGATCGCGATCGCTATTTGACAGGCAAACTTAAAATCTATCTGTACTCTATATATAGCGGTGTTACTCAACTCAAACACAATGCTGCTACAAAGGCTAAAAAGGCTGAAAATAGCGATCAGAAGCAACCAATGGCTAATTATGTTGATAAATGGTCGAGAACTAAGTTTTATCAACGGATAACCCAAAATAATCACGGTCAAGGTTATCAAGATCCTGATTGGCTGGTAGTCAAACAAGAAAATGCTAACCATTGGCAAATTACCAAAGATGGTTTAACCCTCAAAATTCAGCCTGACCAAAACTCCGAACAACTCCAGGTTGGTCAACTAGTGTCAATTAAAATGCCACCAAATTTGGTAGACCACGGTACATATATTGCAGTAGGAGATGCAGGACACCCTGTTAGATCTGGTGATGCTCAAGCTGTAACTGTGATTCAAATTTATTTTAATGTTGGTGCTGAAACGACATTACTACTATTAGAGCGTCTAACTCAGCAATTGAATCATCTTAAAATACCGTTTAATTTCAGAATTGCCTATGAAGAGTCTGACTATGATCGCCTTGATGCTGCGGTTTTAGAAATTAGAAAAGAAAACTTTGAACAGCTAAAACCCATCTTGCAAGCTATCTATCAAGAAAATCAAGAGCATTTTCAGCCAGCCATTCCCTTCTTTTGTAAGCCACTGGCATCGGGTTTGGGTTTAGCCGAAAAACCTCAATCTCCAGATTATGAACCAAGCAATATTGGTCAGCATTATTGTGGTGTGATTGCTCAGGCTTTACTAGCAGCGTGGTCACAAGAAAAATCTGGTACAGACAAACTTGATTATGTTCTTAATCATTTAGCTCAAATGGGAATTAAAGTTGAGCATATTTATCTTAATCCCGATTCTGCGGATATCTATCAGACTATCCAATAACCTTATCCAACCTTTAGTAGCAAAAAAATAGTTTTAAAAATGCCTATCGAACCTTGGTTTCCCCTTGCTGTTTACTATGCCGATCTCGAAGATGCAGCAGCCCAAAAAGAATCTTTAGTATCCACAATTCTAGACATGGAGACAACTAGTAAAAACAGACGTGTTGGTTCTGGAAGTGCTTGGACAGGAGATGTTCACGGTGTGGGCAGAATTCACGAATATCCTGCTTTTGCTTGGATTGTCGAGCAAGTAGAAATTCATACTTTAAAATATCTGGAAGCATTAGGGGTAGATCTTGAGAAAATAGATTTATATATTCAGCGATCGTGGCCCGTTATTTCTCGTAATAATCAAACAATAGCTGCTCATGCCCACCATAATGCCCATTTAAGTTCTGTTTACTATGTTTGTGTTCCCCAAGATGGCACTATAGAATCAGGTGCTTTCAAAATTTATAACGATGCTCAGATGAATGAAATTATTCCTGGTCTTGGCGGTGAACAAACTGCTGCGATTAAAAAATGGAATCCGTTTAATTATGAACGAGGACTTTATGCACCAAAAGAAGGTAGGCTCTTAATGTTTCCTTCCAAACAAAGACATAGTGTCGAAGCTAATAAAACAGGAGAGATGAGGATTTCTCTATCTTTTGATATTATTATCACCTGTGCCGAAACAGGGGATTCAGGTCTACATGAATTTTTATCCCCCCCTCCCAGTCTGTGGAAGAAATTTGCCAAGTCAGCTTAATATTTTACAAGTTAATATAGATAACCTAACCACAATTAAAGGGGTCTTGTTTAAGAGAAACAAGACTCTTTTTTTATATAGACAATCAAAAATAATTTGGATTATCTTTTGATGTAAATCTATATTAAGACAAAAAGAAAGTCTTTACGTCAATTTAATTTAAAAATAGTATGAACAACTTAGCAATAACGTGTTTTATTATACCATCTTGAAACTTAAAAAATACATGTTTTTCATATTTTTTATATCTTTTCTAGGTATTAAATTGCTTGACTTTGAGCTAGTCAATAAAATTTTTGAGGCATTTTATATTACATTATTCGTAAAACCAAATGTAATATTTATTACATATTTTCATTGATAATCTATTAACAATTAAGACATAAATACTTGGACAAAATAATTTTTGTCTTAAAAAGTAGAATATTTTAGTTGATTTAAAATAGTGACTTCAAGTAAAAAAGAATATAAGCAGTTACGCAATAAAAAAATTGAATGTGATTGTGATGAACCCCAAGTTAACTTTTGTTTAACTAGTTCATATTTCATGTTGTTCAATTCCAACCAAAAAGTTAAGGAGAAAGAACACAATGGGAATCAATATTAAGGACTTACAACCTCTTGGTAGTTCCTTACTGTCTGGTAAAGAAAACGTATTAGATAACTTACGTGAACTTTCCCCAAAAGAGCTAACAATCTCTGGTGGTACTGCTAATGCTAATCAGATAGTTAAGAAAGATCCCAGTGATGGTGACACCACTGTTATTACTACTATTACTAGTAGGGGTTGTGGTAGTTATTACTACTATTACAACGATTAGTTACGTAACTCCTGAAGCGTAATTGTTTTAAGTAAGTAAGAGATTAGTTAGCAATCGACTAATCTCTACAAATTCAAATCAAGATCATTCTACTAAATACTAGTGAGGAAAAAAATGGGAATTAACATTAACGACTTACAACCTTTAGGTGGTTCTCTCTTGTCTGGTAACGAAAACATTCTAGACGATCTACGCGAACTATCTCCAGAAGAACTCAGAATTTCTGGCGGTGGTAAAAAAGATGATGATGATGGTGACAATACTGTAATTACCGTTGTCGTTAATAATGGTGGCTATGGTTATCCTTGTCACTAACTACTACCACTACCAAAATTTGCCAGGAGTAAAATAAAAGATTACAAAAAATTTTACTCCTCTACTTAAACAGTTTTCCTTTATTGCTTCTAAAGATAAATAACAATATTAGCGCAGGGCTTGTTAATTGTACGACAAGCCCTTTTTTTTTACATAACCCTCTAATATAGCCATACAAAATTAGATTAGGACATTAATACTAATCGTTTCGCAAGTAGGAAATAGGAAGTAGCAAATCATTGAGCATTTACCATTGAACATTGAATCTCGTTGATAAATGATATAGCAGTCGAAGTAAAAGTTAGGACGATAAAAATTTTATCTCGCGCAGAGACGCAAAGACGCAGAGAAGAGATGTCCTAATCTATCGTTCGATGGCTATAAATGTTCAATGGTAAATGAAATGATGAACTTATGTTGAGACACAAAGAAAGTCCTTTTGTCGGTTATTTATTAATTAATTGGAAATAATTAATGATTTATGTTTACAATATCGCTCAAAGCATTGGTTCAAGTAAAGTAGCAAACTTGACTTTGTATTTGATGAAATATCAATCACATGAATATTTCTATCCAAAAAAGCATCTTATTTTTGACTACATTTTTAAACTGCCTAGCTATAAATTTCTTCTTGTATAGTATTGTTTCTCAACATAGTTACTCAAAAATCAAGACATAATAAAAATCTTAATTGGGGTTTGTGTCCCAAAAAAAAAGCATTTTTGTTGATTTTACTAGATGAGATCGACTAAAAATAATGGATAAAGCAATTACGCAATTCTCTTGATGTCATTGCTTAGAGCTAATTCAAGCTCAAAACTTGTTCTATATTTCACACTTTACGAGGAAAACAAATGGGAATTAACATTAACGATCTCAACCCCCTTGGTGCTTCTTTACTATCTGGTAACGAAACCGTTTTAGATAACTTACGTGAACTTTCTCCAGAAGAATTAAGAATCTCTGGCGGTGGTAAAAAGAAAGGTAAAGGCGACGATGGTGACAACACCGTTATTACTGTCGTTGTTAATAATGGTGGTTGTGGCTGTGGCTACAATTGCTAGAGTCTTTCTAAATTAAGCCAGAGAAGACTGCAAAATTTGCGTTCCCGCAGCTTTACTCTGACTAATACATTAAGCGTTAGATCTGATCAATCTAGCTGTAAGGAGAGTTATTACTTTATGAGTATTAGCTCTTCTTAATTACATAATAACAATTGAAAGGTTAAGTTGAGGTAAATTTGACGAGATTTTAGAGAAATTAAAAATTAAGTTATTTAAAATCAGTCATTATCTTCAACGCTTATAGACTCCTGTTGAGGTATTAACACTACAAAATATTTTATAAGTTTCAATTTTTTTCTCTTTATTATTGAGTAAGCGCGAATAAATATATTAAGTAAAGTAAACATTTTAATTAATCGAGTTTAAATCTTGAATTATGAAATTTGTCTTGAGTGCAGAGAACGTACTGGAATACTTAAAACAACAGCCAGTTTGCTCATCAGAGCAATTTTTACCCAACTCCGTAACATCCAAGGAATATAAAAATGTCGTAGTTAGTCGCGAATATAGCAATGTTATTCATTTAACTGTCAAGACATCAGAAGATAACACTTACATAGTTAAACAAGAGCGTTTTGTAGCTGATGTAGATACCTATTTTGGAGCAAAATATGAATATCTGTTACATCAATTGATTGCTAACTTTTCTGAGTTAGAACCAATCCAGTCTTTGATTCCAGAATTAGTTAACTTTGACTCTGAAAATTCAATTATTGCCATTAGGTATTTGTCTAATCAACTGGCTCTTGATGATTTTTATCAACATAACAACAGCTACCCAAGCCAAATTGCTGCTTTGTTGGGAAATCATTTAGCACGATTTCATCGTTTCACTTTTAATCAGCCAGAGTATCAAGAATTTTTAGTTAAACATACAGGTAATGAGCATTTAGGCGATACACCTTATTTGCTTCGTTCTTTAGAGAGAGTTGGCCCAGGACTTTTTGGTAATATTTGCAGCGATGGGATAGAGTTTTATAAGCTTTATCAACGTTTTCCTAATCTTCACCAAGTAGTTGTCGAACTTCATAGCGGCTATACTTCCAGTTGTTTAATACACGGTAATCTTCGACTAGATAAATATTTATTAGAAAATAAACAAGAGGCTATTACCACCCTAGATCAAGTCCAACTAACAGATTGGGAAAATTTAAATTGGGGAGATCCTGCTTTTGATTTAGGTGTTTTGATTGCTCAATATCTCAAGCTTTGGTTAGATAGTATTTATGTTGATAACGATACAGATATAAAATTAGCTCTTAGTTTAGCCACCTGTCCTTTGGAAAAACTTCAACCCAGTTTAGGTGAATTATTACAAGGTTATTTAGCTGAATTTCCCGCAATTTTAGATGAAAGACCAGATTTTGTTAATCGAGTTGTTCAGTTTGCAGGACTCAATTTAATTAAATCTATTCAGCATAACATTGAACAACGTAGACCTTTTACCAACAAAGATATCTGTACTCTACAAGTAGCTAAAAGCTTATTATGTCAGCCAGAACAGTCTCAAGTTACTGTTTTCGGTATTGCCGAAGCTAAAGCTACTGCTACTGTTTAAGTTATTTTTAGGAAAGCTTATGGCTGCTAAGGTGGGCAATACTCATGTTTAGCTTTCTAAAGAGTTTAAAAATACTTTTGCCCACACTACTCTAAGAATTACTAATGAAGTGAAAACTCTCGCTACTGTCTAAATAACAAAAAACTTTTTAAGCAATTTTAAATAAAATTATGACTGTATCAATTGATCGCTTGATTTCTAAAGGTGGATTTGCTGATTCTGCTAGTTATTTACAACAGGTTTTACAAGATATTGTTGACCACCTTGTCATTGAATCTAATTTGACAATTACTCATCCTGAATATGGAATTGTTAAACTCCCAGCAGAATTACAACAGCGTTTGGAGATTTTGTCGGCTGAAGCGAAAGATCATTATTTGCAAGCAAAATTACGACAGTTTATTTTTGACAATTACTGTAGCTTAATTACAGACAGTCAGGGGGTCAAAGCTAGTCAGTGGTCTAATAAAAATGAATTGTTACATGAATTATTACATCACAATGATGGTCATGGTAAAGGCTATTATCAATCTGGATGGTTGATTGTGGGAGAAATTGAAGATTTTGTACAAGCGAAAAAAGACGGTTTAACTCTTCATATTCAAAGAGAACGTCATCTCACAGAGGAGGACAAATCGGCTAAGATAGGTGATATAGTGGCAATTAAGATGCCTCCACAAAAAGCTGAACATGATTTTTATGTCGCCGTAGGTACAGCTGGCTCAATTGACCACCTGGACTTAGAAACAGATGCTCAAATAGTCGATATTTACTTTAATCTTAGTTCTGCTGATGGTGCTTTACTGTTGATGGAAAGCTTGACTAAAGAATTAAACATTAAAGAAATCCCTTTTCATTTTAAAGTTCTTTATCGACCAGAAAATTATAATTACTGTGACACTGCCAGACTAAGTTTTGTTAAAAAAGAATATAATCGAGTTCAATCAATCACTAACAATATTTATCAAACATATCAAGACCATTTTCAGCCAGAAACTCTTTTATTTACCAAGTATTTAGCTCCAGGTTTAAGTGTAAGCGAAAGACCAAATTGAAAAACTGATTTAATCCAACATCGTTGTCAGTTGATTGCAGAAGGACTAATTACTGCTTGGCAGAATGATCTGACTAGTCCAGCAGATAAATATAAGTGTATCAGCGATCGCTTCCAAGAAGAAAACATCAGTCTTGAGCAACCCTATCTTAATCCTCACTCAACTGATCTTTATACTACTAACGCAAGTTGCTAGTTATTTATGCGGAATGATCCCAGAGTCAAAAGTAATGAGTAATGAGTAAAACTTTTTATAAAGCAAGTTTAGGGTTTATTTGGGCTTGATTTTGTTTAAAGTCTCGTTAATTGCAGTCCCAGTCGCTTATACCCAGATTTTTCGTTGAAATATAAAAAGATTCGCTTTGTTTTTGATGATAGCGAAATAAACGTCTACGGGATTTCAAAGTTTCTCTAGCAATATATCTAAACCATTTATCTATATCAGCACCAGACTGATAAGGATCTATCAAAGCTTCTTCAGATAAATCTAACAAAATTTGGACTAAATCTGAGGAAAAAAGCTCTAAATAACGACTATAAGGATTTAATTCCTCTTGCCAGTGGGGTAAAGCTTCGTCTCCTACGCCCATATTTCTCGCCAATTCAATTAGATCGTAGTGATCGGTATACCAAATATCTTGGTATTCCATATCAGGAAAGATATTAGCTTTGCTCGCAAGGATATCTATTAGACAAATAATAATAGTATTAATTTTATTTTGTTCAGCGGAAATATAATGTTCTTTAACAACTGCCCTTAACATTTTTGCTAAGTCACTATATCTTTCTTGAGCAATCGTGCAGGCTTGTCGGTAGTTTTGATGAGCTATTCGATAAAATTTATCGTGTTGAGTTTTTGGTAAACTATTATGTCTTTTACGAGCTTGTTGTAACTGGATATTGTCAGTAGTTTCAGTCACAAACCAGGGAGATATTTTAAATGATAACATCATAAAATAGTGTGATTAAATATTTGGAACAAATAAAAGTAAGAATTTTATTCTTTGAGCTTTTTGATAACTATATTTTTAAATGATTACTTAAATAGACAGCATCAGAAATGATTTCGATCGCTCTATCAATAGAATCTCTATCTCTCGCTTAAAAATTAGTTATTTTGATTGATTTAAATGAGGATTGCTATAAGCTGGGTTATTAATAAACTCTTCGTCTGTCAGACTATTTAAAAACTTAATAAGGTCACTAATTTCTGCTTCGGTAATTTCAAAACCTTGAATAAAACCACTTTTATAAGGGTTGCTGCTGCCGATTCCTGTCCATTTTCCCTCAGTGATAGTTCTGCCTCCAGCTTGATAATGAGCGATCGCTTTTTTTAAGGTGCTAATACTACCATCGTGCATATAAGGGGCAGTTAGGGCGATGTTTCTTAAAGTAGGAGCTTTAAACCGTCCCATATCTTTGTCTTCTTGAGTTATTTCCTGAATCCCTGTATTATCTGGCGGATAACTGCCTTGACCATCGATATTATATAAACCAGTATTGTGAAACGCTATTTCTGTAAAAGCAAGATTTTCGTGTTTCACCGAATCGCTGAAATTAATCCCTCCATGACAGTGAAAACATTCTAGCTGTTCGCTGTTAAATAGTTTTTCTCCTCGTTTAGCTGCGGTAGAAATAGCATTCGATTGTCTTTCATAGCGATAACGATCATAGGGAGAATTAAAAGATACGAGGCTTCTTTCAAAACTAGCTAGAGCTTTAGTCAGATTATTGATAGTTATCGGATTTTTTTCCTGTTTAAAAGCTTCAGCAAACATTTGACGATATTGCGGATTGTTTTGCAACCATTCAATTATCTGCTTTTCTTGTCCTACCATCCCCATTTCAATAGGATGTTCCCCAAAGATAGGAATCAATGCTTGGCTTTCTAACTTAGTCATTAAGGGATTTGCCCAAGTCAGTACAGGATTATAGGCAATATTTGCCAAACTCATCGAGTTGCGAGGATGTTTTTCGTTAGTAGTACCAATTGCAACCTGTTTACCATCAGTAAAAGCCAAAGCCTGTTTATGACATGAGGCACAAGAATATTTCCCTGTAATCGATAAATGTGGTTCATAAAACAAATACCTGCCTAACTTTACCTTTTCCGTCGTTATAGGATTATCTTCAAGGACAATAGGTTTAGGTGTCCACTCAGGCAAGTTCCAGTTATATTGATTAGTTGTAGCTAAATTACTGTCCATCGCGATCGCTCTACTTAAGCCAATTGACAGACAAATTGATAGAAAAAAAACAACAGCCAAACTGAAAATGGACTTAAACCGTTTGATCATCTTTAGATTATCCATAAAATCGAGCAAGATATGCCGTTACGCATTTATTGATTATCTAAAAAAAGCTTATAGCTTATAGCTTATAGCTTATACCTACGAACAGTATTATCAGCAATTTCATACACTAAATCAGCAACGTCCATCATTCTACCCAGAAGAATTTTTGTTCTGTAGATGTTGTACCATTGCTAGACAAACCTAGATTCTCCATAATTCCAGTACAATCACTATCCTCTCGAGAAGACATACAGCCAGCAGGAGTGTTTGCTTGATTAACAGTTAAATCTGTTTGATATAAAAGTTCAGCTAAATCGGCAACAACTACATTGTCTTCAAAATTAAAATCTTCCAAAACAATCTCGGCTCGATTAGGATTAGCGCAATCAAATAAATCGCTGCGTGCTGAATCTTGACAACCAGTGCTACCTAAATGAATTGGGTAAATATTGTTACCAGCCTGATGACTAGTTTGGGTACTGCTAGTTTGCGAATGAGTTCCATGTCCATTTTGGAAAATACTGGTTTGGCTACTGGTTTGACTAGTAGTTTGACTACCGCTTTGATTACTAGTACTAGTAGTTTGTTGATTAATTTGCACATTACCAGTGCCGTCGTGACTGTGGGTAGTTTGGCTGTCACTAGTTTCAGAAATATTGGCGATCGCCTGTTCAGTTTTTAGATCGGCTCTTAAAAATTTATAACCTCCCTGCCAATTCCACCACAGAGAAGTCAAATTAAGAGGAGAAAAAGCGATCGCTGCATCTTTATGATTTAGTTTTTTCGGCACTCCTAAAGTAAACTGTAAATTCTGATAATCACCTTCAGGCACTCTACCTACAACTACAGTTCTAGTTTCTGCTGTACCATTATCACAAGCTCCAGTTCCATCTTCAAAATCTATCAAAGCCACGTTTTGATATTGCCATTTATTATCTTGCTCCAACTCGATAGGAACAGCATTACCCTCTTCATCTATCAAAGCCAGATCTGAGACATAAAAGCGAAAATCAACAGGAGTAAGAGTAGATTCCGCAGTTCCTATTTGCTCATAGCTTTGACCACAAGCAAATTCTTCGTCCCCAACCCAACCTGCAAAATTAATCGTTACTTCCTGAGTATTAGATTGCGCCTGAACCAACCCACCAAAACCAAAGGCGATCGCTGTAGCTAATAATATAGACTTTTGATTAAAAGGTGCAAACATTGCTATATGGTAGTTTTCTCATTGAGTAAGTAAACATAGGCTCTTATATTATCTAATAACCAAAACCTTTGTCTAAAGACTCTATTTGACACACTCCTCGCAGTGAACCGACGAGGATTCTAGGATACTGGCGTAGATTGCAGGAATACTCCCGTCTGACATCTACTCTCCTACTAGACAATGCCCTGACTAGCTGAAAACAGACAACCAGGATGGTTTTCTTTCTTTAGGCTTTCTAGATTCTGAAACCTGGATTGTACCCCTAGCGAATCAATGTTCCCAATCAAACTAGAAAAGCTACATCTTTACGGTGCGTTCAAGGTTTTACTCGCTCAACTTCCGATTGAAACCCTATACCTTAAGTATGCTGAAAGACTTATACTTATTATACAATACCTGAAACCTTTGCTATATGAAGATTGTTTGTCCAATTTGTCTTGAAAAGTCTTTGTAGAACGACGAGGCTTTTAACCCAAATTTTAGGTAAAACTTTGGGATTGCAGGTGTTGAATACTCTTGTTTTGATGGATTGGCATTGATGAATCAAGGTATGATTTTGAACATCGTCACATTTTATTAAATCAAAAAAGCGCATGAGAGATGCTGTGGCTTCCGCAGCTTATCCAACCACGTAAGAAGCTAAAAGCTAAAAGCTAATAGTGAGACAGTCCGATGTTGGGGGTTTCCCTCAAAAGGAACTGTCGTTCGCGTTTGCGAAGCTGCCGTAGGCATAGCGTCTCCGAAGGAGATACCCGAAGGGCTACGAACAGAAACACTTACGTCATACTTTAAATCACCAACGCCGATGGATTTATCCTCCAACATTCACGGTATAAGTCAGTTCAAAAGGCTTAAAAGAACTATTATCTTTAGCTGAACCGCTAATTTCTAATTCATAAGCTCCTGGTTGGGGAAAAATAATGTCCGCTCCTGGTATGTCTTGATATCTCTCGACATTAATTGCTTTTAATTCAGGTTTTAAAATAGGTTGAGCAGCTTCAGTACGGGGAACAGCATATACTTTTAAAGCACAATTACATTCAGACAAAGGAATGCTTTGACCACCACGACGAGTTAACGCAAACCAAGCCTGACTTGGCTTCCCTGCTTGGGGATTATGATTAGGAGTAATATGAAATGTTGCTGCTACCTCGTTAGAAATCTCGACGTTATGAGCAATTACAGGTACAGCAAATAAAGTAGACAAAAGAATTGGACTCAAAGTCTTAAATGTAGTTAAATATGCCATTTATATTATTTAACCTGAATAATCACAGGCTCAGAAATTACTGGGTTATCGTGAGGAATATGTAAATAGTTACCCAAGACTAACTGTAGAGTATGTTCTCCTGGAGCAAGAGTTAGTTCGGTTTCAGTTTGTGCTTTACCAAAGTGACGAATCTGCTCAGTAGAGGGTAAAGAAGTACTAAGATCAGGTAATTCTGGTTGATCGATCAATAAATGATGGTGTCCTGAGTTATCTTGCTCAACTCCCGCAGGTACAAGATCCATTCCCGATAAACCAAACTTGACGGTAAATGTTTCAGGAACAACCGCACCATCTACTGGTTCAAGAATATATGCCTGAGCATCACTAGAAGCATGAGAAATTAAATTTACTGCGTCCAAAGCGATCGCCTGGGGAGCAACTATCAAATTTATAAGTAAAAGTAAGCTTGATATAATACTGAGAAATACAGTTTGAAAATTCATATACGGGCTTTAAAACTTATTTTTTTAATAAATATTTACGATTTTTATCATATCAAAATAGTTACTACCACTCAAAATATTAGCAATTACCTAAATTTATGAAAAATGTTTCCAAAGCTAAAAACTAAAAACTAAAAACGAAGAACCAGTTCATTTGAGCGAAGCTAATTCACACCCAGCGTCAATTAGTAACAGGTGTAGCTTTAGTTACTGAACCATTATTTAGTCCCATCGTAAAATTCAAAGGAATATCAGGATAAGCTTTAACTACTTGTCGATAGACACTATAGTTAGTGGGTAAATTGATTTCTTCACCTTCTAGGAAGTATTTAACCCGATATTCTACCTGTCTTAGCCTTTCAGGTTTGCCGATTTTTTCGTAAGATTTCTTTTTAGCTGCTTCAATTTCATCAAGAGTTGGTTTTGGCGGTTCTTTGGGCCACCAAATTCCCTTATCATCTTGATAAACTCCCTCTTCAGGCTTTGCGCCATTACTGTTGACTAGGGAAACTGACTCAAAGGTTTCATATCTAGCTGGCTTTGCTTCTTGAAGATCAGGAGCATATTTAACTCGCCAAGTAATAGTCGCCTTCGCCGTCGCTTCATATTGCTGGGCATTTTGTGTTCCACAACCAATAGAGGTAAAAGCAATGATGAGACTGGCTGAAGCTAGGTACAATCGTTGCCATTTCTGCTGAGAAAAAAGTTTAAATTGATTTTTCATAGGTGTTTTTAGTGAAAAATATATTGGTATTATTTAATGCTAATTAATTGAAGTAATGTTTAAAAAAGGTAAAAGTATGTGAATATATCTAAAGGTCTAATTCTAGAGATAGATTTAAGTAAATATTACTAGAGTTGTAGATAAATAGAAAAAGCATAAATATTTAAATAATGGTGAGGACTACATTAATAGGATTACTAATAGCAGGAGTAACGCCGATCGCCCTCGCAGAAGCTACTGTATTAACAAATAAACAACCAGCTATCTTGGCACCGCAACTGTTACCTGACACTATCGGTTTATCTACATTTTGTAGTTTATCTAACTTATCCACTGTTTGCTCCAACTCTTCTTTTTTTAATCAGTCCAAGATACTCCGCCGTGCAACGACGGAGCCTGCTTGGACTTCGTCAGAAGTTAATTCGGCTCTTGGGTTACAAACAGTTACTAATATCTTGCTATCCAGCTCAAGGTTTACAGGCTGTTTAGAGCAATTCTCTCCTAGCCAATTATCGAGTCAGGAAATACTAAATCTTCCAAGTAGTGAAAAAGAAGCCAGATTAGGAATTCCTACCGCTCAAACTACTTTAAAACCAACTGTAAACCTAAATCTATTTCTCAACCTCGACTTGATCTCATCATCAATTACATCTGCACCTCAAGAATGTGTTTTATCTGGGCAACAAAAGCTCAATCAAAAAACTGTTGCAACTTCCAAACTAGTTTCTAGTGATGATAATGTTTCCAAACCTTCCTCATCTTCATTAGCAGTTGCTCCTTCAACTCAATTTCCCAAATTATCTCGTAGCAGTCTAATTATCCCTTTCCCAAAAGAAGATAGTTCTTTTATTCCTAATAGTACTAAGTTAGCTAATCCTGCTCCAAAAACCCAACGTATTGGTAGTACTTTTGGTTGGCGTATTAGACCTTATAGTAATCAATTACAATTTCATGATGGTATTGACTATGGTGCGCCTTTGGGTTCGCCTGTAGTTGCCGTGGATGATGGAATTGTCACAAGGGTAGTTTCTGGATGTATTGACTTTAGCGATTTATATTGTGGTGGACAGTTGGGTAATTGGGTAGAAATAGATCATGGGGATGGTGCGATCGCCACCTATGGTCATTTAAAAAATAGCTCGATTACCGTTAAAGAAGGGATGAAAGTCTGGAAAAATCAAGAAATTGCTCAAATAGGTAGTTCTGGTTGGTCTACAGGAGCGCATTTACATTTTCGTATTCAGGTCAATGGCAAAGAAGAAGATCCAGCTAAGTTTGTAGTTTCTCCTCACGATCTTAAAACCTAAATAAGGTGTTGAATAGCTATCTGTGTAGTTAAAATATTGCTTGTTATAATATGTAATGTAATTTTCGATCTTGAGAAATTCTTGTCTCTTATAGCTTGATTTGCTAATACATAAATGGAAAATTCATTTAATAACGATGAACTTTTAATTTCCAAAGCCAAAAGACCTTTGGGAGAAATTTTAATAGAGGCAGGATTGATTTCAGCAAGCCAACTAGAAATTGCTTTACAACAACAAGCTAGTACAAATCTAAGAATCGGAGAAATTTTAGCTTCTCATAACTGGATTAAACAACAAACGGCAGATTTTTTTGTTGACAAGTGGTCAACATTGCTTAGTCAACAACAAAAAAAACCTCTAGTATATTATTTTCGCCACTCAGGATTACTAGACGAAAATCAAATTGCTTCGATACTGCGAGAACAACAACAACAGGGAAAATTAGTCAGATTTCATCGCGTGGCAGTAGAAAAAGGTTACATCAAGCAAATAACTGTAGACTTTTTTCTTGCCAATATTTTCCAGATTTATCACTCTAATGTTTTTTCTTTTGCTAAACCCTACGAAATACTTACTAGATATAACAAAGGCGAAACTAACTTTCGTCGTACCGAATTAAGCAAAGCTCCGTTAATGAGCGTATGTCTTAAAAGCATTCAGTTAGATGGCTCTAACCTGCGAGAAGCTAATCTTAATAGTTGTAATTTAAGTAATTCCAGTTTAATTCAAACTAATTTGGCTTTAGTAGATTTAATGAAAGCAAATTTAGCGGGAGTCAACTTTGAAAGAGCTAATTTGTGCCAGGCTAATTTAAGAGAAGCTCATTTAAAACAAGCCAATTTTAGCCAAGCTAATCTACAGGGAGCAGATTTAAGAGAAGCTTATTTATTTAACACGGTTTTTGCCAAAGCAGATCTTAGAAATACTAAATTGCCCTCTGAGTATTCTTACGAAGTTTATTACGATTCTGAGACGATTTTTGATGACGATTTTGATCCCGAAGCAGCAGGATGGGTAAACATCAGCGTTGCATCATAATGAGATTATATAGACTCTTTGTATTTCAATATTATCGATTCTGAAGTTGTTGAATCGGAACAGGGGGTAGTTCATTAATTCAGATAGTGTTAGGATCGAGCCACGAGAAAAGAAAAGTGTGAAAAATAAGGAAAATAAACTTAATGCAGGAATTTGACAAGTCAATATCCTTTGATGGTCGTGATATTCGACTCAAAGTAGGCTTGCTCGCACCACAAGCAGGTGGTTCGGTATTAGTGCAGTCAGGAGACACAGCAGTTTTGGTTACGGCAACCAGCGCACCAGGGAGAGAAGGAGTAGATTTTTTACCTTTAACGGTAGATTACGAAGAAAGACAATATGCAGCAGGTCGTATTCCTGGAGGTTTTTTTCGGCGAGAAGGTAGACCAGGGGAGAAAGCAATCTTAACTAGTAGACTAATCGATCGCCCGATTCGTCCTCTATTTCCTGGTTGGCTGCGAGATGATATTCAAATTGTGGCTACAACTCTATCTATGGATGAGGATGTGCCTCCAGATGTCTTGGCGGTAACGGGTGCTTCCGTAGCAGTCTTATTGGCAAAAATCCCTTTTTATGGCCCGATGGCAGCAGTGAGGGTTGGTTTAGTCGGTGATGATTTTATTCTGAATCCTACTTATAAAGAAATCAAAAAAGGTGATTTGGATATTGTGGTAGCAGGTAGTCCCGAAGGGATTGTCATGGTGGAAGCAGGGGCAAACCAACTACCAGAGCAAGACATGATTGAAGCGATCGATTTTGCTTACGAAGCAATTCAAGAACTAATTGAAGCGCAACGAGAGCTAATGAGAGAATTAGAGATTGAAATGGTTATGCCTGAACCTCCTGAAGAAGATCAGAGTTTGGCGAACTTTATTAGCGATCGCGCAACAACCGAGATCAAAAAAATTCTCTCGCAATATGACCTAGATAAAAAGGGTCGTGATGAAGCTTTAGATGAAATCAAAAAAATTAAAATTACAGAAGTAATTGCGGAACTACCCGAAGATGATCCTTTAGCTGTAATTACGACTGAAGATTCCAAAGCGATCGACAAAGCCTTTAAAGCCATGACTAAAAAGTTGATGCGGAGTCAGATCTTAGAAGAAGGGCTGAGAGTTGATGGACGCAAACTAGACCAAGTTCGACCAATTGCTTCGAGAGTGGGAGTTTTACCTACTAGGGTTCATGGTAGTGGTTTATTTAGAAGAGGCTTAACCCAAGTCCTATCGATCGCAACCTTGGGAACATCAGGAGATGCCCAAAATACCAGTGATGATCTCAATCCTCAAGACGAAAAACGCTATTTACATCACTACAATTTTCCTCCTTATTCAGTCGGCGAAACTAAACCCATGCGATCGCCTGGACGTAGAGAAATTGGTCATGGTGCGCTAGCGGAAAGAGCTTTAGTCCCTGTATTACCCAATCCCGAAACTTTCCCCTATGTAATCCGAGTTGTTTCTGAAGTATTGTCTTCTAATGGTTCAACTTCAATGGGTTCAGTTTGTGGTTCAACTCTGTCGTTGATGGATGCAGGAGTTCCCATAACTAAACCTGTCAGTGGTGCAGCGATGGGGTTGATTAAAGAAGGAGATGAAGTCAGAATTTTAACTGATATTCAGGGTATTGAAGACTTTTTGGGAGACATGGACTTCAAGGTTGCAGGGACAGATACAGGAATTACCGCCTTGCAAATGGACATGAAAATTACTGGTCTGAAAGTCGAAGTGATTGCTCAAGCAATTCAGCAAGCTTTACCAGCAAGGATACACATTCTGCAAGAGATGCTTAAGGCTATTTCCGAACCTCGTCAGGAATTATCTCCTTACGCACCAAGACTCCTGACCATGAAGATTGATCCTGAGTTGATTGGTGTAGTAATTGGCCCTTCTGGTAAAACCATCAAAGCTATTACCGAGCAAACTGGGGCAAAAATCGATATCGAAGATGATGGTACAGTAATTATCGCTGCGGTGGAAGCGGAAAAAGCCGAAAAAGCTCGCAAGATGGTGTACAACATTACCCGTAAACTCAATGAAGGGGATGTCTACGTCGGTAAAGTGACTAGAATTATCGATATTGGTGCTTTTGTTGAGATTTTGCCAGGTAAAGAAGGCATGATCCACATCTCCCAGTTAGCCGAAGGTAGAGTCGGTAAGGTGGATGATGAGGTAGCAGTTGGTGACGAAATTGTCGTCAAAATACGTGGTTTTGACCAAAAAAATCGCCTGAACTTAACCAGACTGGGGATTCATCCCGACGAAGCTGCCGAAGCAAGGGCAGCAGCAATGTAAATAAATGATGAGGGATGAAGGATGAAGGCGAAAGAAGCAATTGAATTTGCAACCTGCGTAGTTCCTTATCCCTTATCCCTTATTCCTTATTCCTTATCCTTTTAAGCAAGTGGAATAGCTTTAACTTTCTTAGTTGATAAAACTCTAATCTTGACAACTAGCTCATTCTGCATTGATTCAGTACTACCCCCTAAAGCAGTTTGGGGTTTTGCCATCACATCGACCGCACCAGCTTTCATCACTTCATAAATATTGTCGATATCGGATTTCTGCACTGCATTACTGAGAACTAAAATAGGCGTGGGATATTTAGCCATAACCTGTTTTGTAAATTCCAAACCATCCATCTGGGGCATTTGTAAATCGGTACAAATCACATCAGGACTGAGTTGTGTCACCATATCCAATCCTTGTTTACCATCGCGAGCTTTGCCAATTACTTCAATATGGGGTGAAGAATTGAGCATTTTTTCATAGATATTGATTGCTACGTCGGAATCTTCAACTAATAAAACTCTAATTTTTGCCATGATCTTTGCTCTAATTTAATGTATTTGATATTGGATTTGATCTCTAAATAAAGCTCTAAGCTAGTGGAATTGCACTAACTTTTTTAGTTGCCAAAACTCTAATTTTGACAACTAGCTCATTCTGCATTGATTCAGAAGTACCACCCAAAGCAGTTTGGGGTTTTGCCATCACATCGACTGCTCCAGCTTTCATTACTTCATAGATAGTTTCGACATCGGTTTTTTGGACTGTATTACTCAGAACTAAAATAGGGGTAGGATATTTAGCCATCACCTGTTTAGTGAATTCCAAACCATCCATCTGGGGCATTTGTAAATCAGTACAAATTACGTCAGGACTTAACTGAACAACTAAATCCAACCCTTCTTTACCATTTTTAGCTTTGCCAATTACTTCAATATGGGGTGAAGAATTGAGCATTTTTTCATAGATATTGATTGCAACATCGGAATCCTCGACTAATAAAACTCTAATTTTTGCCATAATTTTTACGTGATTTAATTTATTTAGTGCTTAATAAGTTTTAAACTAATAAATATTAGTTTTTAGTGGTTTTCCACCCTCTAATACTTTGAGGTAAAAACGGTCAGAATAGCTAACAATTAGTTGATTTAAAATTTTCATACATTGTATTTCTCCTGACTCTTGACTCCTGACTCCTCGCCAAAGATAAACTTTTTATCGCACTAAGTTTTAATTTATTGAGAGTTAATTAATTGATTAAGAGTTTGAAAGAGTAATTCTTGCTCAAAATCACCTTTAGTTAAATAGGCATTTGCCCCTGCTTCCCTACCACGACGTTTATCTTTTGGTGATGCCAAAGTGGTGATTAAAACAATTGGTAGTTGAGCGTATTGGCTATGTTGGCGAATTGTTTTAGTCATTTCTAAACCATTCATGTGGGGCATTTCCACATCAGACAGCACAATATTAAATTCTTGCTCTTGAACTTTTTGCAACCCTTCTAAACCATTCACGGCAATCGTGACATCGTAACCAACGGTTTTCAAAAGACGTTGCATTTGAGTACGAATAATCAGGGAATCTTCAACTAGTAAGAGTTTATTTTTAGTAGCTACTAATTCGGTTGAGCGCGTAACATTCTGCCAAGTACCATTCCGTAGGGAATGCAGTAGGTCAGGAGGATTAAGAATCATGCACACCTCCCCACTGCCGATAATAGTTGCCCCAGCAATATTAGGAATGCGTTTGAGTAATTTACTTTGAGGTTTGATTACCACATCTTGCTGATCAATCAAGTCATCAACCAAAACTCCAAAGCGTTCATCACCAATTTGGAGGATAATACAAGCCAGATTATGTTTGCCTGTGGTGTAATTTTCTGGTGTAGCTAACTGGAGTAAATGAGCTAGCCAAGTTACAGAAATCAGTTGTTCTTCAAAAGTAATTGTTGGTTTGCCTTCAATCTCGTAGATATCATCTCGTGGTAACGTGATCATGGTTTGGATGAATTCTAAGGGTAAGGCATAAAGAGTCTGATTAAGTTCTACAATCATGACTTTAGTAGTTGCCAAGCTGGTATTTAACCGTACTTGGAATTTACAGCCATTACCAGGAGTAGAAGCTACCTGAATTGAACCTTTGAGCCGTTCGACATTTGCCCTAACTACGTCTAAACCGACACCTCGACCAGAAAGTTCAGTGATTTCAGTGCGAGTAGAAAAACCCGAAGCAAAAATTAAAGATTGAATTTCTGATTGGCTCATGGCAGCCAATTGAGCCTGGGTACGAACTTTACGCCTAACTGCTGTCTGTTTAACACTTTCTATATCCAAACCTCGTCCATCATCACTAATTTCAATCCCGATACTGCTACCACTCTGATAGCCTTTGAGAATAATAGTGGCGGTTTGAGGTTTACCCTGACTAATTCGTTCTGCTGGGGTTTCAATACCATGATCGATCGCATTTCTAATTAAATGCAACAGGGGATCTTTGATTTCTTCTAAAATACGTTTATCAGCCTTGGTGTCGCCTCCTTCAACGACAAGATTGATTTCTTTACCTAGTTGTCTGGCTAAATCCCGCACCATACGGGGATAAATATTAAAAACTGTCGATAAAGGTAATTGTCTTAAATCTTGAATTCCTGACTCCAAGCGATCGCTTATAATACTTAAACTGGTAATATCTTCACTAGCTCTAGTTTTGAGGTCGCTAGCGGAATCCGCTAAAGAGTTTAAACATTGTTGAGTATGGTGCAGGAAATACCGCAGAGGTTGCAGTTGTTCTGGGGTTAGATCATTGGCAATTGACGCTAGGAGACTATCACTATCGGCATTATCTTTATTCCAGACTTCCCAAAGAGTCAACATTTGCTCAATTTGAGTCATTTGCTGAGAAATACGCAGCTTGGTTACGGCTAACTCACTGGCTTGAGTTCCCAAAATATCCAACTTCTGTGGATCGACTCGAATAGTATCAATTTGATAATCTCTATTAGAGGTGGGGATATTGGCAGTTTTGCTAATATTTTTTTGAGCAACTGCTATCGGTGCGACTAAGAAGTTATCATCATCATCTGTAAATAAAGATGCTTCGCCAGGAGAATTGTCAGGAAATAGTTCATCAATCTCATCATCTGGAAACAAAGATGCTTCCGAACTAGGATCATCCCCAAATAGATCCCTTTCAGCTTGAGTAACCGACTGAGAACTATTACCACCCATTAACACTGTTAACACTGCCAAAGGATCAACTGCTGCTGTTTCCCCTGTAATTGCCTGATGAGCTAATTGGTTGACTGCATCAATTCCTTGGTACAAGCGATCGCACAATTCGGAAGTAATTTCTCCTTTACCTGCTTTAATACCTTCTACACAGTCTTCCAACTGATGCACCAACATTTCGATCTCATTTAACCCCAGCATCCGCGAGTCACCCTTCAGGGTATGGGCTTCGCGCAAAAATTCCTCAATTGCTGAACCATCCTGGGGATTCTTCTCCAAGATCATCAACTCAGCTTCCAGCTTTTGTATATGTTCACTACTGGAAGTTTTATAAAGCTCTCTTAGCTCATCATCTTCAATCATCATGATTTTATTATTTTGGAAATCTTTTAAAAGGTGTTGGTGAATGCGTAGTGTTTTGCTTCCCTGTCAACTAATAACTGTTATTCAAAAAAAGCTAAGAGCTAATAGCTAAAAGCTAATAGCTACGAACAGTCAGATTTTGTACGTCATTACTCAAATCAGCAACGACTTTTAAACAATCGCTCTCAGTTCTTCTGCGGATTTTTTCAATTGCACCGTAGAAACTTTGACATCTCCCATGTCTGCTGCTGTATCCATTGCACCTAAGTTAAGAGCGTTAACCGCAGCCAAAATTTCTTGAATACCTACCGCCTGTTGTTTGGCTGCCTCCGAAATTTGTGAAGTATTGGCAAACACGTTGTTAATGGCATCTTTCACCCCGATAAATGATTCGGCAGTACCCAAAGCCAATTCAATACTAGACTCTGCGGTTTTCTTACCTTCATCCGTTACCATCACCGCACTATTCATTGCAGCTTGAACATCCGTTACCAAGTTTTTGATTTTATCGGCAGATTTACGACTTTGATCCGCCAGTTTCCGAATCTCACCTGCAACCACCCCGAACCCTTTTCCATATTCTCCTGCCCGTGCAGCCTCAACCGCAGCGTTTAGAGCGAGCATGTTTGTTTGGTTTGCCAAGTCCCCCACCAGTTCCGATACACCAGCAATTTGTTCAGTTTGTTCACTCAGGTTAATAATTTGTTCGGCGATTTCTCTTACCCTCTCTTTCAAACTTTCCATCCCAATCCTGGTTTGTTCTACGGTTTCTGAACCAGTTTCTGCCAGAGAGAGAGCTGTACTAGCACTTCTTGCCGATTCTTCTGCCTGCTGTGCCGAGCGACGAGAAGTTTCCCCCAATAAGTCTACCGTGGAAGTAGTTTGACTAACCGAACCTGCCTGTTCATTGGCTACTGTTTCTTGGCGTTCTACTTTGGAAGCAATATCATCAGATGATTGCGCAATATTATTGGTAAATTTGTCCAGAGTAGAAGCAATTTGGCGTGAAGCAAAAACAATCAAACCGACAATAATTAAACTAAATATGGCTACAGATAACTCAATTATTTTAAATCTTTTAATTGCTTCGTCCGCATTTTCTTCTGCTATTTTTACCGATTGGTCGGTTAATTCAAATAATTTTTCACTGTCTTTTAAAAGAGCATCCCGATAAGCATCGGTAGGATTTTTATGTAATTGAATAATTAATTGCTCAATTGAAACCCAGAGGGTTTTCACCTCCTGCATCTTAGCAAGATAGGCTGTATCAGTAACTTTAGGTATTCCTTGTTCAGAATCTCCTTTAAGTAACCCCTCAATTACTTTATCCATTTTTTCAATTAATTCATGATTATGATCATCTTTAATTTTTGTTTTATTGTCATGCTCATGAACTTTAGCTAGCTCCAGCTTTACTGCCCTTTGAGTACCTCCCCGAACTAAACCAGAAAGGTTAATTATCTTTGCATCTTTTTCTGAAGAGTTAAGGGAAATTACTCCTAAGTTTGCTACTACAATTGTTCCAATTGCGATCGCACCTGCGGTTAACTGAGTTCCAATTTTCATAATTATTTACCTGTAGTTTTAATTGTGTTAGTCAATAAAAATAGATGTTTACGCTGCTAGTTCTACACTCATCGCTCCTTGAGCAATCAGTTTAGTTAAATCAATAATGTTCAAAGGCTGATTTTGGTAATCTGCCATACCTTTGAGATAGACTGCGGTATTAGTATCAATAGCCACAGGCACGGATTTTAGCTCTTCGGGACGAAAATCTACGACATCAAATACCTCCTCGACGACAATACCCGCCACAATTTCATTAATCTCAATTACCACTGCTTTAGCTGGTTTTTGATAACTATTTACTGCCAAGTTCAAAGGTTGGCGAATATCTACTAAGGTTAGAATTTCTCCGCGCAGATTCATATTGCCGATAATGTGAGTGGGACAACAGGGAATAGTGGTAACTCGTCCAATTTTGGTAAATTCTCTAACAATTCCTAAATCCAAGCCAAAATAATTACCGTTAATACTGACTACGGCAATTGGGATTAATTCTGTTGATTCACTCTTATCGGTTGCATCTTTGAGACTGGCAGCACGTTGATGTAAAATTTCCCTGGCAGTGGTGGTGGCTGTGGGAAAATATAAATCATAAAAATCTTTTCCTGCTGATTCTAATTGTGATTCTGAATATTCAGGATCAACCAGAGTCTCTAAGGCATCTGGATGACGCACTAAATTATCGACATTTAAGAGCAAAATAATCTCGTCATCGAGATTGATTACCCCTTGAATAAATGCCTGGTTAATCTTTCTTTCTCTGCCATAGGTTAAATCTCCTTGAATATATTGATCGTCAATATCTACAACCGTTTCTACTTGATGAACAATCACTCCTACCTGTATACCAGGAGACTCAACTACAATTACACTGTCAGTAAGCTGGCACTGATCAAACTTGTGACCAAAACGTAGATCTAAGTGCATGACTGGCACAAACTGATTATGCAAATTGAGTAGACCAACAATATCTGGTGGTGCTTCAGCTATAGGGGTTAATTCTGGTAGTAAAAATATCTCCGTAACTTTTTGAGCAGCGATCGCATATCGCTTATGATGTAAACTAAAAATTAAATAGGGTTTAATTGCCATAGTTGCTTCTTCAGACTATTAATTATTTATTGATGTATTGCTGCACAATTTCTCTTAACTCTTCTGGCTTAAAGGGCTTAGTCAGATATTTACTAGTACCTGCAATATGCCCTTTCATTTTGTTGACTAGACCATCTCGCGCTGTCACCATAATGATCGGTAAATCATAGAATTTAGGCATTTTACGAATTTGCTGACAAAACTCTAAACCATCAACATCGGGCATGGTTAAATCTAATAACAGCAGCTTAACTGGTTGTTGATTAAGGATTTTGAGTGCGTCTACTGCTTTGTCTGCTAGTAATACTTGGTAATGTTCTTGTAAAGCTCTTTTAATTGTGGTTTGAATAATTGGACTGTCATCAACAGACAAAACTACCGGTAAATCTTGGCTATTTTGAGGTTGCGGAATCTGTGTCGGTGTATTAACCTCAAGATTTTGCTTTTCCTGAGTCTGAATTCCAGCTTGAATCGATTGGCTTGGTGGCTTTGTATCAATTACCGCCTGACTTACTTCAGACATTTGCCGAAAACTTACCCAACCATTGTTAATCCAATTGAGATAACTTTTAGCCACAGTCAAAGGATCTTTATCCATTTTTTCGGCAATATCAATCAGGTTACGCTTACCATCGACTGAGTTTCTAAAATGCTCTTTAACCTGAGTATTATCAATCTGTTGAAATTGCTGCTCAGTAACCACAGGAATGGCATCCATACTAGGAATTGCTGGGGTAAAACTTTGCCATATTTGCTGGCGTTGAGTTAACTGTTGTTGAATATGAGACCAATTTAAACCGTGATTATCTGTGCCATAACTCAGATCAAAATCATTGTTTATTTGCCATTGAGCTTCACCTGGATAAGAAAAAAATCTTTCTAGAATTAAAATAATTTTGGTAGTAATAAAAGTTTCTACTTCTTCCCAAGTAAAAACTCTCATTTTAGTTAAAAGTTCTATTAACTCTTTTATTGATTTGGGGTTAGTTGTTTTTTCAATGGCAACTGATAAGGCAGCATTAATTAAATTAGGATTAAGTTTGTCTCCTAACATTTTGCATAACTCTTGGTTACTAGGAGCATAAGATATTTTAGTATCTCCATAAACCAATGCACCATTATGCAGCATCAAAATACAAGACCTTTGATACTGCCAAGAAGTAACTTGAGTTTTTAAGCTTAAAATTCCATTAGCCTGCTGCTTAAATAAAGAGTCGAGGACAGAACTAAGCTGACTAGATTCATATTTTTTGGCTGACATTATATTATTATTTCTCT
The DNA here is from genome assembly GCA_051658085.1 of Waterburya sp. Lineage (GTDB taxonomy): Bacteria > Cyanobacteriota > Cyanobacteriia > Cyanobacteriales > Xenococcaceae > Waterburya. Next base: position 96,339 of record JBOFLX010000087.1, read on the forward strand.
CTGCCTTAGCGAGCAAAAAACAAGATGTAATAGTAGAATTAATATAGACAAGACTATAATTCCCAAAAAAGCTGTAAAACTAACATTAAGCTGTCACGCATTTAATTTACTTACTGAGAAAAGGCAGAAGGTAGAGAGTAAAAGATTTTAAAGATATTAATGTCAGATTAAATAGAAAATATAAAATAATAAGTAGAGATTTAATATATTTTTTTCAATAGTTAATAACTGATAATCTGTCATGCATTTAATTTACTTGTTACGATGGCGATCGCATTATATGTAGAGTTCAAAGTGATTTTGAAAGAGCGATCGCGTTTACCTAAAGTATTCTTGAGTAACAAAAATTTGCTGACAAAAACCTTTTTTCTGCTGCTTTTTAAAATCAATCATCAATAGAAGCGATAATATTGTCTATCTCCGATTGATGATTGTACTAGTAACCCCAAACAGCAGTTAAATCGTCTAAAGTAAGACCTGGATAATTGCGTAATATTTTTTGTTCTGTTGCACCCTGTTGACGAAGAGATACTAAAGTCCAGACAGGTATTCTAGTATTGCGAATACAAGCATGACCGCCACTAACGCCAGGTTTTTTTTGAATAATTTCTGTAATTTGCATTGTTATTTATTTTATCTTTGATGTAATGTTTAATCTAGCGATCGCATACATTAAACATTACGGTTATAATTGAGCTATTTTGTTATCAAACAATATAATATGGATGGATTTATTTAAAAGATTTGTAGCTTTAGTTGTTGCAACAATTTGTTTGTCCGCTTGTTCTTCTAAAAGCACCGATATTTCACCTAGAGTTCAATATTGGGAAAAAGAGTTAAATAAAATTATTATTCCAGGTGAAAATATAGAAGAAATTAAATCTTGGTTAGAGTTTCGGAAATTGAAATATTCAGTATATGAGGAAGAATATAAATAATTATCAACTTTACTTGCGAACGCAATTTCTTAAATCGCCTTTATCTGAGAATTTCCTTACAATCATAGGTAAGGATATATAAAGAAATTTTAAGAAACTAGGTTATGAAACGGATTGTCTTGATCGCAGGGTTTGAATCCTTTAACGCCAACCTGTATCGTCAGGCTGGGTCAATGGCTACAGCTAGGTGTGGAGAATTGGAGGTTATTGTTTTTAGCGATCGCCACTATATTTATATTAACTAGCAAAAATTACTTTTACTTACTTAATTCGAGATTTATAGCCAAAACCTGCTCCAAACCCACCGCCAAATATAATTAATATTCTAATAATATCTTGATAAGTTGATAAATCTTTATTAGCCAAAAATACAGTCAAAAATCCTAAGAAAATCAGCACAATGATTAAAGTCAGTAAATTATATATTCTTACTAATTTTATATCTTCAAATTCTCTTTTATTGTCTTCTTCTGCAATATCTAAAATTTTGGATATATGTTCTGGATTAATTTTATCCTGAAGAGGAGATAACGAACTTGTAGAAATACTTCTACTCATCATCATTCTTACTATAGCTTGAGCTTCTTGTGGTAACTCATCAATATCCAAATCTTTTTCTAATTTAGATAGATTCGATTCTTTATCTTGTGATTTTACACTTTTTTGTTCTTGTTTACTATCTATATTTTTAGTTTCTTGATTCTTTTTTTCTTCACTAGACATAATATTTTTTTAATGAATCAATCATTTTAGAACTTTCTTCAAAAGAATATAAACTATCAATATCAGATTTATTATCAATTAAAGATAATTCAGAATCTAAAAACTGAGCAATATTGTTTTCTACAACCTTTTTAATTGTACTTTCTAACTGACTGTTTATAAACACAGCACAAGAGTAGCGAGTCAAATTATTTAATATTTCGTCACTAATTTTATCTTCATTTCGCAACCGATAAAAATAATATATGGAAGCTTTTAATAATTTTAAATTCTGCCGATAATCACTTATCTGTTGTTCTAATCTATCTTGACTTTTTGTTCTGTATCTTGACTTTTTATTTTGCATCTTGACTCTAGTATCAACTTTTTATCACGTATACTTGACTCTTTGATTAACTTTCTATTCCTGATCTTAGCTCTCGTATCAACTTTTTATCACGTATACTTGACTCTTTGATTAACTTTCTATTCCTGATCTTGACTTTATTACAATGTCTTTTTACGAAAATTACTTTTACAATCAAGGTAAGAATGTATAAAGAAACTTTAAGAAGCTGGGATATATGAAACGGATAGTTTTGATCGCAGGGTTTGAATCCTTTAACGCCAACCTGTATCGTCAGGCTGCTGAGATGGCGACAGCCAGGTGTGGAGAATTGGAGGTTATTGTTTTTAGCGATCGCGACATCACGACATCTCCTGATAAAGTAGAAACTGCGCTACAATCTGCCGATGTTTTCTTTGGCAGTCTGATCTTTGATTACGATCAAGTTATCTGGTTACGGGAAAGGGTTCAAAATGTTCCCATCAGGTTAGTTTTTGAGTCAGCTTTAGAATTAATGAGTTTGACGCAGTTGGGTAAGTTTGTCATTGGTGATCAACCCAAAGGAATGCCCAAACCTGTTAAATTTATTCTTAGTAAATTTAGCAATAGCCGAGAAGAAGATAGACTGGCTGGCTATCTCAGTTTCTTAAAAACAGGCCCTAAATTACTCAAATATATTCCTGCCAAAAAAGTACAGGATTTACGCAACTGGTTAATTATCTACGGTTACTGGAATGCAGGGGGAACAGAAAATGTCGCTTCGATGTGTTGGACGTTAGCCGAAAAATATTTAGGGTTGGAAGTGGGTGAAATTCCCCAACCAATTGAAACCCCCAACATGGGTTTATTACATCCCGAATATCAGGGTTATTTTACGTCGCCGAAAGATTATCTGGAATGGTACTGGCAAAGAAGTCAGAAGTCAGAAGTCAGAAGTCAGAAGTTAGAAAACGATTTTTTTAGCAATGACAAAAACAAAAAAGAATTCAAATCTGTAATTGGAATATTACTGTATCGCAAGCACGTAATTACCAAACAACCCTATATACCCCAGTTAATCAAACACTTTGAAAATCAGGGATTAATACCTTTACCTCTATTTATCAATGGTGTCGAAGGTCATGTAGTAGTAAGAGACTGGCTGACGACTGAATACGAACAAGCACAACGCCAACAAGGTAACAAAGAAATCCTGTCTTTATCTGAAGATGCAGTCAAAGTTGATGCCATTGTTTCTACCATCGGATTCCCTTTAGTAGGAGGGCCCGCAGGTTCGATGGAAGCAGGAAGACAAGTAGAAGTCGCCAAAAGAATTTTAACTGCTAAAAATGTACCTTATATTGTGGCTGCACCTTTATTAATCCAAGATATCCATTCTTGGACGAGACAAGGAATTGGCGGTTTACAAAGTGTAGTGTTATATTCCCTTCCCGAATTAGATGGCGCGATCGATACTGTCCCGTTAGGTGGTTTAGTAGGAGAAGATATTTATCTTGTCCCCGAAAGACTCCATCGCCTTACAGGTCGAGTTAAAACCTGGATCAATTTACGACAAAAACCCACACCAGAGAGAAAGATTGCCGTTATTTTATATGGTTTTCCTCCTGGTTATGGTGCAACAGGTACAGCAGCCTTATTAAATGTCCCCAAAAGCATATTAAACTTCCTACACGCCTTAAAAGCACAAGGTTATGACGTAGGGGAATTACCAGAAGACGGTGAGGAAATAATTAGACAAGTTAAAGATGCCGACGACTATACCCCCCGATCCCCCCAACCCCCCTTATCAAGGGGGGCAAAAGGCAACAACGAAACGGTAAACGTTCGCACTCTCGAAAAATGGCTTGGTTACCTCCAAACGACTAGAGTCGAAAAACAATGGAAATCCCTTACAGGTACAGGAATTAAAACCTATGGTGATCAATTTCAAATTGGTGGAATTCAATTAGGGAACGTTTGGATAGGAGTACAACCGCCTTTAGGAATAGCAGGAGATCCTATGCGGTTGATGTTTGAAAAAGATTTAACTCCCCATCCCCAATACACAGCTTTTTATAAATGGTTGCAAAACGAATATCAAGCTGATGCGGTGGTTCACTTTGGAATGCACGGCACAGTAGAATGGCTTCCTGGTTCGCCTTTGGGTAATACTGGTTATTCTTGGTCGGATATTTTATTGGGAGATCTTCCCAACCTCTATATCTATGCAGCTAATAATCCTTCTGAATCGATTTTGGCAAAACGTCGGGGTTATGGTGTTCTGATTTCTCACAATGTTCCGCCCTATGGACGGGCTGGTTTGTATAAGGAATTGATTTCACTACGAGAATTAATTGGCGAATATCGAGAGGATACAGAAAAGAATTCGGCACTCAGGGATATTATCTGTCAGAAAATTGTCGATACTGGTTTGGAAAAGGATTGTAGATTTACAGAGGGATTAAAACAGGGGATTGATTTTACGGTTGAAAATGCGAAGTTGTTTAGTAAGAATGTAATTAATCAATATTTTGTGCAGATATATGAATATTTGCAGGTATTGGAACAGCGTTTGTTTTCTTCTGGTTTGCACGTTTTAGGAGAAAAGCCCAGTGAAGAGGGTTTGAAGTCTTATCTTGAGGCGTATTTTGACGGGCAGTTGTCGGAGGGAGAGATTGATGAGATTATCTCATGCAAAAACGATCCCCCCAACCCCCCTTATAAAGGGGGGCGAGAAGAAGCTGCAAAAATTAGAGATTTGTTGGTGCAGAATACCGATGAGATGACTAACCTATTGCGAGGTTTAAATGGCGAATATATACCACCTGCCCCTGGTGGGGATTTACTCAGGGATGGTAGTGGGGTATTGCCGACTGGGAGAAATATTCACGCTTTAGATCCTTATCGGATGCCTTCCCCTGCTGCTTATGAAAGAGGCAAAGAGATTGCTAAGAAGATTATTCAGCAGAATTTGGAGGAGAAAGGAACTTATCCTGAAACTGTGGCAGTAATGTTATGGGGTTTGGATGCGATCAAAACTAAAGGGGAATCTTTGGGCATTTTATTAGAATTAGTTGGTGCTGAACCCGTTAAGGAAGGTACTGGTAGAATTGTTCGTTATGAGTTGAAACCCGTTGCTGAAGTGGGACATCCTCGCATTGATGTTTTGGCTAACCTGTCTGGGATCTTCCGTGATACTTTTGTCAATATTATTGAGTTGTTAGACGATTTATTCCGAAGGGCAGCAGAAGCGGAGGAATCGGTAGATAGCAATTATATTCGCAAGCATTATTTAGCTTTAAAAGCGCAAGGTGTAGAAAATGCTTCAGCTAGAATGTTTTCTAACCCTGCTGGTGATTTTGGTTCTTTAGTAAACGATCAAGTAGTAGATAGTAACTGGGAATCTGGTGATCAACTCGCTGATACTTGGAAAAACCGCAACGTCTTTAGTTATGGACGCAAAGATAAAGGACAAGCTAGACCAGAAGTATTATCGCAGTTATTAGAGACAAGTAGCCAAATTATCCAAGAAATTGATTCAGTAGAATACGGTTTAACCGACATTCAAGAGTATTATGGCAACACTGGCGGTTTGAAACTAGCTGCGGAAAAGCAAAGTGGTAAGGAAGTAGAAGCCTCGTTTGTAGAAAGTTTCTCGAAAGATACTAACCCGCGCAAGTTAAAAGATGTGCTCCGCATGGAATACCGCACCAAGTTACTTAACCCGAAATGGGCGGAAGCTATGGCAGATCAAGGTTCTGGTGGCGCATATGAAATCTCCCAACGGATGACAGCTTTAATCGGTTGGGGTGGTACAGCTAACTTTAAAGATGACTGGGTATACGACCAAGCTGCTGATACTTATATGTTAGATGCCGAAATGGCGAAAAAGCTAAGAGATGCCAATCCTGAAGCCTTCCGTAATATTATTGCACGGGCGATCGAAGCACATGGACGAGGTTTGTGGAATGCAGATGAGGAAAAGTTAGAGAAGTTGAGAGAATTATATGAGTCTACAGAAGATGAATTGGAAGGAGTTAATGTTTAATTAACAATGGATAATAAATTTTAAATTTTGATTTCGTTGTGTTTATTTATTATTGTGTTTCTGGAAAGCCTGACGAATCAAAAACATAACATCATTTAATTGAGATAAAGATGAAAAACCAACTTCTATATCTCCATTCATTCTCCATCCTGTAATATCTTTGCATATATCTTGAGGATCATCTATTTCTTTTAAATTCATATTTAATATAATTCTGAGACGATTTTTCTGAGGATAAATATCAACAAAGTTGGTAAATGTCTTGTAGGCAATATAATATTTCAAAAAATCTTCTTTCACTGAAATATCTAAACCAATGATTTCTTGACGAATAATTTCAAATAATTCTAGGACTTCATCTTGAAGATATTTTTGATATTCGGGTTGAATAGATATATTTTTATTAAAATCAGAAAAATTATCATCCAAATCAACAGATGGAAATGACCAAACTTCTACTGCTATATCTGCTAATGTCTTTGCCCGAGTATTAATTTCTTTTTCATTCCAGATATTTAGTTTAGCTAATGTTCTATTGAGATATAGAGGACTATCGGCAAAACCATCTTTCACATTTTGTTTTTCTTTAAAAGAGCGATCACTTAATTTGGCATTATGCCCAGTTAAAGTCAAATTACCAATTGTATGTAAATATTTTGCTTGTATTTCTTCCCAATTATCTCCTAAATCTTGCTGCCATTCTATAGATAATTTAAGATTTTGTGGAATAATGTGTTCAATTGTATAATTTTCTATGTCTACCAATTCTCTAGTACGAGTATGATTTTCTAACTTACCCAGTAAATATTTGCAATTTCTAAAATTATAAATATCTTTAACTACTATTTCTCTACAAAATTCCACATCATTAGGAAATCTTTTATAAGAAGTCATTTTGGCAAACGCCATTTTAATACTTTTGAAATAATTATTCTTATCAATATTTCTAGTTAAGGAAGCAAAAGTTTTATTCATTGAATTAGTGGAAATTCCACAAATTGCCCTACGAAAAACATAACTTTCTACCAATTTAAAAATCTCAAGTAAATTTTCTCTATTGATAAATTTATTAATATAATCATTATGAACTTCTATTAAAAAAGGATAAGCTACATCAACTTTTAAATAATTAATATCTGCAATAATTTTTTTTAGCTCTCGATCATTTTCTTTTTCAAAAGCAATATTTACAAAATATTTAGAATAACAATATATGTTTTTAACTATTTCTTCAATAGATAGTTCAGGATGCTTTTGCACATAACTTTTAAAGCTATTATATACATCTCTAATATTCGGTATAGCACCAACTTTAGATTTAATAGTTAGATAACAGCGTATGAACTTGTCAAACTGTTCTGCATAAGCAATTTGACCAAAGCTTTGCTCCATTGGATACCAATAATTATTATAAATATTAGCTTGCTCTTTTGGCTCTAAGTCCATTAAAATATAATTGCGAATCAAATCGGCTTGAGATAATTCCAATCCTGTAGAATTTAGACTTTCAAAAATAAGTTGAGGATTATCTCGTTCACGGTCTAAACTAATATCTACAATGAATAGTCTATTAATACCTGAATACAAACTATCAAGATCGATATTATTTTTGTTGATTTGATTAATAAAGAAATCAAAATTTTCTTTAATTCGTTCAGATACTTGCTCTGGTAATTCTCGATTTTCGATTAATTGAATAAATGTTTCTTTATCACTTCTAGTCAAAAGTAATTTATATCTATCTTCTTTATCTTCTTCCTGATTAAGTAAAAAATAATTATTAATTTTCTGACTTGTGATCTGTATTTTATTTTCATTATTATCAATAGCTTGACCTAATGCTTTCAATAATAATGAGATAGTTGTAAGTCGTTGCTGTCCATCAATCACTAATAGCTTAGGTAGAGAAGTTACTTGATACAAACCATGTTCAATATAAACAACTGAACCTAGAAAATGACCTGAAATTGTAGGTTCTTGAGCGACTTTAACTACATCATTCCATAACTGCTGACATTGTTGTAATGTCCAGCTATAAGTTCTTTGATAAATAGGAATAACAAATTGTTTTGGTTGTCTAAGAAATTCGAGTAAGTTTGTTTCAGTTGCTTTCATGATTTAATTTAAAGGAAATGTATTGCTAATATGTGATTAGTATTTATTCCTATATTTCCCTTAAATCATGCTCGAAATACTAAGTAATAGTACCGAATAGCATAGAATCAAACATTTTATGTTGTTGCTTAATACTAAATAGATTAGATTTTCGTAAAATTATCGCACGAGCGATCGCATCTCATAGACGAGGATTCTAGAATACTGATGGAGAGAAATCAAGAGAGTTATACGAGTCTACAGATGATGAATTAAACAAGTTACTTTTTTAACAAAAACTAAAGTTTATAGGAATACTTTAATAATTCAGTATAAGTTCGAGAAAGACCTTGATTTAAAAGTGTTGTTAGATATTCATTTTGTGTTTTAGAAGGGTTTTTCAAGCTATTTCGATGCAGTGCTGCTGCTTGACAAACTGTTTCACAATTTAGATCGATCAAATGTCGAATAAACTCGTCTGGATGTTGAGCTTCAATACCGTATGGTGCTAAACAATTGTCGGGAAAATCTTTTAAGTTAAAAGTAAGAATAACATCTGCATTGCAACGTATTGCTGCTGCAAGAACATGACTATCTTTAGGATCTGGGAGTGATAATCCTGCACCAAGCCCTTGATAACCAGTTACCAAACAATCTCGTACATTGGCATTCATAAAATCTTTAGTTTTTGTCAATTGTTTTAAAGATAGATCGGGACGGTTTTTAAGAACATTTCTAATCCATTCATCATGAATCTCATCTGTCCAACGTGCTTTGAAAAGATCGGTTACTGCTAGCCACATTAAAAAGTCGCGAAGTGGTGCTGGATATAAAACACAAGCGTCATAAATAACAGTAAAATTTGCCACTTATAAATTTATTAATATCTATTAATATCCCATATTCAACTCTTGAGCTTGAGCAGCAAGTTCATTAAGAGATTGCATCCGTTTTGTGTCAATATTATTTTTGTATTGCATTAAATCTTGGTAACGTACTCGACGACGTGTTCCTACTTTACGAAAAGGTATTTTTCCTTCTTCAAGTAAATCGACTAAATAAGGACGGGATACATTCAAAATATCAGCAGCTTCTTGAGTAGTTAACTCAGCATGAATTGGGATTAAGGTTACAGCATTTCCCTGAGCCATTTGTGTCAAAATTTCTACTAATAGACGAAGTGCTTCTTGGGGAATTGCGATCGCTTCATTTGTCTGTTTTAGATCATCTTGTATGAGAGCAATCTTTTGCACAGAAGAATTTTTAGCTATATAAGAAGCAATCTTTTCACTGCTTGCTCTAGCTAAAGCAGCCTCTTTTTTTGTCGGTAATGTTGCTATTGTCATGACAGTCAACCTTCTATTATTGGATTTATTAGTTTCATTAATTTAACAATTTTACGAAATAAACGCAATGAGCGAAATGAGCGAAACAAGATTAAAGGATAGACTATTGGAATTCTCAAGATTTTCCTAATATTATCGCACGAGCGATCGCATCTCATGGGCGCGGTTTTTAGAATGTGGATCAATGATGATCAAAAATGATAAACCCTTAATTCTCGATCTTCATAGTAAATTTCGCTATCAGGATGACTCTGACGATAAGTTTCGCACATTTGCATGGCTTCATATTCTAAACTGGCTCTACCTGCGGAGGAGCGATAATAACGATAGGTAGCATCTTTTAAAATAGTATCGGGAAGTATTGAAGGTTCATTGGGAAAGGTAACAAAAGGAATTTTTTCTACTAAGATAAACAAATTTTGTTCGGTTATGGGAAACTTGAATTCTGGGTTGCTAACTTGATTTGCATATTTTTCCACAAATAAAGCCAAGTCTTGATAACCACCAGCACCATATACTTCAGCTAATTGTTCGACAGGGGCTACCAAAGTCCAGGTGTGGGGGGAGAATTGGTGTCTTAGTTCTAAGCTTTTGCGGGCTGCCATATCGTATTCTACATAGGTGAGGTTGGGAGAAAATGGCAGTAAAAAATTAATGGTTAAAGATAAGAATAAAGCCAGACAAAATGTTTCAGCCCATTTATGAGTAAATAATTTGACAATTTTGGTAACAGCCAGGAATAAAAGTCCTGTGAGGAAACTTAAAGCTACAGGTAAGGTTAACAAGAAACTTTGTGTCCAGGGGATTTTTTCAGGATTAATAGCTGCTAATACTGCGAAAATAAGCCAAGTAAAAGTAATTGTGCTTAAAATTAATCTTTTATTACCTAGACTAGCTATAGCTGCGATCGCTACTAAAATTATTAACTGTGGTGCTGATATGCTTACCAAAATGATTGAAGCGATAATATTCAGCTTAAACGCAACTGTCTGCCGATGTTGACTATTTGCACTGAAATAATATCCCAAACCCAGTAAAAAGAAAATTACGCCTAGTTCTAATTCATTCCCTGTCCACTGTCGCACCAAGGAATTATTTAAACTGTTGATAACTGTTGTTAACCAGGAGGATAATTCTGTATTAAGACTAACTTCCCAAGTAAATATATAAACTCCGCAAGCAAACATGGCAACCAAAGCGGAGTAAGCATTGGTGAAAACGCGCATCAGATAGCCAACACTGAACACCATAATCATGCCGATAATCGGACTTAGGAAGCGAATAGCTTGCATAGCATCAATTGAACTAAGCAAAGATACACCTGCTGCCAAAGCCGAGAATACAGGCAAAGAATCTGTTTCGGGATAATTACCTAAGAGAATTTGACGGGTTGTTAATAAAACTGCATAGCGATCGCTATGGCTAAAGCGTAGTTCTAGCAAAGGATGTTCCGATCTTAGTAATAAGGCAAAACCTAAAACTATCGTCAAAACGACAACAAAGAACATTCCCTGACGAATCACTAAGTTAGTTAGATATTTGCTAAATTGCTGTTGAGTTCGATGATAATTATTGGTCAGGCTTTTAAGTAAATCTGTAAATAAAAATCCTCGATCTAAAATATCAATTAAATTTAAGATTCTGATTTGAATAAGCTGCCAACATTTTTTTATTTGCCAGTTAGAGCTTTCTAAATAATTAAAGATCAAACAAGCAGTATAGATTAAAGCTAAAGTCAGCCAATTTAATAGATGTAAATAACTTAAGCTTAAAACTCCTAAAATTATTACAAAGATTATTCTGAGCCATAAACTGATTATTTGATTATGATCTTGTTGATTAATATTACCTGTCAAGCTTTTAAATGGTAGCCATAAAAATACAACAATAAAAATAACCACTAACCAAAGAGCAGTTATTAAATCGCTAATTATAATCTGTTTAATTAATGGCATGACTAAGTAATGAGTAATAGGTAAGGGAGATTAATAAACTAAGTTAATTTAATATACAAAACTTGTTTAAAGATTGTGTTATTGTCAAGGACTTTTTTATGAACTTTTAACTTAAAAAACTTGTTGTTTTTTTTATATAAACTTCATTTTAACTTTACCTGTTTTTTCGGTTTTAGCCTCATAATTTGAAAAACATAAGTAAAACTTCTTAAGAGATTTTCATGAGAAAAAAAATTTTGGTGACTGGTGGAGCAGGATATATTGGCTCTCATACAGTGCGTCAGTTAGGGGAAGCTGGATATGAAGTAATTGTCTATGATAATCTTTCCACAGGTACAGCTAAAGCAGTATTATCTGGTGATTTAGTCATTGGTGATTTATCAGAACTAGGTACTTTAGAACAAGTATTTAAACGGTATAAGTTTGAAGCAGTATTGCATTTTGCTGCTAGTATTTCTGTGCCTGAATCTGTTGCTAATCCCTTAGATTATTACACTAACAATACTCGTAACACTCTCAATTTACTTCATTGCTGTCAAAAATTTGGCGTGAATAAATTTGTTTTTTCTAGTACGGCTGCGGTTTATGGTGAACCAGCAGAAAACCCTGTTAGTGAAGCTTGTGCGACTAATCCTATTAATCCTTATGGTTGCTCAAAATTAATGAGTGAACGTATGATTAGAGATTATGCATTTAGTTCTAATTTTAAATATGTAATCTTACGTTATTTCAATGTAGCTGGTGCAGATTTGGCTGGTAGAATTGGTCAATCGGCTGAAAAAGCTAGTCATTTAATTAGGGTTGCTTGTGATGCAGCTTTAGGAAATCGTCCTGCTGTAGGTATTTTGGGTACAGATTTTAATACCCCTGATGGTACAGGAATTCGAGATTACATCCATGTGGAAGATTTAGCAGCAGCACATATAGATGCGTTGTGTTATTTAGAAGCTGGTGGTGATAGTGAAATTCTCAACTGTGGTTATGGTCAAGGTTATAGCGTCAGACAAGTTTTAGATAAACTGAAAGAAATTTCTGGTGTTGATTTTCCTGTAATTGAATTTCCTAGAAGACAAGGCGATCCTGCTTCCGTTATTGCCTGTGGCGATCGCATTCGTCAAGTTTTGCATTGGCAACCTAAATATAATGACTTGGAAATTATTTTAAATACTGCCCTGGCTTGGGAGAAAAAGAAACAGAAACAATTAGTTCCTATTAAAGGAATGTAAGTAATGAGTAATTTCATTGAACATTGAACATTGAACATTAAACATTAAACATTTTTGATAAATGGTAAATGATAAATGTTTAATGATTTGCTACTTGCTAGTTGATTTTTCTTCCTTCTTCCTTTTTTGAACTAACCAAACTTACTAACAAATCAAACTTTATCTTTATAAAATATGTCGCAAATTAATATTAATAATTCTCTAGATTACTCTTTAGCAGATGTAATGCAACAACTGGGAAATTTGCTAAATGACCCAGATTTGATCACTAAAATTAGTTTAATATTTGGCGATCGCACTAACATTACAGAGGCTAAAAACTTAATTAAAAATATAGCTACTGGTCAACAATTACCAGAAATAGAAGTAGTCATGGCTGCAACTATTAATGGTGGGAATGGAGCTTTTGATGCAACTAATAATAAGATTTATATTTCCACAGAATTTTTAACTCAAAATAGTAATAATTCTGCGGTAATTACTAATTTACTCCTAGAAGAAGTTGGTCATTATCTTGATGCGCAACTAAACAATACAGATACTCAAGGAGATGAAGGGGCTATTTTTGCTGCGATCGCTCAAGGTCAAGAATTATCGGCTTCACAACTAGCAACACTCCAGGCTGAAAATGACACAACTACAGCGATCATTAATGGTCAAGCAACTACTCTTGAACTCAATACCATTTACGGTAATATTACTCTCGACGGTAATTTAGCTGACTGGACAAGTAACGAGAGATTAGATTTCCTACCAGGTAGTGGTCAACCAGGATATGAAGTGTATGGCAAAATTGCAGGAGATGCTTATGTATTTGCCATTAAATCCGATGGTACAGCGATCGCTCCAGGGACTACTGTATGGCTTAATACTGATCAAAATGCCAGTACAGGGTTTCAAATTTTCGGCAATGCTTTTGGTGCGGAATATAATATTAATTTCTTTAGTGATAATCAACCCTATCTTTACACTGGTGCAGCAGCAGAAACCTTTGCAACTGGGCCATTAGATCACATTTATGACACTAATAGACAAATAGTTGAATTTGCCGTCCCTCTTTCGTTAATTAACGATACAACTCCAGGGGTTGATGTAGTAATCGATGTCAATAACCAAGTCTTTTTGCCAGATAATTATAATAGTCAAAAATATACTATCAAGCCTGAAGGTACTTTACCACCTAGAACTGATACAAGTAAAAAGGTTGGGATTGTCTTTTCTCAAACCACTGCTGACCAATTTTTTGGCTTGCCTGATATAGAAGCTAATCGCACGGCATATTCCCAGTTATTTATGTCTGTTCAAGAAGAAGCAATGATGGCGGGAATTCCTTTCGATATTCTTACAGAAGATGACCTGAAAGACATTAACAAACTTGCTAACTATGACAGCTTAATTTTTCCTAGCATTCGCAACGTTAAACAGGCTGACTTACAGCAAATTCAAGATACCCTAACTGATGCTGTCTATAAATACAAAATTGGGATTATCTCGGCTGGCGACTTCATGACCAACGATGAGACAGGTGCAGTTCATGCAGGCGATCCATATTATCGGATGAAAAGCTTGCTAGGATTGCAACCTACTGCTTTTGGTGCTGGTAATGTTTCCTTGACTGCTCAAAATACAACTAACCCTGTAATGCAAGGATACAACTCTGGGGAGGTTATTCGTCAATACCAAAATCCGATTGGTTGGGCCGCTTATCAAAGTGTTGATTCTAGATATCCTGGTCAAGTTTTAGTTAATCAAACTGTCAACGGTCAAACCTATAACGCTGTAGTTGCTACTGAAACTGGTGGTCGTAATGTCCACTTTGCTACTACTAGTTATTTAGGAGACAATAACTTAGCTTGGGAAGCACTACGCTGGTCTACTTATAATAATCAACCTAGTGTTAGCCTCAGCTTAACTCGCAATAAATCCTTGTTTTTGTCTCGTAATGACATGGATCAATCTCAGGAAGCTGATAATGTCAATCCTCAAGATGGCTCTCCTGGTATTTATGACAGATTATTGCCGATTCTCAATCAATGGAAAACTGACTTTAATTTTGTTGGCTCATACTATATCAATATTGGTAATAGTCCAGCAACAAACCAGTATACTGATTGGGCTGTTTCTAGTCCTTATTACCAAGCCTTACTAGCTGCTGGTAACGAGATTGGAACTCACTCTTATACTCATTTAGAACCTTATGCTGGTTACAATCCATCCAATAATACTAATTTTGCAACTCCAGCCCAGTTAGAATTTGAATTTAATCAGTCTAAGCAAATCATTGAACAACAATTAGGTATTCAAGTTACTGGTGCAGCTTTACCTGGCGCGCCCGAAAAATTACCCACGGCTTTAGAAATTGCTCAATATTTTAATTACATTTCTGGTGGTTATTCTAGTGTCGGTGCAGGATATCCAGGTGCATTTGGGTTTTTGAAACCAGGTCAACAGTCAGTTTATTTTGCTCCCAATCTCTGGTTTGACTTTACAATGATTGGTTTCGGTATTCCAGTCCCCGATGGCAATGGTGGCTTTATTCCTCAACCTCTGACGGCAGCACAAGCACAGGCTGAATGGATTAGACAATACAGAGAAGTTACTAATCATGCTAATAAGCCAATTGTACTCATGCCTTGGCACGATTATGGCCCTACTAATTGGGAAAATAATGGCTATAACCAAGAAATGTTCACTGCCTTGATCCGAGAAGCTTACAATAGCGGTGCGGAATTTGTGACTTTAGCTGATGCTAGTAACCGCATTAAAGCCTTTGAACAGTCAAAACTATTTGTTACCACTTCAGGAAATACAATTACGGCGGAAGTAACTGCCTCTAATGTTGGTAATTTTGGTTTAGATGTCAATGGTAATCAGCTTATTCAAAGCGTTAACAATTGGTATGCTTACAATGACAAGACTGTCTTTTTACCTGCTAACGGCGGTACTTTTACCATCAATTTAGGAACTGTTCAGGATAATGTGACTCGCATTACTGAACTACCTATGCGTGCTAATTTAATCTCTCTAACTGGTAACGGTACAAACTTGGATTACACTTTCTTTGGTGAGGGTAAGGTAACTTTAAAAGTAGCTAATCCCGATTTAGTCAGTGTTATCGGTGCAGACATTCCTATTCTCAACGGCAGTACAGTTGAAATGTTGTTTAGCACTATTAATCAACATCAAGCCCGTATTTTTACAGCTACTATTGGCAATGATGTAATCAATGGTGAGGCTGGACAAGATATTCTGGTAGGCGGTGAAGGTAACGATGTTCTGAGTGGCGACAGACCAATTCCACAACCGACAACTGTATTTGTGACTGATTTTGAAGAAGCACCCAATTCTGGTAGTGGTTTTGTTACAGCACCTCTAGATGGCTGGAATTCTACTGATGGCAATATTGAATACTGGTTTACTAATTCTCCTGAAGGAATTAACCATATCGAACTTAATGAAGATCCTAGCAATAGATTTCCTGATGCCCGTCAGATCTATCGTGATATTGCCACTGAAGCAGGAAAATTTTATCAACTTAGCTTCCAACACGCTCCCCGTAACGGCTTTAATGCCCAAGTAAATGCGATCGCCGTAAGACTCGGTGGTACTACTTTACTCAATCTGGCAGAAAATGGCTTGACTAATTCAACCCTGGTTTGGAAAACTTATACTATTAACTTTATTGGGGATGGTACTACTAAACGCTTAGAATTCCTTTCTACTGGTACGCCTGTAACTAGCGGTCGCGGTGGTCATTTAGACGATATCAAGTTACTTGCTTACAACAGCAATCCTAACATCGGTGGTAATGATACTATGACTGGTGGTCTGGGTAATGATACCTTGGATGGCGGTGCTGGTAATGATCTTATTTTTGGTGATAATAAAAACGAAGTTTCCACCGTATTTGTCACTGATTTTGAAGAAGCACCTAATACTGGAAGTGGTTTTGTCAACGCACCTTTAGACGGTTGGAACTCTACTGATGGCAGGATTGAATATTGGAGTACTAATTCGGGTGAGGGAATTAACCATATCGAACTCAACGAAGATCCTAGCAATAGATTTCCTGATGCTCGTCAAATCTATCGAGATATTGCGACTGAGGCAGGGAAATTTTATCAACTTACTTTCCAATATGCCCCCCGTAACGGTTTCAACGCCCAAGTAAATGCGATCGCAGTCAGACTCGGTGGTAATACTTTACTTAATGTGGCAGAGAATGGTTTAACTAATACAAATCTGGTTTGGAAAACCTATACTGTTAACTTTATTGGGGACGGTACTACTAAACGCCTAGAATTCCTTTCCACTGGTACGCCTGTAAGTAACGGTCGTGGTGGTCACTTGGATAATATTAAATTATTTGCTTACCAAGCAGATCCAACTTTAGGAGGTAATGATATTATTACAGGCGATCGCGGTAGTGATATTATGACTGGTGGTACTGGGAATGATATCTTTGTCTTTGCTAAAAATCAGAGTTTGTTAGCTGGTGAGCGAGATATCATCAAAGATTTTAAAGCAGGTCAAGATAAGATTGAATTCCAAGGCTGGGGTAGTCTGAATTCTGCAACTTGGTTCAGTAGTATGGTATCTCAAGGTTTAATTACTAATACTGCTAGTGGTGCTTTACTTACTCCCAATAATGACGGACAAATTTTGTTTGAGGGTGTAAGCCTTGGTGAACTAAGCGGTTCTGATTTTGCCTTTGTCTAGAAATAACTAAATAGGGTGGGCAATGCCCACCTTACCAAGAAACCACACTAAAGCATGAGTATCGACTACAAAAATTTTCACTTTTAAAATCTAGTCCTCCCACTCATATGCATTGCGGAAGGCTACTTTTTTCGCTTCTAAAATTTCCTCTTCTGTTGTTTCAACTCCTTTCCAGAGTCCTCTCAACTGAGTTGTTTGCTTAGAATCTTGAAGTTGATGATTTACAACTTTTTTCAGAGTTTCCAACTCCTTTTGAAGAGCTTCTATCCTAATTAATACATAATTACTCATTTGTGCTTGATTTTTCTATACATCATATAAATAATCATATTTGATAGTGTAAGCTATCGGTTTTAATATGGTTAAGACGATATGACTTTTACAAAATTACTTTTTTAAACAACTCTTCCCAATCAATTTCGTCAGGGCGATCGCCTGAATTAATAATAGAAAAATCTTGATTAATAGTAGTGTCATAAAATAAAGATTCAACACAAACATTTGCTACATCTATACGGCTAGCATCACCATTAAGATTGTCCCCTTTCTCAATGACTACAGCTTTTTTACCATCAGTTTTGGCTCGTAATAAAGTATTTAAATCATAAGAAGTATAAGGGCCATCAATTAATCTTCCAGGACGAATAATGGTATAGGGTAAACCAGAAGTAGTTATAGCTTTTTCTCCTGTTAATTTAGCATCTAATACCCCAAAAGCATTCAACAGATTAAAAGGAAATTGATCTTTGCGTAATACTCCACAAGACGAGACAAAAACAAATCTTTTTAAATCTTTGGGTGCAGCCAAAACTAGGTTTTGAACTCCTTTGCCATCTACCGCTTCAGGGCTACTAGCAGGTTGAAACAAATTAGCAAAATCCCAGCGCATTGAAGGAAAAGCTGTTGTTCCTGTAGAGCAAATAATATAATTAATTCCGTCAGTGATTGAGGTTAGAGTTTCAGGATAACGAATATCTCCTTCTACTAATTCCACCCTACCGTCAAACATTGATTCAGCTTTAGCTTTATTTCTAGTTAAAGCCCGAACACTCAAGTTTTTGGCTAATAGCTTGGCAACAACCAGTTGTCCTACACCACCAGTAGCACCAGCAACTAAAATTTTATCCGAATTAGAGATCATGATCTTGGTTTGACAAACATCAACAGGTTATTCTATGCCGTATAACCAGAAAAGAATTCAATCATGAATCATGCTAACAAAAATTTTCAGATGAAAGAGAACAATTTTAAAAGCGATCGCCAGACAAGTATATTCTCTCAATTACCCCGTTCGCCAATTGTATCGAGTTCTGAATTGAATTGGACAACTATTCAAGTTACTCATTTTCGCCAACCAGCTTTTCAACTTCCTGAACATAAATCGAATTATCATGGAATCTGCCTCAATACAGGTAAAGTCGTCAAACTAGAGCGCAAAATTGAAGGTAAATTTAGGACAGCTAATTCTATTCCAGGCAATTTGAGTATTATTCCTGCAAACCTCAGTCAATCTTTTACTTGGAATTCAGAAGCAGATTTTTTATTGATTTATTTAAAACCTGACTTGATATCTCAACTAGGCTACGAACTTTATCAAAGCAATAGTGTAGAACTAGTTCCTCAAATTAAGTCTTTGTTCGATCCATTAATTCAACAGATTGCTTTAACACTTAGAAGTGCGGTAAAAAACGGAATAGATAACAATTTATATGCTGATTCGATGGCAAATGCTTTAACAGTACATCTATTGTCCCGCTATTCTAATCGTAGTCACGCTCTTAAATCTATTGACAGTAAATTATCTCCATCACAATTAAATCGAGTCATTGATTATATCTACAGTAATTTGGATAAAAATTTAACTCTGACACAATTAGCAACAGTATTACAGTTAAGCGAATATCATTTTGCTCGTCTATTTAAACAAACCACAGGCAAAGCACCTCATCAATTTCAGCTTCAATGTCGTATAGAACGCGCTCAAGAATTATTATTACAAGATATGGCGATCGCTGAAGTAGCGCAAACCACAGGATTTTCTAGCCAAAGTCATTTTAACTATCATTTTAAGCGTCACTTAGGAATAACACCAAAACAGTATTTAGATCAAAGCAAGAACTTGTAAAAATACAGCAAGAACTTTGAATATTATCGATAGGGATATTTTGCATACTAAAGCCATACAAAATTTAGCAATAATCATTATGTCTATCGAAGAGAATAAAGCGATCGCTTGGCGTTTTGCTCAAGATGGTTGGGGCACAATTCCTAATTGGGAGAAAATATGGGATGAATTGATTTCAACTGATTTTATTTTTCATTTTAATAGCGTTCCAAAACCAATTGTAGGACTAGAAGCTAATAAAGTATTTAATGTCAGTTTATTTCAAGGTTTTCCTGACATTCAACAAACTATAGAAGATGTCATCTCAGAAGGCGATAAAGTTATGTATCGTACTACTCTACAAGGAACTCATACTGGAGAATTTTTAAGTATTCCTCCTACGGGAAAATCTTGTAAGATGAACAGTTTTACGCTGCTCAAGATTACCAATAAAAAAATTGTAGAACGGTGGTATGAATGTAATTTATTAGAATTGATGAAGCAGCTTGGTTTGATGCCTAACGCAGCATAAATAATAATTGGGAGCAATGCAATTAAGATTAATAACGTTGCTCCAACAGGAACTTTCCTTAGAGGATGTCTGAAAAGTTTCAATGACTGCTGTATGCCTTGTCTTAGGTTAACCAAACATTGTTATATTAAGTTCATTATCAAAACATATTTATTACTGATTTTAATGAATCTCTTTTACATTCTGGGTTGTTTAGCGATTTTACTCGCAATAGGTATTGCAGTTTATTTATTTACTGCTCGTCGTTATCAATCTGCTGACTCTGTGGCTAATTCTTATGATCAGTGGACAGAAGACGGTATTTTAGAATTTTATTGGGGTGAACATATTCACTTAGGTCATTATGGCTCACCACCTAAATCCAAAGACTTTATAACTGCTAAATATGACTTTGTGCATGAAATGGTGCGCTGGGGAGGTTTAGATAAATTAACTGCTGGTAAAACTTTATTAGATGTTGGTTGTGGCATTGGTGGTAGTAGTCGTATCCTTGCTAAAGATTATGGTTTTGACGTTACAGGTGTTACTATTAGTCCCCAACAGGTCAAACGCGCCCAGGAATTAACTCCTAAAGATGTTATTGCTAAATTCGCTGTAGATGATGCAATGGCTCTTTCTTTCCCTGATGCTAGTTTTGATATAGTTTGGTCGGTAGAAGCAGGCCCCCATATGCCCGATAAAGCAATTTTTGCTCAAGAATTATTGCGTGTACTTAAGCCAGGTGGAATTTTAGTTGTCGCTGACTGGAATCAACGAGATGACCGCCAAAAACCTCTCAACTTTTGGGAAAAACCTGTAATGAAGCAGTTGTTAGATCAGTGGTCACATCCTGCTTTTTCTAGTATTGAAGGCTTTTCAGAACTTTTAGCTGAAACAGGACTAGTAGAAGGCGAAGTAGTTACCGCCGACTGGACACAAGAAACTCTTCCTTCTTGGATTGATTCTATTTGGCAGGGAATTATTAAACCCAAAGGTTTAGTAATCTTCGGCTTGTCAGGCTTTATTAAATCTTTACGAGAAGTCCCCACTTTATTATTAATGCGCTTGGCATTTGGTGCCAGTTTATGTCGCTTTGGTATGTTCCGCGCTATACGAGCTAATGTAACTTTAAAGTCAACCATGATTGAAGGCGAAGTTACTCAAGTTCGATAAATAAGAAAATTTCTTCTCAATCCTGTTAGTTCAGCTAGATTTCAGGGAACAATAAGCTATACAGCTAATATTTTGATTAGTGTTGCCATGACAAAGATATATTTTCCTGCTAACTATCGATATCTTTAATTGCTTATGTCTTTCGCGATTAAACACGGGCTTTTTAAACTTAACATCACCGATTACCATGCAATTTTAGGTGTGTCCTTAGACGCTGACTCCAAAGATATTCGATTGGAATATTTAAAAATTGCTCAAAAGCTACATCCAGATAAGTGTCGCTCGAATGCCAATAAAATGAAGATAGCAGGTCAAATTTTATCTAAATTGGTTAATCCTGCTTATGAACAATTATCCAAAAAAAATAATTTTGCTGAACATCAATTAGTTTTAACCCAAATAGGCAAACGTTTAGCAGAAAATAAAACTAAAATTACTATAGAAGGTGAATCAGCTAAAGAATTATTAAAAGCTGGTGATAGTTTTGAGTTACTTTACCCTAAACTTTTAAAACAACTTAGTTTAGAAAAATATAAATCTCTAGAACAAACTGTCAATGATATTGGTATACTTAGCGAACTAAATTTAGTTTACCTGATGCTTAAAAGCGAGCGAGGAATTAACCGCCAACAAAAAAGCTCTCCAAGTGTAGCCAATAAACAAACAGTAACTCAAAGAAATTCTACTGTCATACAAGGTACAGCAGTTCCTACTCAAACATCTCCCACCACTTCTCAGACATCAAGCAAAATAGACGAACCTACGCCTGAATCAAGAATTTCCGCTTTTGTTAGTCGCGCACAACAGTATATTGCTAAAGGAGAATACGAACAGGCAATTACAGAATTACGGGATGCCCTCAGAATTGATCCCAATCACGCTCAAGCTCACGCAGTTACTGGACTAGCCTATTTGCATAAAAGACAATTAACTATGGCAAAAGTCCATATTGGTAAAGCTTGTAGTGCCGAGCCTCACAATCCGATTGTTGTAGAAAGTAAAAAAGCCTTAGATAAGCTTACCAAAACAGAGCAGAAATCTAAAACCTCTAATCCTAATTCTAATCAGAAGTCTGATAACAACCCTGGTAATAGTGGCTTCTTTAGTGGTTTTTTTGGGTCGAAAAAAAAGTAAGATGACACAAGTAGATATTACTCCCAATATCTAAGAATCTGCATTTTACTCGAAATGATTTATCAACCCCCTGCTGGAGCTAGAGATTTATTACCTTTAGAGGTAGAACAAAAACGTTGGATTAACGATCGCCTGCAACATATATTTCAAACTTGGGGCTATCAGCGCATTGTCACCTCGACTTTGGAATGGCTAGATACTCTAACCGCAGGTGGTGCAATTCAACCTTCTAAAGTTATTCAACTACGTAATAATGGCGAAAATTCTTTAGGCTTACGTCCTGAATTAACTGCCTCTATTGCCCGTGCAGCAGTAACTAGGATGGCAGGCAATACTTATCCACAACGTCTTTGCTATCGTGCTAATGTATTTCGTAACCCACCGTCAAGTCATCATGGTCGGCAGTTAGAATTTTATCAGGCTGGAGTTGAGTTATTGTTTGCTGGGGGAGTTTTGGCTGATGCGGAAATCATTCTCTTGTTGGCAGATTGTTTATACGACTTGGGTATACCAGATTGGTCAATTTTGTTAGGAGAAGCAGGATTAACGCGATCGCTTTTGGCAGTATTTCCAGAATCAATTCGTACCTCAGTGCGTAATTGTATTGCTAATCTTGATCGTATTGCTTTAGAAAAATTGGAATTATCAGCAGATTTAAAAGCGCAGGCTTTATTTCTATTTGATTTACGAGGTAAACCAGAAGAGGTTTTAAGCAAGATTTCTACTCTTAATCTCGATGCTGCTGCTCAAGAAACAGTTAATAACCTTAAATCTTTAATCGAATTACTCAATAATAGTTGCGATCGCGAAGCGGAGGCTTTGCCTCATCGCCCTTTACCCTTAACGCTGGATCTCAGTTTGTTGCAAACCTTTGATTACTATACAGGTATTGTCTTTAAAGCAGTTAGTTTTCAGGATCAACAGTCCTATATTTTGGCAGAAGGAGGGCGTTACGATCAATTATTGGGACTCTATCATCCCCAAGGTAAATCATCGCCAGGGATTGGCTTTTCTCTCTACATCGAAGATTTACATTCTTGTTTATTATCAACAGACAAATTACCGCAACAAGCTCCTACAAGTGATTGTTTAATCATTCCGACAACTGCTAAAGTAGAAGCGATCGCCCTTAAATACGCCCGTCAATTAAGAAGTGAAGATGATTCTGCTAGGGTTGAAATCGATTTGGGAGAGCGATCTGAAGCAGCAATTAAGCAATATGCCAAAACTTGTCGAATTAAGCAGTTGATTTGGATTGAAGCAGATGGTACACCTAGAGTTGAAAATTTAGACTAATAATTTCTCAAATCAACCTATTAGTCTGACAATTTTGAAGTACAAATATGCCAAAAAAAATAAGAGAGCTAAAGAAAATACTTCAAAAAGCAGGTTTTCAAAAATTACCAGGAAAAGGTAGCCATACTAACTGGATACATCCTCTCTATTCTGGGAAAGTTACAATATCTGGTAATGATGGTAGTGATTCTAAATCCTATCAAGAAAAAGAAATCAAACAGGCTATACAAGAAGTAAATAGAAAACGGAAAAATGGATAAATTAAAATACCAAATGATTATTCAATGGAGTGACGAAGATGATTGCTTTTTGGTAGCATTGCCCGATTTTCCTGGTAGTTATTGGCGTACTCACGGTGATACATACGATGAAGCTGTTGCTAATGGCAAAGATGCTCTGGAATCTTTGATTTTGTCCTATGAAAGTACAGGTGAGCCTCTGCCAAAACCTAAATTGGTTTCTTTTGTTTAAGGATGCAGAGCGATCGCCTATTATTCCCTGGCATATCTAACTCGAAATTTTTTAATTCTCAATGAGCATCTTTGTGTTTACTAGCAGTTGCACCCAAGCATCGCGGTCAAGGTATCGGCAAATTATTAACCAATAAGACAGAAGCAATATAGTCAAAAATAAAATGAATTTACCTAATCAGACTATATCCAAACTGACATTATTTTAATTAAGTGCTAGTAGTATAAATTAAACTTGTGTAAAGTATGGGAGATCAGCTTCGCTGGGGTGATTTGTGCGATCGCTTTCTAAAAATGTAGATAAATAAATGAGTAAATTAGTACCAAAATTATCGCTGAAAGTTATTGCTATAACTCTTGCTGTTATAGCTGGAAGTTCAGTGATCATAGGAGTAGTAGCGATTAAGCTTTATCAAAAAATTATTTATCCCGATAGTTTCATTAAAGATGTCGATTGGTATAAACCTTTAGCAACAATTAAAGGCAATCCTTCTGCTTTACCTGTAGCCACTTCTAATTCTATTTCTCAAGAGAGCTTAAATAAAATTTCTACTTACGCTCAAGAAAAGAATTCTTATGCTTTGTTAGTAATACATAAAGGAAAAATCGTTTCGGAACGTTACTGGGGAGATTTTACTCCTACTTCGACTTCTAATTCTATGTCTATGTCCAAAACAATTGTCGCGCTGTTGATTGGTATAGCTATTGAAGAGGGACACATAGATTCGGAATTAGATCCAGTTGCTAAATATATCCCAGAATGGTCTCAAGATCAACGAAATAAAATTACCCTGCAAGATTTATTGTCTATGCAATCAGGACTAAAAGATGAAAACAATTTTGATAGCGTAGCTTACAAAACTCCTGCGATTAAACCTCCGAAAAAAGTTTTTGAATACAATAATATTAATAGCCAGATACTAGCAGAAATGTTAGTACGAGCCACAGGGGAAAAATATATTGATTATTTATCGACTCGTTTATGGCAACCTTTACAAGCTAATGATGCAGCTATATTGCTAGATCGCGATCGACCTCAAGAAAACCCTAAAACATTTTGTTGCCTATTTGCTACTCCTCATGACTGGGGCAAAGTTGGTCAATTATTTATAGATCGAGGTAAAGTAAATAACCAGCAGGTTGTGCCTTCTGCATGGTTAGATAAAATGGTTCAACCATCCTCTGTAGAGGATAGCTATGGTTATAACATTTGGCTCAAAGCTAAAACTAAAGAACAATCTGAAATTAAGCACAAGGATTCTCAACCTTTTGTAGCCGAAGATATTATTTATTTAGACGGGAAATATTTTCAGCGAGTCTATATTATTCCTGCTCACGATTTGGTTATAGTTCGTATTGGCGAGGAAGCTGATGAATGGGACGATGTTTTTATTCCTAATACTTTGGTCAATAGTTTATAAAACTGACAGGTATCAAAAAAGGATTTAAAAGTAGAGGATTGGAAAGTTAACTTTTAGAGAGTATGTATAAATTATCCTGGTAAACTTACTATGATTATCAATAGGATAAATTAGCAAGATGCAGAATGGCGATGGTTTTAAGTAAGCTTTTTCAATCTACTCAGGATAAATGGCAGCCAATTATTAAGCAGCTAGAAAATATAGTTGGTAAAAATAACGTGGTGCGTCGAAAAGAAGAGTTATTAACCTATGAGTGTGATGGTTTACCCAGCTATCGTCAACGTCCAGCAGTAGTAGTATTACCTCGGACTACAGAAGAAGTAGCAGCTACGGTTAAATTCTGTCATGACAATAATTTACCTTGGGTTGCCAGAGGTGCAGGTACAGGTTTATCTGGGGGAGCATTACCAACAGAAGACTGTGTATTGATTGTTACGGCTAAGATGAACCAAATTTTGCATCAAGATTTAGATAATCATCGCATTACAGTGCAACCAGGGGTAATTAATAATTGGGTAACTCAGGCAGTGAGCGGTGCAGGGTTTTATTACGCTCCTGATCCTTCCAGTCAAATTATATGTTCAATTGGCGGTAATGTCGCCGAAAATTCGGGAGGAGTTCACTGTCTGAAATATGGTGTGACAACTAACCATGTTTTGGGTCTGAAAATAGTCACTACTGATGGTTCAATCATTGATGTGGGTGGTGTAGTTCCCGAAATGCCTGGATATGATTTAACAGGTTTATTTGTTGGTTCAGAAGGAACTTTAGGTATCGCTACTGAGGTTACACTCCGTATTTTGAAACGACCTGAATCAGTCTGTGTTGTGTTGGCGAATTTCTCGGCTGTGGAAGATTCTGGTGCAGCAGTGGCGGATATTATCAGCGCGGGTATTATTCCTGCTGGCATGGAAATTATGGATAATCTCAGTATCAATGCAGTGGAGGATATTGTCGCTACTGGGTGTTATGCTCGTGATGCTGCTGCTGTTCTCCTAGTAGAGTTAGACGGGTTAGAAGTAGAAGTTAAAACCTATAAACAAAAAGTGGAAGCAATTTGTCGGCAGAATAATGCTACTGGGATTACTACTGCCAATGATCTCGATACACGCGCCAAACTCTGGAAAGGTAGAAAAGCTGCTTTTGCAGCAGCAGGACATATTAGTCCCGACTATTTTGTGCAAGATGGGGTCATTCCTCGAACTAAATTAGTGGAAGTGTTAAGCGAAATAAATGCTTTGAGCGATCGCTATGGTTATAAAATTGCTAATGTCTTTCATGCTGGGGATGGCAACTTACACCCTCTAATCCTCTATGATAATGCTGTCCCAGGAGCTTTTGAAACTGTCGAAGAAATTGGCGGAGAAATTCTCAAGCTTTGTGTTGAGGCTGGAGGTAGTTTATCGGGAGAACACGGTATTGGTGCAGATAAAAATTGCTATATGCCTTATATGTTTGATGAGGTTGATCTAGAAACTATGCAATATGTACGCACTGCCTTAAATTTCAAAGGACTAGCTAACCCAGGTAAGATTTTCCCTACTCCCCGTAGTTGTGGTGAAGCTGCTAACGCCCAAAAAATTCAGCAGTTTAAAAATGCCGAACTTTATTAATGTTGGAATCAATAAATACATACTCCGTCGGAAGTTCTCTAGACTTAATTTTGTCACAATGCCTTTAGAAAACACAAAATAAAGGTTTAGCAATTATTTATGTCTGCTAATGGATTAACGGCATTTGACCGCACTCTCGAAAAAACCAACCAATTTATCAATTATGTTGCTCAAAAAACTAACATAGAAGATAGACATACTGTGTTTATTGGTATCAAAGCAGTTTTACACAGCTTAAGAGATCGCATTCCCTTAGAGGAGGCAGTACAATTAGGTTCGCAATTTCCAGTCTTGTTGGCAGGATTTTATTATCAGGGTTGGAAACCAGCAGCAACTCCGACTAAGGAAAGATCTTTGACAGCTTTTATCAACAAAGTTCAAAGTAATTTGCCCCAAGGTGACTATCCAATTGAGATAGAAACTTTAATTAGAGAAGTTTTTGCTGTTTTGGCTGAATGGGTGACTCGTGGGGAAATTGAAGATGTGGCTAATATGTTACCCAAAGATGTCCAAGAACTTTGGCCTCAACCTGTTGTAGCTCAATTAAATCAATAGTTGCTAATTAGATTTTATTCTTAATTTCAGCAAAATATAGCACTACGCATTATGGTTAAAAACTTAATCACTAATACTAATATTTGTTTTTTGTCGTCAACTTATTTACACAATGATGACTTACTTTTTCAGCGCGATCGCTTGGTATTGTTAAAGATATTATGATATGGAAGAAACTCCTGATTATACTATTCGAGCTAAAACAGGATTGGCGAACACAATAACACCTCAGATTGGCTGGTATGTTGGTTATCTAGAAAAAGGTGAGGATATTTACTTGTTTGCTACCAATATCGATGTTAATAGTGATGATGATCTTGACAAAAGAATAGAAATAACACGTCGTTGCTTTGAAGATTTGCAATTACTCTAGTCTTAATTAACCTATATAACCCATAACCTATAACAAGGAATTCAGAGGTTTTTACCTTTTAACTTTTACCTACTTCCTATTTCCTATTTCCTACTTCCTACTTACGAACCAATTACTATTAATGTCCGAATCTAATTTTGTACGACTAATAAATAAGGCTGTCCCAAAACAGATGAGACAACCTTGAAGATAAATATATTAATCGATTGCTTAAGAGCTAAAAGCTAATAGCGTTGATTAATAATCAAAATCACCACCACCAGCACCAGCAGGAGCTTTCTCTTTCTCAGGCTTATCTACAACAATACATTCAGTAGTTAAGACCATACCTGCAATAGAAGCAGCATTTTGTAATGCAGAACGAGTTACTTTAGCAGGATCAACAATACCAGCATCAAACATATTGACATATTCGTTTGTAGCAGCATTGAAGCCAGTACTAAAGTCTTTTTCCTTAACTTTTTCAGCTACTACCGCACCGTTTTGACCAGCGTTTTCGGCAATTCTTTTTAAAGGAGCAGTTAAAGCACGAGCAACGATAGTTGCACCAGTTAAACCTTCATCCTTCAGATTAGCACTTGCCCATTCTTCTAACCCAGGAGCTAGGTGAGCGAGAGTAGTACCACCACCAGGAACAATACCTTCTTCCACAGCAGCTTTAGTGGCGTTGATCGCATCTTCCAGACGTAGCTTACGGTCTTTCATTTCGGTTTCGGTAGCAGCACCAACTTTGATAACGGCTACACCACCAGAAAGTTTTGCTAGACGCTCTTGTAATTTTTCTTGGTCATAAGAAGACTCAGTTTCTTCTATTTGACGACGAATTTGCTGACAGCGTTTTTTGACTGCATCTTCATTACCTTCAGCCACAATAGTAGTGTTATCTTTGGTAATGTTGATGCGACGAGCAGTACCGAGCATCTCCACTTTAGTGCTTTCTAGTTTTAAACCTGCATCTTCAGAGATTACTTGACCACCAGTCAAAACAGCAATGTCTTCTAACATTTGTTTACGGCGATCGCCAAAACCAGGTGCTTTAATAGCAGCGACGTTGAGTACACCTCTTAGACGGTTAACTACTAGAGTAGCTAGAGCTTCTTTTTCAATATCTTCAGCAATAATGATCAAAGGTTTGCCTTGACGAGCTACTTGTTCGAGTATGGGTACAAGGTCTTGAACTAAAGTGATCTTGCGATCGGTAATTAGAATGAAAGGCTCTTCCAAGGTAGCTTCCATCCGCTCGGTATCAGTAACGAAGTAAGGAGAGATGTAACCTTTGTCAAAGCGCATCCCTTCAGTAATTTCTAGTTCAGTAGTCATCGACTTACCTTCTTCTAGAGAAATTACCCCTTCTTTACCAACTTTATCCATTGCTTGAGCAATCATGTTGCCCACTTCTTCGTCGTTACCAGCAGAGATTGTACCAACTTGAGCGATCGCTTTGGAATCTTCTACAGGTTTAGCTTGCTCTTGAATTTTACCGACTAGATAATCAATTGCCTTGTCAATACCACGTTTGATAGCAATAGGATTTGCACCTGCTGCCACGTTGCGTAAACCTTCTTTGACAATTGCGTGAGCTAAAACTGTCGCTGTAGTTGTACCGTCACCTGCTACATCGTTGGTTTTGGAAGCAGCTTGACGAATTAAGGATACGCCTGTATTCTCAATGTGATCTTCTAATTCAATTTCTTTGGCGATTGTTACCCCATCATTAACAATTTGGGGTGCGCCAAATTTCTTTTCGAGAACCACATTACGTCCTTTGGGGCCAAGGGTAACGGCTACTGCTTCCGCTAATAAGTCGATACCTTTTTCCAGTGCGCGACGAGCTTCGTCGTTATAAATAATCAATTTAGCCATAAAATTGGTATCCTCTTTAGGAAATGATGAACGGTGAATAAATTAACTTTTGTATGCTGTATGCTTTGCTTGAGTATGATTTTTTTGCTTGATTGGTCACTAAATTAATTAGTTGACCAACTCAATGACTTAAGCAACTGCTGCTAAAATATCTTTTTCAGATAGCAAAACATACTCTTCGCCACCTAGCTTGATATCAGTACCAGCATATTTAGAGTAAAGAACTTTATCGCCAACTTTTACTTCTAAAGGAGTATAACCGCCATCATCGTTGCGTTTACCAGGGCCTACGCCTACTACTTCGCCAATTTGGGGTTTTTCTTTCGCTGCGTCGGGTAGAAAGATACCACCAGCAGTTTGTTCTTCACTGGCACTAACTTTGATAAATACGCGATCGCCTAAAGGCTTTACAGTTGTAACGTTAATAGTAATAGCTGCCATGCCAAATTCTCCAGATCTATAACTGAATACTTAATTGTGAGTAATATTTTGGTTGAGTAAGTTGCTTCTTCTTAAGATTAGCACTCTTACCTTCCGACTGCTAATTTAGCTAAATTACGTAACAGATGGCAACAGTATCATCAGTGTGGTTTACCGTACAAACAACAAGTAACAGATAATTGAGTATGCTGAAATAGCAACTCAAGTAGGTTTTGTCGATCAAAGTCATTTTCATCGTTATTTTAAGCGTTTGGTGGGTGTTACGCCTAAAAATTATCGAAAGACACAATAGCTATAGCGATCGCTGTAAAAAATCAAAAAACTACTATCCTCATCAAGATTCAATTAATTTTTGAGCAGCATACATTGCAGATAACTCTTGTTTAACTTGTTTAACTATCTTTAAAGAATTTATTTTTTGAATCCAATTGAGAAACTCTTCATCTGACTCAGAACGGTATGTTAACCCTACTACTATCCTTTTAGAATTATGTAAAAAAAACTTTTGTTTTTGTAAACTTTTAAATACTTCTAGACAAATATTTTCGACCACACCATCAAATAACTCAATTTCATCATTTTTTATAGCATTTAAAATCAGTAAATTTACATCTTTCAGCAAATCATTGTCTAGAACAAACCATTGTTCACCAACAGCCCAGCGTAATGATTGTCTTAATAAACTAAAATATTTAGTATCTAAAATTTGTTTTTCATTTGTTGAATAATATTTTGCTATATCTGATAATTGATCTTCAGATAATATGAGAGTATATACAGAATTACCTTCTGGTGAAACGCGAATAAAAAAAGCGTATGGTGTATCATTGTGATAAGATTTATTGAACTCTAAAAAAGTATTCTCTACTAATAATTTTAAATATTTTTTGATTTTAATTAAGCTTGATTCCATTTTGGTTATGGTTATATATACAGTACCTCTAATGTTTGCATCTTTGCCCAGTATGGCGAGATCGCAGCTTTGGAATCTTCTCAAGATTTTGTGCAGAAGATGGTTCAGGCTTTTGCTCAACGGCGAGCTTATATGTATGAAGCAATTAATGCTATACCGAAATTAAGCTGCCCTAAACCCTATACTGATATGGATACGATCAAGGAAGGAATGAAAAGATTACAAAAATTTGTGGTGGGTTAAAGATAAAAATAAACTTGGACATAAAGGACAAATGAATTAAATTGTCTACAATCAAACAAAATCCGCTTACTCACTGCTGTTGGACATCAGAATAGCAAAACGCCAGCCTTGAGCAGTTTTTCGCATGACATGACAATACTGGCGATATCTTGGGTAATCTTGAGGAGACTCGAGAGAAGCAGCAGTAACTAGCTCTTGGCGACCAATTTCGACAGCTAGTTTATCCTGCCGTTCGATACGAATGGGAGTTTGCTTAATCGATTCAAATTTTATTTTTTGAAACAGATTCAATTCACTAAGATTCAGAGTTTATGAGTTTATCTCCTCAAAATTAATTCAAGCTGTGCTTTAACTGAATTTACATAGCCTTGGTTATTGAGAGTGTCGAGAGGCAGTCTACCCTTTTCCATAGCACTCTCAATCAATTTTGTCGCAGTTACTCGTCGGTATTTGATAGCTGTGCGAAAAGCCTGATAAGCAGGAATTCCTAAGTCTTGAAAATATCCTTGATAACCCAAGCGTACGAGATTAAAAGGTCGAGTGTTAGCAACTTGGTTAGGATTGATGTTGGGATTAGCGATCGCTACTTCAGAAGCTAGTATTAATGCAGCTATAGAAGGCAAGCAAGTCAATATGTTTAGTGAGAAAAACTGTTTCACAATATTTTTCCTCCGATACAATAATTTGAGCAAAAACCAGTAACAAGTTATGAAGCTACCAGTTCAGTGATTTTAGTGCGAGCATTGGTGATGGACTCTGCTAATTTTGTTCCACCATACTCATCGTTTTCAACGTGAACAAAAGTGATGTCAGTAATGCCCAGAAAACCAAAAACTGTTACCAAGTAAGGATCATGATGATTCATCTTCTCGTAGCGTCCACCAGATTGAAAGCCAGAATCTCCGCGTGCTTCAATGACAAACATTTTCTTACCCAGTACCAGAGGTTTAAAAACATTAGCAGTATCATCTGGTTCAAACCCCACAGTACGACCAACTCGCACAATTTGGTCAATATAAGCTTTAAATACGCTAGGAACACTAAAGTTGTACATAGGAATACCAATAACGTAGACATCGGCAGCCAAGAATTCCTCTACTAACTGATCGCTAAGGCGAATCGCTTCGCGCAGTTCAGGTGTGTGTTGTTCTGGTGATGAAAAAGCTGCTGCGATCCAGGGTTCATCGATATGGGGAATGGGATTGCGCCCAATATCTCGATAAGTGACGATATCCTGAGGATGGGCTTGTTTCCATTGTTCGACAAACTCTCTGGTCATACGGCGAGAATGCGATCGCTCTCCTCTGGGACTGGAATCAATGTGTAATAAATGTGTCATAGTTTCTCTTGATTAATTACTATTCCAGCTTAGAGAAACTAACAATTCTGAGCTATCTAATTCTGGTGAAACTATCACAATCTTGCGGTGAAATTGGGATTGATTCAGTTGGCTGCATTCGGCTGTTCGGGTGGCGGAAACTTAGCAAAGTGAGGTAAATCTGGATTCAGATAATCCCACGGTTGCGCACTGGCAGTATAAAGATCTGCTTCAGGTTGAAACCAGCTAGGATCGTCAAGGCTACCTGCCATGATACCCATGAATTCTGGAATTGGAGGTTTGCTAAATAATCGAGAACCACAGTGAGGACAAAAACCACGACTAACAATGCCTCCACTATCACCTGTAACATTATAGTATTTAACATCGCCAGTGATGGTAACTGCATCACGAAGTACGAGCATTGCAGCAGCAAATGCTGTTCCTGTAGCTCGCTGACAATCGCGACAATGACAATTACCCATCATAATAGGCTCTGTCGAACATTCGTAGCGAATAGCTCCACACATACAACTTCCAGTAAAAGGTAATTTCATCAAGATACCTCCCTAATTTTTTATGCAGGAAGAGTGAGTTGTTTTTATTATCTCTAAAACCAAAAATGAATACAATCAAACTAAGATAAGTTGAATTTGCATTATGGAAAATACCGTCAGACATCAGATTGAATGTACCAGCTTGCCCGTTTTGTCCAGCAAAAATCGGGGTTGGGAAAACATTTTAGTTGAGCAATTTCAACAACCTCCAGGGGAAGGGCAGACTTATTACAGTGATGAACACACGATTTGTATGTCTCTTGCACCCCGTCCAGTTCGCTTTCTGCAAATTAAAGGAGGCAAAACTCACGAAGGTCTTTATGGGAAAGGTGATATTTCGATCACACCTGCCAAGATGACTTTTTTTGCCCGTTGGAATAGTGACGATCGCTATATGCAGATTCGGATTGCATCTAAGTTTATCGAAAGTGTTGCCAGAGAAGCATTAGAAATGAATCCTGAGCAAGTCGAATTTATCCCTGAATTTCGGACTCGTGATTCCCAGATTGAAGCTATGAGCATGATGCTGCTAACTGAACTGCAACAGGAAAATTTAGGTGGAAGTCTTTATATAGATTCATTAACAAATGTTTTGACAGTACATTTACTCAGACAATATTCCGCTCTCAAACCTCGCCTTTCAATATACGAAGGAGGATTACCCGAACGTCAATTAATTATAGTTTTAGATTACATCAACGAATATTTAGATCAAGATATCAGGCTGACAGATTTAGCCCAATTGCTTGGTATGAGTCAATTTCATTTTAGTTATTTGTTCAAGCGATCGCTCGGAATTCCCCCATACCAATACCTACTCCAGCAACGAATAGAACGAGCCAAACAGTTATTAAAGCAAACAGATAAATCAATCGTGGACATTGCCTTTTTATGTGGCTTCAATAGTCACAGTCATCTAAGTAAGCAATTTCGTCAACTTACAGGCATGACACCTAAAGTTTATAGAACCCATTTGGGATCTTTATAAAAAAGAAAATCAAGTAAGAGGATGTCTAAAAGGTCAAAATAAACGCGATCGCTAAAGTTTTGCTTTAAGAATAAAATAATAAGGAAGCTTCCGAATTAAATCTAATTTAATCACAGTATAACGATGAGCAACATACAAATAGAATCTGATCTCAAAGAAATCTTTAACAAGTTTGAACAAAAGCTAGATAAGCTAGATGGCAAGCTAGACAAATTGAGTGAAGATGTAACCATGCTCAAGGTGGGTCAAGCTGAGATTAAGGGTAACATCAAAACTTTAGATGAAAAATTATTAGGGCAAATTAAGACATTAGACGAAAAAGTATCAGGAAAGATTGAAGCTACCGACACCAAAGCAGAGCAATTAGAGAAGAGAATTAGCAATCAGGAGTTTTTTAACCGTATCATTGGAGGTAGCTTAGTTGTCAGCATATTAGGCGGTATTGCTGGCTTTTTTTGGATGGCAATTAAACTTCGATAGTTTTTTTCAAAATAAAAATAACTAAAAAATTTATCAAATCCTTAAATGCTTTTTATTAATAAGATAAAGCTGTGAAAAAATATATTCAAAAAGCTGAAAATCTTAGCTATAAATGACTTTTAACTTTGAATTTTTAATTTTTTGACAAAATTTCTCCTTCTTCTCCCAAATTTGGATATGCTTTTCCTTGACGACGGTAGATTGCAGCAACTCTAGGATAACTCCATTCAAACATAACTGTTTTGTAAGTTTCTGGATCTAAACGTACTTGCTCATACATACCCACAGCTAATCTCTGTCTTTGTGCTTCATACAAAATAACCGCATTTGCTACCGAGACATTAAGAGATTGAACCATTCCCTGCATAGGGATAATAATATGTCCGTCTACTAAATTAGCAGCCTCCTCGGATACTCCCCATTTTTCTGTACCTAAAAGAATGGCTGTTGGTTTGGTATAGTCCACTTGGCGATAGTCAATTGCCACATCACTTAAATGGGCTGCATAAACTCGATGATTGTTCTGTTGTAGATATTGAATGGCAGTTTTGATATCAGGATGGGTATAAAGCTGAACCCATTTTTCACTTCCTTGAGCAACCTGAGAATAAATAGGGGCAGTGCTATGACGGTTAATAGTGTGTACAGCAAAAACTCCCACTGCATCACAGGTACGAATAATAGCTGAAAGATTGTGGGGTTTGTGAACATCTTCCATTAAAACTGTTAAGTCTGGTTGTCTTTGGTTAAGAACTTGCTGTAATTTTTCATATCTTCTGGGAATCATCTTTTAACATTTAACATTTAACATTTAACATTTATCATTTATCAACGATATTTAATAATTACCTATTACCTATTACTTCCGCGTAGCGGTACTAGATGATGATTATATGGTTTCGTTTCGCGTTAAAGTGATAGACAGGGGGTCAGGCAGATGAAAACAGCACGAGAGATTCTGATTATTGGTGGCGGTATTATCGGTTTAGCGATCGCCTTGGAACTAAAACAACAAGGGGCGAAAGTTACCGTCATCAGCAAAGATTATATGCAAGCAGCATCTTACGCAGCAGCAGGGATGTTAGCACCGATGGCAGAGAAGATGACATCTGCACCTATGCTGGATTTATGTTTGAGATCCCGTTGGTTATATCCTGAATGGACACAGAAGCTAGAAGAATTAACGGGAGTAGATACTGGCTATTTACCTTGTGGCATTCTTGCCCCTGTCTATAATCAACCAGATTTACCCACAACCGAAGATAATGCAATTTGGTTAGATCAACAGACAATTAACTTATATCAATCAGGCTTAGGCGATCGCGTTGTCGGTGGTTGGTGGTATCCCGAAGATGGTCAGGTAGATAACCGTTGTTTAATGCGATCGCTCCTACAAGCTGCCCAAACTCTAGGAATAGAGATTAAAGAAGGGGTTCAAGTAAAAGCTATTCAACAACAACAGGGACGAGTTAACGGAGTTTTAACTGATTTAGGATTACTCACAGCCGATAATTATGTTCTGGCTACTGGTTCATGGACTAGTCAACTATTTCCTTTACCTGTTCGTCCCGTAAAAGGGCAGATGTTATCTCTCAGGATGCCCCAAAAGCTGCATCAACCTTTCCCTCTGCAACGAATTATATATGGAGACAGTATCTATCTTGTTCCCCGACAAGATGGCAGGTTAGTTATTGGTGCTACTGTTGAAGACGTTGATTGGACTCCTTTTAATACCCCCAAAGGCATCCAAAATTTACTAGATCAGGCTGGTGAATTGTATCCTGCGATCGCTGATTGGCAAATTGAAGAGTTATGGTGGGGTTTTCGCCCTGGTACTCCTGATGAGTTGCCCATTCTGGGTTATAGTAGCTGTGAAAATTTATTTTTAGCCACAGGACATTATCGTAATGGCATTCTTCTCGCCCCCATTACTGCTTCTCTTATCACTGATTTAATCCTCAAACAACAATCCGATCCTTTACTAGCCTCATTTAGCTACCAACGTTTTAATCATCAAGCAAGCAATATGACTTCTATATTAGGCAATAATTCTCAGAAACTATCATTACCAATAGAATCAAATCAAACCCCCTTATCCGCCTCACCAACTTCTATCCTGCCCAATTCTCAAACTAGCGCAGATTCTAATAAACTAACTATTGCTGGACGGACATTTAACTCCCGTCTCATGACTGGAACAGGTAAGTATCCTAGCATGGAGGCGATGCAGCAAAGTGTAGCTGTTAGTGGCTGTGAAATAGTAACAGTAGCTGTCAGAAGAGTACAAACCAAAGCACCTGGACACGAAGGTTTAGCAGAGGCACTTGACTGGAGTAAAATCTGGATGTTACCCAACACCGCAGGTTGCAAAACTGCCGAAGAAGCAGTCAGGGTAGCCCGTTTAGGTCGAGAAATGGCAAAGTTACTAGGACAAGAAGATAATAACTTTATCAAGTTAGAAGTAATTCCTGATCCCAAATATCTCCTTCCCGATCCCATCGGTACAGTACAAGCAGCAGAACAACTAGTTAAAGAAGGCTTTGCTGTCTTACCCTACATCAACGCCGATCCCTTACTCGCTAAACGTTTAGAAGAAATAGGTTGTGTGACGGTAATGCCCTTGGGTTCTCCTATTGGTTCAGGACAAGGAATTAATAATGCAGCTAATATTGCCATTATCATCGAATCAGCCAATGTTCCTGTAGTTGTCGATGCTGGTATTGGTACACCCAGCGAAGCAGCCTTAGCAATGGAAATGGGGGCTGATGCCTTGCTAGTCAATAGCGCGATCGCTCTCGCCCAAGATCCTGTGACAATGGCACGGGCAATGGGGTTAGCAGCCGAAGCAGGTAGACTCGCTTATCTAGCAGGTAGAATTCCTGTCAAACAATATGCTATTGCTAGTTCCCCTCTGACAGGCACAGTTAGTTAATTCAGATTAACTTTTATTTGTCTGTTGTTTATAATTTGTAGTGGTTTATTGATATAAAATCTTAAACTACCAAATTTGTAATTGCTGCTTAATAGTGAAACAAGAGAAATTTAAATTCATTGATTTATTCGCAGGAATTGGTGGATTTCATTTAGCAATGCACGCTTTAGGGGGAGAGTGTGTTTTTGCTTCCGAAATTGATCAATACGCTAGACAAACTTATATTCATAATTTTCAAAAAATTTCACCTCAATTATTTAAAGCAGGTTTGTTTAATAGTGATATCAGACAAATTGTGCCTGATGAAATTCCTGACTTTGATGTCTTATGTGCGGGTTTTCCTTGTCAACCTTTTAGTCAAGCTGGTTACAAAAGAGGATTTAATGACTCACATAACTCTGAACGAGGTAATTTATTTTTTAATATTGCCGATATTTTAGAAGTGAAAAGACCAAAAGCCTATTTTCTAGAAAATGTTCAGGGCTTAGTTAATCACGATCAAGGAAAAACTTTTAAGCTAATTCGTCAAGTTTTAGAGTTAGATTTAGGCTATTCATTTTACTATCAAATTGTTAAGGCTCCAGATTATGGATTACCTCAATTAAGACCCAGAATTTTTATTGTTGGTTTTCGTGATGAAGAGTTTTTTAAAGGCTTTAATTTTCCTGAAAAATTACCTTTAGAATTTAATATGAGCGATGTTTGGGGGGGAGTTTGTAGTCGAAAAATTGGCTTTACTTTGAGAGTTGGTGGTCGTGGTTCAAATATTAATGATCGCCGTAATTGGGATTCATATTTAGTTGATGGTACGGTCAGACAATTAACTCATGTTGAAGCAAAAAAAATGCAGGGTTTTTCTGATAACTTTGAATTTCCTGTTAGTTCTACTCAAGCTATCAAACAGTTAGGCAATAGTGTAGCAGTCAATGCAGTTAGAGCCGTTGGTAAAAATATTATTACCTATATGAGTAGTTTAGAAAGCAACCAAATAGAATTAACTTTAATTAAAGGTGACACAAGCTCTCAAAAAGCAGATATTTTTCTGGATATCCACAATGAAATTTTAACCAAAAACAATGAGGGATTTGGGATTAAGTCTTATTTAGGTAGTAAGCCAACTTTACTAAATGCTTCAGGAAATACCAATTTTATCTTTGAAATTGAAAATCTGGCTAAAGATAAAGTAGATGAGATTAATGCTATTAATACTAAAACTAAATTAACAGATAGAATAAAAGCAATAGAGAAATATGGTGGAAGATTTAAGTATATTGCTCCAGAAAAAAAGGCAATGGAATATAACCTAAAGATGGTTTATTTTTTGATGCCTGAAGTTATTGGTAGTATTTTAATTGTTTTTTATAAATATAGAATTTCATCTATAGCTAAAATTATTGACTATATTCATGAAAATACTAATCTAATTAATGAGCTTCAATATGAAGATAAAACTTTTTTAGTTAATAAAATCAAAAAATTTTTGGTAGATGTCTTACTAGGTTTCTTTGCTGGTAGTAAATGGGATGGTAGCTACGAGGCTAATGGCACAATAATAGTCAAAGAATCAGGAGAGCAAGTTGCGTTTCACATTATAGATTTAGATAGTTTACAGTCATATTTATATAACAATATTAAGCTCGATACTCCCTCCACCACTAGGCACAGATATGGCAGAATAATTAGAGAAAATGATAAAAAACTGTACTTTAAACTCAATTTACAGTTAAGATTCTAAAAAAAATTATGATGTGAACTATAAGAGACACGCTAGGTTAATTGTTATATGTTTCCTAGTAAAATAAACGTATATTTTATAGAAGAATTACCATGCAAACTAGCGATCGCCAAACCTATATAAAAGATAATCCCTCAGTTGATAATAATAGCGGTAGTCAGATTTTGACTCAAACCAGAAGTGCATCTGTAAGTCGCACCACAGGAGAAACAGACGTACAGGTTGAATTAAATATCGATGGTACTGGTAAATGTCAGGCGGATACAAGAATTCCTTTTCTCGACCATATGTTAAACCAAATCTCTGCTCATGGTTTGATCGATCTCCAGGTTAAAGCCAAAGGAGATATTGAAATTGACGATCACCATACTAATGAAGATGTTGGTATTACCTTAGGTATGGCATTAGCTAAAGCATTAGGCGATCGCAAGGGTATTGTTCGCTTTGGTCATTTTGTCGCCCCTTTAGATGAATCTTTGGTTGAGGTAGCCCTAGATTTTTCTGGTAGACCGCATTTAAGTTATGGTTTAAATATCCCTACCCAGAGAGTCGGAACGTATGACACGCAATTAGTGAGAGAATTTTTTGTAGCGGTGGTTAATCACTCACAAATGACTCTCCATATTCGTCAACTCGACGGCATTAATTCTCATCATATTATTGAAGCAACTTTTAAAGCTTTTGCTCGTGCTATGCGCATGGCTACCGAAGTCGATCCCCGTCGAGCCAGCTCAATTCCTAGTTCTAAGGGAATCTTGTAACAGTTAGGACAGTTAGAACAGTTAGGACAGTTAGGAGTTTTTAGTAATTAGTTATTAGTAAGAAAAAAACTAAAAGCTAAAAGCTAAAAGCTTAACAACAGTAATTAGTAATTAATTTATGGTAGTACCAATATCTAGTCAGTGGGTAAAAGTTCAAAATCAAGATTTGGCAATTGATGCTTATTTAGCTATGCCAGAGTCAGGAGGGACTTATCCTGCTATTGTGGTAATTCAAGAGATTTTTGGAGTTAATGAACATATTCGGGATGTTACCGAAAGATTGGCTGGGGAGGGGTATGTGGCGATCGCTCCTGCTATTTACCAGCGTCAAGCACCAGGATTTGAAGTTGGCTATACTGAAGAGGATTTAAAAATTGGCAGAGAATATAAAAATCAAACTAAAGCTAAGGAATTAGTCAGCGATATTCAAGCTACTATTAATTATCTTTATAGTCTTTCTCAAGTTAAACAGGAAGGAGTGGGAATAATTGGTTTTTGTTTTGGTGGTCATGTAGTTTATTTAGCAGCAGCTACTCTTAAGGATATTACAGCGACAGCTTCTTTTTATGGGGCGCAAATTGCTACTTGGTGTCCTGGAGATGGTGAACCTACTATAACTCGTACCAAAGATATCACAGGTACTATTTATACCTTCTTTGGTACAGAAGATCCTTTAATTCCTAATGAACAAACCGAGCAAATAGAGGCAGAATTAAAGAAACAGAATATTGACCATCAAGTATTTTGCTATCAAGGAGCAACTCATGGGTTTATGTGTGATCGCCGTGAGAGTTATAATCCTAATGCAGCTAAAGATGCTTGGAAAAAAGTGCTAGACTTGTTTAGCCAAAAGCTATAAATAGGGTAAATTGTAAATTACTTTGTTTCGCTTGATTCAGTTACCATTCACTATTCACATTATTATGTCAGATTCAACATCCTCCTCTAAGTCGGCTCAAGCTTTTTCTATGGAAGATTTTGAGAATGCCCTACAACAATACGACTATGATTTTTCTAAAGGGCAGAAAGTTCAAGGAACAGTCTCTCAGATTATCTCAGATGGAGCGTATGTTGATATTGGTGGCAAATCTCCTGGTTTTATCCCTACTAATGAAGCAGCCTTAGGTTTTGTTGCTGACTTAGAAACAATTTTACCTGTTGGCACAACCCATGAATTTATCATAATTCGCGAACAAGATTCGGATGGACAAGTTACTCTTTCTATTCGTCAGCTAGCACTAGATAAAGCTTGGGCAGAAATAAAAGAGATGGCAGAGAGTGGTAAATCAACCCAAATGCGGGTAACTGGGGCTAATAAAGGTGGTGTAACAGGAGAAGTTTCAGGATTAAGAGCTTTTATACCGCGATCGCACTTACAACAGCGTGATAATTTAGAATCTCTGACAGGACAACTTTTAACCGCTACTTTTTTAGAAGTTAACCAAGAGAATAGAAAGATTGTGTTGTCCCAACGAGATGCAATGCGGGCTGTAGCTATGAATAGTATTGCACAAGGAGCGTTGATGTCAGGTAGAATTGTCAATATCAAGCCCTACGGTGTTTTTGTCGATCTCGAAGGAGCAACAGGCTTATTACACATTAAAGAAATTAGTAATGCCCGTATTGAATCTTTAAACACTGTCTTCCAAGTTGGACAAGAAATTAAAGTGGTCATTAAAGAAATTGACGAATATCAAAATCGGATGTCCCTTTCAATGAAAGCTTTGGAAGAA
Source organism: Waterburya sp. (assembly GCA_051658085.1). Lineage (GTDB taxonomy): Bacteria > Cyanobacteriota > Cyanobacteriia > Cyanobacteriales > Xenococcaceae > Waterburya. Next base: position 138,306 of record JBOFLX010000087.1, read on the forward strand.
TATCCAGGGGAAAACCTGGAAAAACTAGATGAGGTAATGCAAAACGCCGAAGAACGCTGGGAAAAAGCTCAAAATCAAGAGTCTCAAGCACCTAGCCAAGAAGATTCTTAAGTTTGTTGGGGGTTAAATATTTTTTGCAATTTGTAAGGTAGGCAGTAAGGGCTTATGGCATAAGCCCTCATGGGATTAAGTGGTTTCATTCTTGTTTCAAGATCAAATTATTTTAAATTATCTGATTCTGTATGGAAATAATGACCTATATAGGTCTTTTGGCAGGGGTTTTAACTACTATCTCGTTTCTACCTCAAGCAATTAAAACTTGGCAGACAAAATCCACCAAAGATATCTCACTCACTATGTTTCTGTGTTTTTGTGCTGGGGTAGTGCTGTGGGTAATTTATGGTTTTTATACTCAAAATCTACCAGTCTTCCTCGCCAACTTCGCTACTTTTGCTTTAGCGTTTCCGATTTTGGTTTGTAAGCTGAAATACGGTTAGTTCATTAAGCATTTATCATTTATCATTTATCAACGATAAGGAGAAGGAGTCTTGATTTCTCAGTTTTTGGCTCATTCTCTTTATACTGCAATAATAGAGTTTAACAGTATTATTTTGAGATTGTATTGTGAATATTCCAGCTAATATTGTCGCTATTCTAGGAACAGGAGTCTGGGGTTCAGCTTTAGGCAAAATCGCTGCTAGCAATGATCATGATGTTCGTTTTTGGTCGCATCGTGGTGCTACTCCCTTAGAATCTGTAGTTAATGATGCAGTAATTGTTTTATCGGCAGTTGCCATGAAAGGTGTGATTCCGACGATTGAGAAATTGCGATCGCTCAATCTTCCTCCTGATAAAATTATAGTAACCGCTACTAAAGGCTTAGATCCCGAAACTACGAGAACACCTTCGCAAATTTGGCAGGTAGCTTTCCCGAATAACCCTGTAGTCGTATTATCTGGCCCTAATCTCTCCAAAGAAATAGCCCAAGGTTTACCCGCAGCTACAGTAGTGGCTAGTAATAATTTAGCTGCTGCGGAAAAGGTACAAGAAATTTTTGCCTCGGATACTTTTAGAGTTTATGTCAATGAAGATCCAATCGGCACAGAATTAGGAGGGACATTAAAAAATATAATGGCGATCGCCTCTGGTGTCTGTGATGGGATGAAATTAGGCACTAATGCTAAAGCAGCTTTACTTACCCGTGCTTTACCCGAAATGATTCGTATTGGTACTCACTTAGGCGCGTCAGGAGAAACTTTTTTTGGTTTATCTGGTATTGGAGACTTAATTGCTACCTGTGATAGTCCTTTATCACGTAATTATCAAGTGGGTTTTGGACTCGCCCAAGGTAAAACTTTAGAACAAATTTTAGGAGAGTTAGAAGGCACAGCCGAAGGAGTGAATACCACCAATGTTGTGGTAAAAATTTCTGATTTAGAAGCGATCGCAGTCCCCATCTCTCGACAAGTACATCGACTTTTACGTGGTAAAATCAACCCAGAACAAGCAATTCAAGCTTTGATGGAACGGGAGTTAAAACCAGAATTTTGTGATTTAGATCTTTAGCTTTATCATTTAACATTTAACATTTAACATTTAACATTTATCAACAACGCTGAATGTTTAATGATTAGTTGAATTTTGTTGCAAAAATTGCCATGCCAAATCTTGCTCTAAAGGTTTAGCATAAAAATACCCTTGGGCAAATTCACAACCCCAATCTCTTAGTTGTTCTGCCTGTTGTTGAGTTTCTACTCCTTCAGCCACGACATCAAATCCAAGATTATGAGCTAAATCTAAGGTTGCTTTCACAATAGTTGAAGCTTGGTTTTTTTCATCTAGACGACTGACAAAAGAACGGTCTATTTTCAGGGTATTTACAGGAAAACGATCTAAATAGCTAAGAGAAGAATAGCCAGTGCCAAAATCATCGATCGCTAGTTGAATTTGACGCTCTTTGAGTTGATTAAAGACGCGTTCGGCGATCGCAGCATTATTAACTAATAGGGTTTCAGTTAGTTCTAACTTCAAATATTTAATATTAATACCAGTATTTTTAATTATTTTGTCTAATTGTTCAATAAAATCTTCCTGTTCAAACTGTTTAGCAGAAATGTTCACACTAACAGTAAAGTCATGAAACTGACTATCAAGATATTTTTGCCAGACGCTAATCTGCTGACAAGCTTGTTGTAGAATCCATATTCCCAAGGGCAGAATTAAATTAGTTTGTTCAGCGATTGGGATAAATTTTGCTGGAGACATAAAACCTTTTTGGGAATGATTCCAACGTACTAAAGTTTCAAAACCTTTTATCTTTTTTGTTTGTAAACAAATAATAGGTTGATAGCAAAGATAAAATTCTTGACGTTTTAATGCCAAACGTAAATCTGTTTCAATTTCTAAAATTTCCAAGGTATTATTTTGTAGTGTGGTATCAAAAACTTTATAATAATGCCCACTAGAATTTTTGGCTTTTTGAATTGCCAGATCTGCATCTCTAAAAATATCTTCTGGTTTTAAATAATGAGAATCAGCAATTACAATTCCCATATTAAAAGCAATAAAAATCTCTCTTTGTTCAAAAACAAATACTGGTGCTAAACATTGTTGAATTTTTTTAGTTAAAGCGATCGCATAATCTTGATTTTGAATTTGTTCTATAATAATTGCAAATTTATCTTCCCCAAAATGAGTTATAAAAATATCTTGACTCTTAATTTCTGTCTCTAATCGCTCAGTAATCATAGTCAGCAATTGATCTCCTGCTTGACGACCTAAAGAGTCATTAATTATTTTAAAGCGATTGCAATCTAAGAGAATTAAAGCAAACTGATAATTTTGTTCTTGTTGAGTTAATGCTAAAATTTTTGTTAACTTTTTAATTAACCATAAGCGATTGGGTAATCCTGTTAAAGAATCATGCCAAGCTAAATATTCTAATCTTTTTTGTGCTTGTTTTCGCTCATTAACTTCTGCTCTTAATCTTGATGTTCTAGCAATAATTTTTTGTTCTAACTCAAGATTAAGCTGGCGAATTTTTGTTTCTGCTATGTTGCGATTAGCAATTTCTAACTGTAAAAGTTGATTTTTTTTGACTAGCTGTTTTCTTAAATTTTGAATATCTAACTGATGACTTACTCTCGAAAGTATTTCAGGAATTTGAAAAGGTTTACAAATATAATCTACTGCTCCTAATTCAAAAGCTCGTACCTTATCAAAAACTTCATCTAAAGCACTTACAAAAATAATTGGAATATCTTTAGTTGCATCTGATTGTTTTAGTTGCTGACAAACCTCAAACCCATCCAAATCTGGCATATTTATATCTAATAAAATTAGATCTGGAAGCTTAACCTGAATAGTTAATAATGCCATTGAACCATTAACAGCACAACGCACTTGATAACCTTCCTGCATCAAGGTTTTTGATAGTAAACGTAAATTATCAGGGGTATCATCTACAATTAAAATATTACTAGTCGATAAAGCCGATTTTTTAGTAACTAATGTTGCGTTTTCCATTAGATGTAGTCAAAATTTATAGTTTTATAAATATTTATATTTTTAAATATATAATCCATTACTAACACGCAAATATCGAGATTAGTTGTGATCTATAACAGCTTTTGAATTGATGCAAAAGGTAGTAACTAATGAGTAATGAGTAATGAGTAGTGACTCCTCACTTCCAAATTAAGCTTTTGCGCTGATCTCAAACTTAAGTATCTAAGAGGGACATCGATCGCTACAATAAAACTAATTGCTAATTATTAATTCCTATTAGTCATTGTTGATGAATACTTTTCCCGCTACTTTAGATATAGCAGTCGAACAAGCAAAGGAAGCTACGAGAAATGCGATCGCTGATGGCTACAATCTGGTACAAGTAGAACTAGTCATTCCTGAAATTGCTCTCCAAGCTGAGGCATTAGCCCTAGAATTTGCCAATCTCTTTGTAGACTATGGCTCAGGGGTGAAAGTTATGTTTCCCGATACGGGAGCAGCAGCTTTAGCCAAACGTAACTGGGGTGATAAACCTTTTCAGGTGACAGATATGGGTAGTCGTTTTACATCCATTGAGTCACAAGTTTCCTCTGAAGATCAAATTTTTATTGTGGCTTGCCCTTCTTCCGTGGAAGTCGATCGCGCCGAGAAATTAAGTCAGATAGCAGGCGATCGCCCCGTAATTTTTCTCATTCCCCAATTAGAAGATGTAGCTGTCGTCGGAATTGGTTTAGCTGCTCGGCAGTTACGGGAAAGGTTTATTAAAAATATTTATTCTTGTTATTATCTACGTCCGATTCAAGATGGCACAATTTTACGTTGTCATCCTTCCCCTTGGCAAATATGGCTAGAAAAAGAAGAGAATTACCAATTAGCTACAGAATTGTCTACTAAACCGATGGGTGAAGATTTAGAACGATTGATGATCAAATTAACCAACCCCGAAGGAGCAAGCGAAGAAAATACCTCACAACGCCAGAAACCTAGTTTACTGGGTAATTTACAGAAGTTTCTCAAAGCTCTTAGTCAGTAATGAGTAATCAGTAATCAGTAATGCCTAGTGCCTAGTGCCTAGTACCTAGTACCTAATTAGCAGTAATCAGTAATCATTAACAACATTTGGAAATTAAAAAATCACAATTTTGGTTAGCTGCCAGTATTTTTGTGGCTATTTTATATAGCTTCTCTGGTTTAAGTTTAGCTTTTCAGTCTGACTATACAATTCAGGATGATGCTAGACAGCACGTTTTTTGGTTACAAAAATTAAATGATCCTAATCTTTTTCCCAATGATTTAATTGCTGATTATTTTAGTTCTGTTGTTCCCAATGGCTATAAATTTTTATATTGGTTAGCCAATTTTTGTGGTATTGAACCACTATTATTTAATAAAATTCTGCCTGGATTACTTGGTATTGCCACGACAATTTATATGTTTGGGGTGACGATGGCAATTTTCCCTGTACCTCTGGCTGCATTTTTGGCAAGTTTACTATTAAATCAAAACCTCTGGATGTTAGACGATTTAATTTCAGGGACACCTAGAGCTTTTTTTTATGTTTTATTTTTAGGCTTTATCTATTATTTATTACGTCAAAGATTATTACTCTTTTTATTATTTATTATTCTACAAGGGCTATTTTATCCCCAGATAGTTTTGATTACTGCGGGAATTTTATTTATTAATCTAATTACTACTCAAAAAAACAAATATTTTTATCTAATTGGATTTATTTTTGCCATTGCTCTTTTAGCTATTTATAAATTACAAATATCAGATTTTAATCAAGTAATTGATTTAGATGCTGCTAAGAAACTACCAGAATTTTATTCAGGAGGTAGAAATGCTTTTTTCTTCGATAATCCTTGGTACTTTTGGCTATCAGCCCCAAGAAGTGGTTGGTTTCCTCGCGAATGGCAGTATGTTTTATTGTGTTCGTTTGGGTTATTTCTCCCTCTTATCGTTAGATATCCCCAGAGATTTCCTTTAGTCAAAAAACTTAATAGCAAAGTAGAAATTATTGGGCAAATATTGTTAACTTCTTTGAGTTTATTTTTACTTTCTCATTTATTATTATTTACCTTACATCTACCAGCCCGTTATTCTCAACATACCTGGAGAATAGTCATTGCTTTAGTTGCTGGCATTACTGTAACTATCTTGCTACACTGGCTAACTAATAAAATTACTCGCTACTCTCCCCCACTCGCACTTTTGACTTCGGCAATTATTATTGGCGCATTGTTATATCCTACCTATGCAGTGCAATCTTATCCCTATCGCTTAGGTTACGTTACAGGGGAAGCAGTAGAACTTTATCAATTCTTGCAGCAGCAACCCAAAGACGTGTTAATTGCTATCTTAAGTTCCGAAGGCGATTTTATTCCCAGCTTTGCTCAACGCTCAGTCCTAGTAGCGGAAGAATACAGCATTCCTTATCATCTAGATTATTATCAACCAATTCGTCAAAGAACCCAAGATTTAATCAAAGCTCAATATAGTTCAAGTCAAGATGAGGTAAATCAATTCATTAAACAATACGGGGTAGATTTATGGCTGCTAGACAAAAATGCCTTTACTACTCAATATCTCCAGAACAATTCGTGGTTGAGACAATTTCAACCAGAAACCCAACAAGCAATAGCTTCTCTTAAATTAACTCAACAACCTTTAGTAGCAACAAAAACTAAACAATGTCGTATTTTTCAGACAGCTAAATTAGAACTTTTAGATACTCAATGTCTGCTCAATAATTAAAATTACCAGTAAGACTGGGTAATAAATAATTAATACCCAAAATATTGCCGAAATACACTAAAATAACCTGAACCCAATTATATTTAAACCCTATTTAAAATTTCAATTTTATATTCTTCCAGGGCATAAGCCTTGCTTCTTCCTTCCACGAAACAATACTAACTAACTAGCATCTATATCCAATTCTATCGATCAACCAAATGCGACTTGCTGTTAAAAAATTATACTGGCTCGATATCTTAATTTTGGGGCTAGCATTAATAGTAACGCTACTAGGTATTGGCAGCTATGGTTTATATGAACCCCACGAAGGTCATTTTGCTATGGTTGGTCAAGAGATGGTTTGGCGTAATGATTGGGTTACACCTCATCTCAATGGTTCTCCTTATCTCAATAAACCGCCATTTCTCTACTGGTTAATTGCCATTTCTACTAAAATTTTGGGAGCAACTGAGTTTGCTGCTAGATTACCTATAGGTTTAATGGGTTGGTTGGGCATAATTATTGCCTGGAAATGGACAAGAGATCTCTGGGGAATTAATCCCAGTCGGGTTGCAGCTTTAATGCTGTCAGTAACTTTAGGCTGGTTTATTTTTACCCACCAGGTTCTAATTGATGTCGTGTTGGGAACTTTACTCTTAAGTAGTAATTATTACTTCTGGCGTTTACTATATCAACCGCGCTCATGGCTATACTGGGTAGGTGCTTATGCTTCCCTTGCTTTATGTGTTTTAACCAAAGGCTTGATTGGTATAGTTTTTCCCCTCATTGGTTGTTTGGCACTGGTAGTAATAAGAAAAGATCAGAAAATAATTAAACGAATTAAGCTATATCAGGGTTTATTATTAGTTCTGGCGATCGCGCTACCTTGGTTTATCGCTGTCGAACAAGCTAACCCAGGTTTCTTACATTACTTTCTGGTTAACGAGCATTTTGATCGTCTTTTAGATCGCCGTTTTCCTCCAGACTACGAAGTATCTAAAGTTAGTGCGCTTGGCTATTTGGCTATTACCGCCTGTTGGTGTTTTCCTTGGATTTTATTTCTCCCCTCGGTAATCAAGTCAACCTGGAAAGAATGGCGACGAGGTTTTTTAAACAATGCTTCAAGACTCGACAGCAAAAATAGAGATGGCATTTTCCTCCTGGCGATCGCAGCAATTTTACCTGTCCTGGTGTTCTTACCCCTCTCTTCGCGTCTAATCTATTATAGTATTCCCGCTATTCCCCCTTACGTTATCTTGTGTGCTGGTTGGTGGGATAAATATAGTCGCAAAGTCTTTAGCCAACAGCAATCAACCATAGTCAATTATCCTTTATCCAAGACTAATAATTCTGTTTCTGTCGTCACCCTCTGCAAGTCATCTTTAAAGCAAATTAACTGTCCTATAAAAACCAAGACAATTAATCTTTATGGAGCGATCGCTATTATCCTTGGAAGCAGTTTTTACACTGCGATCGCCTACGGCGTGGCGAAGCCAATTGCCTTACTACCCTTAATCACTAACCTCTTACCGCCCATTCTAAATACACCCGCAACTCTGAAATTAATAATTATTGTGGCAGTTGCTTTAGGTACAGGTTGGTTAGCTACAGGAATTGGACTATTACGACGTTCGACACTAGCTTGGCTACCTTTATTTATCGCTCTAATTATTACTTATCTCGCTACTGTTCAAGGTTTTGGACTCTATCAAGATCTTCGTTCCTCCAAAAGCTTAGTTCAACAAGCTAATTCCTGTTTACCTATCAATACCCTCTGGACATTTGAAGGGTCACGAGAAATCGGTGCAGCAGGTTCAATTGCCTATTACTTAAATCAAAGACAAAACGCTAACTTCCCTACCAATAACGCCCCAGGCTGGATAACAGCAAACAATCATACCTATCGTACAGTCTTGATTCTCTCAGACGGTGGCAAAAACCGTATTATGCCCAAGTTTCCTGGCTCTGAACCACCATACCTCATTACAAAATCCGAATTACAACAATATTGGGATAGCGATCGCCCTGTGGTCTTTTTAACTGATTTTCTTCGTCAACCCAACGATATTAACGATCCTCCCAACCTAAATTTACCCCAAGGAACAACCGCAGCCTATCTAGTTAATGGTCAACGCCGACTATATTTGAATCAGGCATCCGAGCAACAATGTTTACGTATAGTAACAAATAACGAGTAAAAGTTAATTTTATTTTAATAAATGCAGTTATCATCATCATCGATAGATCGAATTGCGATCGCTTTAATCATTTTTTTAAGTATAATTATCGGTTTATTAATTGGAACTGGTACTGCTTGTCAAACTAACTGTATCTTTCATGCAGGGGGAAGAGTCAGTAATTTTAGTTGGCAGAATAAAACGATTGGTTATCAAGATCGGGCGTTTTTGTTAACATTTAATCGCCCTGTAGATCGTGAGAGTGTTGAACAACATTTAAAAATTGTCCCCCCTTTACCTGGCAAAATTAGTTGGTCGGGACTGAAATTAGCTTATACTCTTAATTCCCCTGCTCCCTATGGTGAAGCTTATAAAATATCTCTTAATCAAGCCAAAGATAAATTTGCTGCGGGAAATCTACCAGGAAAACCCATAGAATCCTTTGAGGCAGAATTTCGGAGTCGCGATCGCGCTTTTGCCTATATTGGTAGTCAAGGAGCAGAACAAGGAAGATTAATCTTATATGACTGGACAAAACAACAAAAAAAGATTTTAACTCCTGCTAACTTAGTTGTCTTTGAATTTACTCCCTATCCCCAGGGCGATCGCCTATTATTTTCTGCCTCTTTTCAGGAGCAAGGTGTTGATGGAATTCGGAATTTGCAACTATATACAGTAACAACGGGATTAGATCAGGCTGCATCTAGTCAATTCACTCCCAAGGTGGAACTAATCTTAGATGCTCAAACATACCAAAATAATAAATTTGCTCTTTCTCAAGACGGTGAGAAAATTGTTGTACAGCGACTTAATCGAGAACAACCTGATGACTTTGGATTGTGGGTAATTGAACCCAACCAAAAACCCCAACTAATTACTGATGCCCAGGTAGGAGATTTTGTAATTACTCCAGATAGCCAAACCGTTGCGGTTGCTCAAGGAGAAGGGATAGCCTTACTACCTTTAGAACCAAATGCTCAACCCCTTGATTTTTTACCCAAGTTTGGTCAAGTGCTAAGTTTTACTGCTGATGGGACAGGGGCAGCAATGATTAATTATAATACCGACAATGCCAAATTACGCTACACGCGATCGCTTTTTTATGTCAACAATCAAGGAATACAAAAGGAATTATTAAACACTGACGGCTCAATTCAAGATTGTCAATTTGCACCTACAGGTAAAACTATATATTGCTGGCTAACAGAACTTGAGAAAGGTACAGAGTATTCAGAACAGCCTTATTTAGCAGCGATCGACTTAAAATCTGCAACTAGTCAAACCCTGCTCGAACTACCAAAATATCAAGATAGCAGCCTTAGTATTGCTCCCGATGGACTAGGAATTTTATTTACTCAGTTTCCCAATAATGAAACTGCTAATCCTATTAATCCTCCTAACAGCAGCATTTGGTTACTAATTCCACCGACACTACAAGATTCAGAGTCAAAAACTCAGGTTGAAAATTTACCTTTCATTGGTTTTCACCCTCAATGGCTACCTTAGATATGGTTTGATCTCTAAATGATTAACTTTACATAAGCTAAGTTAACTTAACTCAATATCTAAAACTAGAATAGAAGAATACATCCAAGATAGAGGGTTAACGATGAGGAGCTTTAATTTAACTGACGATCTATATTGGACACCTCAAGCTCAAGCTAAACTGAAAATGATACCTTTCTTTGTTCGTCCTCAAGCACGCCAAAGAATCGAAGCAATGGCACGTGCTGCGGAGTTGGAAGAAGTTACTGCCGAGATTGTCGAACAAGCTAGAGCCGAGTTTGGACAATAGTGTACAAAAATTTATTTTTTCTGCTTAGGTATTTATCTGTCCTTTTTCTTATCCCGAACTTAGGTTAATAGTAGTATTTATAAAGGAATACTGTGGTATTTTGATTCTCTTTTAGAAGTAGATCGAGAAGCTGGTAGTAGCTTTTTAGAAGAAGAATTAAAACGAGTAGTCCAAGATTTGAAAAAAAGTACAATATTTTAACTACCAAAAAACAAATATTTAGCTACGTTTAATATTTGCTATCTCTTATAATAACTCAAGTTGCTACTTACAATTATTAGAAGCTTAAGAATTCAAGAGTCAGAAATCAAAAGTTTTACTCATTACTCATTACTTTTTCCTCTGGGATCATTCCGCATAAATAACTAGCAACTTGCGTTAATAGCGATCGCACTTTGGTTCTAGTGATTAGTCATTACTCATTAATAATCATACTTTTAGCCGATTTTTATATTTATTTCCCAACTCAAACTTTAAGCTGAAGATTTTTGGGAGTAATATTGCTTATTATTAACTATAGTTATAAATCTTCAATAAACTACATGATCTCCAATTCCTTTGAATTCAAAGGCTTAAAAAAACAAATACAAGACAAAATTCTTTTTGGTAATCAACCAACCCCTGAATTATTCGCTATCCTGACCGTTTATTTTGTACAGGGAATTTTGGGACTAGCTCGCTTGGCAGTAAGTTTTTTCCTCAAGGACGATCTGGGTTTAACTCCTGCGGAAGTTGCAGCTTTGACTGGTATAGCTTCTCTACCTTGGGTCATTAAACCATTATTTGGCTTTATGTCTGATGGTCTACCGATTTTCGGCTATCGTCGTCGCCCTTATTTAATCTTGTCAGGATTATTGGGAACTTTTTCCTGGTTAGCTATGGCAACTTTTGTTAATAGTGCTGGGACAGCAACTTTGGTGATTTTATTAACTTCTCTTGCTGTTGCTGTTAGTGATGTCATTGTAGACTCGTTAATTGTCGAAAGAGCTAGAGAAGAATCCTTAGCTCAAGCAGGCTCATTACAATCATTATCCTTGGGATGTTCGGCTTTGGGTGGCTTATTAACGGCTTATTTTAGTGGTTTGTTATTACAGCATTTAAGCAGCAGTCAAGTATTTGAAATTACTGCTACTTTCCCGTTAATAGTCTCATCGGTAGCTTGGCTAATTACCGAAGAAAAAATTACAGATGACTCTAAATCAGAAACTTCTCCTGTTCAAGAACAAATCAAACAACTCTGGAGTGCAGTCAAACAAAAACCAGTGTGGTTGCCCATTGCTTTTCTGTTTCTTTGGCAAGCTACCCCTACTGCGGACTCAGCATTTTTCTTCTTTAGCACTAACGAATTAGGGTTCGAGCCAGAATTTTTAGGTAGAGTCAGACTAGTTACTAGTTTTGCTTCCTTAATTGGGATCTTTTTATTTCAACGTTATTTAAAAACTGTTTCCTTTCGGCTAATTCTAGGCTGGAGTACTTTTATTGCAGCAGCTTTAGGAATGACTACCTTACTTTTAGTTACCCATACTAACCGCGCTCTAGGTATTGATGATTACTGGTTTAGTTTGGGGGATAGTTTGATCTTAACCGTTGTCGGAGAAATTGCCTGGATGCCCGTATTGGTGTTATCAGCCCGTATATGCCCAGCAGGAGTTGAAGCAACTTTGTTTGCTCTATTGATGTCGATTTGGAATTTATCAGGTTTGTTATCTCATGAGTTAGGAGCGTTATTAACTTCTTGGTTGGGAGTTACGGAACATAATTTTGATAAACTCTGGTTGTTGGTAATTATTACTAATTTATCGACTTTGCTTCCCCTGCCATTTTTGGGTTGGTTACCTTCAACAGATCCACAAGCACCTTCACAATCTTCTCACGAATTTGCTCCCGCCAAAGCCCCAGTTCATAATGCTACAGGATTAGTTGAATCACAAATCATACCTGAACTAATACCAGAATTTATTATTAATACAACCAGCAACAAAAAAAATGACTAAACCTCGCCTTGTAGGTTGAAGTTTTTGTTGTGTTTTGATGATTATTAAAATTGCGATCGCGATTATCAAAATCAGGGCGATCGCTATACCCAAGAATATTGTTTTTTTTTGAGCCTGATGATGTGTAATATTTATAGAATTATATTCTTCAAACTCTTCAGATTCAACTCGATTAGATAAACCACGCCAGACACCTGTTTCTTGTAAAGCCGAAGCAGATTTTATACTAGTTACTAAAATTAATAAACCTTCTTTTTTTGGCAGAGTATTCTTTTCTAATTCTTGAGCAAGTTCTGTTCTTAACTTATTAGAATTGCTGCCTATCTTATTATTGGTATCTGTTGTGGGATTATTATTTATCTGGTTTATGTTTGATAATTCTATTAATTTGTCATAGTCTATTTGAAATTCATGTTCTCCACCAGGATTTATGACTTGATCTATTTTTTTTTCAAATCTATCTTGTAAAGCAGTAACTATTATCGAGCGAATCTTTTGTTCATTTTTAGCTGTTATTTTACATATCCAAAGTAAAGAATTTAAAACTTGACGGCCCATAAAATCTGCTCTTTCTTTTCTGGCTTTCAGACCAGTTATTAGTAAATAGTATTGTTGATTACTACTGACTAACACGATAGAAAATTTCTGTGTGTCGATTAAATTATCTAATTTGAGATTAGTGCCGTCAGAAAAATTAATTAATAAATTAGGTTTTTCAATAAATGATTTATTTTCTAAAACATTAAGCCAACAATAACCATTTTCTTGCGCTATACCTCGACTTTGAACATAAATTAACATTTGAATTCTCTCCTAAATATTTAACCATTTTTCGCCTTTTAATACTGCAAAATGACCGCTAGGTTTACAGCCACGGGCAAATTCATCAACTGCTTTTTTAAGATGGGTATCCAATTCCAACCAATCTCGAAGAAAATTGAAAAAGACCCATTGTCTAGAATCGAAATGAAGTTTTAACAGAAAACGTAATAAATAACGCAGTGGTTGTTCGCTATCAATAGGAGAATATTGAGCATCATGTCGAGTTTTGCGGAAGTAAAAATGAGGATTATTATTGTTATCTATTTCCATCCGCGAAAAAACTACACTACCAACTGTTTGTACAGGAGTAATTACACTTGCAATCCACGGATTTAAATTTGGTGAATTGAAGTGATCTAGTAATGGTGCATATCCTTGTTTGACTGTTTCTAACAATTCTCTCGCTGTTTTGCTATTTTTTAGATATTTTTCACATTTCACGGGAGCAAAAATAACTAGACGTGGAGAGTCTAAATCTTGATAAGCTGCATTAAATAAACCTTTAATTTGTTGAGGTCTATTTTTCTTTTCATGAAATTTACCATTTTTTTCCATCAAAGATGGAGAGTCAATTGGAATTAAGACGGCTGTTGATTCTCTCAATAATTTTTTGACAGATTCTTTTTCTTCTTTGGATGCTTTGGATTCATGATATTCACCTGAATAATCATAAAAACGCAATTGAAGAGAAGGTTTTGCGCCTTTTTTCCCCAGTCCAAAGCAAAAAGAGCGAACATCATTAGCATTAGTTGGTGTAATACCTATTTCGCCTCTAGCTTCAAAGACATCGAGCAAACTTTTTAACTCGATTAAACGATCCTGTAGAATTGCAGCACTCTCATCATCGGGAGTTAGTTGCAAATTGGTATTACCAATGTTAGTTTCAAACTGTTCGTACATTGCTGTCAAGAGAGTAGTTTTCCCTACTCCACTCGCACCCAGCATGGTTATTTTCAGTTCTTGCATCGAAATTTCCTAAGATTAAGGTTTAAAATTGAAAATTATCTTTTTGATTGGCTGCGATCCGAAGGCTACGCGATAGCGTAATCGCACTTTCAACATCTGCCATCCACAGTTGGCTTATTTTGCTATTGTGACCAAACTCTTCAAATTCTTCTACCCAAACTCGATTGTAGATTTCTTGTAAGAACTTTAACCATTCTTGTCTGACTTGTTTTGCTCTTAAAATACGGTCTAAAAACTCTTCAACAATGGCAAATGCAGCTTGATTGGGTTCAGCTAACAAATCGTCTAAAGTGGTTTCGCATTTATAAATAGCTTCCGCGTGGAGGGAGTTTAAACAGCTTAATACTTCAGCAGCAGATGGAGAAGGAGAAAGTTGTAAAGAGGTTTCATCAGGAGTGAGATCGTCGAGATGTTGGCGAATACGGTGCTGAATTAAACCACGATAGGAAAGCTCGAATTGCGCTAGGGTTTGGAAACCTAACTTAAGGCGTTTTAAATTATCGGGAATTATTTCGGCGATCGCACTAATGAATTCTGCATCTCTAGTTTCCGTTAAATTGCCTAATTTGCCATGTTCTATTAATATTTGAGCAACTTGAGTTTTGACTTTGTTGATTTCCTCTTTGAGAACATCATCTAGAAGCAGGAAATGTTGGGATAAATGAGCGCGAACTTCGTTGAGATATTCGTAATAAGCATTAGGATATCCCCCCTTGCTATGACGCAGCTTTTCAATTTCTGACTCGGTTGGGATACCATCATCCTCACGACAAGCAGCAACCGCAGCTTTTACCTGTTGTTTGAATTCTAAATTTTCTAAATCTCTCTCGGTGCGTAAATCTTGTAGCAATCCTTCTAAACCACTAGCTAATTCTACCCAAAGATCCTCAAACAGGTCGCTAAACAAAGGAAAATAATTACTATTTTGAGCAAAACCTTGAAATACCTGACTAGCTAGGTTTAATTCTGCTGCTACTTCCTGTTGTAATTGAGCTAAATTTTCCTGACAGGAAGATATATACTGGCGATCAAGTTCGGTAATGTTATTGACTAAATAATTTAAAACAGGGTCAAGTAACTTTTGATTAACTGCTGAAGGTTCGGCACAATTAGCCGTGATACACTCAGCAAAATATAACCCTTTTTTCTCGCGATCGCGTTCTAAATCCTGACAGTAAATTGAATTGTCACCAATAGGAGAATCAACTCCAGTATGATTGAGAATCAAAAATGACCACTGCTTAAAAGGCAAAGCAGTTAAGGCTTTACTCGCTGTATCGTATAGCTGCAAGTCTACATCACCCCAGTAATCTCTCGGTCGTCTGGGAAGGCGTACCATTAAGACTAAATCTACATCTTGGGACAGGATTTCGATTAACCTCTTATCATCTCCTACCCCCGTATCTCCCAATCCTGGCATATCAATTAAAGCAATTTGTCCCACATCGGGATGGGGAAAAGGACAAAAGATTTTGGCTTCTTTGACGGCTAAATAATTGTGATAAACTCGTTCACCTGCAAGGTTATCTTGAGCCACATACTCTCTGATTTCTTCTTTATTAATCTTAATTGAGGCTAATTTTCCTAAGAGATGACGGTATTGGGGTAAATAATGATGATATCTTTGTAAATACTCATATTTACCTTCTGCTACTGCCGTATTAGCCAAATGACTGGGAATAGATGGTAGAGGGTTGCGAGCAAACTCATCTAAATTATAGGGTACTTGACCTAAACCTAAATCTTCGTAATAGAGAGCGATAATTTCATGGAGAAAAGAATGTTCTGTATGAAAAGTAATCTCCCCGTAGGTATCTATTCCAGACTGATGTTGAATCGTACTACGAACTCCAGTACAGTGTCCGCGATCGCCAGTAGGTATTTCGTTACTAGATAATCCCGTCAAACTTTGCAATAAACGACTTTTTCCTTGTCCAGCACGTCCAATAACTCCAATATTGATAGTGTCTCGATTAAAGCGATTTTTAAGTAAATCTAAGCTACTTAACTGGGATTGAATTTGGGTTTGTAGTTGGTGAAAATTTAGTTGCTGTAAATTGTTTTGTGCTTCTGGATCAGTAATTTGAGAGATTAGGTGATTGCGATTTGTAGATAGAGTTTCTAAGAAACGAGAAAGCGATCGCAAATTCCCTTCAAGGCTGGCAATTTTTTCTCTGAGAGGAAGACGTTGATTGAGAATTGCTTGGATTTGTCTAGTTCTTGCAGTTGTAGCAATTTGCATGATTATTTATAGGTTATATAATTTTGCATACTTTAATTTTGTTTTAGTCATCTTTTTTATTGTTCCCTGATAGAACAATTTAAGAACTATTAAAAGCAACAAAATATTGATATTAGTAGATATTTTTTCTATGACCAACAGCGATAACCAACACTATCAAAGCTTCATTTTCTATTTGGCAGAGAATTCGATAGTCGGCGACTCTATAACGCCAAATTCCTGCCTTATCCCCTTGTAATGGTTTACCAAATTGATAAGGATCTTGGCTTGCTAACACCCAGTTTTCCAAATACTCAACAATCTTTTTACGAGCAGCTTTATCAAGTTTTTTAGCTTCTTTAAGAGCTTTACTATCCCACTCAATCTTCCACATCGAGAATCCTTTTAGCATCTTCCATAGATACTCGTTCTCCAGGATTCTCTATGCGATCAACAGCAAGATAAATATCTTCCATATCTTCAAGATAACGAAGAAGTGCTTGTTTTACATAGAAGCTTTTTGACCGTCCTGTCCGTAGAGCAAGAGAAGTAAGCCTTTGATTTAGCTCTTCTTGAAGTCGAACGGCAATTGTATTAGAACTCATTTTTTATATCCTTGAATCCTTGGTCTGATTGTATAACAAGTATAACAAGTATGACCAACAGCTATGAGTTTTTAATTTTTATTCCTGCTGAAATAGTCCGCGATTACGCTGCGCGTAGCCGTTGCGTAGCTGCCGTAGGCATAGGCATCGCAAATTTAACAATACTGTTTCAACAAAGACATAGCCAACTGCAAACTATTAGGTTGAGTTTGTACTGCATAGGCTTCTTTTTCAATTTCCTGACTGTGGGTATCAAGGTAGCGATAATAAAAAGGTCGTGCTTGTTGAATCGGTTCAATTTTTAAGCCAAGAGTTTGTAATTTACCCCTACCAGCACAAAATTGAGCAGCATGAACCGTTTCATGAATTAAAACCCCATTACTAATACCTAAATCAAAGACAATAGGATTAATCCAAATCGATTTACTCGCAGCATTAAATACACCATAAGGTTTTCTGACTCTACTTCTTTGCAAATCAGGTTTCTGACTAGGTAAATTAAAATCTGGTGGTAGTGCAATATTTACCTGAAAACCATTACTTTCTAGTTGATTTTGAAGTTGTAAAAACGTGGTATCAGCATTGGCTGATGGTGTTAAAGAAATTGTCGAGCTTAACAATAAAGATGCAAACATAAGTATTAATTGGGGATTGGTGATTAGGAACTAGGGACTAGTGATTAATAATTACTCATTACTCATTACTCATTACCTTTTTTGCTACTTGCTATCTGCTACTTGCTACTTGATTCCCCAGGTAGGGTAATCCGCATGATTACGGGTGGGATATCCTAGAACATTTTAGCTGAAGCGATCAGACAATATTGATAACAAAAATCCACGATTGATATTGTAATTAAAAGAATATGGCTGTACTGGAAAAAGGCAACATTACCATCCATACCGAGAATATCTTTCCCATCATCAAAAAATCTCTCTACACAGATCACGAGATATTCTTGAGGGAATTAATTTCTAACTCTGTTGATGCTATTTCCAAGTTAAAAATGGCATCTTTAGCAGGAGAAATGCAGGGAGAAATCGCTGAACCTAAAATAACGATCGCTCTAGATAAAACTAACAAAACTATCTCCGTTTCCGATAATGGTATTGGGATGACGGCAGATGAAATTAAAAAATATATTAATCAAGTTGCTTTTTCAAGCGCGGAAGACTTTATTAAAAAATACGAGAAAAATGCTAACGATCTGATTGGTCATTTTGGTTTGGGTTTCTATTCTGCTTTTATGGTGGCAGCGAAAGTAGAAATTGATACTCTTTCATATAAAGAAGGGGCAACTGCGGTACATTGGTCTTGTGATGGTTCACCAGAATTTGAATTAACCGAGAGCGATCGCACTACCGTTGGGACTACTATTACTCTTACTCTCCAAGATGACGAAGTAGAGTATGCTGAACCCCAGCGTGTTAGACAGTTAATTAAAACCTACTGTGACTTTATCCCTGTCAAGATTGTTCTCGATAATGAACAGATCAACAAACAGGAAGCACTCTGGAAAAAATCTCCCCAAGAATTAACCGATGAAGATTATTTAGAATTTTATCGTTATTTATATCCCTTTCAAGAAGATCCTCTTTTATGGGTGCATCTTAATACTGATTATCCTTTCTTGCTCAACGGCATCCTTTATTTCCCCAAACTCAAACCCGACGTAGATTTTTCTAAAGGGCAAATTCAACTTTTCTGTAATCAGGTATTTGTCAGCAAACATTGTGAAGAGGTTATTCCTGAATTTTTAATGCCTTTACAGGGAGTAATTGACAGTCCTGATATTCCTCTTAATGTTTCTCGTAGTGCTTTAACAAATGATCGCACTGTTCGCCGTATTGCTGATTTTATTTCTAAGAAAATTGGTAATCGTCTGAAGTCTCTTTATGATGAAGATCGCAGTAAATATATTAGTTGTTGGTCTGATGTTGGCACATTTGTTAAATATGGTGCTATTAGAGACGAGAAATTTAAAAAACAGGTAGAAGATTTAATTATTTATCGCACTACCTATCAACCAGAAACAGCTAAAGCTGAAGACACACCTAAAGTAGAAATTCAATCTGCTGGTGATGATGCTTGGTCAGATGTTTCGGAAAATAAAGATAATACCAACTCCTCAACTGAACCTTATACTACTCTCAAAGAGTATTTAGAACGCAACAAAGAAAAACAAGAAAATCGTGTCTTCTATTGTAGCGATCCTAATACTCAAAATTCCTATGTAGAACTCTACAAGAATCAAGGTTTAGAAGTTCTGTTTCTCGACTCTTTTATTGATACCAACTACTTTATTCCCTTCCTTGAAAGAGAATACTCTGAGGTTAAATTTGCCCGTGTTGATTCTGAACTAGATCAAACTTTAGTAGAAGAAGACAAAGCCCAAGAAATTGTCGATCCTGCTACTAATAAAACTCGCAATGAATCAATCAAAGAGTTATTTGAAAAGGCACTAAATAAACCCAGAGTCAACATCAAAACTCAAGCAATTAAATCCGATGATCCTCAAGGAATTCCCCCTGCAATGGTTTTATTACCCGAAGCAATGCGGAGAATGCAGGAAATGGCAGCTTTAATGCAAGAAAAAGCGATGGGATTCCCCGAAGATCATATTTTGATGATTAATACCGCTCATCCCTTGATTCAAAATCTCTTAGATTTAAGTAAAACTACCATTATTCAAGGCGGTGATGATTCTAACTCGATGGTTAACTTGATGTGCAATCATATCTATGATCTGGCGTTAATGTCTCAAAAAGCCTTTGATGCTGATGGTATGAAAGCTTTTGTACAGCGTTCTAATCAAGTATTAACTAATTTGACTAAGAAATAAGACGTTGGTAATTGAATGTATGACTTACAAAGTATTTCGGTTCGTAGCTATCAGCTATCAGCTATCAGCTATTAGCTATTAGCTCTTTTAATTTAACTAGCTGACAGCTAAATTTTAAAATCATACTTCTATTTACCAATGCCAAAAATAATTTTAATTCAAGCTATTAGCTGATTAATAAAATATTTAATTCAAGGACGGGAATTCAATCAACCCGTTCTTTTTTTATGGATAGTTATATTTAGCGATTTTCAATCTTTATATATTTTTGAATATGTATGAAGTACAATTATTTTTTGTTTCACAAAGTATAGCAATATAAGCACAATTAAGGTGATTAAATATATTTATGTCAGATTCGCAAATAAGTATTAAAGAAATTAGAAAGAAATTTATTCAAGTAATTATTTTAGAGTTTTCACCAATATTAATATTCAGTTGGCTTGAAAAGTGGTTAGAAAGTTTACCAGAAGCCATATCTTTTTTAAATGTTTTGTTTGCTTTTATGGTACTTTTATATGGTTATGGATTGTGTTGTGAACTTGCAGATGATTATGCACAATACAAGGGTTATAAAAATCACTTTTATATCTACAGTATCCTAAACATTTTTGGGTTATCAATTTTATTTTTATTAAAAAATCGTAACTTGTCGAATGATTTAGAAATAGATCGAAAACCATTATTAAACTTTAGTATTTCATCTATTTTTATAAGTCTATTTGCTATTTCTATAGCCTTTACACCACTTGTAATTTTGGTTGCAATATGTCTTGCAGGAGTAAAAGGCTTTGAAGAATATATTTCAAAAAATGAAAACTTTTCTGCAATATTTAATACTTTGATATCTATAATTTGGGCTTGGTACATAATTAGAGAATTTAAAAGAGCAAATATCAACTATAAATTTATTTTTGGTTCTTTTAAAAGAATAGATTTTAAATTACCTATTGGATTAACAATAGCTGAATATTTATTTGCTGGAGGAATGAATTCTATTATCTTATATGGTTTATCATTTATTGTGCCTAAATATGTTGAATATGAACTTAATCAGAAACATGCGACTAGTCCTGTGGGTTGGATAGGCTTTGCAATAGGTGCGCTATTGTTCGCACCTTTGATTGAAGAATTATTATTTAGAGGGATTATTTTCCAAAAATTAGCTATTCAAAAAAGTATAATCAAAGGTTTACTTATTTCGGCGATCGCTTTTGCAATAATTCACTTTCGTTATGATGTCATTCCTTTGTTTATTACTGGAGTTATTTATACTATTTTATATTTGAAAACCAAGCAATTAGCTACTTCTATTCTTTGTCACTTTTTCTATAATTTCATAGTAACTGTCAGAAACATATATCATCAATTTTACTCAGGTATTGAGCCTGACCTAAAAATTACTGTCGCTGAATATCAACAACAATTTCTTGATAATTGGAAATTAGATATTTTATTTATAGCTTTATCTACACCTTATCTCTGCTACTTCATTTATAAAAACTTTCCTCGAAATTACGATATCAAACAATTACCATATTTCACTAACCAAAAAATATTTGATAGTCAATAAGCTGTTAATCATCTAATTTACTTGTTATGACTTAGCTATAACTACTGCCATTGGTGACAAGTTAAACAAAAATGAGGAGTTGCTGAATCAAGGTATGACAGTAAACTAATTACTTTTATAATCTGAAGAAAAAAGTTCGTTGAAAACTAAGAACTAAAAACTAAGACTGAAAAGGATTTGGTTGAAAGAATGCGACGGGAAATATAATATTATGCTACTATTAAGCAGTATAACTTAGTAGTTTTGGTTAATGACACAAAAAATTAGCATTACCTTAGAAGAAGAAGTTTTAGCTTTCATTGATTCTCAAACCAACAATAGAAGCCAATTAATCAATGAGGTTTTTAGAAACTTAAAAAAGCAACAAGCCTTAAAAGAATTAGAAGCAGCGTACATCGAACAAAGTCAAGATGAAGATGAGATTGCTGAAATTAAGCTTTGGGATGTAACAGTAGGTGATGGAATTGGCGAGGACACGGATGAAGATTAGGCGTGGCGATATTGTCTGGGTTAATCTTGATCCAACTGTAGGAGATGAAGTAGCTAAAACTCGTCCTTGTTTGGTTATCCAAAACGATTTAGGTAATCGCCATTCAAAAAAAACAATTATTGCTCCCTTTCTAAAAGTAAAAAATTATCCTTTTGTTGTTAATGTTAAACCGACATCCAAAAATGGTTTGGACAAAGAAAGGGGGTTGGATTTGTCGCATATTCGATCAGTATCAATTCAGAGAATTAACGATAAGCTTGGAGAAATTGAACCTAAATATTGGTCTGAAATATGCCAAGCAATTCTTGTGCAGTTAGGTTTTGATGAAATGTTTACTTAGAGGGGGTATTAACAGCCTCACAAGGGTAGGTTTTTTACAATTAAGAAGAATTTAATTATTTTAATTATCTTAAACAACTAACAACAGCTAAAACCATTGCAGTTACGGAGAGGGGGGGATTCGAACCCCCGTTAGGTATTACCCTAAAATAGTTTTCGAGACTACCGCATTCAACCGCTCTGCCACCTCTCCAGATGAACAAGAACCTACAGGGTTATTTTACAGCGATCAGCGATCAATGACCAGCTATTGGAAACGATGAGGGATGAATTAGAAGGGATGATATCAGTAATCAGTAATTATTATTGCGAGTAAGTTCTGTTGGGGTTGTTTGGAAGCCAGCTTGAGGTGTCCAGGTAATTGCTCCAGCTTGTTGTAAGTTGTAATATTTGGTGTTGGTTAGATTGCGTCGGGTGACTACTGGGGGTGAATTAGAGGCAATAATCACCTCAGCTGAGTTTAACCAAGTGGCTGGTACTTTTGAACCAAGTAAAATAATAGATTTTTGATCTAAGTTGCTTTGTTCAATATATTCTTCAATTTCTGTAGACTGGTGTTTAATTTGATCTAAGATCAGCCAAGTTGCAGCAGTGGTTTCTAATTGCAATGCTGACAACTGATTATTAAAGGATATCTTCAGGGATTTAGTGGTAATGTCCTGATTAAAACTTTGAATTGCTATTTTGTTGTTATTGGAAGCAAAGGGATTTTGGGAATTGGGATGAAAAAGGAAATGCTTTATTGACAAGCGATCGCTTATTTGGAACCAGTCGGACTGGGAATTGGCTTCAGGACTAAAATTTATAGCGTAATCAAGATGATTAATACCCTGTTGGGTTAAAAACGGTAAGACATTGTACCTAACAGTTTGAGCTTGACCACTATTGATTAAAATTGTTTTACCCTGATCTTGAATAACTACAACTGGTTCTGGTTGTGCTGCTAAGACAGTAATTTGAGTTAAGCGAAAGTGATTGTAGCCTATGGGGATAATAATGAGTGTCAAAGTAAAGGCTAAAACTAGTCCCCAATGTTTACGCCACCATGAGTTTAACCATACCAAAATTAATAAACTGTAAATAGTTAACAGGACACCCAGAGAAATTTGTCCAATTGCCCAAGAACTACCTGGTAAATTAGTAAAAAAATTAGTGACGGCAAGCAATAATAGTGTGGGATAAAATAAGAGCCAAGCGATCGCACTACCTAAAATTGGACTAAAAATAGCAGCGATCGCACTCAGCATTCCTCCCAGGCTAATAATTGTAATTAAAGGTGTGCAAAGAATATTTACTACAAGGCTGTAGGTGGCAACGGCATTAAATACATATCCTAGTAAGGGCAAAACCCAAATGGAGGCTGCTAAAGGGACTGCAATTAAAGTTGTAATCGTCGGAGGCAGCCAATCTAATCTCGCTTCTAATCCAGGCAGAGTAACAATTAAGCCTAAAGTCGCTAAAAAACTGAGTTGAAAACCCAGATCGCCAATCAACAAGGGATTAAACAGTAAAATTATTGTGGCAGCCAATAGTAGTGAACCCAAAGGCTTAACTTTAGTATCCATTGCCAAGGCAATCAAGACTGCCACACCCATTAAAAAAGCTCGCAAAATCGAAGCTTGAATCCCCGTTAAACTCAAATAAACCAATAAAGTACCGATACCGATAAATAAGCGCGGTTGCGTTGATAGATTATTAGTCAATTTCAAAACCAATCCTATCAGTAAAGATACTTGAAACCCAGAAGCAGCAAGTACATGAGCCAAGCCAGCCTCAATAAAGCGATCGCGAATATCACTCGTTAAATCTACCGCTTTTTGTCCCAACACCATCGAACTAACCAACTGTCCGACAGGACTACCTAAACCCTGTAATTGACTTCTGACAATTCGCCGTCGCAACTTCCACCATCCCCAAGCAGGTTCAGGGTGTCCATCAAATGTTACTTCTATTCCTCGTATACCTGCAAAGATCCCCTGACGAGCAAGATAAGATTTAAAATCAAAGCCACCAGGATTACTAGCAGCCTGGGGTAAATATAAAATTCCTTGAATTTGGAGATCTTGCCCAGGATAAATCCCTGTTCCCTGTAATAACGGTACAGTAACGTATAGCTTTCCTGATACTTGTTTTCCCTTACTAACCTCTTTCGCTGCCAGCCAAAATTTCAGCCTTTGACTCTCGTTTAAGCGTGGTTCAGTTAAAACCCTACCTGTAACTGTAATCACCTTACTATCTGAAGCAGTGACTTGATAACTAATATCGTTACTACGAGGTTGAGGTATGCGTAACTGAAAATAAACTACTGCCAAGATTGCAACTATAGCTGCAACTATCCACAATCTATAATTAATTTTGCCAAATTTATGTAGAGCGATAATCGCGCTAACAACAGTTATCCCACTTATACCTAAAAAGACTATTAATAATTGCTCTTTTGTCAACCCCGAACTCGGAAAAGTAACTAAATTAGTGGACAATAAACCGACAATATACGCCAAACAAAGAATTATCCAACCGTTGCGAGTCATAGCCAAGTTATAGTCATGATAACGCCCTCCAGTTAAACACAATCATTTATCAGGTGACAAGGAAAAATAGATGATTTATCAACAGTTATTACAGATTAAATTCCGAGTTAAACGCTCTATTTTTGAAGCGATTTTTACCGATTAATATTTACCACAACGACAACTGACCCTCACTAACGCTGCTATATCTGCCTCGATGTAAATCTAAATGACAGGCTGCTTATAACAACAACAATATCATATTACTTAATATAGAAAAAACAACAACAACTGCACGATTTTCGTGGTAGAGTAAATCTATCAAAATTTTCCACAAAGTAAAAGTGATAAGTATAGAAAGAGCAATTGACCCTCAAACTGAGGAGAAATTCTGCTGCGTGTTCGGCATTGAAACTTGTTTACCCATCGAACCTATCCAAAGGTACTTAAACTACTGCCGTAAGCGACAACTAGCAGCAAATACAGTTAATACTTATGCCTGTCGCTTAGTAGATTTTTGGCACTGGCTAGAGTACAAATCCCTTGACTGGCAGGACGTTGGCTTAAATGAATTAGCCAATTTTGTTAACTGGTATCTTCTGGGGGGAGAAGTAGAAGTCATCTCAGAAGAAGTTAGAGAAGTAGTATCTAAACGCAGTCCACGCACTGTTAATCAAGCAGTCACAGCCATTCAGGGAATGTATGAATTCCACGCTGTAGAAGGTAGAATTGATGAAAAGAAATTTACTAAACTAGCTCATGGCTGGGGAAAGCGAGGTGGTTTCTTAAGGGGTATTGTCAAAAGCAGTCCCGAAAGACGAAAGCGGATTAAAGTCAAAGAACCGAAAATCTTTCCTGGTTGCCTGACGGACGAACAAGTAGCCAAGTTAGCCGATGCTTGTTACACCTATCGCGACAGATTAATAGTAATGCTCCTAAAAGAAACAGGAGTTAGGCGAGGGGAACTTCTGGGACTGCATTTGGTAGACGTACAAGACTTTGATGTTAAGGGACGAATCAGAATTGTTCGGCGCGATGACAATCCCAATGGTGCAAAAGCTAAAGGAACAGAGCGCGAAATACCCGTTTTACATAACCGTCAAGAAATACAAGAAACTTTCCACGCTTATCTATTAGAAGAATATCCGCCAGAAGCAGAAAAAGCCCAACATGGAATATTGTTTGTCAATTTAGATGGCAAATATACAGGAAAACCTATGAGCAGTGCCAGGCTAAATGATTTGTTTTACCAGTTAAGAGATAGAACGGGTATTGAAGCCCATCCCCATCTATTCAGACATACTTTTGCTACCAGGATGCTGCAAGCTGGCTATTTAGACCAATACGTACAGCAGTTATTGGGACATAAATCTATCGCCACCACCAAAGATATTTACTCTCACGTCCTTGATGAAATGAGTCTGGATACTTATCTAACAAAGGAAGAAGAAGAATAGAATGTTAGCAGTTGAAACGTTACAAGAAAGGGTAGCTAACTCTGAATTAGGTCGGGAATGGATTAATGATCCTTTAATGAATCGAGATGTTTGGTCATTAATAGAATTGGGTTACAACGAAGAAGAATGTCGGATTAATGGACGCTACAATCTTCACTTAAATAATTTTTCCTTACCTTGGTTACAATTTTTATCCAAACTAACAATTAGAGCTACAGCCAGACAGAGATTTTCCATGGGAAGAATTACTCATCGTGTCTGTGATTTCAAGCTTTTAGATAAATTTTTATTTACTCAAGGATGCGTTGACCCAAAATTAATCACAGAATCTTTGCTCAATCAATTTATTGCCCAAAGTAGCAGTGTAAGTCGTAAAAATACCATCACCTATGCCATCAATCTTTGGAAAGAAGAACAATGGCTTGATATTTCTTTTACTCCTAAGCGCAATAAAACAACTACTCCTAAAATCGAGGTCATTCCTGAAGAAGTTTTATATCAAATATATGAAAAATTCGATCTCTTACCAGCACCTTTAGAAAGATTATTTCGTTTGCAATTAGTGCTGGGTTGTCGTATTGGAGAAATTATTAAAATGCCACGTCAATGCCTAAAAAATGAAGGCGAACAGTGGTTCTTGTTAGGTTGGATAGAAAAGCGTAAACATTGGCGATATTATCAAATACACCCTTTAGTAGCGGACTTAATTCGAGAACAACAAAGATTTATCTTTACTACATTTGGCGACAACTCAGATTTTGATAAACTTTTTTGCACGACATATCTATCAAATAAAAATGGGGCTTCTCTGATAGAGAAATTTAAAACTTCACCAGTATATCAATTTAAAACTATTACCAGACAGAGAATTAATGGTTGGTTAAAAAACTTCAGTGAAGTAGCCGATTTGAAAGACAAACATGGCAATAGATTTAAGCTTACCAGCCATATGTTTCGTCGTACTAAAGCTAGCATCATGGCTTATTGCGAAGCAGAAGATGAATATATTGCTGCGGTTTTGGGTCATGGTTCTTTAGATATGTTGCCACACTATCGTCAGCGTTCTTTAGAGAGGTTGGAGAAAGAAGCTGATACTAAAGGCTATGTGGATATGTATGGTCGAGTAACAAGTTTTAAACCGAGAAAACGTAGATATGAAAAATTAGCCGAGCTACTAAAAGTTAGTACTCCCCTTGGTGAATGTCATCGACCCACAATGTTAGGAGATTGTCAGTATCGTTACGCTTGTTTGAGTTGTGACCATCATCGAGTCACTGAAGAAGATAAACCAAGATTAGAAGCTGATTGCCAACATCTACAAGAAGATTTACAACAAGCTCAAGCTCAAAAACAAGAGAGAAGAGTCACGGAAATAGAAAGGATATTGAAATTACTAAAGAATAGACTACAAGGATTAGCAAAACTAAAAAATATTAAGAGAAAAAAATAAAATGTCTAACTCCAAATATTCACCAATTTCTGTTCATCAAACCCTTACAGATACCTTAGAAGTCAATTGGAAACGAGAATATGATAGTGAATTTATATGTCCTCAATGTAATCAAGGAAGATTAAATAATTCTTTTTACACTGAAACCGTTACCTGTAAAATTCGATTGAGATGCGATACCTGCAAGAAAAGTATATCTTTAAGTTGTTCTTTAGTAAAGAATTCACCTATATCATTTCACTCAACTCTCAACGAACCATTAAGAGTTAATTGGAAACAAGAGTATCACAAGGAATTCATTTGTCCTAAATGTAATCGAGGTAAGATTGAAAATTTTATATCTCATAAAAAGTCAAGCCATAAACTTAGAATAAGATGTCATTCCTGTAACCAAACTATAGCTTTAAGCTGTTTAATATCGGAATATCCAGCACTATCATCTCATCCTACTCTTCAAGAAAGATTAGAAGTAAATTGGAAAAAGGAATATGAAAATGACTTTATTTGTCCCAAATGTAATCGAGGAACTTTAAATAAGTTTGCCCATAATGATAATTCACTATGTAAACTTACTCTCAAATGTGATGAATGCCATCAAATTACCAACCTGACTTGTAACAAAAATCCCGAACATCCGCGAATTTCAGTTCATTCTACTCTTAAAGGAAAGTTAGAAGTAGATTGGGAGAAAGAATATAGTAATGAATTTACTTGTCCCCAATGCAATCGAGGTTATCTTAATAAATTTGGGTATAGTCAAGGTGCAGCCTGCAAACTTATATTAGGTTGTCATGCTTGTAATAAGACCACATCTCTTACCTGTCAACTAAGAAAATATCCAGTCGTTTCAATTCATGAAACTCTTTTTGGCAAGTTACAAGTAGATTGGGAAAAAGAATATAGTAATGAATTTATTTGCTTTGAATGCGAACGAGGAAAACTAGCTAAATTTTTCTATTGTCAAGGTCTTCATAATGTAAAACTCAGATGTCAATCTTGTAGAAAAACTATTACTCTTAGTTGTCAAGTTGCACCACAGATTCATGGTTATCGTCCCGATTTAATCTGTCCCAATCCTCTCTGTACTCAACTTGGACATGACGGACAGAAAGGCTGGATTTATGAAACATTCAGTCGAGAAAAAAGTAATCGTGATAGTAATTGTCGGTGTTATTTTTGCGGAATAAACTTTAATCCCTATTCTAAAAGTAATAGTAGTTGGGTTGGTAATCAAAATCAAGAGCGATTATTACCTTTCTGTTTTGAAGATAATATTTGGGACTTTCGGTATTTTATTAACAAGCCACAAGCTAAAAAACTTAACTTTAGTTCAATTAAAATTTCATGGTATCGAGAACAAGTTAAAAGATATTTACATTTTTTACTAAAATCGGGAATATATACTTCCGTTACTATACCTCAGAATAATTTAGTAACCTTACGTCAATTTGATTCAATATTACACCAGTATCAAATAAAAGAAGCTAGTAAAATTAACCGACAATTAATATTAAATTTTTTAGATACTTACAAAGTCAACTCTAATAGAACAATTCGAGAAAAACTGTATATCCTCAAAAATTTCTTTAAATGGTTGGGCTTAGATGCAGCTAATTTAGTTCGTCTTCGCGATATTCCTAAAGTTAGCTACGACAATCCCGATTGGTTAGATGAAATAACTCGAAAAGCTATCAAACAACATCTGTCTAAAATTCCTCTTCCGATTGCCAATTACTATTTAATCCAAGAATATACGGCTGCTCGTCCTTATGATATCTGTCAGATGAGTCTTGATTGTTTAGTAGAAGCGAATGGTAAATGGTATATCAGATTTTATCAAAACAAAACATCTCGATGGCACAGAATATTTGCTAGTCGTGAAATCCGTCAAGTAATCGAGCAGCAACAGCAATGGATAAGGCAAAATTTAGGGTCAGATTACGCTTTTTTGTTTTGTCATTTTCGGAGTATTAAACAACAATCCTATCCTGCTTTTGAGAATATCAAACCTTTACCCAAACCACCAGAAACAACTGCTGGAAACAATCCAATGGTTCGTATAATTCGGATGTTAATAAAACGAGAAAATATCCGTGATGCTAACGGACAAAAACCACATTTCACTGGAAAAATTACCCGTCACAGTCGCTTACAAGAAGTTCGCACCAAATATGGCATAGAAGCAGCCCAACTATATGCTGACCACAAAAGCAGTAACACCACCTTTCAACACTATGCACCACCCACTAGAGAACAAATAGCAGAGGTAGATTTACCATTCCAGAAACTTTTAATGAATCCTGAAAACAAGTTTCTACCCTGGCAATCTCTACCAGAAAGCTTACTCAAAAACCCCCAAGCACACGAATTAGATTTAGAAATCGCTCCCCGTTTAGTAGTCTATGGACACTGTACTCTTGATCCTAAAACCCCCTGTCCTATCAACCTTTTCCCTAAATGCTATGGCTGTTCTAGTTTCTGTCCCAGTACGGGTAAATTACCCCTTTATGAACGCCAGTATCAGGGAGAACAACAAAGATTAACTGAAGCAGAAAAAGCTGGTGCAGAATTAGCCTCTGAAGAAGCCAAAGCAACAATGACAGCTATGGATAAATGGCTACCCGAATTAAGGAGGTTAGCTAATGGTTAATCGAGATAAACAAGCTGAAGTTCTCCGTCG
Source organism: Waterburya sp. (assembly GCA_051658085.1). Lineage (GTDB taxonomy): Bacteria > Cyanobacteriota > Cyanobacteriia > Cyanobacteriales > Xenococcaceae > Waterburya. Next base: position 168,473 of record JBOFLX010000087.1, read on the forward strand.
CACTCAAGCGAAAAGAAAGGAACAAAAAAAAGAACAGGTATTAAAAGCAATTCAAGAGCTTCTCAAACAAAAGAAACCTCTTACTTTTAAGAATATAGCTACTGTATCTGGTTGTTCGATATCCTACCTCTACAAGTGGGATGATATCAAAGCTTACATTCACGAACTACAACAGCAGAAAGAAACTACTTTAAACTCTCTAGAAGAACCAGAAGGTCAAGATAGACCCCACAGCCTCAAAACCTTACATCAAGTAGCTAAAGATAAAATTCGTAAGTTGGAAGAGGCAATTAGCCAATTAAAACGTCAGAATGAAATTCTGCGAGGTCATGTAGCTGAAATCTATGAAATCAGAGATGAGAATGAAAGATTAAGAACGCAGTTAAGAGAGTTAATCAGTCCCAATTCATCGAGCAAAATCATACCAATACGTTCATCTCAAACTTCTGAAGTAAATTTAGAAGAGGCGAAATCACAAGCAAAAACTGAGAAGGAAAAGACTTCTGATTCGGTAGATTCGCCAACTATTACGTCACCAACAACAATTAGGGATAAAAAAGCTACTTTTAACAATCAATCATCTGTAAATACTTCAGATAAAGCTACTTCTAAAGAAAGAGTGAAAGATAAAAAAACTTTTTCTCAAACTAAACAAGCCGAGCAAAATATCCAATCAGAACTTATTAACTCGATTAAAGAAATCGGTCTTAAAGTTAGCACTAAATTAAAACAAGAAATAGCTAATCGCGACCCCGAACGAGTCAAATTATCTATCGAGGCATTTAAACAGTATCGCGATAATCATGACGTTAAAAGCCAAGAAGCTTGTTTGCTTTCCATGATTTGTGAGGAAGCAGAACCCAATACTGAAAGCAAAACCGAAGTCAGTATTAGACCTCAAGAAAAAGTAATTACAGCTAAAGATAACTCTGATAAGAAATTAATTAGTCCAGATAAATTAAAGAAATTGAGCGAGATTTTTAATAGTAAAAGATGACAGAAAGCAATACTTTTTTAGGCAACATTGAAGCAGAAGAAGCAATATTGGGGGGAATTTTACTCGACCCCAAAGCAATTGGTATCGTAGCCGATATTCTGACGGCTGAAGCTTTCTGTATTCAAGCTCATCAACAAATATACCAAGCTGCATTAAAACTGTATCATAAAGATAAGCAAACAGATTTAATGACTATTTCCACTTGGTTAGCCGACCAGAAACTATTAGATAAAGTAGGAGGTACAACTAAATTATCTCAGTTATTAAACCGTACAGTTTCCGCAGTAAATATAGACCGCTATGCTTTGTTAGTTTTAGATAAATATCAGCGTCGTCAATTAGTTCGAGTAGGTCATGAAATAGTTGAACTAGGTTATGACACTAGTATCGAATTAGAAACAGTCTTTGACTCTTCAGAAGAAAAGATATTTAATTTGACTACTAAGAAAAAAGACAAGTTTAAACCAAAACCAATTAGCGACTGTTTGGCAAATGTTTTTAATAAAATAGAACGAGGTTCATCTCCTGCTCATCCTACTGGTTTAGCTGATTTAGATTCTCTTATTGGTGGATTAATCAAACAAGATTTAATTATTATTGCAGCCAGAGCATCTATGGGTAAAACTTGGTTGGCTTGTTATCTAGCCAATTACATTGCAACAACTCAACAAAAACCTGTAGTTTTCTTCAGCGCAGAGATGTCTCAGGAACAATTAACTAAAAGATTTTTATCTATGCACACAGGTATTGATTCTCAACGGTTAATCCATAATCAAATCTATGAGGATGAATATGATGACTTGGTTAAAGGTTTAACTAAATTAGCAGAATTGTCAATTATTATTGATGATACTCCTGCGAGTCAATTAACTCCGACTAAAGTTCGTTCTGTATTGCGTCGAATTCAATCTGAGAAAGGAGAATTGGGATTAGTGGTATTGGACTATATTCAGAAGTTGGGAGATAGAGCAGCAGGAAATAGGGCGCAAGCTGTGGGTAAGTTATCTGGGGCGTTTAAGGATATTGCTAAGGAATTTGATGTACCGTTTGTGGCGTTAGCGCAGATTAATCGGGGAGTGGAGGAACAGGCGAATAAACGTCCATTTATGAGTGACATTAAGGATTCTGGGGATATCGAACAGGATATGGATTTAGGACTGCTGTTGTATCGGGATGAGTATTATAATTCTGAGACTAGGGATAAGGGAATTATGGAGATTATTGTGGGGAAGAATAGGAATGGAGCAATTGGGACGTGTAAGGTATTATTTGAGCCAACTGTAGGCAGTTTTTCTAGTTTAAGGAATTGAAATTTTTGTTACATCAGCGTTTAAACGAAGGGAAATTAACTGTAAGCTAATAGAAAATAAAATGCTTACCAAGCTTAATAGCCAATAAATTAGAAATATCTTTCCTAGCTTGGAGGAGTTCTGTCCATGAGCAACAAGTCAGGTACTTCGAGTCAGATCATCTCCGCACCTAAAGGTGGAGGGGCTTTGCAGGGGATTGGAGAGAAGTTTGCGCCAGATTTATATACTGGAACTGGGAATTTTACCATTCCGATCGCTCTGCCACCTGGTCGCCAAGGCTTTCAACCTCAATTAAATCTGGTATATAGCACTGGAAGCGGTAATGGAGAATTTGGACTTGGCTGGGGTTTAAGTATTCCAGGCGTGATGCGTAAAACTGCTGAAGGCATTCCCCGTTATGATGACTCACAGGATATCTTTATCCTGTCAGGGGCAGAAGATCTAGTTCCGATAGAGCGACAATCCAGCGTAACTCGTTATCAGCCTCGGACTGAAGGATTATTTGCTCGGATTCTTCATCACCGCGATCTGGGCAATGACTACTGGGAAGTTAGAAGTAAAGATGGGTTGGTTAGTCTGTATGGAACTCCTGAAGCAACAAGTAACAATCCAGCAGCGATCGCCAATCCCACTAACCCCACTCAGATTTTCGCTTGGAAATTAACTCGCACCACCGATCTGTTTGGCAATCGGATTGAGTATCTGTACGAACGAGATGCTGTCCGAGTAACCGAAGGACATCAATGGGATCGGCTTTATCTTGCCGAGATTCGTTATGGAGATTATGGAGATAGTGCTAATCCACAATTTCTGGTGCGAGTGAAATTTAGTTACGAAGAACGACCCGATCCCTTTTCGGAATATCGCTCGGGCTTTGAAATCCGCACGATACGGCGTTGTACGCAGATTGAGGTGTTGACTCAGCCAGAGCGGGAAATTCTCACTCGCACTTATAATCTTATTTATCTCGATCAACGAAACGATCTGCCAAATCTAGAGCAATTGCTACCAATTAATGGAGTTTCGCTGCTTAGTCAAGTTCGAGTAGTAGGGCATGACGATGAAGCTACACAAGATTTGCCTCCTTTAGAGTTTGGTTATACTCAATTCGCTCCACAAGGACGCAAGTTTTTCCCGCTCGCAGGAGCAGATTTACCATCAGGATCGCTAGGCAGACCAGAATATGAATTAGCCGATTTATTGGGGAATGGACTGCCAGATATTTTAGAAATGAACGGCACGGTGCGCTATTGGCGCAACTTAGGCAATGGTAAGTTTGATCGCCCGCGTTCGATGTCAAATGCTCCCGCAGGACTGCAACTAGCAGATCCAAACGTGCAGTTAATCGATGCCAATGGCGATGGTCGTATCGATCTCCTGGTCAACCGAGAAGGACTGTCGGGATATTTTCCATTGCGTTTTGGTGGATTGTGGGACAAGCGATCGCTTCAACGCTATCAATTTGCTCCCAGTTTTAGTTTGGAAGAACCAGAAGTCAAACTGGTGGATCTTACTGGTGATGGAGTGACGGATGCAATTCGCTCTGGCAGTCGTTTGGAGTGTTTCTTTAACGATCCTAAGCAGGGATGGAAAGAAACTCGTTGGGTCGAACGGCGGGCATTAAAAGAGTTTCCTAATCTTAATTTCTCCGATCCTCGCGTCAAGTGGGGCGACATGAGCGGGGATGGATTGCAGGATATTTTACTCGTTCATGACGGTAATGTTGAGTACTGGTCGAATCTTGGCTATGGCAATTGGGGTCAGCGAATTTCTATGAGGAACAATCCTCGATTCCGCTACGGCTACGACCCGCGACGCATCCTCGTAGATGATGTCGATGGGGACGGTTTGGCAGATATCGTCTATGTGGACGATCGCAAGGTTATTCTCTGGATCAACCAAAGTGGCAATAGTTGGAGCGACCCGATCGAGATTAAAGGTACTCCTCCCGTATCCGATTTAGATTCCGTTCGTTTGGTGGATTTGCTCGGTACTGGCATTCGGGGAGTGCTGTGGAGTGCGGATGCTAACGGGTTGAATCGCCCCAATATGTTCTTTCTTGATTTCACGGGAGGAGTCAAACCCTACTTGTTGAATCGGATGGACAACCACATGGGGTCGCTAACTCTTGTGAATTATGCACCTTCGGTGCGATTTTATCTGGAAGACGAGAAACGTCGCGAAACCCGATGGAAAACCCATTTACCATTTCCCGTGCAGGTGGTAGCCAAGGTTGAAGCGATCGACCAAATTTCTCAAGGCAAACTGACGACGGAATATCGCTATCATCATGGGTATTGGGATGGGGCAGAAAGAGAGTTTCGCGGATTCGGTCGAGTCGAACAAAGGGATACAGAAATCTTTGAGGAATTTAACCAGTCAGGTTTGCATTCTGACCAACTATTTGAAATAGTTGAAGCTACAAAGTTCACTCCACCTTTAGAAACCCGAACATGGTTTCATCAAGGTCCAGTAGGAGATGAGTTTGGGGATTGGGAAGAATTGGATTTCAGCGATGAATATTGGTCGGGCGATTTGCAGGTGCTTTCCCGTCCTCAATCGATGACTGATTTCCTCAAAGGCTTGCCACGTCGAAAGAAGCGAGATGCCCTCAGAACCTTGCGAGGTAGCATTTTACGGACAGAGTTATATGCACTGGATGCGACGGAACGCCAAGCGCGCCCCTATACGGTAACGGAATCGCTACAAGGAGTGCGAGAGGAATCTCCACCTACCGATGATGGGGATAATCGCCCAGCTATTTTCTTTTCGTTCTCCCTGGCGCAGCGAACTACTCAATGGGAAAGAGGAGAAGAACCCATGACGCAATTTGGATTCATGGGAGATTACGATCGCTACGGAATGTTATTGGCTCAAATGAGTATTGCTGTTCCTAGAGGAAGGGATTTTCGGGTTAATGCTCCGTCGCTCGAACCCTATCTCGCTACCTATGCCGAAACCATTTATGCCGTAAGAGACGACGAGCAGAAGTATATTGTCGATCGCGTTGCTCGTAGTACCGCTTCTGAAATCCTTAATGATGGCAGTACTTCAGTCTTTGAACTCTGGGAAATGCTAAAAGCAGGTACAGCTTCTCAGAAGGTGATTGCTCAAACCCTCAGCTATTACGATGGCAATGCTTTTGAGGGACTTCCTTTCCAGCAGATTGGCGAATTTGGGGCTTTGACGCGAACTGAGAGTCTGGTGATGACTTCAGAAAATTTAGAAGAAGCCTATCGAAGTGAGGATACCGTTTTGAATCCTCCAGAAATTCCTCCCTATTTGCAGCCAACGGGGACACCTGTGTGGACTGCTGATTATCCAGAAGAATTTCGCGATCGCCTTCCTACCTTAGCGGGATATATCTATCACTCTGGAGGCGAGTATGAGACCGGTTACTTCGTTACAACAGAAAGACGACGCTACGATTTTCACAATGGGCAAGGACGGGGATTGGTACTAGAGCAACGCGATCCTTTGGGACGCTCTGTAACGATTAATTACGATCGCTTCGATTTGCTACCAGAGCGCGTCACCGATCCCATTGGTCTGATCACGACGGCAGAGTACGATTATCGGGTGTTGCAACCCCGACAAGTAACCGAGCCAAATGGCAATCAGTCGCGCTTTACCTTTACGCCCTTGGGTTTGCTCGGTGCGACTTTTCTGCAAGGTAAAGCTGGAGAGGGCGATCGCCAGCGTCCTAGTATGCGAATGGAATATGATTTTCTGGCTTTTACCCAAAGAAGTCAACCGATTTCCGTGCGCACGATTCAACACATTCACCATGACACCGAAGCGGATATTCCCTTACCGAAACGGGATGAAACCATTGAAACTATTGAATATTCCGACGGATTTGGACGGTTGCTGCAAACGCGAGTGCAGGGAGAAGAAGAGCGTTTTGGCGATTCGGTGTTTGGTGGGGCAATTTTGCCAATAGAGCAAGGAGATGAAACCAGCGATCGACGAGAGGTTGCAGGAAGAACTAATTTCGAGCCTAATAATCCCAACGTAGTAGTCAGTGGTTGGCAAATTTACGACAATAAGGGGCGGATTGTTGCCAAATACGAACCTTTTTTCGCGACGGGTTGGGATTATATAGCTCCCCTAGATGCTCAGTTTGGGCAGAAGGTGGAAATGTTCTACGATCCGCGTGGACAAGTCATTTTAACAATTAATCCCGATGGTTCGCAGCAGCGCGTCATTTATGGTATTCCCACAGATTTAACCAATCCCGATGTATTCGTGCCGACTCCTTGGGAAGCTTATACCTACGATGCCAACGATCTAGCACCGCAGAGTTACCATCCTACCGAGGAATTTCCAGATGGTTCGCCCAAACCGCTAACAGATCGCGCCCCAACGACCCATCATTTTACTCCTGCCAGTATCGAGATTGATGCCCTCGGTCGCACTATTGAAGCAGTGGAGCGCAATGGCAGCAATCCGAGTACCGATTGGTATGTTACTCGCTCGACTTACGATATTCGGGGCAATCTCCTGACGGTAACGGATGCTTTAGGAAGAGTAGCGTTTACCTATAGCTATGACCTGGCCAATCATCCCTTACGGGTAAAAAGTATTGATGCAGGGGTACGGCGGACAATAATGGATGCGGTGGGAAATGCGCTCGAACAGAGGGATAGTAAAGGGGCATTAGTTCTCAATGCCTATGATGACCTGAACCGCCTGATTCGGATGTGGGCGCGAGATGGTGTCGGACAAATTCTGACTTTGCGAGAGCGATCGCTTTATGGCGATAGTACAGAAACGGGTTTATCAGCAGCCGAACGTTTGGCAGCTAACTTGTTAGGCAAGCTATACCAGCACTACGACGAAGCTGGGCGGATGACAGTTACAGCCTATGACTTTAAGGGAAATGTGCTGGAGAAACAGCGACAGGTCATCCAAGACGAGCCAATTCTGAGCGTATTTGCAGGGGCGACAGCTAATAACTGGCAGATAGAGGCATTTCGGGTAGACTGGCAACCGCCAACAGGAGAGACGCTGGAAACTCATGCTAACAACTTGCTCGATAGTGCGATTTATCGGACTTCCATGACCTACGATGCTCTCAATCGTCCTAAAGTCATGCAGTATCCCCAAGATGTTGAAGGAAACCGCAAAGTATTGCGTCCTATTTATAATCGGGCGGGGGCATTAGAACGGGTGGAGTTAGATAGTGCAGTCTATGTGGAACGCATTGCCTACAATGCTAAGGGACAAAGGGTCTTAATCGCTTACGGGAATGGCGTGATGACTCGCTATGCCTACGATCCGCAAACATTTCGATTGGTACGGCTGCGTACGGAAAAGTACGCGCAGCCCGATCCTTTGACCTATCAACCGACGGGTGTTCCTTTACAGGATTTTGCCTATCAATACGATCTAGTCGGCAATATATTGAATATTCAGGATTGGACTTCTGAAAGCGGTATTCTCAATAACCCTGAAGCGTTGCCAGTGAGCGATCCTCAGTTGGCTCAATTATTGGCATCGGGAAATGCTTTGATTCGTCAGTTTGAGTATGATCCGATTTACCGTTTGCTGACGGCGACGGGACGAGAATGCGATCGCCCTCCAGAATCTCCACCTTGGGACGATCGCCCTCGCTGCGCCGATTTAACTCGTACTCGTGGCTATAGAGAACGCTATCAATACGATCCGATGGGAAATATGGTGCAGTTGCAGCATATAAACGATAGTGGGGCGAGAAATCGCGATTTTACCTTAGTTGCTGGCAATAATCGGCTGGATACGGTGACGGTGGGGCAGACGGATTATCAGTATCTTTACGATGTCAATGGGAATCTGGTGCAGGAAAATACTTCCCGTCATTTTGAGTGGGATTATGGCGATCGTATGCGTGTCTTCCGCACCCAAACCGAGGGGGCAGAACCTTCTGTTTATGCCTATTATCTCTATGATTCGACAGGGATGCGGGTGAAAAAGCTGGTACGCAAACAGGGCGGACAGGTGGAAGTTACGGTTTATATTGATGGCATTTTTGAGTATCACCGCACAGTGCAGGGAAATAGGACACGAGAGAACAATACTTTGCACGTTATGGATGACCAATCTCGCATTGCTTTGGTGCGAGTGGGGAATCCATTCCCTGACGATACAACTCCTGCGGTGAAGTACCATTTGGGCGATCATTTGGGTAGTAGTAATGTGGTGGTGGATGAAGTAGGTAATTGGGTTAACCGCGAGGAATATACGCCTTATGGGGAGACGAGTTTTGGTAGTTTTGCGAGGAAGCGGTATCGGTATACGGGGAAAGAACGGGATGAGGAGAGTGGGTTGTATTATCACGGGGCGAGGAATTATGCGCCTTGGTTGGCGAGGTGGGTGAGTTGCGATCCATTAGGAATGAGAGATGGAGTAAATCTCTATAGATATGTGTCAAATAATCCTGTTGCTTTGAACGATCCGTCTGGGATGGAAGGTGAAACTCCTCAACTAACAACTTATTTTGAATACGAATTCACAGGTAAGGAAACACAAAAAGAACTTCATTCGATTGCAGCAGAACACGGATGGCTATTTGAGGGTTCTGCTACATGGGAAAACGGATCGTGGTTGGTAAATGGTACGGTAAGTCCTCTTCCTCCAGGAGAAGAAGGTGAAAAAGAAAAAGCGAGGTTAGGCGCACTTGCAATTGCGGAAATGTATGAAAAAATTTTAATTTCTGAGGAAGCTGATAGTGGAATATCAAATAATAGCAACTCTGGAAATCAGAAAAAAGATTCTAATTCATCTGGCTCAAAGTTGGATTTTGCTACCGCTTTATCTTCTGTAATTCTTGAGCCAGGAAGTTTATACGAAGGATACACTAGTGATGCGGAAGTTTCTGGTTCTCCTGTTGGAAGTAAAAGTGGTTACATTACAGGTGATCTTGCAGAGGTGTTGACGATAGTGGGAGCAGTTTTGTCTGTGGTGGGAGGATGGTTAAGTAAGAAGGTGGGAGGATGGTTTAAGAAGGTCTTCAATTTTAAGAAGCCTCCTTTGCAAATTACCCGAATAATCGAGAATCCCACGCTGGACGATATTAAGGCATTGATACCAGAGGGTATGAATTTGCAGGAGTGGGGAGGAATGATTTGGGGTAGTGGTCAACATAGTGCCTGGGAGTATCTCGGTAAAAGGAGTGCCGAAGAACTGCGAAAGATACCGGGGCTTACTGTCGAAAGTGCAACGACATTGCGAAACTGGTTCCAGAATATGCCTTCTGGTATGGGTGGTCAAGCACCTTCAGGACGCGTGGAGTTGCTCAACGAAATCATTCAAAAGCTTGGTGGTTAGTGTTTAGTAAATGAGAATTGTGGTGGACGAGGTCCACCACACCTGAAAGGTTACGATTTTAGAAACAGACGATTCAAAAAGAGTATTAAAAATATTAACATAGTTCAATATGATATCAACATAATTCACCATAATAAGGAATAACATCATGAATATAAAAAAATGGACATCAACCTACGGAATCGAAATCAAATCCCTTGGGATGAAGAAATCTGGAACCGCATAGATCGGGCTGTCCACGACGAATGCAAACGCACCAAAATCGCGACTAAATTTCTCCCCATTTATGTGCCTCCCTCCCCAAATCAACTCACCATCCCCTCAGATACTGTTGTCCTCAGTAGTGGAATAAGCCCCGACAGGCAAAGCGATCAAAAATTAATGATCGATGAAGTTGCTACTACTCCTTTAATTGAACTAGTAACTGAATTCAAATTAACTGTACAGCAAGCAGAACGGGAGGCAGAACTGGGAACTGCTATAACCCTTGCCACTAGATCGGCAAATCTTCTGGCCCAAGGTCAAGATATTGTCATCTTCCAGGGGCAGAATGCAATCTCAGGCAAGAACCCGCATCCCCTATTCAGAGACAGAAAAGTGATCGTCAAGTCTGGTTCTGGTGGCTTAGGGTTGGTGAATGCTCCAGAGGCTGAAGGCTCTAATCCCACTATCCAGATTGTGACAGTTCCCGTTCTAAACCCCAATGAAAAACCGCCAAGATGGGGAGAAAACACATTTGGTGCTGTATCTGAATCCTATTCTCGTCTTCAAAGCGGTGAAGGACTGGCTCAGGCACATTATGGTCCCTATGTGTGCGTCTTGAACTTCCAACCCTACGCCGACACCTATGCACCCTTGCCCACTACTCTGATCATTCCTGCCGATCGCATCAAACCGTTGGTGACACAAATGTGGAGTAACAATGGGATGCCAACAAACGAAGAAACAATGTCTGCCCACCAAAAAGATATGCACACATATGGTAAAGTTCCGCAGTATTACGGCACTGGAACTATTCCCAGATTCAACGGTATTTTCTTATCTTTGGGTGGCAACACAATGGACTTAGTTGTAGGCATGGACGCTAAAACTGAGTACACCAATCAAGACAAAGATGGTAACTATTGCTTCCGAGTTTACGAGCGTTTTGCCCTGAGATTGAAAGATCCAACATCAACAATCAGATTAGAGTTTGCTGACGACTCTGGATGCAATCCTAGTTAGCTCATTGACATCAACTCAGACAAGCCTGCATCTCTCGCTATAATCTTTGATTTGGTGGGAGTATCTTAGATCGCTGGAACATAGAGAACAGCAAGTTTTGTAGATTGATAAACAATTGTGGCTTCTGTTCTCATAACTTCACAAAAATTGGAGAGACAGATTGTGCGCTTTGAACATGACGGTATTTCCCTGTGGTATGGCACTGCCGATGCTCCTGCCCCCCAAGAAACTATTTTTACAGAGACTGACATTTCGCTCACCGTTGGCATCCAGCCTCTAGATGCCAGCAATCGCCTAGAGGTACACTATCGAGTCAATCAAGGTTCAACTGCAACCTTAACAGCTAAACCCTTACAAAGTGATTCATTTCGCCGCATCCAATATTTTCGTGCCAATTTTCCAGCATTTCGGGCGGGCGATCGCGTTGAATATGCGGTCATCTGTCGCTGTGCAGGACGGCAAGTTCCTGCCCAATATTTAGAAAAACATTGGACCTCTATCCAAGTCGTCTCTTCCAACATCCAAGCAACACGCTCGACCCGACCCAGTTCACCTATCCAAACCAATCCAACAATCCAAGCCAACTCTGTTTCTCCTCCAAATACCCTCATAGCAACATCTAACGTAGCCCCTCTAAAGCACAATCCCACATCGACTAATGCATTGCGTCCCAGAGAACATCAAAGACTCGATCTCCCAAATGCAACGTTGGCTCCACCTCCAGAAAGAGAAATCTTATACGACATCGAAATAAATATCACTGCCCCAACTCCTAATATGGAGATTGTAGGGACAAATATTACTATTGTGGGAAATGCTAATGGGACTGAAACATCTTCAGATCCTCTCGGTGATGACTCAGAAGTAAAGGATATCACTGAGGATCTTGAGATATTCATCCAATTTCAGAACACTTCCCCACCACGTTACCCAGTCACAGGCAAGAGATTTTGGTCGCTCACCTTACCCGTTCCAACTGGAAGCGCCAATGCTGACGGTCAGTTACGGATTATTGCCACTGCACAGTATCGACCAGGGCTAGGGAAGTTGGAGAAAGCAACATCTGTGACGGTAGATGTAGATAATCAGCCACCTGCATTGACAATTTCAAGGCCCCTCCCTGACGAAACCATTGTACTCAGTGGTTTAAGTCTACCTGTGCCTCTAGAAGTTACAGCAACTGATAATCGTCAGGTATCAGAAGTCAAATGGTCCCTCGATAACCAGGACTACAATAATTCATTTACGTTAGATAACGGCGTACTAAAGGCCAACGTTATAGTTACGGAGACTCGCAAATACACTATCAACGTTCGTGCTAAAGATAATTTCAATAACATTACAGAAAAGTCCGTCACCATCGATGTGACGCGCCCCTTCACCCCCGTCGATCCCGCCGACGTGACTGGCCAGATCTCCTATCTTGGAGATCTGCTCGAATTTGCTGCCAAACGGATTAAGGTTAGTTCCAGCATTGCACCCTCACCCTCTGCGACTGATTTTACTAACATTTTTTGCCAGCGGTTCAATGAACTTTTGGATGCTCAAAACAAAGGGATCGCATTACAAAGCATCCATCAAATCCGAATTAGTGTAGATGTACTACGTAAATATCTCCTCAATCGGGCTCCACAGTGGCAGAATCGACTACAAGAGCTAACTGCCTCCGAAGCTGAGTATCGCCAACAAGCCTATGATGCCCTACTCCGTTACCTGGGTACTTCCGATAGAGAACTACGTCGGGCACTCATCGGTGAGCCAGCTCCTCGCATTGCCCTAGCCAATCGTCTGGGCATTGGCTCAGAAGCCCTGCAGGGATTGCTATTATCACCCGATCAAATTACTGAGGAAAATCTAGAGCGGATCTTCGGACTGGCAGATACCCATTTCCTACGAGACCCCTTTGCTGCCAACATCATCCCCCCAGAATTACTCATCAAGCGACGAGCATACGCGCGAGCCACCTGGCGGCAACAAGATGACACAGTTCTTCATCCCATCTTAAAGATCCCAGTACCCGCGATCGATCCTGACCTGGTGCAAGAAGATGAACTGAAATCCAGTACTGCCATCAGCCTATGGCATGAACGGCAATTACAGGTTCAAAACTTACTCAAAACCCTGCGAGATCTGCCCAGTAGCAACCTACCGAAATTTGAAGCTGCTATCAATCTTGCGCTGCCAGCAGGTGCCCTTGACCAACTCAAAGACCTCTTCACGAAATATAAAGCAGGAAACAACATTGAATCTCAACTCCGAGAGCTGTTCCTCGAATTACCACCATTCCTCTATTTGATGCAAATCTATGGACTGCTTACAATCAATGTGGCTGTGCTAGATGACGAATGGGAACAAACTTTTTCCATCCTGGTACAAGTTCAGAAACTTCGCGATGCTTACCCGACCTGGCGTACCCAGGAGATCGAAAATGCGCTCTCATTAGGGCCAGACGACTTCAAACTAACATCCACCATTGCCACTCCCCTTGAACTGCCACTCTGGAGGGCAACACAAAGTGCGCGTCAAGCCTGGAAATTAAGGTTAGTAGCTCGGATTGACCAGGATCAAGTTCTGATTCAAGAATTGAAATCGGTGGTAGATTCTGCAGAAGCGATCGCACTCCCTTATCTCCGTACCCACTTGATTAACCTGATTAAACAGGCTGCTAATCATGGCAATGAAGAAGATACCGCAGAACAATTAACAACTGAACTGTTTATTGACCTTAAGAGTAGTAACAATCAAAAAATTAGCTGGGTTGGACAGGCGATCGAAACTTTACAAAACATCCTCTTCGCGCTACGTATGGGTCGTCTGGCCTTATCGCCAGTCGTGGGAAGCAATCCTGCCGCTGGATGGCAACTTGATACCACTATCCCGAATTTCGATGAGGAATGGAAATGGATGGGAACCTACACCACTTGGCGTGCAGCAATGGGTGTCTTTCTCTTTCCAGAAAATTTCTTACAGCCCGCTATGCGTCCACTACCTCCTGCTTCGCCAAGTGAAACCCAGACCTTACGTCAAACCCAAACCTTCAAAGAACTTCTAGTCGAGAAATTACGAGAACAAGTACGTGTTACCCGAGAGCTAGCGCGGAATCAAGCCAACGTGTATTTGAGCAAATTAAAGGAGCAGATTCCAGACGCCAATACACTCCTGAGTTCCTTCAGCTTACAAGAACGAACAACTACTGAAGAAATCGAAGCACTCCGTGTACAAATCGACACGGTCTTCACTGCTGTCAAACCCAATGCGGCGAAATTCCAGGACGTTGCGAATTGGGTTCGGGAAGTCTTTTATTTTGTACCATTGTTGTTGGCACAGCATTTAGAAAGATCTGGGGAATACCTGGCGGCTCTGGACTGGTACAAAGCTGTCTATGCTTATACCCTACCTACAAATCGCAAAGTCTACAAAGGATTAATGCTAGAAGAAAATACCCCCAACGAGTTTGCCAAAACAGACGAATGGCTGCTCGCAGACTTCAATCCCCACAAAATTGCCCAGACCCGTAAGAATATCTACACCCGTTTCACCATTCGGTCACTGGCTCAATGTCTGATTGCCTTTGCCGACGACCAGTTTACCCAACAGACCGTTGAGTCCCTCCCCCAAGCTCGTGCTCGCTATCTTGAAGCACTCGACCTGCTCAACTTAGAGGAGATGCGGGCAACTTCAGAACTGGGGGGCAAAACCTTGGAGAACTCCCTGCTACAATCGGTGCGCAATCATGCCAGCATGAACTTACTGAAGCTCCGCAATGGACTGAATATTGCTGGACTGGAACGCCCTCGTCAGTCTGAAACTACTATCCGAACCGTCACACGCCGTCCCACACCCTATCGCTATCAGGTCTTAATCGAACGGGCAAAACAACTCACGGCAACGGCTGGACAAATTGAAGCGAGCTTTCTGGCGACACTAGAAAAACTGTATGCAGAGCAGTATGCTTTGCTGAAGGCACAGCAGGATATCGAACTGAGTCGTACCCAGGTACAACTCCAAAACCTGCGTGTCATAGAAGCTCAGGATGGTGTAAAACTGGCAGAACTACAGCGCGATCGCGCCCAAATTCAAGTAGATTATTATCAGGATCTTATTAACGCGGACTTAATTAAGTGGGAAAAAGCAGCTTTAGCAGCAAATATCATTGGGGTTCAACTTGGAATACTGGGAGCAATAGCAGATTTTAATATTGCCAATGCAGTATCGTCAGTAGGATCTTTTGCCAATCAAATGGCCAGCTTTGAGCGCCGCGAACAGGAGTGGAAACAGCAACTTAGCCTCTCTCGCCAAGATGTGGTGATTGGAGGTCAACAAATCATCCTCGCACTGGATCATGTTGCGATCGCCAAGCAAGAACTTCAGATTGCGGCAACCCAAGTTGAACATGCTGTAGAGACCATCAATTTCCTGGCTAACAAATTTACCAATGCTGAACTCTTTGACTGGATGAGTCGTGTACTGGAGCGTGTCTATGCCTTTTTCTTACAACAAGCAACGGCGATCGCCCGTTTGGCAGAAGCTCAGCTTGCCTTCGAGCGCCAGGAAGAACTGCCAACTTTTATTCAGTCTGACTACTGGCAAGCTCCTGATGAGAGTAGCTTTGGCAATTCTACCCAAGGATCAGATCGAAGGGGGTTGACTGGATCGGCAAGACTCTTACAAGCCATCACCGAACTAGATCAGTATGCATTCTTGAACGATCGCCGTAAATTGCAAATGAGCAAAACCCTCTCACTTGCAGCGATCTCTCCTGCTGAATTCCAGCGCTTTCGCGAAACAGGTGTGATGTTATTCGGCACACCAATGGAGGTTTTTGATCGGGATTTTCCAGGGCATTACCTCCGCCTGCTCAGACAGGTGCGCACAACGGTCATTGCATTGATACCACCTGCTCAGGGTATCCGTGCAACCCTTACTAATATGGGAGTGTCTAGAGTGACCATTAACGATGATGGATTCCAAGATGTAGAGGTACATCACGGACCACAATCCGTAGCCCTCTCTGCGCCTGTAAATGCCACAGGAGTTTTTGAACTGAACCTACAGCCTGAGCTACTGCAACCCTTTGAAGCGATCGGTATAAACTCATTCTGGGAATTCCGCCTGCCCAAGGCTGCCAACCCATTTGATTTTGATACGATCGCCGATGTTCTGATTACCTTCGATTACACAGCTCTAGACAGTTGGGACTATCGGCAGCAAGTCATTCAGCGACTAGATCCGAATCTCAGTGCAGACCGAGCCTTTAGCTTCCGCAACCAGTTTGCCGACCAATGGTACGACCTCAATAACCCAGATCAAACCGCAACTCCCATGACGGTCAACTTCCAGACGTTGCGAGAAGATTTCCCTCCCAATCTTGAAAGCTTGTGGATCGAACAGGTTGTCCTTTACTTTGTCCGAGCCAATGGGCAAACCTTTGAAATTCAAATCACACATTTGAAGTTTACAGACCAGGATAGTACCACACCTGTTGGGGAGGCAACCTCAATTGATGGCATCATCAGCACCCGTAGAGGTAATGCCAGTAGCTGGACAGCGATGATTGACAAATCTCCAGTGGGACAATGGGAATTGGCACTGGCAAATACCGACGAGGCCAAGAACCGATTTAAAGATGAGCAAATTAAAGACATCCTATTTGTGATTACCTACGCTGGAAGGACACCTAAGTGGCCGATGTAATATACAATTTCATCAACTCAGGCTAGACATCCGACCCTACCGAGTCTTCACTTTGCTATACGTGAACCTGAATCGGTTGCTCTCAGTTCGCCAAACAGTGCCACTGGATTATTTGAACTAGAATCGCAATCCCAGTCAGAATTTCTCTTTCCCTTTGAAGGGATAGGTGTCGATACAGCTTGGGAATTTCGCTTACCCAATGCTTCTAATCTGTTTGACTACAACACCATTGCCGATGTGTTAATTACAATCGAATATACTGCTCTTGATAGCTTTAACTATCGCCAGCAAGTGCTTCAGCAATTAAATCCAAGAATTAGTAGCGATCGCCCTTTCAGTTTCCGCAATCAATTTGCCGACCAGTGGTATGACCTAAATAATCCCGAACTGACTTCCACTCCTAAGACCGTGCGCTTTCAGACTGTGCGTGAGGACTTTCCACCCAACCTAGAAGAACTTCAAATCCAACATATTGTACTTTACTTCGCGCGATCGGCAGAACAGTCTTTTGAAATCCCCGTAAATTACCTACGCTTTATCGAACAAGGAACCACAGATCCTTTGAGCGATCAGGCAACTTCTATAGATGGTATCATTAGCACTCGCCGAGGCAATGCAGCCAGTTGGAATCCTCTGATTGGTAAAAACCCTATAAATGAATGGGAGCTTGCTCTTCCGAACACTGAAGAAGTAAGAAACCACTTTTCAAATGAAGATATAGAGGATATTTTGTTTGTCATTACTTACTCTGGTCTTACATCCAGGGACACCAGAACAAATGCATCTTAAATTGAGCGATAACAGCAAGCCCTACTTGTAGCAGGGAAATTAATTCTGAAGGATAAGTACTAAATGGAATCTGTTCGATAGAAGTAACTGCTTCTTCTACCCTAACCAGTTGAGTTTCAGCTTCCTCATCAGAGATAATAATCGCTTCGTGGGGGTAAAGTTTCCAATATTCTGTCTCGTATTTACGAATATTAGGGAGAATTTCACGCTTAATACGCTGCTTTAGTTCAAACTTGGCAAGGAGTATTAGCATTGATAATTAACTCCTTTTCAAACTTACCCAGTTTTTCGTAGAGTAACTCTAAAATATCTTTTAAGTCATTTAATCTAGCGCGATCATTCATCTAAACCTTCCTGTAGAAGTCTACTATTTCTTTACTAAAACCTGTAATTCTTCCACTTTTGCTTCCAGATCCGCTACTCTCTCGCTCAGTGGTATATCTTTTGTAGATTCTAAATAGTGAGCTAAAGCACTTATGACTACCTCAGATTTAGAGACATGAACTTTTTGGGCATGAGCCATAAGCTTCTCATAAAGATTGGAAGGAATTCGGACACCTACTGAAACACTAAACATATTTGTCTGACCTCCGAAATTAGGTGTTTAACTTGTGTTAGCAAATATTTAACTTTTAAATTAAATTTAGAAAGCTAAGAAAATCTAAAATTAGTTTTCACCAATCTACATTGTAGAATATAAAAAGAATTGTATTGATTAATTAATCTATTTACTTTGTAGAATTAATATAAGGCTGCACAAACTGACAGCAGATTAGATAAGCGATTATCTTTTGTATCATGGTTGCGATGATGCACCTGCAATATATCAGCAGTCCACTCAGAACGAGTCAAGTCATCAGGTTTTTCTCCTGGCTCATAACATTTCTTCCCGCAGCATTCACAGCACCAGTTGTTGCTCTCTTTCACTGTCCGAGCTAATTCTTGCCAATTATCGGGGTAGAGACTAGTATCTATAGGCATTTTGATTATTGGCGATTAGGCTCCGCCTAACCAAAGGCATCGCAATTTGAGAGTTATTGTATCGTGTTTAGCGATTGCCTGTATAACAAGATTGCGATTTGTCCGAGGTAGCAGACATCTCTGGATAAGCGACCCTAATTTGTCACTTTTAAAGCTTAAGCTAATAGTAATCTTTCGGTCGATCTCGTCATGACAATTCTATAGTTAGCGAGATCCAAAGTAAAAAAATAAAGAACTTAGTGATTAATTCACCCAAAGCTATGATTATCGTTGATTTTTTAATACTTTTTTTGACTTGTTTGGCTCTGGCTCTTTTTAGTATCGAAAATACTGAAGAAATAGCCATTAAAATTCTTCCACAACTAGAAATACAAGTCCATATAGCAGTGGCATTAATTGTTTCTCTAGGAATTGGAGCTGCTTTAGCAGGACTATATATCACCTGGGTAAAAGTACGCACTCGCCTACAGTTTAGGGGGCAATCTCGTCAAATCAAAGACCGAGAACAACAGATTCAGCAATTAAAAGAAGACATCAAATCTCGCCAAGTCGAGCTTGAATTATTGCGTCAAGAAAAAGAAAAGCCTAGTTCTGAATTTGAATCTATCGCCAGTAAGGAGAATGTGGTGAATCATCAAGAGCAGTCTGACATTAGTAGTCTAGAAACTCCAGTAGAAGCCAACTAGTGAACTAC
Source organism: Waterburya sp. (assembly GCA_051658085.1). GTDB lineage: Bacteria > Cyanobacteriota > Cyanobacteriia > Cyanobacteriales > Xenococcaceae > Waterburya. The sequence continues at coordinate 187,470 of JBOFLX010000087.1, forward strand.
TGCGATTTTAATCAAAGTTCAAATCGCAGCTTCCTAAGCAGTTTGGCACGAATACAAAAAGGACAAGTCGTCCAGGTATAGATTTCTACATTAGCTTTAATCTTTTCTGGGTGACAAGAAAAATTTAATTGTCTGTGATCTAAAAACTTGGTTGTTTTTTACAAAACTTAATATAATGGAGCAAGATGTTTTAAGTATATGTGCCTAAAAAAATGGAAAACATTCAAATCCCTTGGTTGACAGCTACAATTCTCCTACCTCTAATAGCCTCCATAGCTATCCCCCTCATTCCCGATAAAGAAGGCAAAACCGTTAGATGGTATGCCCTGTATGTAGGACTAGCAAATCTCTGCTTAATAGTCTATGGATTTTGGGAAAATTATGACCTCAATGTAACTGGATTACAACTACAAGAAACCTATGCTTGGATTCCGCAACTGGGATTAAATTGGTCAGTTGGAGTAGATGGGTTATCTATGCCCTTAATTTTGCTCTCTGGTTTAATTACAACCTTAGCAATCTTGGCTTCTTGGAAAGTTAAACATAAGCCAAAACTATACTATTTTTTAATTTTAGTTTTATATAGCGCACAGATTGGTGTCTTTGCTGCTCAAGACCTATTACTTTTCTTCCTCATGTGGGAAATCGAATTAGTACCTGTATATCTCTTAATTTCTATTTGGGGTGGCGAGAAACGCCTCTACGCAGCTACTAAATTTATTCTTTATACAGCTTTAGCTTCTATTTTTATTCTTATAGCTGGTTTAGGTTTAGCTTTCTACGGCGACAATATTACCTTTAACATAGCTCAATTAGGACTTAAAGACTATCCTTTATCTTTAGAATTATTAGCCTATGTCGGCTTCTTAATTGCTTTTGGTGTCAAGTTACCAATTTTTCCGCTACATACCTGGTTGCCTGATGCCCATAGTCAAGCCTCCGCACCGATATCCATGATCCTTGCAGGTGTCTTACTTAAAATGGGTGGTTATGGTCTAATTCGTTTTAATATTGAAGCTCTACCCCATGCTCATATTAAATTTGCTCCTTTGTTAGTAATCTTGGGCGTAATTAATATTGTTTACGGGGCATTAACTGCTTTTGGACAAACTAACCTCAAGCGTCGTTTGGCTTCCTCTTCTATCTCTCACATGGGTTTTGTCTTGATTGGTATTGCTTCTTTTACAGATTTAGGTCTGAATGGGGCAATGTTACAAATGCTTTCTCATGGTTTAATTGCTGCTGCTTTATTCTTCCTATCTGGTACTACTTATGACCGCACCCACACCCTAATGATGGATGAAATGGGAGGAATGGCAAAAACCATGCCCAAGACCTTTGCTATGTTTACTACGGGTGCAATGGCTTCTTTAGCTTTACCTGGAATGAGTGGTTTTGTCGGCGAGTTAACCGTATTTTTGGGAATTGCCACCAGCGATGTCTATGGTCAAACATTTAAAGTTGGAATTATCTTTTTAACTGCGGTAGGTTTAATTCTTACACCCATTTATCTACTGTCGATGTTACGTCAGGTATTCTATGGTGAGAGTAATCCTGGTTTAAAAATGCCCAGTTTCCAAGTTGATGCTCAACCACGGGAAATATTTATCGCTACCTGTTTATTACTGCCTATTATTGGCATTGGTTTGTATCCTAAGCTAGCAACTAGCAGTTATGATTTAAAAACTATGGAAGTTGCTGCCAAGACTCGTTCAGCTTTACCAGTGATTGTACAAGAGCAAATTATCAATAACCATAATTTTGTTTCTTCTCTAACATCTCCAACTCATTTAGAACAAACTATACCTCAGACTGCGCCACCAATATTCTAAGTAGTTAGGCACTAGGCATTAGGCACATTATCTTTTGAATTGTAAAACAAGTTAAATTTATAGCTACATCTGACAAGGTGTAGCTTTTGTTTTGTAAACTTTTATAATAAAATACATAAAACAATTAATTTGCTCGGTAGTTAAATTACAAACGAACTGTATTTTTAATAAACCAAATGCGAATCTTGATTAACGAACAAAAAGATATATTATTTCAGGCGGGAGAGGAACTACCCAAAGAGAAAGATAATCTCTGGTTAATTACTAATGGAGTGGTTAAAACCCATACAGTTAGCGAAGGAGGCGCATTAATAACTTTAGGATTTTGGGGTGAAGGAGATGTAATCGGTAAGTCTCTATCTAACGTCGATCCTTATATAATCAAATGTATTAGTGATGTGCAAGCGATCGCTGTTCGCCAGGAATATTGGCAAGCTTTATCTAGCCAGTTTTTAGATTATGCCCAACAAACTCAGCAACTAATGTATATTGTGCGCAACAATAGAATCGCCAAACGCCTGTGGTTGCTTTTGAAATGGTTAGCTAGTAAGTTTGGACGCGTAATACAACAAGGCAAGTTAATTGACTTTAAATTAACCCATCAAGAATTAGCTGATGCGATCGGTACAACCAGAATTACTGTGACTAAAATTTTAAATCAATTTGAAAGAGAGGGCTTAATTTTACGACCAAAAACCAAATGTATTATTTTGAAACGATAAGTTAGTAAAGTCAAAAATAAAAAGTAAAAAAAAAGTATTAGCCACTTTGGGTTAATACTTTTATCTTTCTCTATCCTAGACGGAAATCAAAATCAATTTGCCTACTTAATAAATAACATTTCTTGATAGGTAGGGAGAGGCCAGAGGTCATTGGCTACTTCTGCTTCTAAAGCATCTACGTCTTCTCTAATATCATTCATCAGTGGCATTATAGTGTTAGCACAATATTTCATGTGTTCTTCAGTGCTACCAAAGTCTGATTGGGTCATAACTGAACTCAATTTAGACACCTTGGACATCATTGAGTTAGTCAATTCAGCAACTTTTTTAACGTTGTCTTGATCGAGTTTAATACCCATCCCCTCTAAGCCAGCAATAGTCTCAGAAACACCAGCTAAATGCTTGATGGCAGCAGGATAAATCATGGTTTTCGCCATGTCAATTACTAGTTTGGCTTCTACTTCAATAAAGAGGATATATTGCTCTGCATATACTTCGTAGCGACTTTCCAATTCTACGGGAGAAAGCACGCCAGTTCTTTCAAAAAGATCTTCAATATATTTTTCCTTGAGAACAGGAAGAGCATCAGCAGTAGTGGGTAAATTAGCCAAACCTCTTTCTTCTACAGCCATTTTATGCCATTGGGCAGAATAGCCATCACCACCAAAAATAACTGCACCATGTTTTTGCATTACCTGCTGGAGTACAGTAACTATAGCAGTGTTAAGCTCAATCCCTTTACCCAATTCACTTTCGAGGAGATCCCCAACCCAAGTCAAAGAATCTGCCAACATCGTATTTAAGGTGATCAAAGGCCCAGAAACTGACTGACTAGAACCAACGGCACGGAATTCAAAGCGGTTACCAGTAAAAGCAAAAGGAGAAGTTCTATTGCGATCGCCCGCATCTTTAGACAAAGGAGGTAAAGTATCTACGCCAATTCTCATTTCGCCTTTATGGCTATAATTATCACCAATTTCTCCCGTAGCAATTTGGTTAAATAGACTTTCCAATTGCGAACCTAAATAAACCGACATAATAGCAGGAGGAGCTTCATTTGCTCCCAAACGGTGATCGTTACTAGCATTAGCAATGACTGCTCGCATCAAAGGCCCATATATATGTACCCCACGAATTACCGCAGCACAGAAAATTAGAAACTGGGCGTTGTCATGGGGAGTATCTCCAGGGTCTAATAAATTTCCTTGGGTTTCGTTACCTACAGACCAGTTGACGTGTTTACCAGAACCATTAATACCTGCAAAAGGTTTTTCATGTAGTAAACAGACAAAACCATGCTTTTTCGCAGTCTGACGCAGCAGGGTCATAGTTAACTGTTGATGATCTGAAGCTACGTTGGCTGCTTCAAAAAAAGGCGCAATTTCAAATTGACCAGGAGCAACTTCATTGTGTCTAGTCTTAGCAGGAATGCCCAAACGATACATTTTCTTTTCAACATCTTGCATAAAGACTTGAACTCGTTCAGGTATTGCCCCAAAATAATGATCATCAAATTGCTGTCCTTTGGCGGGAGGTTTACCAAATAAAGTTCTACCAGCTAATAAGAGATCGGGACGACTGTTGGCAAAATGAGCATCTACCAAGAAATACTCTTGCTCTGGCCCACAACTAGAATTAACGGGAGAAACGTCAGTATGACCCAACAACTTTAGTACTCTTGTTGCTGCCTTATTCATGGCTGCGATTGATCGCAATAAAGGGGTTTTCTTATCTAAAGCTTCTCCTGTCCAAGAAACAAAGACTGTAGGTATACAGAGAGTAACACCGTTATCTGTTTCCATTAAGTAAGCTGGACTAGTAACATCCCAAGCTGTATAACCCCTGGCTTCAAAAGTGGAGCGAATTCCACCATTGGGGAAAGATGAACCATCGGGTTCTCCCTGGACTAGTAACTTACCTGAAAATTCCGAAATTGCACTGCCATCACTCTGAACCGAAACAAAACCATCATGTTTTTCGGCAGTGGCATTGGTCATGGGATAAAAGACGTGGGCGTAGTAGGATGCACCCTTAGAAATAGCCCAATCTTTCATTGCTGAAGCTACCATATCAGCGACAGAAACGTCTAATTTTTCTCCAGTTTGAATTGTTTTTTTGAGAGATTTAAAAACGGTTTTCGGCAGACACTGTTTCATCTTGCTGAGGCTAAAAACGTCTGCTGCCCAAAGATCTTCTAAACGACTTGGTGGTTCGGCAAGAATTGGTTGCCGATTGGTAATTTGATAGATTGCTTGTGTACGCGATTCGTATCCCATGACGATTATGTTTTTGCTAGATATTCGGTTAAATTAATCGTAGCCAACTAACAATGCCAAAATATGTCAAATAAGCAACAGAATTTTGGCGAGTTTTTCAATATACAAAAGTTTAATCGAAATTAGTGGGGAAGTTTCATCAACCTCCCCACTATAATCAATATTTATTACCTATTACTTATTACTTGCTTCCGCCTAGCGGTACTAGCAATCGTAGTAAAGAGCAAATTCATAAGGATGAGGGCGCAAACGCAAAGGATTGACCTCCGCATCTAATTTGTACTGAATCCAATTTTGGATAAAGTCTTGAGTAAATACGCCAGTGTTAGTTAAAAAACCATGATCATTTTCCAAGGCTTCTAATGCACCTTCAAGAGAACCAGGAGTAGATGGAATTTTACTTAGTTCTTCAGGAGAAAGTTCGTAAATATCCACATCTAAAGGATCGCCAGGCGAAATTTGGTTTTTGACTCCATCAATACCTGCTAATAACATCGCTGAGAAACCCAGATAAGGATTAGAGGTAGGATCAGGACAGCGAAACTCAAAACGTTTAGCTTTAGGATTGCTACCAGTCAGAGGAATACGTACCGAAGCAGAACGATTACCTTGAGAATAAGCTAGGTTTACAGGTGCTTCAAAACCAGGAACAAGACGTTTGTAAGAATTGGCAGAAGGATTGGTAAACGCCAAAATAGCAGGGGCGTGTTGTAAAATACCACCAATAAAGTGTAATGCTGTTTGACTCAAATCTGCATACCCGTCGCCAAAGAATAGAGGCTGACCTTCTTTCCAAATGGACATATGAGTATGCATCCCTGTACCGTTATCGTTAAATAAGGGTTTGGGCATAAATGTAGCGGTTTTACCATATTTTCTAGCTACATTTTTGACTATATATTTGTAAGTCAAAACATAATCAGCAGCATGAACTAAATTAGAAAATTTAATCCCCAATTCACATTGTCCAGCAGAAGCTACTTCATGGTGATGTTTCTCGATGGGAACACCACATTTACCCATAGCCAAGAGCATTTCACTGCGAATATCTTGGAGGGTATCAGAAGGTGCTACTGGAAAATAACCCCGTTTATGAGGAGTCTTATAACCTAAGTTACCAGTCTCTTCATAAGCACCAGAATTCCAAATACCTTCAATAGAATCTATGTGATAGAAACCTTCGTATTCTGCTTGACCAAAGCGAATATCATCAAAAATAAAAAACTCTGGTTCTGGGCCACAATATACAGTATCACCAATACCAGTAGTCTTGAGATAGTCTACAGCTTTTTGTGCCAAAGAACGAGGATCGCGATCGTACCATTCTCCAGTACGAGGTTCTTTGATGGAACAAACCATACTTAAAGTTGGTACTTCCATAAAAGGGTCGATCCAAGCAGTGGTGGGATCAGGAACCATTGCCATATCGGAAGCGTTAATAGCTTTCCAACCGCGAATACTAGAACCATCAAACGCCACGCCGTCAGTAAATGCATCGTCATCAATTAAGCTGCGATGAAAAGTACAATGCTGCCAAATACCAAATAAATCAACAAATTTAAGATCAATTAGTTCGATGTTTTGATCTTGAATCATTTTCAAGACTTCTTGGGCAGTCTCAGCCATAAATATAGCTCCTTTTGGATTTATGTCTAACCTTAACAATCTTGTATAAAATAGAGTGTTTCAGTTTGTTGTTGATGTTACAGAATTATCATGTTTTAGCAGACTCTAAATCTGTAAACTTTACAAAAATGTGACTATATTAACCAAATAACTTGCGTTTGGGCAAAATTTAAGCTTTGTTTTAAATTTATAATTGGTGCTAATCCAGGGTGTAAGATGTCAAAATTTGAAGCAACTATAGTCGTCGTCACGACTTGTGGGATCATAAATAAATGTAGCTTAAGACATAGCTAAAAAATAAAGGCTAAGATTACTAGCTAAATAAAAAATGCTGTTGGGAGAAACCAAAAAAAAATGCGAGACGCAGTTACCAACCTAATTAAAAATTACGATATCACAGGGCGTTATCTAGACCGTAATGCCATGGATAGCCTCCAAGATTATTTTACTTCTGGAACAGCTAGAGTAGCTGTAGCAACTATGATCAGTGGTAATGCTGCCACGATTGTCAAAGATGCAGGACTGCAACTGTTTGAAGATGTTCCCGAACTAATCCGTCCAGGAGGCAATGCCTACACTACCCGTCGCTATTCTGCTTGTTTAAGGGATTTAGACTATTATCTCCGTTATGCGAGTTATGCTCTAGTTGCAGGCAGTATGGATGTTTTAGATGAACGAGTGTTACAGGGTTTACGTGAGACTTATAATTCTCTAGGTGTGCCAATTGGCCCTACTGTAGTAGGAATTCAAATCATGAAAGATATGATTAAAGAAATGGCAGCCAATCAAGGAATTAATAATACTAGTTTCATAGATGAGCCTTTTGAGTATATGACTCGCCAACTAAGTGAAGTTTCTGTTTAATTGGCAAGTTTTAATTAATAAATATTTATAGATATTGCATATTGCAGTGGTTAATCGCCTTAAATCTAAGTTTTGATCTGGGGCGATTTTGTTTTTGTGGCGATCGCAAGTAGTGCGATTGGGTTAGTGTTACAATTCCCTTTAAGGTCTTTAGGTATATAGTGTAGATAAAAAATATTCATTCAAGCTAAACAATATTTTAGGCTTATGTCTCCAGCACCAGACCAATATCTATCTTCAGAAGAATCAGCCGATGTCGAGGCTGCTTTACTGACATCCCCAGAAAAGTTTCTTACCCGCCTAACAATTTCTTCTCAAAGATTACTCCAAATTATCGCTCAAGAATATCAAGTCTCAGTTGAACAACTAACCCATCATCAAATTATTCAATGGTTTGAAAACGATAGTAAAATTAAGCGCGAACAAGGACAAGATGCTGGCACTTTAAAATGGTAGTCTTGACCATTTATAGCTGTACAAAATTAGATTAGGACATTAATAATAATCGGCTCGTAAGTAGGAAATAGGAAATAGGAAGTAGGAAGTAGTATTTCAAAAATGTTCTAGCTGACTTGGGAGCTTGCTATAATCTTGACAGAACTTAATTTTCTGCAAATTCTTTATGACCACTCAACAACTTGAAGAACATTCTCAAGGTCTTGAAGCACGAGTTGCAAGCTTAGAGGACGAACTGGCGCAAATGAAACAGATGTTGTCTGGCTTTGTTCAGAAAGAATCTCCTTGGTGGTTAAAAGTTGCGGGTAGCTTTGAAAATGACCCTACTTTTGATGAAGCAGTTCGCCTTGGTCAAGAATGGCGTAAATCTGCTGAATAAAATTAATTTAGCAGATCTACTTAGAGAGCGATAACGACTAGCTTTACAATAGAACATAAATTTAAAATTAAAATTCTAGTTCTGAGTGATAGTTACTCCTTATGCAAACTCTAGATAATCCTAATCTTACAAATACAACAGCTTTTGATACTACAATCCACAGACGCAAAACTCGCGCAGTAAAAGTTGGTGATATTACCATTGGTGGTGGTAATCCTGTAGTAGTGCAGTCGATGATCAACGAAGATACTTTAGACGTTGAGGGATCAGTGGCAGCAATTCGCCGTTTACATGAGATTGGTTGTGAAATTGTTCGGGTAACAGTCCCCAGCATGGCGCACGCCAAGGCTTTAGCGGAAATTAAACAAAAACTAGCTCAGACCTATCAACCTGTTCCTCTGGTGGCAGATGTACATCATAATGGGATGAAAATTGCTTTAGAGGTTGCCAAGCACGTTGATAAAGTGCGGATTAATCCAGGATTATATGTATTTGAAAAACCCAAGAGCGATCGCACTGAGTATACACCCTTAGAATTTGCCGAAATTGGTCATAAAATTCGCGAAACTTTAGAACCACTGGTTATTTCTCTCCGCGATCAAGGCAAAGCAATGCGGATTGGTGTCAATCATGGCTCTTTATCTGAAAGAATGCTTTTTACCTACGGTGATACTCCTGAAGGGATGGTAGAGTCTGCACTAGAATTTATTAAAATTTGTGAGTCTTTAGACTTTTATAACATTGTGCTTTCTCTTAAAGCCTCCCGTGTGCCTGTAATGTTGGCAGCTTATCGTCTGATGGTAAAAAGAATGAATGAATTGGGTATGGAATATCCTTTACATTTAGGGGTTACTGAAGCTGGGGATGGAGAATATGGCAGAATTAAATCTACTGCTGGAATTGGTACTCTCTTAGCAGAAGGAATCGGTGATACAATTCGTGTTTCTTTAACCGAATCTCCTGAGAAAGAAATCCCTGTTTGTTATAGTATTCTGCAAGCTTTGGGACTACGGAAGACAATGGTAGAATATGTTGCCTGTCCTTCTTGTGGTCGTACTTTGTTTAACCTCGAAGAAGTACTGCATAAAGTGCGGGAAGCCACTAAGCATCTTACTGGTTTAGATATTGCGGTTATGGGTTGTATTGTTAATGGCCCTGGGGAAATGGCAGATGCTGATTATGGTTATGTAGGTAAGCAACCAGGCTATATTTCTCTTTATCGTGGTCGGGACGAAATTAAAAAAGTTCCTGAAGATCAGGGTGTGGAAGAGTTGATTAATTTAATTAAAGCTGACGATCGCTGGGTAGAACCAGAATGAAAGGATGAGGTATGAGTGATGAAGGATAAAGGATTAAAATAACTTTATTCTGATTCCTGACTCCTGACTCCTGACTCCTGACTCCTGACTCCTATTTTCAAGCTAGGTCTAATAAATTTGGCAAATTTTCAGATCACAGTTTTCCAGCAAAATTCTTTTCATACTAGAACTAGACAATCAAATGTTTGGCTGAGATTATTTTTCTGATGATGATTTATGATTAGTTTGGTTTTATTATGTGCCTTAGCTTTTACTGGTGGTGGAATTTTAGGAAAGCATTTAGCTGCTATTGGTATTAACTCTGATAACGCTTTAAAAAATTATCAAAAACCTTTGGTGTGGTTGCTAGTTGCGATCGCACTTTTTTTGGGTATTTTAATTTTTCTGGATAAATTTAATCTTGCCCCACTACTACCTAAGATTTTTTCGCCTATTTTATTAATTTATTTGGCAGGTTATTTTAATGAAATAATTGTGGGGATGGGCTGTTTCTTTTTAGGTTTATTATTCTTCTTAGAATTAGCAGGTAAACGTTCTCGCCAAAAACTAGTAGAATTATTTATTGCTTTAAGTGCGATCGCTTTTGCTATCAGTATTTTGCTTTTTTTTCTTCAACCTGTACAAACTTTAGTCGAGCAACCAAAAATTATTAACGGTATTGTGATCCAAACTACTCCCTATACCTGCGCTCCTTCTAGTATTGCTACCCTCGCTCGTTATACTAAAAAACATCCTCAGTTAACAGAACAAGAAGTAATCAAACTAACTAGAACTAATCTTTTTGGAACAACAACATTGGCAGAAATTAGAGCGATGCAAAAGTTAGATTTAAATCCACAATATCGCCATAATTTAACGATTAATGATTTAATTATTTTAAATAAACCTGCTCTGATGCACGTCAAAGAAAAGAGAAGAACAGGTAAAGGTGTTAGGTTTTCTCATGCAGTTGCATTTCTCGGCATTAATCCTGAAAAAGAATTGATTTTAATTGGTAATCCTCTCTACGGTATGCAAATTAAAACTTTTAATGAATTTAAAGGATATTGGTTTGGTGAAGCTATTTTAGTTAACCAATAAAACATAAAATTGGCGGAGTGCTAAAGCTACGGTTAAGCTATAAGCCATAAGCTATAAGCTATAAATAACTATGTCCTTTAGTCTTGATCAAACTAAAATTTGTTAGGGTTGAAGCAGGTAAAATCACTGAGGGAGTTAATAGTTGGGAGGGAACAGGTTGAAATTATGGTCAAGCTAAAAACCAAAAATCAGAGCGATCGCAAAACTGCTGATGTTAGTCATCATAATTTTCGTCGTCAAAATCTCTTATTATTTATCCTAGCTTCCTTATTTATTCATAGCTTGGGTTTATTGATTTTTGGTGTGTATCAATATCGACACCAAGCCAACAAAGAAAAAATTGACAGCAAGCCGATAGAATTTGTCGTTATTCCTCCCGAAGAATCTAAACAAAAGCCACCACCAGAAACCCAGAAACGAGCGATAGAAGATTCTGTTGCCGAAAAAACCACTGAGCCGAAAAAGACGGTTGCGTCAGAAGAACTAGCTGAGGAAACTCCACCTCGTCCAACTCCACCACCTGCACCTAGTCTGCCGTCACCTCTCCCTCAAGCTGTTGCACCACCACAATCACCACCCAAACCCACTCCACCAGTCAAATCTCAACCAACTCCATCTCCTGCCGAAAATCAACCACCTGTGTTATCAGGCTCGGATGCTGGTGTGACTACACCCAAACCTACTCAAAAAGACAATCCAGTTGCAACTCGCTTACCCCCAGACAACAATCAACCTAGTGAATCTATTCCCGAATCAGCCCCATCTCAACCAAGTACCAATCCTTTAGAACAGCCTAGTACAACTGGAGATGCTGGTGCTGCTGGCTTGTTAGGAGGTGATTACCAAAAAACCCTCGCTGATGGAGGTGCAGATGCGTTTTTTAGTCCCGAAGCCTTGGAATATGAAAAGGTTCTAAATCCTGATCAATTAAACGCTCTTAAAGATATTGATCTGAGCGAGTACTTTGCCGAAATTAAACGACGGGTAAAAAGCAATTGGCAACCTTCTTATGCAGCAGAAGAGTACACTACTTTTCTAACTTTTGAAATTCAGAAAAATGGTCAAGTTACTGGACTGACGGTGACTCAAAGCTCTGGCTCAGAACAAGTCGATCGCGAGTCTTTAGCAGCAATACAAAATTCTGCCCCCTTTGCCCCTTTACCGCCTGAGTTTCCTTTGGAAGCTATGGATGTTGAATTCAGCTTTAATATTTACATTTATTAGAATTGGGAAGCGATTAGTTATAAGCTGGAGGCTATAGTCGTACAAGATGTGGGTTGTGATAATGAGAGTGATTAGCTCGAAAGTAGGAAGTAGAAAGTAGTAGGTAAAAACCTCTGACTTAGTTGTTATAGGTTATAGGTTATAGGTTATTAGATGGATAGTATCTGGCAATTATTTAAAAGTGGTGGAGTAGTGATGTTTCCCTTATTGGGACTTTCAATCTACTCTGTAGCAATGATTTTAGAGCGATCGCTCTTTTGGTTTAAAATATCTCGTCAGCAAGATCAGGTAATTAAACAATTACTCAATCTCTACCGCGATGATACCAAAGCAGCGAGCATGATGCTTAAACGTCATACTAACTTACCGATCGCCCGTGTATTTCTAGTTGCCTTATCTTTAGAGCGATCGACACCCACAAAATTTAAATTGGCTCTGGAAAGTGCTGCTCAAGCAGAAATGCCAATTCTTAAGCGGTTTAGTAATTCCTTAGAGACAGTAATTAGCCTTTCGCCCTTGTTAGGTTTATTGGGGACAGTGTTAGGCTTAATTACCTCCTTGTCTTCCTTGCGTCTAGGAGATATCGGCTCATCCCAAGCTACAGGGGTTACAGGCGGTATTGCCGAAGCCTTAATTTCTACCGCAGCAGGATTAGTAGTCGCGATCGCTACCTTGTTTTTTGCCAGTATGTTCCGAGGACTATATTTACAACAAATTGCCCTCATTCAAGAAGTAGGAGGACAACTGGAATTGATACATCTAGATAAACACGAACATGAGGGGGCTTACGATGCGCTTACCTGAAGAACCAGATTTACCACCTAGTATTAATATTCTGCCGATGATCGATGTGATCTTCGCGATTTTAGTTTTTTTTATTATTTCTAGTCTCTATCTCACTCGCTCCGAGGGCTTACCTGTTAATCTCCCTCGTGCCTCGACTGCGGAAGTCCAAAAAACCAAGCAAATAACCGTTAGTTTAGACAACAAAGGCAAGTTAACTATTGATAGTCAACCTGCCCAACTAAATCAGCTTAAAACTCGCATTGAGGAGTTAATTAAAACCGAATCTACAGCGACTGTAGTTATTAATGCCGATAAAACCGTAGAACATGGACAAGTAATAGATGTCATGGATCAACTACGGCAAATCCCTAAAGTTCAACTAGCGATCGCAGCTAAGAACCCAGCAAATTAATTACTTACTTAAATAAGCTAACGGATCAACTGCCCCTTGACCTGTAGGGTGAATTTCAAAGTGTAAATGAGAACCAGTACTGTAACCTGTACTACCCATTTCCGCTATTTGTTCACCTTTATTAACTTTTTGACCAAGAGTAACTAAAATCCTATCATTATGAGCATATAGCGTCACACTACCGTCTAAATGTTGCAGTTTCACCAGATTTCCATACCCACCACTATTCCAACCAGCTTCTATTACTTCACCTGATGCTGCTGCTAGAATTGGAGTACCAACAGGAGCAGCAATATCAATTCCAGCGTGTAATCTGCCCCAACGGTAACCATAGCCAGAAGTCAATGCACCTTGAGCGGGCATAGCATAACCATCAAAAGCATTCGGTAGATATTCTTCTGAAGGAGGCAAAGGAGGCAATTTTAGAGCAATTGTTTCTTCTTGGAAGTTGGGTTGGAGATCGTATTTAAGAGTGGGAGATGCCTGATTATATGTGTCTCGGGAGTTATTTTCGGGAGTGGGATAAGCACCACCAGAACTATTATTTAAAGATGGGCTTGGTAAACTTGAAGTTGAACTATTGATATTGTTTCCTTGTCTCAGTTGGTTTTGGTATTGAGCGCGCATCTGTTCGATTTCTGCTCTCAACTTGGCAATGTAAGGATCTTCAGTCGATGTACTGGAGTTATTCACTCTGGTATTAAGACTGGAAGTATCACTAGCAGTATTATTTTTAGCTGTTTTATTGAGAGAATCAAAAGAAGCTAATTTTATATTAGATACTTGGGCTGTGTTACCAGTATTTAAGCCTATTTGTGGCTCTTCAGTCGTATTTTGTGGTAGTTGAGCTGGAATTTTTAGCTGTTGAGCTACAAAAATAATATTAGAATTTTGAATATTATTTAATTTAATAATCTCCTCACGAGATACTTGATATCTAGAAGCAATTTGATTAATAGTATCTCCTGGTCTAACTGTATAAATTCTTAGCTGAGGTTTAGGTATTGAAGCAGTAGACGTGGAAGAGAGGTTAGAGGATTCAATCTTAGTATTAGTAGCCAGATAAAAATTTGATTGCGGATAAGATGAGCCGTGACTGAGATTGATATTGTGATTAGGGTTTTTATTTACCCGACTGGGGAGAACAGTATTTGGAGATTTTTGCTTGTCTAACTTCAGTGTCGAAAGATTGTCAAAATGAGAAGTAATTAAACTCAAAATGCGTGGTAAAAATCCAGGAGTATAATTTCTAGCTGAGACAGATTTGGGAGGAGTATCAAAAGCTGCTAACGAGCTTGGAGAAGCCACAGTAGTTGAATTATTTTTAGTTTGTTTACGTAAATCTGTAGCATGAACTGCTTGCTTAGAATTCGGTTGATAAATTGTAGCTGCCACTAAAGATGCAGTTAAACCTAGTTTTAGACAGGGTTTACTGACTAGCTTGGCGACTTTAGCTGATAGAGAGTGAGATTGAGTTAGAGACTTGGAATCTAAATCTGACTCTGGGAAAGATAAAGCTTGTTTATATGGCATACCAGTTAGATAGAGTGTGGTGATTATCTTAGTTTTGTATTTCTTCCTGACCAAAAGCAATAGCTAATGGTTTAATATAAGTTCGCCAAGTATTTTGTAAAATATTTGACAAATTTTGCAATCAATTTAGATAAAAGTTTGTATACAAAACTTGTCTGGTATTATTGTTTATTTCTTAAAGAAGATTAGCTTAAAACTGGACTTTAAACAAGTCTAGTGTAAACAACACTTAATTTCAGGGGTTAAATTAAACTTCATCGAGTTTTAAACCTTAAAGTGTTTAATTTTATCTCGATTCAAGCCTCGTATTACTTTTGAACAATCTTAAATGCAAAATCTCACTCTTAGAGCTTAGAGCTAAAAGATTTTGTTATAATTCCTTGAGTCGGGCTAAAGAAAAATGCTAAAAGAAAAAAAGCAAAAATAACCATAACGATCGCAGCCCCCGATGGTAAATCAAAATAGTAACTTAAATACATTCCAATAACACTAGAAACTGTGCCAATAATAGCCCCTAAAATCATCATTTGAGATAGTTCTTTAACTAATAAATATGCTGTAATTGCAGGGCCAGCAAGTAAAGACATTACTAGTAATACTCCTACTGTTTGCATACTTGCAACAATCGTTAAAGTAATCGCACAAACTAACCCAAAATAAAGTAAGTTTACAGGCAATCCGCAGGCTTTTGCTCCTAAAGGATCGAAGGTATAAAATTCTAATTCCTTATAGAAAAGTTTGGTTAATAAAAGAATAATACCTGTAATAATTAGCGTATGCCAAACATCGCTACTAGTTACACCTAAAATATCACCAAATAAAATTTGATCGAGGTTAATTTGATTAGTTTTTAAGGAGGTAATAAAAATTACTCCCAAGGCTAAAAAACTGGTTAGAGTTACTGCCATCGCAGCATCGACTTTAATCCGCGATCGCTTTTCAATCGCCATCACAACTAAAGCACTTAATACTCCTGCCACAAAAGCACCAATGGCTAAATTGATTTCCAGGAAAAAAGCGATGGAAATACCAGGTAAAACCGCATGGGAAATTACGCCACTCATCATTCCCATCTGTTGCAAAATTAAGTAACTGCCAACTACTGCACCTAGAATTCCCAGAGATAAACCAATGGCGATCGCCTGGCGCATAAATTCAAATTCTAGAGGTTCGATTAGCCAAGTTAACATTGGATTGATGCTGGATAGTTGACCCTTGATAATTAACGTTGATGTATCGATCGTAAGCCTGATTTATATTTTCGTTAGTTAAAACCTCTGCTTGTGAACCACAGGCTATTAATCTCTTATTTAATAATAATAGTTGGTCGTAATTTTCTAACGTTTCACTTAAATCATGACTGATAACTAGAAGGGTTTTTTGTTGGGCTTTTAGTTCGGCGAAAATATCAAAAATAATCGTTTCTGTTTGTCGATCTACATTATTAAACGGTTCATCTAATAATAATAAATCAGCTTCTTGAGCGATCGCTCTCGCTAGAAAGACTCGTTGCTGTTGTCCTCCCGATAGTTCTCGAATTTGACGTTGACGATATTGCCACATTCCCACCCGTTGAAGAGCCTCTTTGACTATTAATCGTGATTGTTTGCTATGGTTACGAAACCAGCCTGTTAAGGCAACACGCCCCATCATCACTACTTTTTCTACCGTTACAGGGTAATCCCAGTCAATTTGCGATCGTTGAGGTACATAAGCTACTCTCTGTAATTGTTTGGTAACTGGTTTACTTGCCCATTTAACAACTCCTTCGGCTAAAGGAACTAAGCCCAAAATTGCTGTAATTAAGGTGCTTTTTCCTGCCCCATTTGGCCCTAACAAACCTGTTACTTGCCCTGGTTGTAGCGTAAACGAGACATTTTCAATTGCCCAAGTATGGCGATAGTTTACGCTTAAGTTACAAACTTCTAGCATTAATAAATAAAAACGAGATTCGTTATCATTCTACATTAGAATAATTAGAATCATTATCATTTTTTTACTATCAGTTTCAATTAAGAGCTTTAAAAGGTTTATTTGTATGTTTGGTCATCTTAAAATTAAAAATATTTTTGGTTTAGCTATTTTGGGTATCACAACTAGCTTAGTTGGTTGTAGCCTCAGACCTAGCGACAATATTGCTCAGGCACAAGATAAGCCCAAAGTGTTGGCATCTCATAATGTTATTTGTGATTTAGTTGAAACTATTGCTCAAGATACTGTTGATTTAACTTGTTTAATTGACCCCAACCAAGATCCCCATACTTATCGCCCTACCCCTTCACAACGCAAGGCGATGGAAGAGGCGCAGGTAATTTTTTATGGAGGTTATCAACTAGAGCCTCAGCTCATGAATTTACTGGAAGCTACAGAAACTCCAGCACCTAAAATAGCAGTCTATGAACAAGCGGTTACCAAGCCAATTATGGCTGAACATGAACACGCGGAACATTCTGAAGCTGAACAAGAACACGCAGAACATTCCGAAGCAGAAGCTGAACACGGACACGCAGAACAACAAAGCACATCAGGTAAACAAGATTTAGAACCAGATCCTCATGTTTGGCACAACATTGAAAACACTGTAGCAATGGTCGATCTTATTCAAGCGACTTTAGTGCAACTCAATCCTTCAGCAGCAGCAACCTATGTACAAAACAGCAACGCCTTAACTGAACAACTCTGGCAACTGGATGCTTGGATCAAGGATCAAATTGCTACTATTCCCGAAGGTAAAAGAGTTTTAGTCACAAGTCATGATTCTCTTAATTATTATGTCCAGGCTTACCGTTTAGAAGACTACAAAACTCTACAAGGTATAAGTTTAGCTGCTGCTCCTACTGCCTCGCAAGTAAGAGAATTGGCAACTGCAATTCAACAAACAGGTGTCCCTACTATTTTTGTTGAATCAACAGCTAACGATCGCGTGATCAAAAATGTTGCCAATGCTGCTGATGTTAAACTGTCACCAGAAAAATTATTTGTGGATGGTTTAGGGGAAGCAGAAGATTTTACAGCCATGATTTCTCATAATACTTGCGTGATCGTCAATGGTTTAGATGGTAAATGCAAACCCTTTCAAGCAAAAATTAACAACAAATAAGAATTAGATACAAAAAAAGTCATAGATTCAAATTTCTTCAAATGTCAGTGACTAGTATCACAGTCAATCTGGGTAAGTTTAATTTGTACTTCACAAACTTACTTAATGTCTGTTAACACAAATTCTGACAGAATTGGCTTGTCTACTGCTACCTGTATCATTGTGGCTAATATGATTGGTACAGGAGTATTTACTAGTTTAGGCTTGCAAGTAGTGGATCTGCGATCGGGATTTACCTTGCTGCTGTTGGGCTATTAGGGGGAATCTTTGCGATCTGTGGCGCGCTTACCTATAGTGAATTAGGGGCAGCAATGCCCCATTCAGGTGGTGAATACTATTATTTATCTCGTATATATCATCCTGTCGTCGGCTTTTTATCGGGATGGGTATCGGTAACGGTAGGATTTGCTGCACCCATTGCTGCTGCTGCTATGGCATTAGGGGCTTATTTTGCTAGTGTTTTTCCTGCTGTTTCCCCTAGTGCGATCGCTTTATTAGTAGTAATTGGAGTTTCTTTAATTCATACTAGAAATCTACAATTAGGTAGCTATTTTCAGCAAGCATTTACTCTCTTAAAAGTCCTATTAATTATCATTTTAATTGGCTGTGGTTTACTGTTAGCTCATAGTCAAAACTTAGGTTTTTTGCCTTCTTCTCAGGACTTAAGTTTAATTTTTAGTTCTCCTTTTGCTGTGGCTTTAGTTTATGTTACCTATTCCTATTCAGGTTGGAATGCTGCGGTATATTTAGCCAACGAAGTCGAAGATCCAGAGAAAAATATTCCGCGTTCTTTGATTATGGGAACTTTAATTTTTGTTGGCTTGTATTTATTACTAATCACAGATTAAAATCGTTAGTGTGAGACTACTTACTAATATTCTGAGCTAAATTAAGCCAAGCGTTGGATATGCTAGGATATATAGCTAATACGGGATGTAGCGCAGCTTGGTAGCGCACTGCTTTCGGGAAGCAGGAGTCGCAGGTTCAAATCCTGTCATCCCGATTGCGGTTATCGAATAAGACATTATTTGTCTCTTTCGTCGGCTGGGGTTTTATGATTCAATAGAAATTTGCGCCTTTATTGGAAAACTAGTCTATGTGTGCTGAAAGAACTTTACCAAAATTTGATCCTACTACCGTCAAGATAACCAAAGAAGAAGGATTAATCCTTTATGAAGATATGGTTTTAGGACGCTTATTTGAAGATAAGTGTGCTGAAATGTATTATCGAGGCAAAATGTTTGGTTTTGTCCACCTTTATAACGGTCAGGAAGCAGTGTCTTCTGGTATAGTCAAAGCTTTACGACCCCAAGGTGATTATGTCTGTAGCACCTATCGCGATCATGTTCATGCCCTTAGTTCTGGTGTTCCTGCTAAAGAAGTAATGGCAGAATTATTTGGTAAAGAGACTGGATGTAGCAAAGGTCGTGGCGGTTCAATGCATATGTTCTCTGCCGAACATGGGCTTTTAGGGGGTTATGCGTTTGTGGCTGAAGGAATCCCTGTGGCTACTGGTGCAGCTTTTCAAAGTAAATATCGCCGTGAAGCTATGGGAGATCCTAACTCTGATTCAGTGACAGTTTGCTTTTTTGGTGATGGTGCTAGCAATAATGGTCAGTTTTTTGAGTGCTTGAATATGGCTGCACTGTGGAAACTACCAATTATTTATGTAGTAGAAAATAATAAGTGGGCAATTGGGATGGCTCATGAGCGCGCTACTTCGCAACCAGAAATCTACAAAAAAGCTAGTGTCTTTAATATGGCAGGTTATGAAGTAGATGGGATGGATGTTTTAGCCGTTAATACTCTAGCTAAGGAAGCTGTAGCCCGCGCTCGTGCTGGGGAAGGGCCAACTTTAATTGAGGCTCTGACTTATCGTTTTCGAGGGCATTCTTTAGCTGATCCTGATGAGTTACGCGATCCAGCAGAAAAAGAATTTTGGGGTAAACGAGATCCGATCAAAAAATTTGCTACTTATATGATTGAACAAAATTTGGCTATCGAAGCAGAATTAAAAGAAATTGATAATCAAGTTAAAGCAACGGTGGAAGAGGCAGTTAGTTTTGCTGAAAACAGTTCCGAACCCGATCCCCAGGAGTTACGTCGTTATATTTTTGCGGAAGATTAACATCAGTTAGGACAGTTAGGACAGTTAGAGCAGTTAGGACAGTTAAGGCAATTTTAGATGGGTTTAAATCCCCATCTAACTGAACCCTACACCCTGTTCAATAAAAGATTATATGAATATTCAACAGTTACGCGATCGCGCAGCGTACCCGAAGGGTAATCGCGATTTAAATTTGTGGATCGAACAGATGGCACTTGCTCTTAAAAGATAATTTTTTTTCATAAAGTAAAAATAAAATAAGCTTAGTAAAAAATCAGTGCAATTACTAGCAGAAAAGCTAATAAATTCTCTTATTACTTTGCCTACTTTAACTAATTGGTTTGAAGTATTTTTTTTGCTTTTAATTTATGCTGTGATTATTCTACCAATTGGCTTGATAACTAAATTTTTACATTACAATTGGCAAAAATCGCCCACAATAATTACTAAGATTGTTTTAACTTCTTTATTTACTCCAGCCATATTGGAAGAAATATTTTTTCGAGTTATTTTATTACCTTCCCCAACAGAAAAAATATCAGCTACTACATATTTATGGATTGTAGTTAGCTTGATTATGTTTGTTATTTATCATCCTCTCAATGCTCTGACTTTTTTTCCAGCAGGAAGAAAAACTTTTTTTCAACCAGTATTTCTTTTTAGTGCAGGATTATTGGGTTTGATTTGTGCGATCGCCTATCAAAAAAGTGGTTCGTTGTGGCTCGCTGTCTTTGTTCACTGGTTTGTTGTTGTAGCTTGGCTAATTTTTTTAGGCGGTTACGAGAGACTGAACTATGAAAAAAAAGGAATTAATAGTTAGTACAAGCTCAATAATTGATAAGTTGTTACGCATTTAAACTGCATATTATTCATATCAGGCAAAAACTCTTAAACTCTCTCCCAGTCTCCAAGTCACTCAGTCTCCCAGTCAGTCATAACAAGCAAATTAAATGATTAACAGCTTATTAAAGTCCAAACGGTAGGTAAGGTTTCCTGGTTTCCTAGCCTCCACATCTTTCTGTCTCCCCGTCAAACTTAATTATCCTATGATGATGCCACGCCTAATTTTTACATCCGTGCTAAGACAGATATTTTGGTTATAACGTCTGATTTTAAACCTTTTAATTCGTCGAGACTTAACCATCCTTCTTTCACTAGTTTGGCAAAGTCAAACACGATGGTCATATCGTCGTAATGATACTTACCGTCTATTTCGTGTCTCTTGGTACTTAAAAGATCGTGAAGATACCACAAATCTTCGATTTCAGTAATTGTACTAGCGCGATCGCGAATATTGGTAATTAAAGCGTTAATTTCTCGGTCGTAAGCTTTTTGCAAGGCTTGTTTGGCTATTTGTTCCTCCAGTTGAGACCATTGGGCTTGACTAGTTTGTAGCATGAATATAGTGTGATATTAATTTCTAATTGAATGTATTATTTTTTTTATTGTAAAAATCGTAACATTAAAATCAAGATTAAAGTTATGTAAATAGTAAAGTTTTTACTAAAAAAAGCCGACCGCTCAAGAATAAAAGCGATCGACTTATCAAAATCTATTAAATAGTTTCTTTTCAAAAATAGTTAACGGGCTAAGTTAAGCAATTCTTTAGGAGATGCCAATAAATCAATAGCAACAAAGAAAATTTGATTCTCAGCATTAAGCAAAAATCTCCAAGACATATTCATGCCTACGCCAGCACCGAACCAAGGAGTTTGCACTTTACCTGTTACTTTAATCTGAGTGTAACCATCTTCGGAAGGTTCAGAAACACCGCGCTCTGGAGCTAATTTAAGATTAGGACATTCTTCTTTAAAAAAGCGCAACACTGCATCTTTACCAACAATTGGTCTTTTAAATGGAGGTTGCAACGCACTATCAGGGGTAAACAGCTTAATTAGTTCGTCAAAATCATTGGCATTTAACAAATTCATGTAGCTCAATACAGTAGTATTGTCTACTCCTTCAATGCTGACTTTGGTACGCTTAGACATTTCTGTAGGTGGAGCAACAGGTTCGCTGACTCTAGTAAAATTACTCATCTTAGAGGTATCGAATCCCATATCAACCACAGAATTGCGTAAAACTGTGATTTGTTGACCCGACTCTAACCCTGAGAGTGTATTTAAAACCGCAGTAGCATTTGCTGAAAGCTTATAACCTTCAGGAATAGGAGCGACAACTCCTTTTTCCATCAATTCTCCTAGTCGATACCAAAATCCCAGCTTAATGTTGGGAGTCCAGGTAGCATAGGTACGGCAAACTGGAGTGTCAGCACGGTTGGCTAAATCACACATTATCTGAGACTGTTCTTGAAAGCTCATTGCCTTAATTTCATCAAGGGTGGGTTCTGCAAATTGCATATTAGCAGCCCCTGGAGCAGCAACAGTAATAGTTTTGCCCATTTCTAAGTAAGCAAACCAAATTAATGCCAGTTGATCTTCTGCACTAAGTTGATTGAATCTGGCTGTTAATGCAGGTACAGCATCGGCAGATAAAGTATTGGGGAATATATTACGGGCTGAATCAATAGTAAATGGCATAGATAATTCTTTGCTTAGTTATCGTGCAATTGAAAAATGCTACCCCCATTGTAAACATATATTGAGAAAAAAATAATTTTTATTACGAATACTAGCTATAACTTTTTTTCTATGTATTGCACTTTACAGTGAGCAGTAACTAGACATCTACGCCATTTACTCAAAAATTCAAACAGAAAACAATTTCGCATCACTACAACTAGGTATAGCGTAGGCAAAATATCATTTGTTGTAATTATATAGTTTACTTACGGAACTTTAGTCTTAAAAAGATATATCTAATATATAAACGAAAGTTAGAAAGATTGTATTTCTTTGGTTGAGAAAAGATTCGGGACGTTTTGCAGATGTTTTATCAATGTGAAATTTTTACGATTAATTTAAAAGAATTTGAAAGTTTTAGCATTAGTTAGTCATAGAAGAATTACTGGATTTAGCTAAATAAATGCCGTATAAAATTAAGACTACAGCTAAACCACTATTCAAACTAAGATTTTCGGTAAAAATTATCCAAGCTAAGAGAGCAGTAATAATTGGTTTTAAAAGGGTAAATATGCCCACAAAGCTCGCGGAGAATCGTTTTAAACTGTAGACTAACAAACCTTGTCCAAAAGTTTGACAAACAACTGCCAAGGCAATGACAATGATCCAACCCTGGGGAGAAATGGGTAATAATTGGCTTTTTGTCCAATAAACTATGGGCAGAGCAATTAAAGTCCCACAACCACATCGCCAAAATAAAACTTTAGTGGTGGCACAACCGCGATCGCGCAAATAACCGACAATTAAAATATTAATTCCATGAAGTGCTGCGGACAGCAAGGCAATACCATCACCAACTAAATAATTTGTACCCAGTTGTAAATCATCCCAACTAATTGCTATCCCACCAATTATTGATAGCACCATTCCCAGTATGAATTGAGGATTAAACTTTTGTTTTAAAATCAGCCAAGCACCCAAACTAATAAACAAAGGTGTCAGACTACGTAAGACAGTTGAGCTAGCAACACTGGTATGAGTAAAAGAAATTGCCCACAATAAAGCGGAGAGAGTAGCAGTAAGACTAGCAAGAATTAACAAACCTTGTTGCTTATAGTCAAAATTATCTTCTTGAAGTTGAATTTGGCTTAATTCTGGTGGGGTTTTAAATAGCTGCCAACAGCTAATAATAATAGTTCCAATCCAAAGACGATTAAAGATAGTTGTGGAGGGACTAAGTTCTATTTCACTGAGTTTAGTAAAGATAGGTGAAAAAGCCAGAGCGATTACGGCAATGAATAAAATTCCCAGACTCAAAATATCTGTAACTACTTTTTGCCACGAGGAGGATTGAGATGATTGATTAATTACTTTAGCAGTCTGATTTATCTGGCTAATAGAGGTTAATATACTATTTCTGTTCAAATTAAGAAAATGTTAACTAGAGGGAAAATTATTTTTAACCATAACATTTAACAGAAAAATTTAATAACTAACCAATTTTCAAACCAAAAAATACCGCCAAGCAATAATACTGGGCGGTTTTTTATCTTATTCTATTTTACTTCTCAAGGTGTAACTTGATGGTATAAAACTCTACATTGCCGAGCCAACACCAGCATAAGCACCGTAGAAAAAGAGACCAACAACTGTAATGACACCCATACCAGCTACTGTGGCGACAATCCACAAAGGAATTCTTCCTTCTGCAAACATTGTTCTAACTCTCCTAATTCCTTAATTAATAATTAAACTTCGTCAAAATAATAGTTCTAGTTAAAGAAATAACTAGAGAACAAAATACCGAGAACTGCAATCAACAGTAAACCCAAATAAAGGGAAGTACGATTGAGTTCTACGGGTTGTCTATTGGGGTTTTGGTTTCTATCCATTAGTGACTCCTATCTTTGGATAAATTGCATAGCGGCGATCGCGCCTAAAAAGAAAACAGTGGGTACTGCTAAAGTGTGAACTGCCAACCATCTAACAGTAAAAATGGGGTAAGAAATGGGTTGATTAGGGGTATTACCTGTCATATTTTGTTACCTATTTTTTAACAATTTTTATTGATTAAACTCTTTGATCTGTGCTTTGGCATCAAAGCGATCGCTTAAAATTGGTACTTCAATACGTTCTTGCGTAAAATATTCGTTAGGACGGGGAGTACCAAAAGCATCGTAAGCTAGTCCAGTGCTTACAAATAACCAACCTGCTATAAATAGCATGGGAATAGTGATACTGTGAATTACCCAGTATCGAACGCTTGTAATAATATCGGAAAATGGACGTTCTCCAGTAGTACCTGCCATGTGTTCTATTTCTCCTTATTAAAAGTTTTAAAGCTTTGTTTACATAATACGAAACAAGGGTATCTGCCTACAACTAACAACAGTTATCAAGCAGCAGTACCAGCTTCAGGGACATATTTAAGTATTGTTCCTCGTTCACCTAGAATAAAGCCTTTCTGGGGTGAAACAAAAACTATTTTATAAAAATTAGAGGGAGCATCTTCGACATCACGATCTTTCGACCATGTTTGCCCTCCATCTGGACTAACTAATAGATTAGCACTTCCTCCTGCCACCCAAATTTCTTCGGGGGTGCGATGAGCAACATCTAAAAATCCCCAGCTAGCAGAGAATTCTGGATAGATAGGCTCTCCCCATTCCTCATAATTTTCTGGCTCACTAAACTGAACCTGACCACCACGAGCTAGTAACCAAAGACTACCATCTTCATTAAAGCCCATATTTTGTAGACGACGAGATGAAGTCCTCTGATGGGGAGTCCATTCTGTTTGACCAGGTGCCCAGGTAGAATAAAAATTACCTTTAGCTGAAACTGCTACATATTTACCGTCATTAGAACGATGAATATTTCTGGCTACTCCTACTGAACCTTCTACTAACGCTTTCCAATTTTTTCCACCGTCTGTAGTTTTATAAATTGCCCCTAGATTTGTCACCATTTCGGCGGTAGATTTACCCAAAGCAACAATTCCCAAGGGTGAGCCTGGTAATTTGGAACTAAGAGGAATACGTGACCAACTACTGCCACCATCTTCTGTATGTATCAAAATTGAGGGCTGTCCCACAATCCAACCTTCATCACTATTAAAACTAACAGCAGCTAAGGATACCTTTTCATCTCCTAATTCTAGGGCTTTCTGTGTCCAGGTTTCTCCGCCATCGCTGGTTTCAAAGAGATTTGCCTGAGTGCCAACTAGCCAACCATGATCTGGGTTACTAGTAAAAGCAATATCAGAAAAAATTGCTTCTGTGGGTAAAGTTAAGGTCTTCCAAGGGTTGGTTACAGTCGAAGGTATTTGACTACAGCTAATACAAAATATACAAACTGCAAATAAAATAGCTACTTGCTTTAATTTTTGAATCAATGAATTCATAAACATTTTTGTGACTAGTTGAGGCAGATCAAAGCGATGTTTTGCAGCATATAAACAGCAAATTCAGGGAAAAAAGAATAGATGATTTCATCTCTCTTTCCCAAACGCTAAAAATTAGCTAATATTGCTAGCTTAAGCCATATAAGCTCAGGAAAAACAAGAACCCTAAAGCTAACGCTCCAAAAATTAAAATGTTTTTTTGGGCAGGAGTTAAGCGATTAACCCCTAAGCCATAATCTAAATTTTCGGCGAAGCCAGAAGGTGCGCCCTGTGCGCCAATATTAACAAATTGGGTTTTACGCACTCCACAGACAGGACAACGCCAATCACCAGGTAAATCGGTAAATAGAGTTCCTGCGGGGATATTTCCTTGGTTGTCTCCTTTGGATGGTACGTAAACATAGCCACAGGAGCGACATTCATAACTCGGCGGAGCTTGTTCGGCTAGAGTTCTTTCTTTTGCTAGAGTTTCCTCTGGGACTGATTGTTCTTCTTTAGCTGGCTCATTCATTGCTTTGTATTAAGCAAATATTAATTTTCTTTTCTTTTATGAATTATCGCACAAAAAAGTACGGGTTATCTAAGAGATGAGGGCGGAGGGATAAAGTCGTTTCATTGATCATTTAACATTTATCATTTATCAACGATATTCAAATGGATCAAGATATTGCTCGTGATCTCAAGTTAGTTCAAGTAAAAGTCGAGTCAAACAAGTTGGATAATTATCAAGAACAATTTCGGTTAGGCAAGTCATTCCGTAATCAAGGTTTAAATCAGGAAGCAATTTATTATTTTTGTGAAACTCTTAAACTTAATCCTACTTATAGTCCTGCTTATATATCTTTAAGATATATTGATTTAAAACCCAAACAGCGTTTGCAATTAATTAATTTTTATCAGCAAATATTAGTTAACTATCCCAATTTATCTGATGCCTTAGCTAATTTAGCTGAACTATTAACCCAAGAAAATAAAATATCAGAAGCGATCGCTCTTTCTCGCCAAGCTGTTTATCATCAAACTATCTCTCATAATCCTGCTCTAGCTCAAGTAGATTGGCAATTTAAAAAAGCCAAAGCTCCTGATTTTATTATTATTGGAGCAGGTAAATCTGGAACTACTTCTTTATATAAATATTTAGGGTATCACCCTCAAATATTATTACCTAATAAAAAAGAATTACGGTTTTTTGATAAAAATTTTACTTTGGGTTACGAATGGTATTTAGCTCAATTTCCGACTATAACAGATCAATCAGAATGGTTGACAGGAGAAGCTTCTCCCAGCTATTTATTTATGCCTCATGCAGCACAAAGAATCAAAGATTTTGCACCAAATATAAAATTAATTGTGATGTTGCGTAATCCTGTGGAACGTTCTATTTCCGATTATTATCAGAATCTAAAAACAGGTAGTCATAGTCAATCATTAGAACAAGTAATTGCAACTGAAGTTCAGAGAATTAAACAACAAATAGAAGTTGAATTATCTTATGGAGGTGGCATAATTTCTCAAAGTCTTTATTATTATAAACTTAAAAGATGGTTAAATATTTTTCCTAAAAGCCAACTTTTAATTATCAAAAGTGAAGATTTTTTTGCTGACCCAAGCAAATCTATGGAACAAGTTTTTGATTTTTTAGGTTTAGCTAATATACAGCACCATAATTACCAAAAATATAATGTGGGTGATTATCCTGAAGTTCTAGAATCGATTAAAGAGCAGTTAGCTAAATTTTTCTCTCCTCATAATCAGCGATTATCAGAATATTTACAAAGGGACTTTAATTGGTAAAATCTAATTCAATAATACAAAACAAATTAATGACAATGAATAATTCTCAAAACAATACTTCCAAAGCGATCGCCCTATTTCTTTCTTTAGGATTAATGTCTTCTCTCGTCGGCTGTGGGGCTGGCAATACAGGCGGAAGTGAGGAAGGCGAAGATGCTGGCACACCAACAGAGCAACCTGCCGAACCACAGAACGAAGGTGACGAAGGTGCTGAAGATGGTGCTGAAGATTCTGCCGAAGAACAGGAAGAAGGCGGTGAAGGTGGTGAAGGTGGTGAAGATGACTAATAAATAGTTAAAAAATCTTACCAACTTCGTAAATATTAAAGTTACTCTGGCAAAATCGGCGTTACAAATAACGGTAGGACAGCCATACGGTTAATACTAACTATGTCACAAGTAACTATAGAGTCGATTTTACAAGAAAAAAGAGTATTTAATCCTCCAGCCGAATTCTCTGCTCAAGCTGCGATTAAAGATTTGGAAGAGTATAAGAAGCTTGATGCTCTAGCAGCGAAAGACCCTAGCGGATTTTGGGCAAAATTAGCTGAAAAAGAACTACATTGGTTTAAAAGATGGGGAAAAACCCTAGATTGGCAGCCACCTTTTGCTAAATGGTTTGTTGATGGCAAAATTAATATTTCCTACAACTGCTTAGACCGACATCTAACTACCCATCGTCGAGATAAACCCGCTCTAATTTGGGAAGGAGAACCAGGAGACTCACGAACTTTAACTTATGCCCAACTGCATCAAGAAGTCTGTCAGATGGCAAATGTCATCAAGCAATTAGGAATTAAAAAAGGCGATCGCGTGGGAATTTATATGCCTATGATTCCAGAAGCAGCGATCGCGATGTTAGCCTGTGCCAGAATTGGGGCAGCCCATAGTGTAGTTTTTGGTGGTTTTAGTGCTGAAGCTTTAAAAGCACGTCTTCAGGATGCAGAAGCGAAGTTGGTAATTACTGCCGATGGTGGCTGGCGGAAAGATAAAATTGTGCCTCTCAAAGATGCTGTAGATCAGGCGATCGCTAATGATGTTCCCAGTGTAAAAAATGTCTTAGTGGTACAGCGTACTCAACAAGATATCCAGATGCAGTCAGGACGAGATCATTGGTGGCACGAACTAAAACCTAATGCCTCAACTAATTGTCCTGCCGAACAGATGGACAGCGAGGACTTATTGTTTATTCTTTATACCAGTGGTACTACAGGCAAACCCAAAGGAGTTGTTCACACCACAGGGGGCTATAATCTCTACACCCACATGACCTTTAAATGGACATTTGATATCAAAGAGAATGATATCTATTGGTGTACTGCCGATGTTGGTTGGATTACAGGACATAGTTATATTGTTTATGGCCCTCTTTCCAATGGTGCGACGACAGTTATGTATGAAGGTGCGCCCCGTCCTTCTAATCCTGGTTGTTTTTGGGATGTTGTGCAGAAATATAAGGTGACAGTATTTTATACTGCACCAACGGCTGTCAGAGCTTTCATTAAAATGGGTGATGAACATCCCAAGCGTCGCGATCTTTCATCTCTTCGTATTTTGGGAACTGTCGGTGAACCTATCAACCCCGAAGCCTGGATGTGGTATCACAGAGTGATTGGTGGTGAGCGTTGTCCCATTGTCGATACTTGGTGGCAAACAGAAACAGGAGGTTTTATGCTTACGCCTTTACCTGGAGCAACTCCTACTAAACCTGGCTCTGCTACCCTGCCTTTTCCTGGCATTATTGCCGATGTGGTAGATTTAGAAGGCAATTCCGTTGGTACTAACGAAGGCGGTTATTTAGTAATTAAACATCCTTGGCCCAGTATGATGCGGACAGTATATAAAGATGACGCTCGCTTTCGTCGTACTTATTGGGAACATATTCCCCCCAAAGATGGAAAATATCTTTATTTTGCTGGCGATGGCGCACGTAAAGACGAAGATGGCTATTTCTGGGTGATGGGTAGAGTAGACGACGTGATGAATATCTCAGGACACCGTTTAGGCACAATGGAGGTTGAATCAGCCTTAGTCTCCCATCCTGCTGTCGCTGAAGCTGCGGTTGTGTCTCGTCCTGATGAAGTCAAAGGGGAAGATGTTTATGCTTTTGTTACTTTAGAAGGTTCATATCAACCCAGCGATGAACTAAAAGCAGAACTAAAACAGCACGTAGTTAATGAGATTGGCGCGATCGCTCGCCCTGGAGAAATTCGCTTTACCGATGCTCTACCTAAAACTCGTTCTGGTAAGATTATTCGCCGTTTCTTGCGGAATTTGGCAGCAGGAGAAGAATTAGTAGGTGATATTTCGACTATGGAAGACTTGAGTGTCTTAGATAAGTTACGTGAAGGTGCATAATTAGCCTGTTGGCAATACTTCTCGGATAAGCCTCTCTATTGATTAATTGTGTTTAAGGTAGTAGGTAGTGGGTAGGAGGTAGAAGGTAGAAGGTAGAAGGTAGGAGATAGTAGGTAGTGGATAGTAGATATTAGTAAAAAAACGTCCTTACGTTATCTAGTATTGCTATATATCAATTTTCCATTCCTTTTTACTCTTGAATTTGCCCTACCACTTCCAACTCCCTTTGCTGATTAACTTGCACTACTACTGCTTCCCCTGACTGTGGACTAATACCGCTAATTTCGCTGATATTGGCAAAATGGGATACCATCACAATTACTCCTGGAGTGTTTCGATGGTTAAATATCTCTTGACGAACCTCTTGATTTTGTTGAGTTGCCGTTGTGCGATCTTCAAAGATGGAATTGAGCATGGGAGAAGGGTTAACCTTGCCTAGATTAAGTAACCTCGCAGTATCCAGACATCGGCAATATTGGCTAGATAGAATTTGATTAAGAGGAATATTGCGATCGCGAAAAGCTTTTCCAATCCGTATTGCTTGTTCTTTACCTACCTCCGACAAGTTACGCTGAGTAGTGCAATCATCTAGTTGAAATCCAGGTGGATCACCTGTGCCTGGAACTGTTTGAGCATGACGCAAAAGTACCACGTATCCCGTGTTCTCGCGCATCTGTGTCCAAATATCTTGTTCTTTTGTACGTTCAGTATTTTTATTTGTAGTAATTGTAGAACTTTCTAAAGAACTGCTGTGAATTGGATTTTGAAGAATCACTATAGTTGCGATCGCTATAAGATTAATACTCAATCCCAATAGAAAAAATTTTATTAATTTCATAAACTGTATCTTAAACTTAATTGTAGTGGGGGATTCTGACCTGCAAGATTTATCTCTTCATCGAATTGACGTTTCCCAGGATTGTCTTGTAAGTTGCCATTCAGTTTGATTCCATCTGCGCTCTGAACTAGAAGTAGCGATCGCCACAAAGCCATATCGTTCTGCTAAACGTGCGACACGCAGATTGGCACTAACAGAAATACCTCGAATCTCTTGTAATCCCAGATCGTGAAATCCAAAATCAATTAAAGCTTTGGCAATTTCAATAGCATAAGCGTAACGTCCCCAAAATTGAGGTGCTAATTCGATACCTATTTCTGCCCGATTATCGCAATCATAACCCTCTTGGCGCAATCCACAGCAACCAATTAACTCTTGCACTTTTCGGCGATCAATAATAGCAAACTGATAATTACGACGGGGATGTTCACTTGCCCAGTGATTGAAAAGGTTGAGAAGCTGACGTGTATGGTTGGGTGTTAATTCTTCAGGCGTACAAAATTCAGCATAACGTGGATCGGCACGATAGGCGAAAAAGGCAGGCTCATCTTCTTTGATAAAGTCTCGTAGAATAAATCTTTTCGTAAAAATTTTCATTAGTTTTCAAGACTTCTTACCCCGAATTTAACACTAGCTGTACCTGCGAGCAAAATCGAGGTCAAGCCAATACACAACCCTGGAAACCCAATCGAGCGAGTTAACTGCACGACTAAAGGCGCAAAACTAGCCCCAGTAAACAAAACACAGGCATAAAAAGCAAAGGCAGCCCCTTTAGCATCTGAAGCATGATTGGCTAATAAAGATAATAAAGCAGGTGCAGCAAAGGCAATTCCTGTCACAAAGATCACAGTCGCCAGTACTAAAAGCCTTAAGGTGCTGGTCATAGGTTCTAATAATAATCCCAAGGCTGCTAACAGGAGTGCAGCGATCGCAATTCATACTTTTATAGACACTAGATAAACGAATTCTAGATCCCTGCTTCATATCTTGAGGAATTTGGATGGCAATAATTAAGACAAAGACAAGATAAGCGATCGCTTATCCCCAAAATACCCATCGCCAACCATAGTTTAAAGCGATTGTACTTGAATAGAGTTGAGCCACAATACCAGACAACAACAAGCCAAACATCAGCACCATTACGAGCAAAGGCTATGGAAAGACCGCCAAAAATTAAACCTTTCATAGTTTTTTCCTGGTAGATAATGTTATTAAGAAACGGATTGTGTATAATTTTGTCGAACTATTTCATGACCGAAATATTTTCTTAATTCCTATCTTAAAAGCTATCTCAGTGGTTGTTATTTCGGATTAGCTATTGCTTAATAACTTATAGTTATTACTAATTTTTTCGTTAAGATTTACTTGAGAGTATTTCCAAGATCAATGATTGATGCAATATCTGTAACAGATTTTCTTCGCTCCTACTTTGATTTGAGAATATCGAATGTCGAGACAATAGGTGCTGGAATGTTCTCGCAAGCTTTTTCCTTTAATCTTGAACAAGAAAAGTTGGTAATTCGCTTTAATCCTTATGTGGAAGATTTTCAGAAAGATGCATTTGCATATCAGCACTTTTTCTCTAAATTACCAATTCCCAAAATGATTAAATGCGATCGCGTAGCGTACCCAAAGGGTAATCGCTTTAACAAGAATTACTACTTTGCTATTACCGAACGCTGTGCAGGAAATACACTCAATACCTTGGAAGTTATCCTAGATATAGTATCTAACTTGTTTGAAATCCTATATGACCTTCAATCATTCGATACTTCTCAATACTCTGCTTGGGGACTTACTAATGCTTCTGGGAATGGACTCTTCGCTTCCTGGGAAGAATATCTTCTGTCTTTTTACAATCAGAAATTCGCGTTTACTTGGAAATAGCTATTTGATCACACCTGTATGGAGCAAATGGACTGCTACATGTTACATATTGGGTTGGTAAGTTTGGCGATCGCAGCAATTCAAAATGATCTTGAAGATTACACTCAAGTCAAAGCACGAATGCAAACAATTATTGCTCACTAATGACTAATGACTAATAACTATGGAATTACGTCAACTTAAATATTTCGTTGCCGTTGCTGAAGAACTACACTTTGGTAGGGCAGCCGAGTCTTTACACCTAAGCCAACCTGCCTTGAGTAAACAAATTCAGGCATTAGAAGATAGTTTAAAAATTCAACTATTGGAACGCACAAAACATTATTGTCAGCTAACAATGGCAGGTAAAAAATTCTTAGAAACAGCACGGCGAATTTTGCAGGAGATGGAGGAAGGGATTCAAGTTACCAGACAAGTAGCTGATGGACAGATGGGGCTGGTGAGAGTGGGATTTACCGAAGCAACTCTGTTTAGCCTCGCGCCCAATATTTTTAAGACATACAGAGAGAATTATCCCCAGGTTGATTTAATCTTAACCAGTGCTGGAACAGAAACCAATGTTGAAGCTTTACGCACCCACCGTATCGATGTGGGATTTGTTTATCTTCCCATCCGTGAACCTTCACTTTCTGTACACCCTTTATATGAAGAAACTTATCTAGCTGCACTGCCCTCATCCCATCGTCTTACTAGACAAAAACAAATAGCACTCCAGTCTTTAGCTAACGAACCACTAATCTTTTATCCGCGATCGCTTGCACCTGTTTTCTTTGCTCATTTTATTCAATGTTGTGAGCAAGTAGGTTTTCTACCCAATATCGTCCAAGAAGCGGAATTAGGTCAAACTCGTTTAGGTTTAGTATCGGCTGGTGTGGGAATTTCTTTTGTTTTGTCTCCTTTACAAAATCTGAGTGCTAAAAGAGTGGTTTATCGACCTTTGAGTGACAATTTTCCGACACTTAAACTAGCTTTAGCCTGGCGACAAAATGAATCCTCCCCTGTAGTACATGAATTTATCAAGGTGCTGAAAAACAGTATATAAATTTTAACTATATTATTAGATGCTCTTAAAACTTCTACTTTCTGCCTTACATGAGAGTTAAACAACCTACACGAACAGGATTTAGTATGAGATAGCATTATTCCGAAAGGAGTTCAGAATTTCTGTGAGTCAAATGCCAGCTACCATTTTTATCTTTGTGCCATACATTGATAAATCGAAGTCTCCCCGAATAAGGATTTCCAAAAAGCTTTCCAGTCATAGGACTGCTGCCATAAGAAATCACAGTCTCACCGTAGTCGCGAATTGATAGATCAAGCTTTCCCAATTTTTCTACGGTAATCTCCCCTTTAGACAAAAGCCTTATGTATTTTGCCTTCGTAAAATTTTGACCACTACCATGCTGATAAACAAAATCTTCACTTAGCATTTCTTGCATCATCGCCTTTAAAGCTGCTTTGGGGGAATTTTTTACCGCAGTCAGCCATTGAAGTTCAATATTCCGAAATTCGGACAAGGTATCGGCAGAAGATTGAGTTTTAACTTCTGAGATAGCTTCGATTTTCTCAAATCCATTCAAGATATTGGCAGCAGAAGGAAGTTGCAACGCTGCAAGTACCGTCAATATTACGAGTATTTCTTTTTTCATTTTTAGATGATTTTTTTACTAAGTAGTTTTTGTCAATATCGACAAGAATACAGGTTTTTGTCGAATTCGTCTAGAATAAAAAGTGAAAATTTCAATTCAAATTACCAACAATGCCTCGACCACGATCTTTTGATACCGATTCAGTCATAGAACAACTCTGTGATTATTTTTGGGAGCATGGATATGGTGCTGCATCTTTAGATGACTTGGCGAAACAGCTAGGAATAAAGCGAGGTAGCTTGTACAATGCCTTTGGCTCTAAAGAAGTACTTTTTAACGCAGCATTTGAAAGATACGAGCAAAAATTTAGAGCAGCACTTGAGACAAATCATCAAGGATTGAAAGCGATCGCCGATTATTTTAACAATGTTGTTGAAGCAGCTACAACACAAGGAATGGGACGCGGATGTTTTTTAGTTAATCTTTTAATGTCTGCCGAAATTCCTACTCCTGAGCTTCAGCAATTAGTTGAGCGTGATGTTGCCATGCTCAAAAACTTTTTATACGAGCATCTCGAACACACTAAGCTAGATGATCAACTACAGCAGATAATTTCAATCCAGGAAGGTATAGAAGCTTTGTTTGGTACAGTAATCGGTATATTTGCATTGGCTCGCACTAAAGCTACACGCTCAGTGATTCAAGTATTTGTCAATAATAGTTTTCGTGGACTATTTACTTCTAAAGCACTTACAACAGAGTTAACACACGTAAACTTCAGTATTTTACCTGTTAGTCATTAAGTTTTATATTTCTTGGTAATCTGAGGGGTTATCATTAGCAGTAATCTAGAAGCATCGGAACTAAAAGTTATTAAATATTTCGAGTTACCAATGCTTAACAAAATTCTATATGCTGACTCTGGCGCAGATAATGCCCAAGATATGCTCAAAATCTTACTAGATCTTCCCGCTACAAAAAGTTCTCAGTTATCAATTTTGCGTGTAATTTCGCCTAAAACTACAGAGGAAGAATCGGAAGCACGGGAACAAGCTAAATCTAAAATTGATGATTTAGTGAGTAAATTAAACATCGAACCGACTAGAGTGAGCAGTCGAGTTGAAGAAGGGGAAACCAAGACTACGGTATTAAAAATTGCTCAAGAGGTAGATGCGGATCTGATTGTTATGGGATCGCGAGGTTTGGGTAAACTACAGGCAATTTTAAGCAATTCTGTCAGTCAATACGTATTTCAATTAACCGAACGCTCGATGTTGTTGGTCAAAGATGACATCTATGTTAAAAAGCTGAAAAGAGTAATGGTGGCTATTGATAAGTCACCTGCTGCTCAATATGCTCTGGATGTTACCCTATCTTTGCTTCAAGGTTATCAAGATGCAGAAATTTTGTTGACTCGTGTCAATCCTGATCTCGATCCTAACCTGGCTATATCCAAGGAAGATCTGGAAAACAACCCGATTTTAGCACCAGCGATCGCTAAGGTGAAAAGAATGGGTTTTAGTTATCAATGTTTAGTTACAGGCGGTAGACCAGCGCAAAAAATTTGTAGTTTAGCCGAAGCTAGAAACATTGATCTACTAGTCTTAGGTTCTCCTGAACGTCGTCCTTCGATCGCCAAAAGTTTACCCGATGTTGAACGTCTTTTAGGTAGTTCTTTGTCAGATTATATTCGTATCAAAGCTCCTTGTCCTGTCCTGTTGGCTAGACAAGAAGAGGCTGTGTAAACTGAGTGTTGCCACCCTACTAACTGTGACAATTTGAAATTTTAGATTTTAAATTTTGGATTGATTTTTTGGTACAAGCCCCGTCTCTTGTAGTCGGGGTCAATATTTACAATCAACAATCAACAATCAACCACTTACTCGCGATCGGCATTCGCCAACCAGTCCCAAAGGCGCGATCGGTTATCTTAATTCCTGGTGGAGCTTGACGACGTTTAAATTCAGCACGGGTAACTAACTTCATTATCTTGGCTACTGTTTCTGGTGCGTGTCCAGCCTTGACTATTTCTGTCTGAGATTGATGTTGACAGACAATGCGCTCCAATATATCATCTAGTATCTCATAAGGAGGCAAAGAATCAGAATCTTTTTGCTCAGGTTTTAATTCGGCACTGGGAGGTTTATTGATAATATTGACGGGAATAACCTCACCGTTACGGTTGAGCCAACGACACAACTCAAATACCCTAGTTTTTGGTACATCAGCAATGACCGCCAATCCTCCATTCATATCGCCGTAAAGAGTACAGTAACCTACAGCCATCTCCGATTTATTACCAGTAGACAGAAGTAAGTAACCAAACTTATTGGCGATCGCCATTAATAAATTTCCCCGTATCCGTGACTGGATATTTTCTTCAGCTATACCAAATTCTGTGCCTGTAAATAAAGGCTCTAGTAAAGCATCATAAGCTTTCATTGCCTCTAGGATCGGTAACTTATGACTTTTAATCCCTAGATTATTAACTAAGTCCTCTGCATCACTAAGAGAATGATCTGAACTATAGGGAGACGGCATTAACACCCCCAAAACATTTTCTGCATTTAATGCTTTAGATGCGACAGCAGCTACCAAAGCGGAATCTATACCACCACTCAAACCTAAAATTGCTTTACTAAAACCACACTTCTTGGCATAGTCTTGAACACCTAACACCAAGGCTGCAAATATTTCTTGATTATCCTCATGCTTTGCCTTGTAAAGATTGAGAGGCGAAGAAGATCTAGATCTTAGTTCTTCTAACTCTACTACCACTAAATCTGTGGCAAAACCTTTAGCACGGCTGATTAATTCTCCTGTATTGTTAAATACTGCACTATTGCCATCAAAAATCAGATCATCATTACCCCCAACCTGGTTAACATAGATAATCGGCTTGTGATAAGAGCTAGCTGCATGGTTTAACATTGCTTCCCTTATTTGATGTTTGCCCACTGTATAGGGAGAAGCAGAAAGATTAATAATCAGATCTACGCCTATCTGAACTAACTCTTCAATAGGATTAACCTCATAACTACGTTTTCCCCAAAATAGTTCATCATTCCACAAGTCCTCACAGATCGAGACACCAATCTTAATCCCATCCAAAGTAAAATAATTCGCCTCATATCCAGGTTCAAAATAGCGATCTTCATCAAAGACATCATAAGTAGGCAACAAACGCTTGTGAAAGATCTGCTTAATTTCTCCCCCTTCTATTAAAGCCATGCTGTTATACAGAGGTTTTTGACCTTTAGAAGCTGCATGAGGATTAGTTTCGACTGTACCCACTAAGACCGCCATATCTTCTGGCAATTGACTGGCGATCGCTTTTAACTCTTTTTCCATTACTCTGACAAAGCCAGGATAAAGTAATAAATCTCTAGGAGGATAACCGCAAAGAGATAATTCAGGAGTTAGTAACAAGCGCACATTTTGCCCCGCAGCAATGTTAGCAGTAGCTATTATTTGCTGGGCGTTATTATTTATATCGCCGATGGTAGGGTTTAGTTGGGCTATTGCTATTTTCATTGTCGTTGCTGATTTAGGGGATGAAACCGAAAGCAAGACTGTTTTTAGTTCTTAGTTCTTAGTTTTTAGTTTTTAATGAACTTTCTTCTCAGACTATAAAAGTAATCAATTTACTGTTCTAACTGTCCTAACTGTCCTAACTGCTCTAACTGCCCTAACTGTCCTAGTCATAATCCTTAAAATTAATTGGCTGTCTTCTTCCTGGTGGCTCTTGGTAATCCTGATAGTCATCTGAAGCATCATCCTGAGCATCGTCATAATTATCATAATCATCTTGCTCAGAATCATCGTAATCATCTGTATAATCTACTTCAGAATCATCAACTGGCTGATAATCAACTACATAATCTCCAGGAATAGATTCAGATTCATTGTCATTCTCGTAACTTCTGCCCAAATTAGTCTCGTAATCACGACCTAAATCAGCATCAGCATCATAGTCTTTATTCAAATTTGGTGCATTATAAGTCTCTTCAGGCTCGTCATAGCTTCTACCCAAGTCAGCAGGATTAACTCCACGTCTAGAAGTAGGAGGGGGAGTCGGCTCAGAATAAGGTTCTTGTTTGGTAGGAGCAGTAGGACTGGGATAACGTCCTTCTCTGGTAGAACGAGAACGAGGGGAAGGAGTAGGATTATCATTCCATTCATCCTTACCATTCCAATCATCATAACTATCAGCAGGTTTAGGACTAGGACGACGGCGAGGACGGCTAGGTTTAGCTGCTGGTTGATCTGTATAGCTATAACGATTATCTACTTCGCTGTTACGGGGAGCAGAATCACTAGTTTCAGGACGGTTACGGCTTCGACTGCGTCTTGGTTCATCTCTCACATCCATTTCTGGTGCTGAAGATGGTCTTCTTCTTTCTGTAGTGGGACGACGAGTAGCACGGGGTTGAGGATCATCATAGCCTCTTAGTCTGGGGCTATTATAGTTAGGCTTGGCGTTATCGTAATTATCGTAGGGATCGATTTGGTCTAATTCCGCTTCAGTATAGACTCTTGTACGGCTAACAGGGCGATCGCGATCGACAGTTGGAGTATTTTTTCTCGCCTGTTCAGTGGCAACACCTCGCATCCGCACACTCTCAAAAGCAAAGAAAATTGCTGTTCCTGTCAGTAGAAACTGACCAAATTGTAAAATTGGATCGAGTCTCCAACCATTAAACAGTAAAATAATTCCACAGAGTAAACCTACAGCAGCAAAGAAGATATCATAATCTCTTGCCAACTCTGGACGAATCGAACGCAGGAAAAACAAACCTGCTCCTGCTACTGCTAAAAATAAACCTAAGATAGCTGCTGCATTCAGCCCAAAATTGACCATTATTATTCTCCTAATCTGGCTCTATAAATCTTAACTGATGTCTATCTTTACCTTAACCAGGATTAAATAGATCTATAGAAGTTACTAGCTACTTAATTTACTATTATCTCTATTGTTTATGCTCTTGTGTATTGTGGGGAGAATTTTCTACTCAGTTCAGTTAAGATCTGAAAATTTTTAACAAAGGAACGGGATATTGGTAAGTTTTACCTACTTTTGCTTTAAAAGCTACCCCGTTAACCAAAAATAATTTTTAATTAATGAATTTAATCAAATTTGCTCGCTTTTGCTCGTTAATGAGCGCAGATATTATCCACGTTGGATTTTATCACTTTGACTCAAAACGATTAAAGCGATGGTAGCTGGAATAACTACGATCGCAGCACCTAAGACCAAACTTAAAAGAAAATTACTTAATGAAGGAGTCATATTTTTTTATCCTGACTATTTTTTGTTTTAACTGTAATAATTTACGTTGTTTTGTAATTTTACAAAGTTTTTTAACCAAAACTAAAGTTAATTACAATCTGACTTTTCAAGAAAGCTCAATTTATATTGTATAAGTAATGATGCTGGTTAGCTTTTGAATAATTGTTTTAATCCTAAAACTCCTTGCTCCAAAATGCCAGTACAATACATAACAGATATTTACATTCTGTAATATTTTGCTAATGAAGCTTATTTAATCAAAGTTATGAATTTATCAAGTTTAGGAGCTTTAGGCATTAGTCTATTACTAGGGCTAATGACCATCTTATTTATTTTCAGAATTGTTTTGACCTGGTATCCTCAAGCGGAACTTGGTCGTTTTCCCTTTAGCTTAGTAGTATTGCCTACAGAACCGTTTTTAAAGCCTCTACGTAAAATAGTTTCTCCTATTGGGGGAGTAGATATCACCCCGATTATTTGGGTAGGAATTTGTACGTTGGTGCGAGAAATTTTAGTTGGTCAACAGGGGTTAATTACAATGGCTTTAAATCATCTTCAATAGCCTTCTTGAATGAATCCTATAAACCTTGGCTAAGTTGAGGGAAAAGGCAGAGGGGAAAAGGATTGATTTTGATTTGTAATTTATTTATCCAAGAGATGCCATAAACTATCATTCACAACCCAAGAATGAAAATAACTTTATTCTGACTCCTGACTCCTGACTCCTAAATTCTATTTTCAAAACAGGTCTAATAAATAAATCGATGAAATATTTAGAAGCG
Source organism: Waterburya sp. (assembly GCA_051658085.1). GTDB lineage: Bacteria > Cyanobacteriota > Cyanobacteriia > Cyanobacteriales > Xenococcaceae > Waterburya. Next base: position 227,648 of record JBOFLX010000087.1, read on the forward strand.
AAATTGCTCATAATAGTTCTAGGCGATCGCAAAGTACTAGAATATTGAGCGATATCTTCACTAGTTAAAATTTTTAGCAAAGAAACAGAGCTTTTTTTTACTTCAAATTCTTGCCAATGGCAAATAAAGTTCAACCAGACTGATACAAATAAGATTAACTCGCTAAAATTATTAATTATCACTTGCATCACTTTTAATTAGCTATATTTTTTACTTTTATCTATGATTATTTAGGCTACACGACATGATTATTGGCACATTTTTAGCTCATGTATCTATCAGTAATAGAAAGCGACTTTGAACCAGCAAATGTTTGGGATTAAACTTTGCAATTAAGCAATTAAGTTAGTATGTGAGTATCCAATAGTTCTGATTCTTATTAAGTCAGCGTAAATAGCAAACAATTCAATTTTAAATATATAACATCAATAAAAAACTAATAAACGGTTAAGTTTTTATGATTAATCGTTTAATTTTTATGATAAACTTTTAATAAAATCCTCACTCAACTGAGAATTGCTATAATTTACATAGCTACATTTTTATATATCTAAATAAATCAAAACTAATATCAGTAAATGCCTATGCATAATACTTGCTTTTTGTGTACTAAATTACAAAAAAAATCGAATATAGTACTTTGTAAAGATTTAATAGTTTCTTAGATTAGATTTAACTTTATAAAGTTACTCAGCTTAAAAACAAGATTAATATTGTAAATGGATAAATTAAAAGCAATTATTTTTAAGTAGTATACTAAGGTGGCTTTATTTTAAATTTGTAAATAATCAACAGTAGTATTTAATATTAAAACTATAATTCACTGATTATTAAAATAAAGTTAGAACAAAATCGTGACGATTTACAAAATTGGTACGGCAATATCAAATATTACTAATCCAGCTATTGGCCTGATGATGCAAGGTATGGTCGACCCAGATCAACGGACTACAGGGGTTGAGTCAAAAATCTATGCTAGGGCTTTTATCCTTCAAGATCTAAATGCTGGTAATACGATAGTAATAGTTGTTGCGGAAATTTTAGCTGGAATGGAAGCAGTAAAGACAGAGGTAATTAAACGCCTCCGTTCAAAGTTCAAGTCGTTGTATGATGACGATAATGTCTTGATTAGTGGAACTCATACCCATAGCGCACCTGGAGGATTTTCTCATAGTAAGCTCTACGAGTATGTGATTGGTGGGTTCGATCCTCATACTTTTGAATGTATTGTCTCTGGTATTGTTGCATCTATCTACAAGGCGCATCATAATCTTGCACCTGGCAAAATTTACGTTAATCGAGGGATAGTCGCTGACTGTGGCAGACAGCGATCGCTTGAAGCATATCTCAATAATCCCCTATCGGAACGAGAGAAATACAACAGTGATACCGACAAGGAGATGTTACTGCTTAAGTTTGTCAGGCTAGAGGGAGATCAGGAATCACCTTTAGCTGTTTTAAATTGGTATAGTATTCATCCGACAGATCGAGGTCAAAAGAATACTTTAGTTAACGGAGATCATAAAGGATACGCTGCTCATTTATTTGAACGAGCAATGCAGACAGATTACGCTGCGCAAGAAACATTTATTGCAGCATTCGCCAACTCTAGCTGTGGTGATGTCTCTGGCAATATTGAATTTGGCAAGATTCCTGATGGCATTGACGATCTCAAACATATGAAGCTGCACGGCGAAAAACAGTTTAATAAAGCTGATGAACTTTTCGCTACGGCAACCGATCAACTAGAAGGAAGCATTGATTATCGACATATACGGGTGGATATGTCCCAGGTCAAGATCGAGCGTCAGCCTGGAAAAAGAACTTATGCTGGAGCATTAGGGCTATCATTTACAACTGGCAGCACAGAAGATAGCATTCCTCGAATAAAAATTGGTAAGTTCACTTTTGATAGCATTCGCTTAACAGAGGGTTTGGTAAAAGGTCAACTTTCCTGGGGTGAGAGGTTGGCCCAGGGGATCATCACTGCTGTGCTGGCGATGCTGTTTGGCAGAACCAAAAAGAGCCAAGAATTCATCAAGGGACATTTTCCCAAGCCAATTGTGCTGGCGACAGGCTTGATGAATCCTCCAATTACACCTAACATTCTACCGTTGCAAATTATCAAGATTGGTAATCTGATTGTGACAGCTATTCCAGGTGAAATTACCACGATGGCTGGTAGACGTTTAAAAGAGACTATTTTAACTGAGCTTGAAGATTTGGCAATAAATCATTTAGCTTTAGCGACTTATTCCAACGATTATGCTTTGTATATTTCAACCAAAGAAGAGTACGAAAAACAACATTACGAGGGAGCATCGACTCTTTTTGGTCCGTACACTTTAATGGCTTATCAACAAGAATTTGGTAAATTAGCCCAGGCTTTAAAAAATGGCATAAAGTTAGATAAAAAACAAAACGTATCTATTAAATCCGCTCCTGTTGCCAAGTCTCTTACCGTGAGAAATTTATCCGACTCACCTATTAGTCTGAAGTTTTTCAAGCAGTCTGACAAGTTTATGCTGTTACCTTTTATCAAGCTATGGGTTCCCCAACAAAGTGATCGCCATATTGTATTTCCCAAACATATAGACGTAGCGAAAGCCCAGATTGATAACCAAGAAACCTTAGAGAACATTAAAGTTCATCAACTTATGACTATTACTGAAGATAGAAAATATTTCGTATCAAGTTATGAGCCTGCTAGCTGCTAAATGTTGGAACTCTTGTTTGGTGCGAGTCGCAATCCGAAAGACTGCGGTTTTTGTCTCGATAGCAACCCACAGCCAATACAGTTTTCCGCTCTCAAACCAAGGTGTTTCGTCTATATGAAGTATCGATGCTTGTTGTAGTTGTGCTAACAATTAGGCGATCGCCGTAACCACTATTATTATGAAAGACAAGAAATGTAACATTTACTGCTAAATCTAAATTAAGGACAAAATCAATCGCTGAGATGTTCAGCAATAAAGTTAGTGTAAATTTCGCCCTTGAGAAAAGCAGGGGTTTCTAAAATCCTTTGATGAAATTCAATCGTTGTTGGCACTCCTGTAATCGCACACTCTCTTAAAGCTCTTTTCATACGCTTAATTGCCAAATCCCGATTTTCTCCCCAGACAATCAATTTACCAATCAGAGAATCATAATAGGCAGGAATTTCGTAGTCTGTATAGACATGAGAATCCATTCTTACTCCTGGGCCTCCTGGTGGTAGATAAGCACTGATGCGACCTGGATGAGGACGGAAATTATGTTTAGGATCTTCCGCATTGATCCGACATTCGATCGCATGACCTTTTAAAACTACGTTTTCTTGAGTCAATCTCAGTTTTTCTCCTTGCGCGACGCGAATCTGTTCGGCAATCAGATCGATACTTGTAACTGCCTCAGTAACAGGATGTTCTACCTGAATACGGGTATTCATTTCCATAAAATAGAAATCTCCCGATTTATCCAACAAAAATTCTACTGTCCCTGCACCAACATAATTAATTGATTTCGCTGCTTTAACGGCAGCCTCGCCCATTTTTGCCCTTAATTCAGGACTCAAGACGGCACTAGGGGCTTCTTCTAATAGTTTTTGGTGACGACGTTGAATTGAGCAATCTCTTTCTCCCAAATGAATCACATTACCATGACTATCGGCGAGAATTTGAAACTCAATATGACGGGGACATTCAACAAACTTCTCTAGATATACTCCCCCATTTCCAAAGGCTGCTTCCGCCTCACCTTGAGCAGCTTGAAACATTCTGACTAAATCTGACTCATCTTGAACTAATCGCATCCCACGACCACCACCACCAGCAGTAGCCTTAATCATGACTGGATAACCAATTTGTCCAGCTACAGCTTTGGCTTCTTCTTCATCTCGTAATAAGCCATTGCTACCAGGAACAGTAGGGACTCCAGCTTCCTGCATAGTTTTTTTAGCAGTAGATTTATCCCCCATCGCTAACATTGCTTCTTTAGATGGGCCAATAAAGGTTATCTTGTGGTCATTGCAGATTTCTACAAAACGGGGATTTTCGGCTAAAAAGCCATAACCTGGGTGGATTGCAGTGGCGTTACGAGTCAAGGCAGCAGCAATGATATTAGGAATATTTAAATAACTCTTTCCCGATGGTGGCGGCCCAATACAGACACTTTCATCTGCCAACTGAACGTGAAGAGCTTGGCGATCAATAGTAGAGTGGACGGCGACGGTGGCAATGCCCATTTCAGCACAGGTGTGTAAAATCCGTAGCGCGATTTCTCCGCGATTAGCGATCAGAATTTTGTCGAACTGCATTCTTTGAGTAGGTAACTAGAGTCATGTTTTAGGATAGAGCTTTTTATGGTACTAAAAAAGAGGTGATATTTATTATTTACCTAATTCTGAAGGCGGGCGATCGTCACTCCAACCCCACCAAGGTGTACCACATTCACAGAGATAAAATTCTTGATATTTACGGCGACCAAATACATCAGCATAGAGTGCATCACCCATTGTTACAGGTGCGCGACGATTGAGCCAAACATTTTTTGCCTTTGCAGGATTGGTTTTACAACTAGGACAACAAAAGTTAACTGCATGAACTGCCGATTTAGTCCATTCTGGGGGAACTAGGGCAAAAGCATCCATAAAGTTTATTAAAGATTGGTAATTAGGGACTGACGATTACAAGCTGGGGATAATTCCAATAACTGAAATATTAGTTATGGGTTATTCCTGTTATTGTACTTCGATTATCGATTTGAAAGATGGCTTGATTCCCTAGTAGTCTGTCAATTGTGAATTGAGGAGATGTGGCTGGGAGACAATCCTACACAGACTTACTGTTACACGACATGGGAAATGAATTAGCTGATGGTCGTCCCGATTTTCAGGCAAATGGTAAAGAATGGCGTACATCGCCTCTATGGGGATTGGGTTTAACTCAGACTGTGCTACCTAATGCTGGCTATCTCCATGACGGTCGCGCTCGTACTATTGAAGAAGCAATTCTCTGGCATGATGGAGAGGCAAAAAACGCCAAAGAAACATTTCAGAATTTATCAACGAGCGATCGCACTGCGATGATTCAGTTTTTGCAATCTCTTTAAACAGCTATAAGCTATAAGCCAAGTTTTAGAACATTTTTTAAATTGCTACTTGCTACTTTGGTAACTGGTAACTGATCACTGATTACTGGTCACTGTGTACCGTCCTAAGTTAACTTTGTACTTTTTTGTTGCCACTGTCTGGCTCGAATTTTAGGTAGTTTCTGAATACGCTTGATCCAATTTTGAATCACTTTCGGATCTGGTTGAGTTGCTTGCCAACTTGGACGTTGCATTAATTGGTTTGACCAAAATTCTACATTTGGATAATTTGATAAAGGTATATTTAAATATGGCAACCAAATAATAATTGAACCTGCCACAATTTCAGCAAAACTAAACTGTTTTCCAGCAATATAGGTTTTACCAGTCAGATACTTTTCTAAAAAACTAAGCATTGCAGTTATTTGTTGATTAGCTCGCTGAATAGCATTTTGGCTATCAGTTACACGTATGAGAGTGAGCATAGCTGGGATTAACTCATGTAGTGCCAGCATTTCGCTCATGCGGACAATCGTTAAAATTTTGTTCTCTTGAGGCAACAAGGCAGGAGTTGGATACTGAAGTTCCAGATAATCTAAAATGCTTAAGCATTCAAAGATTGTAAAATTATCATCTATTAATACAGGAATACGCCCAAAAGGATTAATTACTAAAAACTCAGGCTGCCACTGATCGCCGTTTAATTTTAATTCTATTGACTCAAAAGCAAGTTGTTTTTCCAGCAGGGCAATCCATACAGGACGGGAATATAGTGAGAGTTTTTTATAATAAAATTTCAGCAAAACTAATTATTACTGATAACTGGTCACTGTTGACTGATAACTGTTCACTGTTCAGACTTGCCTCGATTGTCTTCCCAACGGAAGAGAAAAACCATCAAAGCGACTAAACCGACTTGTAAGAGAAAATTAGATAAATTAGTAGTAATATCTTGTCCTGTAGCGAGTTTAGCTAAAAAAACAAATGCCCCAATTAAACCAGAGGCAGCAAAAGCAAGATAAAAAAACTGTCTGAAACCTTTGTAGGGAGCTTTCGCTTCTGCACGTAAACGAGCATATTTTTCAGGGGTAAGATTATTTTTTTTAGCTCTAGCTAGTTCTTCAGGTGATAGTTCTACCATTATTTAATTGATCTTTTGTATTATTATTTAAAAATTTGAAACATTTGTCAGCATATTTATCTTAACGAAAAAAGGAGAGGTAATTTGCCAAACAGCAACCTCTCCTCTTGCATATTTAAATTTTCAAATTTATAGCTGAAATTTTTACAGAAACAGCCTATTGAACTACAACCTTACCTATCATTCCTGCACCACGATGAGGCTCACAGTAATAAGAGTATTCTCCAGCTTCTTTAAAAGTAGTTTCATAGCCTTCTCCAGGAGAAAATACTAGGTTTTTGTGAGATTTATCAGCATCACCATCAAAAACTACGTTGTGAGGAGACATTTTGTTGTTAGTCCACTTAACTGTATCTCCTGCTTTGATAGTTACAGTTGCAGGGTCAAACTTGAGCATTCCATTGTCACTACCCATTTTTACTTCTACAGTACTAGCAGCAGCAGGGTTAACACTGAAGAAAAAGGTAGATATTACTAATACTAATGCGGACAATAACAAACTTAATTTTCTAGCCATATTGTTGAACTCTCTTTGTCAAATATGATTTTTTTTAGTTAACGTTCCCAAAAATAGAGAATCTAAACAGGGATCAGACTTAACTTAGCTATTACTTGGGCAAGAATTTAGGATTTCTTGCTAGCTCTATCCCTCTTATATATATTATTACAGAAGTTTGACACCTTGTAAAAGTTTGACAGATTGTCTTTTGACAACGTGGTACAGACTAGGAGATCATAGCTAGTTGATTACAATCAGCTTTTTTGCTTAGATTTTAATGATTTTGAGAGGAGAAACCATGTTTGCCAGATTATTATCAACATTTTTAGTGTTTTTGACTGCTTTGATGTTTACCTTTGCTCATCCTGCTTTGGCTGGGGATGCTGCGAGTGGAGGGAAAATTTTTAGTGCTAACTGTGCTGCTTGTCATGCAGGTGGCAACAATGTTATCAACGGTGCAAAAACTTTAAAGAAAGAAGCGTTAAGCAAATATGAAATGAATTCCATTGAGGCAATTACTAACCAAGTAACCAATGGTAAAAACGCCATGCCAGCTTTTAAAGGTCGTTTAACTGATTCACAAATTGATGATGTAGCAACTTATGTTTTGGAGCAATCTGAAAAAGGTTGGTAATTGTGGCTAGTTATAGCCGTACCAAGTTAAGTTAGGACATACAGATTACTCGGCTCGAAAGTAGCAAGTAGCAAATAGCAAATAGCAAATAGCAAATAGCAATTTTAAAAATGTCCTAACGTTAATGTGTATTGCTATATCTGTCTATTGTTAATTGATAGATAAAAAAGGCGCTCGGCTTAATATTTCGCCGTTCAACGACGGAATAGCCGAGTTTGTCTTAATAACAACTCTTTATTAAGAAGCATTGATTTTATCGAGTAAAGTCTTTACAGCATCTACAATCACATTTGGTTGATCTACCCAGACAAAATGACTGCTTTTACTCGCCTCAACTTGAAGATAATCTGTTGATAAATTACATAACTCTACGTGCATCTTCTCTCGCAACTGGTTAGTCTTTTTTAGAGGGATAAAAATAGTCCAAAAAGAAGGTTTGAAGAACGAGCTAGCTTTAATGCTAACTATAGGCATCGTCCCAAAATTCTTAGCTATACTAACCTGACGTGCGCTTTTGTCTAAATTGATCATCTCTCGACTCATCGTAATCCAGTGTTGGGAACGACAGAAGGAACGCTTCACCCAATTAAGAGAATCTGGTGAAAAGTGATGTAATTCAGGCTTCAATAACTCGAATATCCCACAAAATTTTAGTATTCGGATAATTCCAAGTATTGAACCAAGAACAGACATTACGAAGCCTGAGATAAAAAAGCACTTTAAAGCTTTTAACGGAACAGACATTTTGAGCATTCCTGCCTCATGCAGCGCATCTGTTAGTACCATACCTACAACTTTTTGCGGAAACAGATGGGCATACAGGCGTACATTGTAGCTGCCAAACGAATTACCCACCAAAATATAGGGTGGCTCGATTCCTGCTTGCACCAGTAAAGTGTCTAATTCCTGGACGATTTGATGACTAGTTCGGGGATAGGGACTGCGATCGCTCCATCCATATCCAGCCCGATCATAGATGCATACTCTTGTCAATTTTGATAATTCCTTAATCAGAAAATAGCCATCTATTCCTCCTAAGCTATGATCCAAAACAATAGTTGGGCTACCTTCTCCTGCAACGTAAAGATGTAGACGACATTTCCCGATATTAACCAATTGACCAGGTGGTGGTTGTCGATCTTCTTGCCAGCAAGCGATCGCTTGATAAAGTGTTGTAGCAACTAACAGCAAAACTCGGATCGCGATCGACATCATTAAAACTTTCTTTCAGCTAACTATTTATTTCCAACAGTTCCTTAATAATCCAGTCACTTGGAAATGTCTCTATCGTCATATATCCACATCGCTTTAACACCTTGGGAATTCTCAAAACCAAGTTTCTCGTAGAATGGAGTCGCATCGTTGATCGCTAGCAATATTTGCTGATGAAAGTTAATATAAGGACTTTGAAGACGTTTCATAATTTCTCGCCCTATCCCCTTGTTTTGATATGAAGGCAACACTAATAAGTGGGGATAATAAACGACTAATGCCTTGTCTGAAATCGCGTTTCCAAGTCCGATTAGCAAATTTTGATGCCATGCTGAGATGACTGTTTCCGAGTTTGCAAGAGCAAATAATAATGTGTCTGGTTTTTCTGCCGATGACCATCCACATTGAGAATAAAGATTGACTAATTGATCGCGGGGCAAGTCTACCTTATCTCGATATTCAACTTGTTTAGAAACCATTGTAAATTCTACCAATATAGAAATGTGTAGTTTAATATATTCTTGATTTTGAAACAACTTGACTCTTTCGGCAAGACTGCGATCGCCTCCCCAACTGAAACTTATTATCATCGTATCTCACCTAAAAAGCCAGAAGATTAATTCTCTAGTTTTTCTCGATCGCAGTTTAAATTAAGCAAATTGTTTGTATTTTATTTTAGGTATGGTCACAGATGAACAAAATGATTTTAATTATCGATGATGAGGAAGATGTCAGAGAAATTGCCCAAATGGGATTAGAAATGGCAGGTGACTGGCAGGTGATTACTGCTAGCTCTGGCAAAGAAGGATTAAGTATAGCCGAAAATAGCCAACCAGAATTAATTCTCTTGGATTTGATGATGCCTGAATGGGATGGCAAAGAAACTTTAAAACAGTTAAAAGCCAATCAAAATACGGCAAGTATTTCTGTAATCTTGATGACAGCAAAAACTCACTCTGCGATAGCTCCTGATTTAACTGACTTGGATTTAGCTGGGGTCATCACTAAACCTTTTCGTCCTCTTCATTTACCAGAGCAAATTGCTCAGATTTTAGACTCAAAAAATTACTCTTAAAATCCTTTAGTTTTTGTTGTTGCTTTTTAGGTGAAATAGTTCAGTAAACAGTAAAAATCAACTACAACGATCGCAGGCTTGATATAAAGAATGCAAGGTATTACCCTGCTTAGGAAATTCGGCGACAGAACAGTTAAAAGTGACTTGAAAACGATTTCCTTGGCTGCAAGTAAAAATTTGTTTTCTCAAGATGGTTAAAACTTCTAGCAAATGTTCTTGAGCTAAAGTCTGATTCAGATTGGGAATACCAATAATAAAATCGCCATTACCCCAGTAGGCAGTTATTTCATTACCTCGAAAAGCAGCTTGAATTACTTTCCCCCATTGCATTAAAATGCGATCGCCTGTTGAATGTCCGTATTTGAGGTTAATTTGCTGTAGTTCAGTCATTTTTAGCACTGCTAAACAGAATGGTTGCTGAGATTTTTGCGCCTGTTGTAAAGCAATTTCTAGTTCACGACTGCTTTGGGGACGATTTTTAAGTCCTGTTAACCGATCCTGAGTAGCGAGGTTATGTAAGAGACGACTGCGATCTAAATGATTGTTAATCCTGGCGATTAATTCTGCTCCCACTACGGGTTTAGAGATATAGTCATCTCCGCCAACTGCAAACACTTGCTCGATTGTTTCGACATCTTGTCGCGCTGTCAGAAATAAAATTGGTAATTCTTGCCAATTTGGATCGCTACGGAGAGCTTGACATAATTCAATCCCGTTGATTTCGGGCATTTCAATATCGAGAATAACTAAATCAGGAGTAGTAGCTTGTAATACTGACCAAAAGTTCACAGGAGTTTCTAAAGTTGTAACTCTAATTCCCCAAGGCTCTAAAAGAGATCGCAAGGCAGAAAGAAAGACGACATCATCATCGACAATTAAAATAGAAGCGATCGCCGATTGCTGGCGTTGTAATAACTGATTAATGGTTTGCCAGATTAGCGTCGGAGTAGTCGGTTTAACTATAAAACCAGTAGCACCAGCACGAGTAACCTTGAGACGGTTAGTTAAGCTATCGATCTGGGAAAGAACTAAAGTAGGTATAGCAGGAGTACGAGCAGTTAATTCTGTAATTAAAGATAAATATTCTTGTTGATTGGTAACAGCATCTGCGTCAATTGCCACCATGTAGGGTGAATTGGTTTGCAACCATGCTTTTGCCTCAGCAAGATCATCTACTCTCTGCCAACCAAATCCTTGGATCTTGCCTAACTGCTCTAATTCTTGGCTAAATTGACTATCGAGAGTAATAAATAATAACTTAGGAATTTCACTGCTTACCTCGACTTTGAGGGTTTCATCCAAGGCTAACAAACTATCTAAATCAGTTACCAGAGAAATAAACTGTTGCTGTTGTTGTAAATCTAATACTTGATTTTCTTGCAACAAAGTTTCTATTTCACGAGCGATCGCTGTACCTGTATCTCTAGAAAACATTCCTAAAACTCCTGCAAGTTTATGGGCTGCTTTTTCAGCATTATTATGCAATTCGGGAAAAAACTGAGCATTATGCAGCTTAGAAACGGCATTTTGTAATACTTTCATCCGCTCTAGCATTTTATCTTGATATTTCAGCCACATCTGATCTAACTTCTGATTAAATTCCTGCTCAACAGAAGTAACAAGATACTGCTCCCCATCTTGCTCAGTTTCCCAAGCTTCCGCAGTTGGAGGATTAAGACGATAACCAATACCGTAGACATTTTCAATCCAATTTACTACCCCTGCTTGTTTTAACTTTCTTCTTAAGCCTTTAATATGTGCTTTAACGCTTTCTTCTAAGGGTGGATCATCAAATGTCCAAATCTTATCTAAAATTTGCGATCGGCTAAATACCCGTGCACGATTGCGTAAAAATATTTCTAACAGATTATATTCTTTTGCCGTGAGTTTGATGGGCTTCTGTTGATAACTAACTTGGCAAGTACTAGGATCTAAAATTAAGCCATTAACATTTAAAACAGTACTAGGACTAACTTCGCCACGTCGAGATAAAGCCCTGACTCTAGCGTTTAACTCCCCTAAATCTAAAGGTTTAGTCAAATAATCATCTGCCCCAGCATCTAATCCCAGAATCCGATCTTGAGTCGCGTTTTTAGCTGTCATTAACAGAATAGGAGTACCATAACCTTCCGCGCGCATCTTGGCACACAAACTTACCCCATCTATTTTTGGTAAATTGACATCTAGTAGAACTAGTTCATATTCTCCAGTTTGAAAATATTCCCAACCCGTTTGACCATCTTCTGCTATTTCTACTATATGATGCTGACTGGTAAGGGAGCGTTGGAGTACTTCAACTAAAATTTCATCATCGTCAACTACTAAAATTCGCATAGCCTTAAATCGCAGTATGTTAAATGTTTAGGAGACAAAGTTATGGGTTCGTAAGTAGGAAATAGTATTAATTAATTGACAAAGTACTAGTATCATGAAATTAACTAGAGAAGATCTAGGGAATTATATTAAAAACGTTTAATGTGAATTTAAAATTTATAGTGATTTGTTTGATAGCTATAAGCTATAAGTACCTTCAAGTATACCGTCAGGTAATAGGTTTAACTAAACTACGCAGGTAGTCAATTGAAAGCTTACAGCTTACGGCTTACGGCTTATAGCTTACAGCTTACAGCTACTAATAAAGAATTTCTTCTGATTGAATTGTATAATTTTCGTCTAACCAAACCAAAGAAATGGATTGTACAATGCCCTGAGACATTGAAACTAGAGAAAAACTACGTTTTACAGCACTATGAGTTTTAACGACACGAGGGACACAGGCTGCGTTTAAATAAACAGTTTGATCTTGAACTTCAATAATCTTTCTTCGCTTACCAACAGGATATTTGAGACTGTGGTGCATATGCCCAAAGGTAACTAAAGGGATAGATTTACCTTGATTGCGTAGAGCAGCGATCGCCTGAGTTAAATCGGGATCACCATAATCTCCTCCCTCTGGCTTCCAATCTCGACCACAAATAGCTTCAGGTTTTGAGCCTAAACCATAAGGGCCATTATGACCAATAAAAATCAAAGTATTGTGAGCAGCATTCTGAGCAGATTTAACCATTTGGGCTGTAGATTCTTCAAAGCTATGAATCTGATAGCGATCGCTATAAAATTGGCTATTGCGCCAGGTTGAGCCTCCCCAACTAAAGGGGCGACTACCGACTACAGATAAATTTAGTTGCGGAAAATTTTGCCCAGAAAAGCCGATATGAGATTCACCAAGTAAATCTAGCTGCTGCTGTACCCGATCTTCTTTTGCTTGATTATAGGGGGCTTTTTGTCGTCCCCAGGATGAGGCGGTATACCAAGCATCATGATTACCTAAAATCACAGCTTTAGGAAGCTTAACTGCTGCAATTTGGCGTACTATTTCTACCGCTTCGTTACCAAAATCTCCTACAAATAACACTAAATCTACACTTAAATGTTCTAGTGCTATTTCGTCTTCATAACTCCATAAATTATGAACATCTCCAACTACAGCAATGGTAATTTTTTCTTTAACTTGCGTCATTAAATTATTGAGTCAATTGTTAATTGATTGGTGTAGAGAAGCTATTAGCTATATGCCTTACGGCAGCTACGCTCATTGCCTTTAGCTTTTAATTTAATTTAGATACCTACCTAGCTATCTTAACTAACTTTTGACTTTTGACCTTTCATTGAACATTGAACATTAAACATTGAATCTCGTTGATAAATGATAAATGATAAATGTTAAATGATAAATGAACTAAACTGCACCACTATTTTTATTAAAAACAATCAAAATTGTTTTCATGATTAACTTCAGATCGTATTTCAAGCTCCAGTTATGCTGATATCGTAAATCTAATTTAATAACATCTTCAAAATTACGCACTTGAGAGCGACCATTTACTTGCCATTCTCCAGTCATCCCAGGTTTAACATCTAGTCTCTGCCATTCTGGTATTTGATAAACTTCTACCTCTTCAGGAGTTGGAGGACGAGTCCCGACTAAACTCATGTCACCCTTGAGAACATTCCAAAATTGCGGTAATTCATCTAGACTAGTACGGCGTAAAAAATGACCTATTTTAGTAATTCGAGGATCGTTGTCATTTTTGAAAAAAGCTCCACTGGCTTGATTTTCAACCTGCTTTTTCATCTCTTCAGCGTTAGCATACATAGAACGAAATTTCCAAATCTGAAACTTCTTGCCCATCCAGCCACAGCGAGTTTGGCAAAATAAAATTGCACCAGGACTATCAAGCCGAATTGCGATCGCCAGTGGAATAAATATAACACTAGTAATAATTAGACCAATAATTGACCCAACCACATCAATCAGTCTCTTAATTACTGATCTTACAGAAGGATGAGTTTCGGGGGATTCTTTAGAAGACCAATTAGACGAAGAAGATTTAATATGTAGAACATCCAGTAACCCTGTCATGGATAAAGTTGCCATAACTGGAGGTTGAACTGATTCGAGGATCAATTCGACATTTTTTTCTTGGGCAGACTTAAAATTGGCAATCAGTGCGCCAATGCCACTACTATCGATAAATCGGGTTTTACTAAAATCAAGAACTATACATTGATGAATAATATTTTGTTGCAATAGTTGACTGACAGTTTGCTTAAAGACAACTGCTTCTAAAACTGTCAATCGTTCTGGTAACTCTACAATCGGGTTGTCCTGCAAAAATGACAAGGGCAACCGGATTTCCGGCGTCTCGTCTATCATTAAATAATTCTTAATTTTAGTTGTCGATAATTATATATTTTTGTTAATCCAATTCTACACTTATCCCCTGAATTTGCACCTCCAAGTTATAACTCAATTGTTATTAAGAGCTAATATTAACTGTTTTGTCAACATAGCTTAAAGCCGATTTTCTCTTCTGCCAATGGGTTCTCTACCTTCTTGGGTTTTCGCTTTATCTTTGGAAGCACTGCGACGTAAGGCTTGCAGACGTTCCTCATATTTTTTTCTTTGGCGACGACTGGGAGTCATTTCAATCAAGGTTTTTAAAGCACTTCCCAAACTTTTGTAGGCGTTGGGCAAAGAGTAACCAAAACGAGTAGCTAGAGCGATCGCTTTTTGATCAGCTTCTATTGCCTCAGTAATGGTTTTTTCGCTGCTATTTTTCTGCCAGAGGCGATAACCAGAAATACCACATAGAGATAAGGCTAATAAGAGTAACAAACCGTCTTGTACCCACAATTCACCGACAGCACCACCCAAGCCAATTGCTAAAGCTGCCATTTCCCAGCCTTCTTTAGGAATTGTGTCGCTTTGCACTCTTGCTACCTCATGCCAAAAGAGCAAATTGCGCTGATCGATCGCCAGATTATCCCATTTTGCTAAATCAATCTGAATTTCAATCTCATCTTTACCGATTTCTTCGCTACGAATCAAAGGTGGATTGACTTCCGTCGAGCCTTCGACAATTACCCAGCTTTGTAATTCTGGGGGAAGCAAAGTTTTTAAACGGCGCAATTCGTTAATTTCAGCCCTAGCGGAAGAGGTTGCATAACTCATAGGTTTACCAAATGACTGCTGTGATAGTAATTAGTTTTTAAGTTTGTTAAACTAAGCCAGGTTGTCACCAACCCGACTCGTCTTCAAAACCGTACATGAGACTTTCACCTCATACGGCTTCTCTCCTTTCTGGCTATATTTTAGTACCTTTAACCAGAGTTGGAATATCATTTACCCATAGCCA
>JBOFLX010000088.1:0-78726 GCA_051658085.1 Waterburya sp.
TAATCGTATCGAACAAGACTTTGCGACGCGAAGCTAATCCTTTAGGACATCCTCAAAAAAAGACGTATTTATTCCGCTCCTGGTACTTCCTTGGATGATATCGTTAAATCATACGGAAATTATTTAGAATGACTATAATGTAAAAATGAGAAAAGTCAAGATGTTAAAGAGTAGAAACATTAATAGGAAAAATCTAAAGAATTAGTGAAGGATGGAAATTAAAATTGTTCCATATAAGGATGAAATAGCTGCGATTAAAAGCATTAGAACTATAGTCTTTCAAGAAGAACAAGAAATAGCAGCCGAGTTGGAGTTTGATGGTTTAGATGAAACCGCAACTCACTTATTAGCTTTTTTAAATAATCAGGCGGTAGGAACAACCAGAATTAGGGATATTGATGCCAATACAGCCAAAATAGAAAGATTAGCCGTTTTACCTGTAGCGAGAAATCAGGGTATTGGTAAGAAATTAATGTTAGCAGCACTCGAAGCTATTACTCAACAGCAGAAATCTTTAGCAATAGTCCATGCTCAAGCATATATTGCGCCGTTGTATCAGCAATTGGGATTTGAAATAATCGGCGAAAAATTTAGCGAAGCTGGTATTACTCATGTCAAGATGATCAAACACTTATCTCAAAATAATTAGGTTTGGTGAGACAAAAACGACAGCTTAGTTGGCAGCAAGGGTTAATAATTCTAGGTATTATTTGGTTAATGGGGGCTATCTGCGATCGCCTGTGGTTTGCTCTCGATCATTCTGTACCTGCTTGGGATCAGGCTGATTATCTTAATGGAGTACTTAATTACTGGGAGGCTTTACAAACTCCTGAATGGTTTAACAGTGAATGGTGGCGTAGCTTTTGGTTACTTTCTAATAAAATTCCACCTCTGAACTATATTCTGACTGCACCTTTGGTTAATCTCTTGGGTACGAGTGAAGATGCAGCTACAACTATTATGTTGTTTTACAGTGGAGTGTTGCTGGTTTCTGTATATGGTTTAGGAATTGTTTTATTTAATGTTAAAACTGGCTTATGGGCAGCAGGTTTATGTCAGCTAATTCCTGGGTTATATAATCATCGGCTACAGTTTATTCTCGATTATCCCTTAACTACAGCTATTACTTTTAGTTTTTGGTTGCTGACAGTTTATTTTTTTAGTCGTGCCAAAAGTTTTACAAGTTGGATATTCGCAATATTAGCAGGGATTTCTTTGGGATTAGCTGTATTAACCAAGCAAACAGCTTTATTCTTTTTATTTCCTTCTTTGTTAGCAATTTTAATTAGTTTTCTAAAAAATCGTCAATGGTTGCGTTTAACCCAGTTAATTAGTTCTTTGATTGTTGCTATTGTCGTCGCTTTTCCTTGGTATCGTACCAACTGGCTATTAATTCTAACTTCGGGAAAACGAGCAACAGTAGATTCAGCGATCGCTGAAGGAGATCCAGCTTTAAATACTTTAGCTGCTTGGACATATTATGGCAAAGTACTTCCTGACTTGCTTTCCTGGAATTTATTACTTATTCCTTTAACAGGATTTTTATTTTATTTGCTTCGCAAGTATCTTAAACGAGGCACTAAACTAAATACTATTTTCCCCAGTCCCCCAGTCTCCCAGTCCCCCAGTCACCTAGTCTCAGACAAATGGACGTGGTTAGCGATTTTTTTACTCGGTGGTTATTTGCTTTCTTCTCTCAATATCAATAAAGATGCTCGTTATATCTTACCTTTATTGCCTGTATTATCGATTGTTTTAGCCGTAGGTTTATTATTGTGGCGAAGTCGTTGGCAGAAGTATATTTTGGCTGCTACAGCAAGTCTGGGGATTATTTTAGTGCTGTTAAATATCTTTCCCTTGGGAGGAGAAGTAATTGCTAATAAACTTAGTCCTAAAGCTCAACATTATCCCTATACAGGTACCCCTTTCCCTCATCCTGAAGTAATTCAAGCAATTAATGAGACTTCACCCTATTTACGTTCAGTTTTAGGAGTATTACCTTCCACACCTCAAATTAATCAGCATAATTTTTCTTTCTACGGGAAACAAAATAACGCCAAAGTTTCTGGTAGGCAGGTAGGAGTTAGAGAGCCAGAAATTCTACAAGATTTTCGCTCTTTAGATTGGTTTTTAACCAAAACAGGCGATCAAGGTTCGATTCCTGAATCTCAACCTGCGATGGTGCAATTAATTGAAACAGGCAAAGACTTTAAAATCCATAAAAGCTGGATACTCCCAGATACTAGTCAGTTAAGACTTTATCATCGTAATTTTCCTTTAGTTGAAGTTAAGGAGTTAAATCAATCCTCAGTAAATAACCAAAACCTAAAGTTAGAAAAAATCAAATTTCCTGCGGTTTCGCCTCCTGGTGTTCCGATCCCAATTACCTATAAGTGTTCAGGTAGTAGCCAATTATTACAATCTGGTATAGTTCTTTTAACTTGGACACAGTCACAAGATCCTAATTCTTTTTGGCTACATGATCACGCGCTGGGAATGGGTGCGTTAAATTTACCATTATCTTCAGCCAAATCTCAAACATTTCAGGTGATAGAACAAACCGCGATGTTAGCACCAGCAGATATCAAGCCTGGTAAATATGTTTTACAAGCTAATTATTTAGATCGCAACACAGGTAAAATTCAACCCATATCTTTTACTCCTGTCACCATAACCATCGATCCTCAAGCTGTTGCTACCCCTGCACCAGAATTAGATCTAGTGACTCAGTTGCGTAATATTGCCCCCAAGATGGCGGAAAATATCCAGGGACTAGAACCAATTTTTGCTCAAACTGCCAGAATTAATCAATACGATGCCCAACAAGACTATTTACCACAAGCAGAACTAGCTTTAAACTATCGCTTACAACACAATCAAATTAATCCTAGACAGCAACTAAACTGGCTATATGGAGTAGCATTATCTCAAATATTACAACAAGATGTCGATGGCGCGATCGCTACTTTTCGTCAAATTACTCAGCTAGATCCTCAAAATCCTTATGGTTACGCTTATTTAGCTTTTGTCCATCTTTACGACTGGCAACCCCAAGCTGCGGAAACTGCTCTAAATTCTGCCATGAAGATTAATTCCAACATCCCTGAAATCAAAACTCTCAGTGGTGTCGCAGCAATAATGCAAGGTAAATTTATTAAGGCGTGGAAGATATTAAAAACGATGAATAATGAATTATGAGGGATAAAGAGAGTTGTTTGGCTTAATTGATGACACGCTCTAATCTAAATTACGAGAATTTTCTCGATTGGGGACAGAAGGTATTTGCTCGCGCAACAGTAACAAAGGAATACTTAAAAAACCCAAACTTACTACTACCCCAGTCATAATCCAAACTAATATACGGTTGGGTTGATAATTTCCTCGCTCGATTTGCCAAAAAACGCGATTATATCGCCAGGCAGCTAAAGTGATTGTCACAATGCCAAAAATGACTAAAGCTATACCTAAACTTTGCGAGTTAAAAATCGAATGTCCTTGAGATTCTTGTTGAGTAAGAGCCAAATCAAGCTGCTGCAAAAATAAACCAAATCGTGCGATCGCAAAACCAAAGCTAATTAGAGCAATAGAAGTACGCAGCCAGGCTAAAAAAGTGCGTTCGTTGGCTTGATGCTCCCGTTGACGGTCAATTTTTGGCATTTTATTGATAATGCTTAAAAAATTAATTTTGAATTAATCCGTTTAGTTGCTCTGCTTCTTTGATAATTTTAATGATTTTTCCTTTGGATATATATGAAGCCTCTCCTACCTGCCTTGGGGCGAGGTAGGAGTATCCTGCTCTACAATATGAGTGGCTCTACCCACAACATTGAAAGCGTTCCCCGACTTCTAGGTGATAAGCAGGAATTTTGACCTTGCTTATCCTGTGGGCTGTTTCCACCCAACAGTTTAAGAATAAATCTGGCGCCGATATTATAGCTAGCAGAAAGATCACAGTTGTACTTTTTTCCACTAGCAAACACAGCTAATTCGTAGTTACTACTGCTTCTTTTCAGTTTTCCACTGCCATCATAAGCATAGCTACTAGTACCACGAGGATTAACAAAAACTACTCTGCCACCTAACTCTGACCACTTCATTTCAGTATTTTTGACTATACGACGATGCAGCCAACCATGAAAACGTTGTCTTAGGGTAGACCTCTTTTTTCCACCTCTTGGTCGCCAACTTTTTAGATGCTCAAATACTATATATTTAACACCAAAGTGTTTGGCTATTTTGATCACCTGTGCAGATACTTTCTGTCCAATTTCTCGGTTAATGTTACCTGCTTTGCGATACAGTCCACGAGCAAATCCTTTTTGTAATTTACCCGTTAAACTAGCTTTTTTACTTATGCGCTTCAGTCGTACATCTCTTCGGTCGATGTCTCTGCCTGGATGAATAAATTCACGGTGGCTTACAGTGCCGTCAAAATTAATTACTGAAACAGTAGCAGTTGTATTAATTCCCAAATCTATAGATAAGACTGATTCTTGATCTGCTAGCTTAGGAGTTTTTATTTGAAATGGTACGGATAAATAACATCTTTTCTGATTAATAACCAAATATGGTGACTTACGTTTGTTGTTTGGATTTAGATGGCGTTGTCTGTGACCAATAATTCCAACTGTTTCCCATACCCAATCAGTACCAGTAAACACTTTAATTGCTGCACTATTTAAGTCGTTACTCAAACGAATACATTGCCCTTTATAGAGAGGTGGATATGTTCCACAATCTGCATTGAGTCTAGGAGGTAGCGTATCTTTGTCTTTTCTGATTCCCGATTGCCATTCTCTGTACCTAGTATTAAAGCTAGATATCTGTCCTATGGCAAATTGAATAGCACCACGACGATAGTAGCTAGGAAATTTATAAAAACGACGATTGAAATACTGATACTTGGGATTAGGATTTAAAGCAGTAGCATGAATTAGTTTTTCGACGCCAGGAATTTGTGCATTAGCATCTAACACCCCAATACTTGTCCAATGAACATTAACTACTCCTACCAAACAACGTACTAAACGACGAAATTCAGACACAGTATTTTGTAGTAACTGCTTTTGTTCGCGAGTCGCTACAATATTCCACTTGTCTGTTCTCATGTTTAGTTTTACCATAAAGATATTCTAGCATAGTGTTTAAATCTATGGTCAAGCCTAAACTCCATAATCACAGCTTTGGTTATAATGCTGTTCACATAGTGTTTGTAACGAAGTATCGCCATCCTGTAATAACAGAAACCTTAGAGTCTAGGCTTAAAGAGATGTTTACTAAGCTTTGTCAAACTCAAGATTCGGAACTCTTAGAATGCAAAGCGGATTTAGGTAAACGCGACCATATCCACTTATTAGTAGATTTAGCTCCTAGAATATCCCTTGGTAAGCTGTGCAACATTCTTAAGACAATCAGTAGTAGAGAAATAAGAAAAGAATTTGCTGCCGACCTTAAACCTTATTACTGGAAGCCTGTATTATGGAAACAAGGGTATGGTTACACATCCGCAGGTGGCGCAGCTATTGATGTCTTAATAAAATATATTGAAAATCAGGGATCTGATTAACAAGACGCTCTAACTCAGCCCTGCTTCGGAGGACTGAGAGTGCAAGCTAAATTTTGTTCAATTTTGGTTTTGAAAGTTTATTGTTTATCAATCTATATTTGACCACAATTAATTTTCCCTTCTGGAAGTCTTTCCCCAGCATTATTGGTAGGATAGGCAGTTAAGGTCACCTGACCATTTTTGGCAATTTTAATCCCTCTGGCTAGTTGAATCATGCCCTGACTGGTTTTTACAGGTTGAGGTGTAATGTAAGTTGCATCGGTATATTGTCCATCAATGATGAGATTTTGAGAAGTTAAAGGTTGAACTGGTGTGGCAGGAATACCACCTTTACCTCTCACGATTAAACTGTTTTTGGCTTCTGTTTCCCTGCTAGCTTGACAAGCTTGGGCAGTAGCTTGTTCCGCTTCGACTATATTGCTTGGTAATTCAGTTGCTCCCTGAATAGGATTGATATCAGGAGTAAAAATGGCAACCGTACCATCTAAACCAAAGTCAGAACTAGCATCAATATCATTAGTTCGATTATTATCAACAGCTTTTCTTGCTTCTATTCCCAACAAAGATTCAGTATTGATAGTAATTCTACCTCCATTTCCCTCTGCTGCACTGGCAATAATATCGCTACCATTACCGTCGATTTGATTAGGGAAAGCAACAATAAAATTGGCATCAATATCGACATTACCACCATTAGCATTATTAGATGCTTGAGCAGAGATCAAGCTATTGTTACGCATTGTCAAAGTGTCATCGATTTTGAGATTAATGTTGCCACCTTCACCAAATGCTGTTTCTGCTAATATTTGACCGCGATCGCTGAGTTCAATAGAAGAAGATACAATATTAATATCTCCTGCATCTCCTAAACCTTGATTGCTGACAATTACCTGCGCTCCATCACTAATACTTAATTGTCCTGTTTCTAAGTTAATTTTACCGCCATCCCCTGTGGGTGTGGGTAGACCTGGAACTAGCTGAACTGCACTAGAAATAGCACTGAGCCATTCGCCGTCTGCTGATGTACCTTTCAATTCTATTAAGGACGACTTGGCAGTTAAGGTAGCACCCGAACCATCACCTAAAGTTGCAGTAATTAGCTGCGCTCCATTTTCAATAGTTAATCGTTGGGTTTCTAGGTTTAATTGACTGCCTGATCCTGTAGCTCCTGGCTGTACAAACGTTCCTAAAGCCGTGAATATGCTATCTACAGAAGTACCACTCAACAAAACAGATTCATCAGCTTGCACTGTAATAATACCTGCATCACCTATACCGAAAGTATCAGACCCTATCTGCGCTCCGTCACGGGCAATTAATTTGTTTGTGGCGATCGCTAAATCTCCCCCTTTAGCTGTACCATCGGGAGAAGCTGCCGTATATAAAGCACTCGTTACCTGATTGTTAGCTGCTACTCCTGCTACTTCTATAGAGTCGCTAGCATTAACTTGAATAGTACCGCCTGGCTGCGAACCAGTGAAAGCGAAAATAGCCGAGCCACCGTCAAGGGAAACGTTCTTACCTTGAATTTGGACTGAGCCACTGCCGAGAGTACTACTAACATCAACAGATGCTCTGTCCGATAGTTCAATGTCTTGGAAGGATGAAATATCAGAATAGTCTAAAGTCCAGTCTCCCTCTGTAGCTATTAGATTAACTAAGCTAAGGCTATTGACGCTGCCTACTTCAATCCTTCCGCCATCTGCGAGCAAATTACTCCCTTCGAGTTGTACACCATTACCTACAAGAGCTAGAGTTTCACCAGGTTTTACCTGAAGTCCAGACGGAGTTTCACCTTGAATCAATGCTAAAGAAGTGCGATCAAAGGTAAGATTATTACCCGTTCCTTGAACGACAATTTCTCCTGCTGTTTCCCTCAACTGTAAGCCAATAGGAGCATTAATTGTTAACACAGGGGGATTTTCTAAATCAGTCGCGCTAAACTCCCCATCGTCAAACAAAACACTATCCGCAGTACTGCCATAAAATGAACCACCGACATCTAATCTGGCATTCTCCCCAAACAAAATTCCTGCTGGGTTAATCAGGAATAAATTAGCACTACCGTTAGAGCGGATTAAACCGTCGATATTGGAGATATTACCCCCAGTAACTCTAGAAAAGATATTAGAAATATCTGTAGCATTGTTAAAAAAGGCTTCATTGCCAGTACCAACAGAAAAATCTCGAAAACTGTGAAATAAATTACCGCCTCGCGTTTGTCCTCCCGTGATTTCAGCCACATTGCCATTTTCAGTTACTTGAGTATTAACTGTACCGTCAGAGGTAACTTGAGCTAATGCTGTGTTACTAGTGGCGTAGAGATAGCCAAAAGTACACAGACTGATCTGCAACCAAGGAGAAACAACTTTTCGCATGGTAATATGATGATTAAGCGATACAACTCTATTTCAAAAATATTACCACTTTGTTCACTATAAAGTAGTTCAACTTTATTAAATGTCACATGATAAATGTTTAATGTGGATTGACTGCGTTCAGACTTATTGGTTTTTAGCTGTTAGCTATTAGCTCTTAGCTTTTAGTTTTTGACTTTTGACTTTATAATTGACCACAATTAATTCTCCCTGCTGAAAGTCTTCCCCCTGCATTATTAGTACGATAGGCGGTTAAAATTATCCGACCATCTTCTGTAAATTTAATTCCTCTGGCTAATTGAATCTTTCCTTGACGAGTTTTTATAGGTTTGGGAATAGCGGTTGCATTATTTACTTCACCATTAATAATAATATTTTGAGAAGTTAAAGGTTGAACTGGTGTGGCAGGAATACCACCTTTACCATTAACCACTAAACCATTTTTGGCTGCTCCTTCCCTGTTAGCTTCACATACTTGTTGGGTAGTTTGTTCTGGTTCAATTACATTGGTAGGTAATTGTGTAGCTCCCTCAACAGGATTAACATCAAGAGTATTAACTCTTACACTGCCATCCAAACCTCTGACTTGTGAGCTTGCGTTGATATCACTAGTTGAATCGCTTAGAGGTCGTTCTTCAATTCCTAATACAGAGTCAGCGTTAATGGTGATATTGCCCCCTTCTCCTTGTTCTGCGCTGGCAAAAATATTGCTATCTTTGCCTGGAAGAGCCACAATCACATCGGCATCAATCTTTAAGTTACCACCATTAACGTTATTTAATGCTTCAGCAGAGATATCGCCATTGTCTAAAGCTACAACATCAGCATTAATATCAACTAAGCCAGCATCTCCTTTTCCAGTACTTTCTGTTGAAATAGCAGCACCATCAACAATATCTAAGTTTTCGGTCGTAATCTTGATAGTCCCTCCATTTCCACTAGCTGCTTCATCAACATTATTAAAGACTCCACTATTAAAATTGCCTTCACTATCTTCGCCACTCAGGAAAATTGAATCTTGAGCATTAATAGTCGTGTTGCCTGCATTGCCTCCCCCGTCAGTAAAGCTATTAATTTGACTACCATTAATTAAGGAAAGCTTACTAGTAGTAATATCAATATTGCCAGCGTTACCACTACTATTACCTTCATTACTAGCCAAAATTCCTGATCCTTGAGAGTCACCATTAGTTTTACTATTAAGACTAAGATTATCAGCTACATTAATAGTAATATTGCCTCCATCTCCTTGGGTAATATTCTCAGCATTAAACCCATAAGTGCTGGCACCTATTTGGCCTCCATTAGTTAGAGAAAGATTGTTGGCAGTAATGTTTATCTCGCCTCCGTTACCCATCCCTGACGTACTGGCATCGACACTTGCATTATTTATAGAAAAATCGCCAGTAGAAATTTGGATATTCCCCCCATTTCCTTCTCCCAAGGATGTTACTGTGCTGGAGATAGAACTATCCTTAAGAGTAATTGATTCAGTAGCATTAATATTTACTGACCCACCATTTCCTTGTCCCAAGGTATCACCATCAATTGAACTAATGTCAGTTAAAGAGAGATTAGATGTATTAATGCTTAACTTGCCACCATCTCCCTGTCCAAAAGTATCAACATTAATTGAACTGCCATTAGTTAAAGAGAGATTGGGTGTCGTAATATTTAAATCTCCACCATTACCTTCTGTATTTACTGATGCTGTGCTGGAGATATAACTATCATTGAGAGTAATTGATTTAGTAGCATTAATATTTACTGACCCACCATCTCCTCGTCCCCCAGTACCGACATCAATTGAACTGAAATCAGTTAAAGAGAGATTGGATGTATTAATGTTTAACTTTCCAGCATCTCCTTGTCCACCAGTATCGGCATCAATTGAACTGCCATTTAAAGATAGATTTGGTGTCGTAATACTTACTTCTCCACCATTGCCATTACCTTCTGCAACGAATGTTACTGAGTTGGAAATAGAACTTACATCATTAAGAGTAATTGATTCAGTGGCATTGATGTCGATTAAGCCACCATCTCCTTGTCCAAAGATATCGGCACTAATTGAACTGACATTAGTTAAGAAGAGATTGGGTGTATTAATCTTTAAATTTCCAGCGTTTCCTTGCCCATAAACATCGGCATTAATTGAACTGCCATTTAAAGAAAGATTGGGTGTAGTAATACTTACTTCTCCACCATCACCTATTGCAAATGAGTTGACCAAGCTGGAAATAGAGCTTAAATCATCGAGAGTAATTGATTTAGTAGTATTAATGTCGACTAAACCAGCATTTCCTTGTCCAAAGATATCGGCAGTAATTGAACTGAGATTAGTTAAAGAGAGAGTTGGTGTAGTAATCTTTAAATTTCCACTATTACCTATGCCACTATTAACACCAAAATCTGCTTCTACATTGTTGGAGATAAAACTATTATCAAGATTTACTGATTCAGTGGCATCAATAGTAATATTTCCAGCTTGCGCTTCAGGAGAAGTTGAATCGGCATTTATTCCTGCTCGTAAAACACTACTAAACGAATCACCATTAAATTCTCCTCCTTCCAGATTAAGATTACGGGCATTAACAGTGATATTGCCTCCACCTGTTCCCCTAACGTCTACATCTGAAACGTTTAAATTGACATCCGCTCTAGCGACAGCTTCAGGAAAGTTCAAACTACCATCTGGGTTAATACCGACTGTTCCTGCTGCGGATAAGCCACCTAATTCAACGTTTCCGCCTCTAGCAGTAACGTCACCAACCTCAAAGCTAACATTACCGCCAATAAAAGCTAGATTATTTCCTGGTGCAACTTCTAACCCAACAAATTCTCCTGTACCATCCTCGACAGCAGCACGATTAACAATATCCGCAGGTTGATCTCTCAAATTCAGACCAATGGGTGCATTAATTGTTAACACAGGGGGATTTTCTAAATCCGTTGCGCTAAATTCTCCGTCCTCGAACAAAATACTATCCGCAGTACTGCCATAAAACGAACCGCCTACATCTAATCTGGCATTCTCACCAAAAATAATTCCAGCAGGGTTAATCAAAAATAAATTGGCACTGCCGTTTGCGCTAATCAAACCGTCGATATTAGAAATATTACCGCCTGTAACGCGAGAGAAAATATTAGCAATATCATTGGCGTTTAAAAAAGCAGCTTCATTACCAGTCTGAACTGAAAAATCCTGAAAACTATGAAATAAATTATTGCCTTCTCTTTCTCCGCCAGTAATTTCAGATACATTGCCGTTTTGATTGACTTGAGTATTAACTGTGCCGTCTGAGGTAACTTGAGCTACAGAGATTTCTATAGTAGTTAAGAGAAAACCCAAAGTACAGAGAAAAATTTGGAATAGTAGAGAAAGAGGTTTGATCATAGTAATCTTTTTGATTAGAGGAAAATCTAAAGTCTCAAGACTACCATTTTGCTGATTATAAAGTAATCACAATTTTTTAGATCTTATAGTAGAAACAAAAAACTTATGTAAGGTGGGCATTGCCCACCCTACTCCTGTGTTGTGAGAGAGTGTTTGATATTAGCTTAAAGCTTAGAGCTTATGGCTTACAGCTTTCACTAAATAATTCTTTTCTGAAAAATTGTAAGAAAACTATCTAATTGGGAATTATAGTGATTGAGGTGTCTGTAAGTGAGGAAATAAACAGTGTCATCAAATTGGATTAAATCTCTAGCTTCAATCTCTCTAGGTTTATTGATTTGGGATTCAGGGTTATCAGCCACAGCAGTTTCTACTCCCACCATAGATCGTACCGAAGAATGTGAACTACTGGTCGTTGGTGGTGGTTTATCGGGAGTAGCAGCCAGTTACGAAGCTTTATTAGCAGGAAAAACAGTTTGTATGACTGAAATTACAGACTGGGTAGGAGGTCAAATATCATCTCAGGGTACTTCAGCTTTGGATGAAAGAACAACACAGCGTTCTAAGCTTTTCTTTCCTCGCGGTTATTTGGAATTTAGACAACGAATTGCAAAATACTACAATGAGCTTAATCCAGGTGATTGTTGGGTAAGTGAATCTTGCTTTTTACCCAAAGATGCCCATAAATTGATGTTGCAACAGTTAAAAGAGGCGGAAGCTAAAGGTAATGGTACTTTAAAATGGTTTCCTGGCACTGTCATTAAAGATTTGGAAGTTAAAACCGTTGAAGGAGAAGGAACAGGTCAACAGATTACTAGCGCAGTGGCAATTCAACATCGCCCCAAAGGTGAGTTTTTATCTTTGAATACCTTGCCTTTATCTCGCACTATTGAAGATGCTTATACTTACGAAGATTCGGAAATATTTAATAAAGAAGTTATTCGTTTTGTTCCCGCCTCAACCTCAGCTAAGGCTGCTGATTGGTATGTAATTGAAGCTACTGAAACAGGAGAAATTGTTGGGTTGGCAGATATCCCTTATCGTGTCGGGATTGATCCGCTTTCTTCCTCTGAACCTTCTTCTTCTTCTGTTAACGGCGATCCTTACTGCACCCAGGGATTTACTTATACCTTTGCAATGGAAGCAACGGAAGAGCCTCAAGAACATGAAAAGCCTCCTTTTTATCCTCAACATCAAAACTATTACAGTTACGAATTAGAAAGACTAGCGAACTTTAATTTAGTTTTCACTTATCGTCGAATTTGGAGTCCTGAAGAAGGAGAAGCTGAAAAATTTGGTGGAATTGAGTTTACAGCCCCTACTCCTGGTGATATTTCCATGCAGAATTGGACTTGGGGCAATGATTATCGTCCTGGCACAGCAAAAGATAATTTAGTTTATACTCGCGAACAACTACAAACATTAGGTCAACTAGCACCTGGTGGTTGGTTGGGAGGATTACGTACTGCTACTCTTAATAAAGGTGAAGATCACGCCTTGGGTTATTTCTATTGGCTAGTAGAGGGCAAAACTGATTCTCAGTTAGGCGATGGAGTCAAAAAACCCCAACCTAACAATCGTCTGCTTACAGGCTTAGATTCACCAATGGGAACAGAACACGGCTTATCGAAATATCCTTATATTAGGGAAGGTAGGAGAATTATTGGTCGAGTATATCCTGGTTACTCCAAAGGGTTTACAATCACCGAAACTGATATTTCTCGCGCTGACTATCGCAGTGAACATTACAGTCAAAACCTTGACTCTACTACTTATCGTCAACTATGGAAAGGAATAGACGGTAGAGAGGCTTTAATTAATCGCGATATAGATATTGAAGCGATTCAAAGACGTACTCGTTCTAGTATCTATCCTGATTCAGTAGGAGTTGGTCATTACGCGATCGATTTTCATCCCTGTATGACTCAAAGCCCTCCAGAAAAAGCAGGTAATACTGAAAAAGAAGGAGAAAGACAGGGAGGAGGACAGGCTTATCCTTTCCAAATACCTCTGAGAGCCATGATTCCCCAAAATATTGATAATTTAATTGTTGCAGGTAAAAGTATTGCGACAAGTCATATTGCTGCTGCTGCATATCGGGTTCATTCTTTTGAATGGTCTTCAGGTGTTGCTGCTGGTACTACTGCTATCTTTGGTCTAGATAATGAGATTATGCCTTATGAATTGGTAGACGAAGCTTTTATCCATGAAAATCAGCTACAAATGTTGAAAAAGAAATTAGATCAAAGTGGCAACCCGACAGCATTTCCTGATACTTCAATCTTTAATCTAGATTGGGACGATTGGCAGTAACCTAAGTTCGATGACTACAAAATTAAGTGGTTGAGAGGAAGTCAAAAGTCAAAAGTTTTTAACTACTACCTACTACCTACTACCTACTACCTAATAAATAAAACGCCTCTAGAAAAAAGATGTAGAACTAATCTACTTGATTTCTAGAAGCGTTAATTTTTTAGTTTAATAGGTAATCTCAGGTAATCATTAGAAACGGTTGTTTCGACGACCACCACTATTTCTGTTATCTTCACGGGGTCTCGCTTTGTTAACTTTTAACTGGCGATCCATCCATTCTGCGCCATCCAAAGCTTCAATAGCTTTGTCTTCGTTGGCTTCGGATTCCATTTCTACAAATGCAAATCCTCGTACTCGACCTGTTTCGCGATCGCTGGGAATATGAACTCGTTTAACAGTTCCATACTCAGCAAAGATTTCACTTAGATCGTCTTGGTTGACTTCGTAAGATAGGTTGCCTACGTAAATTGACATGATTTGATTGTCTTCTCAATGAATGTTGTGTTTAGAGAGACAGAATTATTGTCCAAGAAATAGCTCAATACTTTACGGAAAAGACCTTTAGATATTGGATACAAACTTAATCGCTAATAATTATGATTCTCAACCTTTACATTAACACTTTTCTACAAAATTGATGTAATAGTAACGAATCTTATCAAGATTCCAAAATACTTTAATTATAAAAATAACAATGAGTTATAATAAAATATAGTTAACATAATTTTCTATTATGTTACTTGAAAGTACCAAAAGTTAGAAAAACATTTTTTTAAAAATTCGTCCTTGAAAAAGGAGGCACAATTATGACTACGGAAAATGCTGCTCGAATCTACAAAAAAGTACAGCAAGCCCACGCTCAACAAGAAAGACAAAAAGCCCTCAGCGATCCAAAAGCTTTCATTTCTCTGGCGACAGCTAGAGGATATAACTTCACAGTTAAAGATTTAGAGGCTCAACTTAGCCAATTGTCTGATGAAGATGTGGCAGGTATTTTTAATCCAGGTATTGGACAGAGGCGACATCTGTTCCCGAAATAAAAGAAACGATTAGCTTCGCGATCGCCAGTAACTCCATATCTTGCCATCTTCTGCCCACAATTTGAACCCCGATTGGTAATCCTGACTTGCTTTTTCCGATGGGAATTACAACTACAGGATTGCCTGTAAAATTTAAAGGCATAGTATAACCACCACAAGCCAGAAGGTAGGGAAACTTAACCCCATCAACTTCAATAGGCTGACCAAAATCGCGATGAGGAAAGGCAGGAGTCATTGAGACAGGACAAATCCAAGCATCCCAATCATTCATAAAACGATCCATTTGGGTAATAGTGCGATCGCGTTCAGCTAAGATCGCTTTGTATTTCGCCAAACTGGGAGGAAAGGCAAGATTAGTTTTTTTAGAAAACGGTGTATCTGATTTAAAATTAGTTTGAGTACGGGCTAAGAATTCAGCTTTAAGACTAAATTGCAATCCGCCTAGGAGATCCTTAAGCGAAAAAGTAGAAGCGAATAATTCAAAAAAAGAAAGTATTCCGTAATTGCTTAACGTATCTGACCAATCTAAATTACTGGGATTAGATTCAGCTAAATAACAACCAGCATCAGTTAAATTCTTAACTAATGTTTGAATACAAGTACGTGTATCTTGACTTACGGGTAAAAAATCATAACCATACGTCCAAGCAATCCTTAGTTTAGATATTTGCTTATTTGTTGGCTTATCTAAAGGAACAGGTGGGATTTCAGGCTGTTTAAAATCTGCACCAGCAATTAAAGACAAACATAGCTGTAAATCTTCTACAGAACGAGCTAAAGGCCCTATTCTCAGCATATGACGAATATACTCAGATTTTCCTGGTAATGGGGGAATATGTCCCGAAGTAGAAACTCGGCGATCTGTCGGCATCAACCCACATAAACCACAGTAATGGGCTGGAAGGCGAATTGAACCACCAATATCGCTACCAAGGTCTAAGGGGGAAAATCCAGCAGCAACAGCACCTGCTGAACCACCACTACTTCCGCCAACTGTACAATTTAAATCCCAAGGATTATTAGTTTGTCCAAATAAAGAATTATTGGTTTGAAAATCTCCTCCAAATTTTGGGGTATTAGTTTTACCCAAGATAATTGCTCCTGCTGCTACTAGTCGCTCTACAGTAGTAGCATTTTCAGTCGGAACATAGTTTTTTAAGGGTAAATAGCCAGCCGTAGTAGTTAATCTAGCCGTTTCCAGGAGGTCTTTAATAGTAATCGGAACACCATGTAACGCTCCCCAATTTTCTCCTCTAGCTAAAGCTTCATCTGCTTCTTTGGCTCTGGTTCTCGCTCTGGCTGCATCTAGAGTAACAATGGCATTTATCTTACCGTTATGCTTTTCAATTTGTTCTAGATAAGCATCTAAAACCTCTACTGCGGAAATTTCTTGATCCCGAATCATCTGCGCCAGTTGACTTGCCGTAGCAAATATAATATTCATATTCAATAGTTATTTAACCTTTTAGGCTGAGAATTCCTGCTCTCTACCCGTTAGGGTAAGAGTCAGGATGACAAGCCTATGAGTCGGAACGTAGTGGAGACGAACAATCTTGATCCTGATTTTGTACATATTTCTTGAGAACTTCTAGGGGAGCGTCCGTCATAAATGCCTGGGGAGACCCCAGGCAACGCGGACTTGCAAAGCCCACGGAATCAATTGAGTATCCATCACTCCAAAATCCTTTGCTCCAATCCCAATAAAATTGTCTCAATTCTACTTCAAATTCTTTTCTAACTTTACGACTGGATACGCTTTTGAAGTTGTTGATGAACTTGCTAAGTTGCATCTGTGGGGCATAACGGAAAACTATGTGCAAATGATTTTCCTCCCCATTTACCTCGATACATTCTGCTTGCCACTTTTGGCAAAGTTCAAGCGATATCTTTTGAAGATACTCAATCATCTTAGGAGACATAGTATCTAATCGGTATTTAGTTACTAATACTAGATGAGCGTACAATCTAGAAACCCCTCTAGAACGAGGTAAATACTTACTGTGAGACATACTTGATTTTATCAGTGTGTTTCTATATAATCTCACATATGAAGCTGACTTATCGATATAAATTACGACCAACAACAGAACAAAACGCCACCATGATTGAGTGGTTAAATCTCTGTCGTCGTCAATACAACTATCGATTGAGTCAGCGTTTTTGTTGGTGGGAAGCAACTAGAACCCCTATTGATTCTTGTCCTCTCAATGTATCTGTAGTTCCTGTAGATAGAATTTATCAAAATATTCCTGAATTTAGAACTCAGGTTAGAGACGGCAGAAAATTAGGTGAAGACGAACTCCCCCTTACAAAAAAAGGAGATAAGCACCCAAACATTGTAGGTGGCTATGTTCAATGGCAAACGGTACAGCTAGGAGACTTAAAAAATACCAAAAAACTATTCCCTAAATACAAAAAGATTCATTCACAAGTTTTGCAGGATGTAATTAACAGAGTTGAGACAGCGTTCTCTAACTTTATTACTCCTGATAAGAATGGCAATTGCGCAGGAAAACCCAGATTTAAGGGTTTGCACTATTACAAGTCAATTACATATTCTCAGTTGAGGAATAAACATATATCAGATAGTTATGTTGATTTATCTGGTATTGGTAAAGTTGAATTTGTTCAACATCGTCCAATTCCTACTGGATTTATAGTTAAGTTAGGAACAGTAAAGCTAGAAGCTGATGGCTGGTATTTGTCGTTAGCCTTAGAAGATAAATCCGTTCCAGTAAAAGAGGATGAAGAAATTTATCCCACTATCAAAAACAGCATTGCAATTGACGTTGGACTAGAACGATTCTTAACTCGTGATGATGGAAGCTATATTGAAATTCCCAGGTTTTTGAGAAAAGCATCTGATAGATTAGCGAGATTGCAACGAGCTAAATCTAAATTATCTTCATCTCATCAAGACCAAGCAAAACTTCATAAAGCCATAGCTAAATTACATCAGAAAATAGCCAGACAAAGACAAGATTTTCATTTTGCTACTGCTTACTGGATATTTTCTTCATCTGACGTAGTTTTTATAGAAGACTTAAAGCTGAAAAACTTGATTAAAAGAAATAAATCTAAGCCTGACGGTAGGAGTGGATTCAAGCCAAACAATCAAGCTCAAAGCTCTGGAATGAATAAGTCCTGGTTAGACGCTGGACATTCCCAATTCTTTCAAATATTAGAATGGGTAGCCTGGAAACTTGGAAAAAGAGTAATCAAAGTCGCTCCTTGGGGAACTTCGCAGTATTGCTATGCTTGTCTAAACAAAGTACCAAAATCCTTATCTGACCGATGGCATTCTTGCTCGTGCGGTGCATCGCTAAACCGCGATGAAAATAGCGGAAAACTTCTCAAATTATTGGGGCTGGGACTTGCCTCAATCAAAACTGCCCCACCGAGGGAAAGAAGCCCGCTTTCTGTTTCGTAATTAACGAAAGTCGGGTAGTTCACTTACTTCATTTACAAAGATGGCTGTTGAAAATCCCCAGCTACTTTATTTATTTCTTCAGCGATCGCTAGTAATTCCATTTCTCTCCATCTCTTACCTACAATTTGCATTCCAATAGGTAAGCCATTGGCAGTTTGTCCGATAGAAATTACTACTACAGGATTTCCCGTCAGGTTGAATAGCATTGTATAGCCACCATTGGCTAAAAAATAAGGAACTTTACGTCCTTCTATTTCAATGACTGCACCTTTAAGGCGATGAGTAAAGGCTGTGGTCATCGCTACTGGACATAGCCAAACATCCCAAGCTGCAAAAGCTTCATCCATTTGAGCAATCAGGCGATCGCGTTTGGTTAATGTTTCAAAATATATTTTCAGGTTTGGATTTAATAATGTGGGTAAAAATTGACTGAGATTGTTTAGATTTCGGAGTTCCTTTTCTCCTTGAGTTGCTTCTCGAAACATTACAGGCAAAGCTTTTTTACTATCATCAAAATCAACTGGCTGGGAATATACAAAATTTAAGACTGTAAGCTGATTGCAAACCTGAAATGCTTCTTCTAAATCAAATGGTGGAGATGTCCAGCGTTCCATATCCCCA
Source organism: Waterburya sp. (assembly GCA_051658085.1). GTDB lineage: Bacteria > Cyanobacteriota > Cyanobacteriia > Cyanobacteriales > Xenococcaceae > Waterburya. The sequence goes on from JBOFLX010000088.1 coordinate 18,746, forward strand.
CAGACTGGCTTTAGTTGATCAACAGCTAAATTGATGGTGGTTTTAATCTCTGAAGCGACGATCATTTTTTCCCAACTGTCCGACCAAACTATTCGTATATTCTGCAAAGGTTTTTGAGTAGACTGATCTAATGGAACAGGAGGAACATCAGGCTGTCGTGGATCTGAACCTACAGTCGAAGATAAACATAATCGTAAATCTTCAATCGAACGGGCAAAAGAACCAACTGTCATTAACTGACGAATACATTTAGGCATTCCTGGTGCTTCGGGAATATGTCCTGCTGTTGATATACGGCGATCTGTTGGCTTTAAAGCAAATACGCCACAGAAATGTGCTGGTTGACGAGTTGAACCAGAAGTATCGTTACCCAAATCTAACGCCGAAAAACCACTAGCAATAGCTGCTGCTGAACCGCCAGAACTACCTCCAGGTGTATAATCTAAATTCCAAGGGTTGTTAACCCGTCCAAAAAGATCGTTAGTACTTTGATAATCACTTGCCATTTCCGCCAGGTTAGTCTTACCTAGTAAAATTGCTCCAGCCTGGCGAAGACGCGCCACCACTGTTGCATCCTGAGTGGGAACATAATTTTTAAGAGGCTTATAACCTGCGGTAGTCAGTAATCCTGCTGTTTCAAAGGTATCTTTAACGGTAACTGGAACACCGTGTAACGCTCCCCAATGATCTCCTCTAGCTAAAGCTTCATCTGCTTCTTTGGCTCTATTTCTCGCTCTGGCTGCATCTAAAGTCGCGATCGCATTTATCTTATTGTTGTGTTTTTCAATCTGTTCTAAATAAGCCTCCACAACTTCCACTGCGGAAACTTCTTTATCCCGAATCATCTGCGCTAGTTGACTTGCCGTAGCAAAAACTATATTCATTGCTAACAACCTAATAGAATAAATCTAATTAAGTTAATTATATTCACTTTTAGTTAATTGTATTAACTAATTACTAATTACTGATAATGGTTGATTGTTGATTGCTCTCTATTACTGGCTACTTTCTACTTTCTACTTTTTACTTTTGTCACTGGTCACTGATAACTGTTCACTGATAACTGAAAAATGGGTCGTCCAACTAAAGAAAATTCCTTAACTAGACAAGATGTAATTGAAGCTGCGATCGCCTGTATCGAAAAAGAAGGTGCATCAGCTTTAGGTGTTAATCGGGTAGCCAGAGAATTAGGTATCAAACCCCCTGCTATTTATAAACATCTCAACGGGAATGCAGAATTAAAAAAAGCGGTAGTTATAACTATTTATCGGCGTTTTTTCGCTGAATTAAGCCAGAAAACTGTTGGGATAAAAGAATCTCGTACTTTCTTGAAAACGTTAGGATTTGCCAGTCGAGATTTTGCGCGATCGCATCCTGGACTTTATCAAGTAATGATGCAATTTCAGTTACACCCTGACGATCCCGAATCAGCTTTGATAATCAAAGAATCTCAAAATTTTTTGCAAGTTATTTTAAATTCTCAAGACATAAGCGAAACCAAAATGATAGACATCATGCGCATGGTTAATGCAGCCATTGTCGGTTTTATCGCTCTTGAACAATCAGGATTATTAACTTTACCTCGTTCTACTGATGATAGTTTTGAGGTTATGCTTGATGCTTTGCTGGAGGCAATAAAATATATAAGTAAATAATTCATTTAACTAACAACTATCGGTTAGAAATACGTTTTGTTTTCCACCACATCGAAATACCTGTAATAGTCAAAAATAATAATCCAATTCCGTTGAGAAAAGGAAAACTTTTTTGAAAGTCAATGTAGCCAAAATCACCTTTATGCCAGTGAATTACCCAGCTAATTTGATCGTCAAAACCACCTATTTCTCCAACTTGATAAATAATTCCTGTAATCACAGTTAGTAAGATGGGAAAAATCATAATTGGGGCAAGCCAACGATGCCACTGACGTATGTTTGCAGCTTTTATTTTCATAAATATCTAGTTTTCACCGCTCAAAAAATTGAATTTAACGTATTGATAATATTGAAGAACAGAACTAAGTTAACTACCTTCTCCGCCCTCACCACCTTCATCTTGCTCAGTGGCAGGTTGCTCTGTTGTTGTCCCGTCTTCACCACCTTCACCTCCTTCATCGGTGTTGCCAATTTCGCAACTTGCCAAAGAAGACATTAAACCTAAAGAGAGAAATAAGGCGATTGCTTTTGATGTATTTTTCTGAGAATTGTTCACTATAGTTAGCTCTTGCTATTGATGTGTTTAATTAAGTTTTTGAATTAATTTTAACTAAAGAAGTAAAAATCATTTTATTTATTTCCTCAGATTTAATAATGATAACTAAACTTTGTTTTTTAGCTATGCTATAAACTTACAAATATAAAAAGGTAGAAATTAGGGTAGAACTGCATTTTTTTTCTGTTTTATTGATGGCTATTGAAATATGATTGCAGGCTCAAGTACTTCAGTAAAGTACGTATTGCTCAGTTTTAGTAACAACTTGACCTCCTTTATCAGTGTTGTCAATCTCAACACTACAAAGTAAGTAAGTTATCGAACCCAAGTATAGAAATACAAGGAGCCCTTTTAATGTATTTTCCAGAAAAATTTTCACTGTAACTAACTCCTATTAAAACTACAAATTATTTTTGAGCTAAGTTTAGCTATGTTTTAAACTTACAAATATAAAAAGGTAGAAATTAGGGTATAACTGCAATTTTTTTCTGTTATATTGATGACTGTTGAAATATAGTTGCGTCGCAGAAAATTAATCTTCTAGTTAAAAGAGAGAACAGGGAATAGAGAACTACCAAATGTGTAAATAATTATGTTTAGTTACTTAGTAACTCATCGTTCGCGTACTAAGAGATGCAAGATTAGATTAGAAACTAAGCTTTTAAAAAATCCTCTACTTCAACTTGAGCTTGTTTCAGAATATTTCTTAAAGTTCCTTCTCTAATTTCTCTGTGATGGGGAATTGTAGTTCTTAATTTTGTCTCTGGATTAATCCAAATTTCATGGTCGCCCTTACCAGAACGATAAAATTCAAACCCAAGTTTTCGCATTTTTTGAGTTACTTCTCGATAAGAAAAACCTGCTAATCTACCCATTAAACTTCAATAATTAAAGGGTATTCAAACTGTTATGGCATTATTTGAAAATTTGTTGTTACATTTTTTTGCTGGCGATCAAGTTCTAGAAGATGATGAGCAAGATCTTCTGCTATTGCTACTGCTTCTTCTACTGTATTGCCTTCTGCAACTAATCCCTGTATATCATCGCTAGTAGCCACAAAATATTCTTGTCCCTGTTCTTCAAATCTTTCAATTTTAAGTTTAATGATCGTTTTCATTATTTTTTAAATGATTCAATTAATTTCTAATTATTAGTTTAAGTGATGGGCAACTTGACTAGAAAACAACTCCCAGTCCCTAATTGACTAGTTACTAAAATCCTTCCCTGATAGCGTTGAGCGATCGCCATAGCAATTGCTAATCCCATTCCCATACCTCCAGATCTTCTAGATCTAGCTTGATCTGCTCTCCAAAAGCGATCAAAGATGGAGGCTAAATGTTCTGGGGCAATCCCTACGCCTGTATCTTCGATTTCGATATGAATGTTCTGACCTTCTCTGCTCATAGTGACAGAGACTTTTCCTCCAGAAGAAGTATATTGCAGGGCATTTTCTAAGATGTTTCTAAATAAACGCGCTAATTCTGCTCCATCGCCTTTGAGCATGACATTAGATGGCAGATTAGATTCTAAAATAATGTTCTTTTCTTGAGCAGAAGATTGGAAAAGTTCTAGTAAATCTTCTAAAATTTCGGTGACAGAAACTTCAACCCAGGTATGTGTTTCAATGTAACCAACTGAATCCATTCTGGCTAACAATAACAAATCTTCCACCAAACGAATGGTATGGTTAGTACTAGAGGCGATCGCAGCAATTTTTTTACGGTCTTGAGGATGCAGTCTCTCTGGATAACATTCCATTACTTGCACAGAGGTTTTGATAGCTGCTAAAGGACTACGTAGTTCATGGGCAGCATCGGCAGTAAACTGTTGCAGTTGTTGAAAACTTTGCTCGATTGGTTTGATAGATTGCTTAGTTAGCCAAATTCCTCCTAAACCCGTTAACCCAACGACACCAATACCACCAATCCCCAAACCCCAGCGTAGACGAGTTAAAACAGCTTCGATTTCTTCTGTAACTTGATTAGCACGAACATATCCTTCTAATTGTTTTTTACCATTATTCTCACTGTAGGCAGGTAAAGTTACAGTTCTAATTTTTCCCTGTTGTCCCAATTGCCATCCTGGTTGTAGCGGTAAATCATTTAATAATGTCCCTGCATTACCTATTAAGCGTTTTTTTGCATCAAACCATTCCACACCTTGATCTGGCTGACGTAGATGCTGCCAAGGAATATCTAAATCACCATCGTTATCAAGATAACATTTTGTTTGGGAATCAGGAGGATTTCCTACTAAGCCTCGCTTTTGACGTTTAGTATAATGAACTTTAATCGGTGCTAAATTATGAGAAGCAGCTTGGGCTAATACTTCTAATCGCCTATCCATTTGCCTATAAAGGTTATGACGGGTATATTTATAGATTGCCAAAGCGGAAATACCCAAAATTGTAATCATCACTGTTAGATAAGACAATAGTAATCGCCAACGTAGTGATTGAGATTGAGGATTATTAGATTTGTTTGAGACGATATCCAAAGCCATATACTGTCTCCACTAAATCGGCAGGCGCACCAACTGCTTTTAACTTTCGGCGTAGTGTTTTGAGATGCACTTTTACCGTTTCTTCCGAAGGAGGATTATCAAAAGTCCAGAGGTGATCAATAATTGTATCGCGAGTTACTAATCTTCCTTGTTGGCGCAATAATAAATCTAATAAACCATATTCTTTGGGAGTTAAATGTACTGGTTGCTCTTGATATGTAACCTGACAATTGCTGGAGTCGAGATGTAAATCTCCCCACTCAAGTATTGGTAGTAAATTAACACTGCCTCGTCTTAATAAAGCTCGAATTCTAGCCAACAATTCAGGCAAATCAAAAGGTTTAATCACATAATCATCTGCACCTGCATCTAAACCCATAACGCGATCGCTACTTAAATCTTTGGATGTGAGCATCAACACAGGAATCATACTTCCAGTGCGCCGTAATCTTTGACACAAACTAATACCATTTAATTTGGGTAGCATAATGTCAAGAATAATTAAATCGTAACTGGTAGCTTCAATAAATTCCCAACCCATCTCTCCGTCAGTTACGGCATCAACAGTATAATTTTGCCTATCAATTAAAACTTCTGTTAATGCTGCTGCTAACTGTTCATCATCCTCTACTAGTAAGATTTTCATAAGCCAGAAACAAGAGCTATTTCTGTATATTTATATCTCGCTTCTGATAATATCCAGAGTAATACGACCACTAAAATCAGGAATAGGTGCAGCAGGTTTAGATAACTTGACACGGACTTGGTTAACTTTTTCTAAGCTTAATAGTTGATCGGCGATCGCACTAATTAGCTTTTCTACCAAGTGAAACTTCGAGGTAGTAATTAACTCTTTAACAATCGCGATCGCTTCTCGATAATCTAATGTATCTTCAATATCGTCGGTTTCTCCCGCAGTTTCTAAATCTACCCACAAAGTAAGGTCAACCTCAAACCATTGTCCTAATACTCTTTCTTCGGGTAAATAACCGACATATCCGTAAGCGCGAATACCATTAACTTGAATTGAATCCATTGTCTTACTTACTTTAATGGCAATAAAACTGTAAATTTGGTTTTTCCAGGTAGGGTAGCTTTACTAGATAAAGTAGTTATAGAAATACTACCTTCGTGTTGTTCAACAATTTGTTTAGCAATAGTTAATCCTAAGCCAGTATTTTCACCTAAAGATTTAGTAGTAAAAAAAGGATCGCACAATTTATTAACTATTTCTGGGTCTATTCCTTCTCCTGTATCGATAATATCTACTGCGACATTATCTTGTTGTTGATAAACATTAATCGTCAATATGCCTTGAGTACCAATGGCATCTAAAGCATTTTGCAGCAGATGAACCCAAACTTTTTGTAGTTTTTCTGGATAACAATAAATAGTTGGAATATTACTATAATGCTTGACTATTTGAATACCAGCAGGAATTTTCTTGGCAATCAACTGCAAAGCCATTTCTATAGTGTTTTCTAGATGTGCTTGACGTTTTTCACCCTCATGTTTTTGAATATTTGTATAATTTTCTAAGGCAGAAGTAATTTTAGTAAATTTGCTGGTAGATTCGGTTATATTAGCAATATTTTGATGTAAATTGTGTACTAAATAAGCATTTTCTAAGACTTTCAAATAGTTTTCACTAGTTAATAAAGGTAAAAAACCTTCAATTTCTTCATCTGCACCTAGATTAATTAAAATATCAGCTATTTTTGAAGTTTCTTGTAGCTGTAGTTGTTCAAGCTTAGTAATAATTTTGTCTTTTAATTCTTGTTTTTCTGTTGCTGATAGTAAGGTGTTAATATTGTTATTTTGAGCTTGTTCTAATAAAGCAACAAAGTATTTTTGCTGTTCGGGAGAAATGTGCTGGAGAAAACCAGGTAAATTTTTAATACTAGATTGACTAAATTGATTAAGCTCTGCTAAAGAACTACTAATTTCTGATAGAGGATTATTTACCTGCCGACTAATCCCCGAAGTTATTTTTTCTAAAGCTAAATATTTATTAGATTTAACTATTTTCTTTTGATTTTGTTGTAATTGATTAATTGTTTTATTTAGTTGCTCATTTTTAATTTTCAGTTGCTTTTTAAGATTAACCATAGAAAGCTGATGCTTAACACGAATTAAAACCTCGTGCATTTGAAATGGCTTGGTAATATAGTCAGCACCACCGATCGCAAAAGCTTTAACCTTATCAACTGACTCATTAATCGCACTAATAAAAATAATCGGAATCTCTCTAGTTCTGGGATTACTTTTTAGTTGTTTACATACTTGATACCCATCTAAATCAGGCATCATTATATCTAATAAAATTAAATCTGGAGGATTGATTTCGGCTGCGGAGATGGCTAATTTTCCATTAGGTACAGGTCGAACCTTATAATCGTATTTAGTTAAAATATCTACTAACAAATGTAAATTTTGGGGAGTATCATCGACGACTAGAATATTATTTAACTCCTGAGCCACCATTAAATTTCTCATGTTGGTATTTCCTTAGAAAAAGCTATTTTTGAAGTAATAATTGCAAAATATGTTCGTATTCAAAATTACTAACATATTGATTAATTGTCTGGGCAAGTAGCTCATTTTCTTCACTGATCTTCTCGAGAGTTTGCTCGATTTTATCTAAATCAATTGCCATTATTGACTGCTCAAGTTCTAAGAGTAGCTCTTCTGACAAAGTGGCAAAGGAGTCGGAATCTAGCTGTGACAGTCGTAATTCCGAGTTAGTAGAACTAATCGTTTCTGCATAGGTATAGCACACCCCTAAATGCTTCGTCATCAAAGAAAACAATTCTTCAGCTTGAAAAGGTTTACGTAGAAAATCATCACAGCCTGTATCCAGAATATTTGCTCGTTCATCTTCCATAGCACTAGCAGTTAAAACAATAATTTTAGTAGGAAATTGAGACTCAGACTTAATCTGTTGTATTGCTTCATAACCGTTTATATTCGGCATTCTAATATCCATTAAAATCAAATCAGGTTGCCATTGCTGCCAAAAAGCGATCGCTTGTTCGCCATTTTCTGCTGTTTGAACTGCAAAACCCAAGGGTTGTAATAATTTAATTAATAGCTCACGGTTATAAAATTTATCATCTACGATTAAAATTCGATATTGCGGTTGATTGGACTGAAGGGCAACTACGGTTTTACTCGGTTGAATAGATATAACTTGTTCTTTATTAACTACCTGTACAAGCAAATCAAATTTAAAGACACTACCTTGATTTTCTACCGAATGAACTTGAATATCTCCTCCCATTAGTTGAATAAACTTACGGCTGATACTTAATCCTAATCCTGTTCCTTCTTTTGCCTCCCTACCAGATTTAGTTTGAGTAAAAGGTTCAAATAGAGAATCTAATTCTGCTTCCGCAATACCTTGACCTGTATCTTCGACTACAAAAACCAATTTAATTTTGGCATCTGGTTTAATCAGATTGGGATCATCAATGGCAGGCATAATTCGCAAGACAATATGTCCTTGACGGGTAAATTTAATGGCATTATTGAGTAAATTGATCAGAATTTGACGTAATTTACCTTGATCGGCTCTGATATACTGTGGTGTTAGCTCGGAAATTTCTCTGCTCAATCGCAAGCCTTTATTACTCGCTTTAAGCTCGAACATTTGTTCAAGATCATCTACAAAACGATATAAATCAAATTCTTCTTCTTGTAGAGTCAGACGTTCAGCCTCAATTTTAGCTATGTCTAAAACATCGTTGATTAAAGCTAATAAATGTTCACCACTACGGCTAATAATATTAAGATGTTTCTGTTCTTCTGGTGGTAATGCCTGATTACGAGTTATTAATTGCGTAAAACCCAAGATAGCATTGAGAGGAGTTCTTAGTTCGTGGCTCATATTAGCAATAAACGCACTTTTCGCTCGGTTTGCTACCTCAGCTTTTTCTTTAGCGGTAGATAATTCGGCGGTACGTTGCTGGACTTTCTGTTCTAATTTAGTATTAAAGCGTTTTAACTGGCGAGTTGAGATCTCCAAGCTCTCAATAACCTGATTATAGTGACTAGCCACATGACCAATTTCCGTAAAAGGTTCTACAGGCACTCGCAGACTTAAATCTTGATTGGCTGCTTGTAGATTCATTACCTGAAGTATTTCATAAGCTGAACTTTTAGCGTAATGTTCCGAAAGATTTAAACCCTGTTCTTCATCTTCGGGAGAAACTCTCAGGTTAATAAAACGGTTAATCAACTTGAGTAAAATCCAGGTTACACCAAATGCCCATAACCCACAGATTGCAATACCCAATAATTGAATAAAGAACTGACTAATTCGATTTGAACCTGTATGCAAAAGCTCTGGTTTTTCATATAAAGCGACGGCGAGTGTTCCCCAAATACCACCACCCAAGTGTACGGGTATAGCATCGACTGCATCATCAATTTGCCAATACCGTAACCAATAACTGACTAAAATACTCACTGCTCCCCCAACTGCGCCGATAACAACTGCTATAGGGGTGCAGACTAGATTACAGGCTGCTGCAATTGAGACTAATCCCGCTAATAAACCATTAATTAAAACTTCGATTTTAGTAGTTTTTAGCCTCTGCCAACTAACTACACCTGCACACATCATGCCAGCAGCACCAGCCATGAGAGTATTGAGGATTATTGTGGCAACTTGGGTAGTCAAAGCCATAACACTACCGCCATTAAAACCCAAGCAACCAATCCAAATTAACATTGCCCCCAAAACCGAAAAAGGTAAATTTGAACCATGAATCTGATGGGATTTTCCAGCCTGATCAAATCTTCCTGTTCTCGCGCCAACTACTAAAATGACAGCTAAAGATACCCACCCACCGACACTGTGAACTACAGTCGAACCAGCAAAGTCAATAAAACCAATCTGGGCTAAATACCCCTGAAATTCACCCAAATTTGTACCGTTCCAAGCCCAATGGCAGAAAATTGGGTAAATTAACCCTGAAATAATTATGGTGACAATTATATAAGAGCGAAATTTTAAACGTTCAGCACTTGCACCAGAAACAATAGTAACAGCAGTGCTACAGAACATCATTTCAAAGATAAAGAAAATAATTTGCTTGGGAGTAAATAATTCTGAATCAAAGAAGAAATGATCTGTGCCAATTACACCCAGCCAAGAAGTTCCAAATGCTAAGGCATAACCAAATGCCCAAAATAACATAATGGCAATGCCGAAATCCGTTAGATTTTTAATGGCGACATTAATACTATTTTTAGTTCTAGTTAATCCAGACTCTAAACACATAAACCCTGGTTGCATTAAAAATACTAAAAAAGCACTCAAGATTAACCATAAATAGTTAGAGTTCATAGGTATCTTTTAGGTAGTAGGTAGTAAGTAGTGGGTAGTAGGCTCTCTTTAAGTAGCAATTAGCAATTTTAAAAATGTCCTAACGTTAATGTGTATTGCTATAGAATAATTTCTCGTCTAATTATTCCTTCTTTTTTTCAAATCGGCACTAAATATCCATATAAATTTAATCTAATCTTTCATTTATCAACCAGATACAATGTTTAATGTTCAATGTTTAATGTTCAATGATTTGATTGTTGTTATTAGTTTTTCGTTGTTTATCTGGTTATTTTTACTGTTATTTTGGGGCAATTTTTGGCGTTCCAATCAACATTTTGTAAATAATCGATACAATTTGAAATCATCTCCCACAGTTTGTGTAGTTGTTCCTGCTAGAAACGAAGCTGAAGTGATAGAAACTAGTATAACTTCATTGCTAGAACAAGATTATTTAGGTAATTTTTCGGTAATTTTGGTTGATGATCATAGTAGCGATCGCACTAGTGAAATTGCTCAGGTAACTGCTCATAAATTAAGTAAAACTGAAAAAATAAAAATAATCGCTGCTAAACCTTTATCTGTTGGTTGGAAAGGTAAACTCTGGGCAATACAGCAGGGAATTGAAGCTATTAAGTCAAATTTACCTGATTATTGGTTATTAACTGATGCTGATATTAAACATGATTTATCAAATCTTAGCCAGTTGATTAATAAAGCTGAAACTGACAATTTAGATTTAGTTTCCTTAATGGTCTTGTTGCGTTGTCAAAGCTTTTGGGAAAAATTATTGATTCCTGCTTTTGTTTTTTTCTTTCAGAAACTTTATCCTTTTGCATGGGTTAATAATCCCCAGAAATCTCTAGCAGCAGCAGCAGGTGGTTGTATTTTAATTAGTAATCAAGCTCTAGAAGCAATTGGTGGGATAGCAACTATCAAAAATGCCTTAATTGATGATTGTTCTTTAGCCAAAGCTGTTAAGTCTCAGGGTAAAAATATTTGGTTAGGATTAACCACAAAAACTATTAGCTTGCGAGCATACAATGATTTAAAAACAATTTGGGATACCATCGCTCGGACTGCTTTTACCCAGTTAAATTACAACTGGTTATTATTACTCGGCACAGTTATCGGCATGAGCATTGTTTATTTAGTTGCGCCAATAGGTTTAGGACTAGGAATAATAACTAGTAACTGGGTATTAGTGAGCATTTCAGTACTTACTTGGTTACTGATGACCATTGCCTATTTACCTACTGTTAAACTTTATAACTTATCGTTTATCTGGACATTGAGCTTACCAGCGATCGCATTTTTATATACTTTAATGACTATCGATTCAGCAATTAAATATTATCAGGGTAAGGGTGGTGCTTGGAAAGGAAGAACTTATGATTAGTGACTGGTGATTGGTGATTGGTGATTGGTGATTGGTGATTACTTGAATAACTGATGACTGCTTACTGATCACTGTTCACTGATCCTAAAGCCATCCACGTAGACGATAAATAAAGATGCCAATATATTCTTTGATAGCTTGAGTAGTGAGATTGAGATGTTCACTATTGGGAATAAAACTTAGAATTCTCGACTCGGCACTAAATTGACTTTCAATTAAATTGCGATCGCTAATTAAAATATCGGCTGGTGCAGGGATAGCTTTAATTCCCTGTTTTTGAAAAATGGCTAGAGATCTAGGCATATGGGTAGCAGAAGTAACCAGTAAAATATTTTTAATGTTTCTTTGTTTTAAGATCTCTTTAGTATAAATTGCATTTTCGTAGGTATTTAAAGACTTAGATTCCAATACCATTGCCTGCCGAGGCACACCCATTAATTCCAAAATTGTCGCCATACTCTCCGCTTCCGAAGATTCACCCCCATACCACTGAATACGCCCACCAGTCAAAATCAGAATTGGTGCTACTCCCTCTTGATAGAGTTTAGCAGCATATAATAAGCGATCGCCCTGATCGCTCATGTCAGGCATAATTCTAGGTGGTTCATAGTTGCGAGTTGCACCACCCAAAACTACAATGGCTTCGGCTGACGGCATGGTTGCTTGAGGTAAATATTGTCGTTCTAAGGAGATGATCAGGTTATTGCTAATTCGGAGATTACCAGCAATTACTAAAATGAGAAATGCTACCAAAATAGGTACAAAAGTCCAGCGCGATCGCGTAAAACAAAGCCATAAAGCTATTAACAATAATAAACAAGATAATCCTAAAGGATAAAGAAATAAGGGAAGTAATTTCGATAAAAATAGAAAACTCATACTTATAGCGTTTCTTTGATTTGTAATGTTAATCTACTTTAATATGTGACTTAATTTAAACAGAATATGACAAGGAGAAATGGAAAAATGACGACTGGTTTAAAAAGTCCTAGTAACTACTACCTTCAACTAATTAATACTTTTCCGCCACGTCCTATAAATAACGAAGCTGAACTTTTAGCAACCCAAGAACAAATTGATGCCATTGTAGATAAAAAAAATATTACTCAAGACGATAAAGATTACCTGAAGGTATTAGGTACTCTCGTCTATGAATACGAACAAATACACGAACCAATGCCAGTTCCTAGAGGAATTGAACTTATTCAAGCTTTAATGACTGAAGAAAATTTACAGCCTGGTGATCTTGTTTCAATTTTTGATGATGAATCTACAACTATTAAAATTTTAGAAAAAAAGCAAGAACTTACTGCTAAACAAATTCAAAAACTTGGTAACTTTTTTCATATTTCTCCAATCATGTTTTTAACTTCAGAATAATGAAAATTAACTAATAACTTCGGGTGTATCAGACTTGCTAGCAAATAATCCTAATATTGGAGCTAAAACTGCTCCAGCTATAAATCCGCCAGCGTGCGCCCAATAAGCCACTCCACCACTTTCCATGCCAACAGAGGCAGTAACTTCTAAAGAGGTAACGCCATTTAAAGCCTGTTCGAGAAACCAAAAGCCCAGAAAATATACCGCAGGTATTCTAAACAGAGGGAAAAAGAAACCTAAAGGTACTACAGTAACAATTCTTGCCTGGGGAAACTTAAGAATGTATGCTCCCATAACACCTGCGATCGCACCACTTGCCCCTAAAGAGGGTACATCTGATAAAGCCGAGAAAAACCATTGAGCTAATACAGCCAAAACCCCGCAACTAAGATAAAAGAATAAATATTTAACTCTACCTAGCTGTTCTTCGATATTATTACCAAATATCCACAGAAATAACATATTAAAGGCAATATGAGTAAACCCAGCATGGAGAAACTGAGAGGTGATCGGAGTGAATATTTCTGGAATACCCTGATGCACATCAACCCCATTCATGCTAGCGGTTAATTCTTTGGGAACAACAGCAAATAGATGAAAAAAGATATCTAGTTGAGTTGGATTTAAGTTTAATTCATAAATAAAAACCAGAATATTAGTTGCAATTAATATGTAAGTAATATATGGCGTAATTTTAATTGGGTTTTCGTCTTTTAAAGGAACCATGTTTTTAATGACTAATGACTAATGACTAATTTGATTAGGACAGGGTTGGTTTTGGGCGATCGCGGTAATATTAGCTAGAGTAGTTTCTGCAATATTATGAAGTGCTTCTTCGGTAAAGAAGGCTTGATGTCCTGTAATAATTACATTGGGGAAAGTCAGTAATCTTTCAAAGACATCATCTTGGATAATTTTTGACGATAAGTCTTCAAAAAACATCTCACTTTCTTGTTCGTATACATCTAAAGCTAAATGTCCGATTTTCTGAGATTTTAAACCTTTGATAACTGCTTGAGTATCAACCAAACCACCACGACTAGTATTAACTAACATCACTCCTGGTTTCATCATGGCGATCGCTTGCTCATTAATTAAATGATGGGTTTCAGGGGTTAGAGGGCAGTGGAGACTGATAACATCCGACTGGGCAAACAAATCTTCTAAAGCCACATACTTGCCATAGTGTTCAGCAAATTCAGCGTGGGGATGTACATCATAAGCTAGTATCCGACAACCAAAACCATGTAAGATTTGTCCAGCTATACGACCAATTTGACCTGTACCAATAATGCCGACGGTACGGTTATATAAATCAAAACCCAAAAGTCCGTCTAGAGCAAAATTACCTTCTCGAACTCGATAATATGCCCGATGTAGCTTACGATTGAGAGTTAAAATAAGAGCGATCGCGTGTTCTGCTACAGCATGAGGAGAATAAGCTGGCACTCTGACAACTATAATTCCCAATTTCTGTGCTGCTTGAAGATCGACGTTATTATATCCAGCACAACGGAGAGCAATTAACTTAATTCCTTGTTGATGCAAGCTTTTAATTACATTTCGATCCAGGCGATCGTTCACAAACACACAAACTGCTTCAAATCCTGCTGCCAAAGCCACTGTTTGAGAATCCAAATGAGGATTTAAAAACTCTAATTCATGACCATGTTGTTGATTAACCTGCTCCAAAAACAATTTATCGTAAGGCTTGGCACTAAATACCGCAACTTTCAATCACTAACCTCACTTATGTTCAATGTTTAATGTTCAATGTTTAATGTTCACTTGCTGACTGTAATGCCATTTCCATAAAAATATCTTGGCTACTCTGAGTTTCTGACTCTTTTGGTGGTTTTCTTTGGATAAATGTACCATCAGACTGTAGTTCCCAAGCTTTACGATTATCTGCTAACATCACTCCTAAAATTTCTTGCAAGTCTTGAAACAATTCTGGAGATTCAATAGGAGTAACTGCCTCAACTCGACGGCTTAAATTGCGAGTCATCCAGTCAGCACTGCCAATATAAATTTCTTCTTTCCCGTTGTTATGAAAATAGAAAATACGGGAATGCTCAAGAAAACGTCCAATAATGCTAATTACACGAATATTATCACTAAAATTTTTCAATCCTGGGCGTAAACAGCAAATACCTCTAATGATTAAGTCTATTTCGACGCCTGCCTGAGAAGCTTGATAAAGAGCTTGAATTACTTCTTGATCTACTAACGAGTTCATTTTGGCGACAATGCGTCCAGCTTTTCCTTGTCGGCAATTGTCAGCTTCGCGGTTAATCATCTCAATCATTCGTTCTCGCAGATTCACAGGCGCAACCAATAATTGACGATAAGATTTTTGTCGGGAATAACCTGTTAAAAAATTGAATAAATCGGTTAAATCTGCCCCTAAATCTTCACGACAGCTTAAAAGACCTAAATCAGTATATATTTTGGCTGTTTTTGGATTATAGTTACCCGTGCCGATGTGTACATAACGGCGTATTTGTTCTTTTTCCTGCCGTACAACCAAAGTAATTTTAGTATGGGTTTTTAAGCCTGTAACGCCATAAACTACGTGTACTCCCGATTTTTCCAACTTTTTCGCCCAGAGAATATTATTTTCTTCATCAAAACGAGCTTTAAGTTCTACCAGCACTACTACTTGCTTGTCATTTTGGGCTGCTGTAATTAAAGCTTTGATAATCGGGGAGTCTCCAGAAGTACGATATAAAGTCATTTTGATTGCCAAAACATCAGGATCAGAGGCTGCTTCGGTAATAAAACGCAAGACAGTATTGCTAAAAGAATGATAGGGATGATGAACTAAAAGATCTCCCTGACGAATAACATCAAAAAAGTTTTGCCCCTCATTGCCTTCACCGTTTTCCTCAGCCTGCTCTTGTAACCAGTTAAGACGAGGCGGTAAAACAGAACTCCAACGTTTGTCTTTTAATTCAGGTAACGGTAATGCCAAAAAAGACATTAAATCGCACAAACTGACTAAGCCGTCAATATCGTAAACGTCGCTTGCTTCTAAATCCAATTCTTGAATTATGGTGGAGCGAATTTCAGATGGTACAGAGGCTTCAATTTCTAATCTGACGCAAGAACCACCAAGCCGTCGTTTTTGTAGTTCTTTTTCAATTGCCAGCAATAAATCATCCGCTTCATCTTCTTCTACCGACAAGTCAGCATTGCGAGTTACCCGAAAAGAATAAGACTCTAAAATATTCATTCCTGGAAACAGATACTCTAAATTGTGGGTAACAATCTGTTCTATTGGTATCCCAGTCCATACTCCAGGTTTACCTTTGTACCGTTGTCTGAGTTCTTCTGGTAACGCTACAAAACGGGATAGTACACTAGGAATTTTAACTCTTGCAAATAATTCTTTATTAAGTGTGGGATCTTTGAGTACTACTGCTAAATTCAAACTGAGATTAGAAATATAGGGAAAAGGGTGGGAAGGATCTACTGCTAAAGGCGTGAGGACTGGAAAAATATAATCTTCAAAAAATTGATTAATATAGGCTCTTTGTTCTTGATTTAGATCGACATAATTAATAATATGTACTCCTGATTTAATCAATTCTTTTTTCAGAACCTTTTCAAAATGCTGATGCTGCTCTTGAATCATAGGATTTAGAGCTTCGGCGATCGCTTCTAACTGTTGCCGAGGATTACGCCCATCCGCCGATAACTTAGTCACTCCTGCTGTTACCTGTTGTTTGAGGGCTGCTACCCTAACCATAAAAAATTCATCGAGGTTAGAGCTAAAAATTGCCATAAATTTAAGTCGTTCCAGCAATGGGGTTCTTTTATCCAATGCTTCTGCGAGAACTCGGCGGTTAAACTCTAGCCAGCTTAATTCTCGATTGAAATAATATTGTGGATCATTGAGATCAATTGCCTGTTCGATGGATTTGGTGGTTGTCATTGCTGATTATCTTCGATTTTGTGCAGTCAAAAGTGCTTGATTTTATTTTAGATAGTTTTTCCAGCAGTTAGAATCTCTCTAAATATTTTATTTTGAAGTTGATCTCCCTATGCGATCGCGAAGCGCATCTTTGAGTTTTCATATTAATTAAAGTTAACCTTTCTTCAATTTTGTTACTGACAACCAAAAAATAATAATTCATAGCTGATTTTTTCCTGATTTCTTCCCGATTTTCTCTTTTAATAAAAATCAAGAAATATTGCATATTTTCTTGATTTTGTCTGTATCAATAATTACTATTAATCAAAGGAGAAACGAAATGATTTTTACTCAAAAACAAGTTACTAGTACTCAATTTTACTTTGAGAATCAGCCCAAACTTTCTACCAAAAAACGCTTAGAAGCTCGTTGGGAAAAAGTAGATGATAAATTAGTTTGTCGATGGGTTGAGGTTTAAACTAAAGTCAAAGTTCGTGCTTGAGGACGAACATTCAAGTAATGGCTGACAGCGATCGCTTTAAATTTAATCCAAGCAAAAGAATATATTATAAATCGAAAATACGAAACAAGATGATGTTGTAGATCAAATTAGGTTTATTCATTTGTTATCTCTAATTTTTCTTAATCGCATCCTTACTTTTTCTCGATTATCTTCTAATTAATTTTTTGGAGAAAAAATTTAATGAAATTTAATCCTTAATTATCTCACTCTTACTAAAAAAATATTGATGAATTAATGATTTTTTATAAACTAAAATCAAAATAAACGATTAAAAAAGTCTATATAAATTTCAATATGCTTTGGATATAATCTGATAATATTAGTGAACAACTCTAGTGAAGTGACTTTAATTTGTTTGGCTGACTTTCTGAGAGATTAAAGCTATTAAAAGTGTTGCTATCATCACCAATGAGATTAAATCTAGTCAAGAATTGATATGGAAAGAGAGGCACTAAATCAAAAATTTGCGATCGCGACTATAAACCAAGAATTAAAATTTTTAGCTGATACTTTTCAATATGATGCAGTAGGAATAAATTTTTTAATTGAATTATTAAAGCATTCAAAATTAGAAATTAGAGCCAAAGCTTATCATCTTTTGCAAAATATTGATTCTGAAAAAGTACGACAAGCTAGATCAAAAGGTATTCTTCTTAATCCAGGCGATCGCGTTTATAGTGTTTATCGATTGGGAATACAATTTGATGATCAAGAATATTACCTACACCCAATGGAAAATTGTGGTTTTTATGAAGATTATAAAGAATTAACTAAAGAAGAATACGAATACCTACAACCATACAATCCTAATATAAGATTATCAAGTCATATATCTCAAGAAGAAGCAGAAGCGATCGCTGAATCTATACATAGGCAAGCTATTCAATGTAAGGAGTTTGGATTTACTTGGGAGAAGGGAAACCCTGATTTTCAAGCGAAAGAATGGTGTTTAGCTAATAATATTCCTTACCCAAAAGAATGGGAAGAATTTAGCGATTTGCAGATTAAATGGCAAATCTCTGATTATCTTTATGAAATAAAAAATTTTGAGCTTGAACAGAAATTTCAGCAAGAACAAAATTGGTTTGGTAGTCCTGCTTTTGTGCGTGAAGAGATTATTCAAAAGCAAATTTATCTTCAACCTAAATTGGAAGAATTACGTATGAAAATAGAGCTTTCCACTTCAGAGGAAAAATTAGATCTATTATCAGATACACTTCAATATGGTAAAGCAGGATCAGATTTACTAATTGCTAAAATGAATAGTTTTGAAGCAAAAACTAGTGAGAAAGCATATCAAGTTCTAGAGAGCTTAGATTCTGAGCAAGCATAACAAGCAATAATTAGAAAAAATGCTTTTAATACGGAAGCTACTAAATATACCTTTTTAAATTTTGAACAAATTAACAGGCTTGGATAATTAATTTTGATACAATCCAGATATTGTAATTGAGATGGAAGAATTAAATCAAAAATTTGCGATCGCGACTACAAACCAAGAATTAAAATTCTTAGCTGATACTTTTCAATATGATGCAGTAGGAATAATTTTTTTAATTGAATTATTAAACCATTCAAACTTAGAAATTAGAGCTAAAGCTTATCAACTTTTGCAAAATATTGATTCTAAAAAAGTACGACAAGCTAGCTCGAAAGGTATTCTTCTTAATCCAGGCGATCGCGTTTATACCATTTACAAATCGAGCATATATTTTAATGACTCGTTTTATAGTTTATTTAATGGAGAAAATTGTGTTTTAGAATTAAACACTGATTACGATTATAAAAGACATGGCTATAAAATTATTAAAGATGATGGCTGCTTATATATAGTTGCAAAATCACCTCATTATTTTAGTAGGAGTGAAGCAGAAGCAATGGCTGAGTCGCTTCATCAAAAGATAATGTTGAAATGGAGTCTTGGAGACTTTGAGTTTGATTGGATAGATAAAGCTCAAAATTTTAATGTAAAACAATGGTGTTTAGCAAATAAGATATCTTATCAAGAAGTTAAAAGGATTCAACGAGAAAAGTTTTATAAAAATGGTTTAGACAAATTATTTACGCCTGAAGAGTTAGTAGAAGGACTTGAATTTGATCGATGGGATAATTGCAATGAAATCATGAATTTGT
Organism: Waterburya sp.; assembly: GCA_051658085.1. Classification (GTDB taxonomy): domain Bacteria; phylum Cyanobacteriota; class Cyanobacteriia; order Cyanobacteriales; family Xenococcaceae; genus Waterburya. The sequence goes on from JBOFLX010000088.1 coordinate 38,139, forward strand.
TAAAACAAACTAACAACCTAAATCTTTTGAGTAAACTCTGGAAAGAAACAATCGGAAACTTTGCTGGTATTTGCGAGATTCATATTGGCAAAACAAGCTATTTAAAAATTGATGAAAATCTTCCCGATATAGTTACTCCCGAACAAAAAATAGAATTATTAGCTTATGCGGATTACTACGAACAATCAGATATTGAATTTTTAATAGAATCGTTGAATAATCCTGAAATAAAAGTTAGAGCAATGGCATATAAACTTTTACAGGATGCAGAATCAAAGAAAGTACGAGTAGAAATAGCGCAAGGATTACTTCAGAATCCAGGCGATCGCGTTTATAGTGTTTGGAGATCAGGAATAGGATTTAATGACGAAGCATATTATCTAGTTGATGCTTGTGATTTAAGTAAAGAATTAATAATCGAAGAAAATAAAGATTTTGACTACACTAACTACGATGAATTTTACGATAATTATTCCGATCAATATAGCATTGAAGAAAATTATCAATTGAGTGACTATGATTATCAAGACCCAGAAATAGAAAGTTATGAATCATTTTTTGCTGAATATATAGAGCAAGATGAATCAATTAAAATTAGCGATCGCCAAAATAGACTGTGGGATGAATTAGCTGATTTAGACCTGGAAATCTATAGTTATGAGCGTGGAGATCCATTATTCGTATCTCGTCATATTTGCAAAAATCAAGCAGAAAAAATTGCTGAATCACTTCATCAAAAGATAATGAAAGAACATGGAATTGGTTCATTTAGTTGGGATAAAATTAATTATCTAGAAACTTGGTGTATAGCTAACAATGTTCCTTATCAGAAAAAATTTTATCAAGATCCAGATAAAGATTATTTAATGAGTTGGTTTGACACAGAACATTTGATGAACTATCTAAAACAGCCCGAAAATATACATTTATTTAGTAAACTTTGGAAGGATGCCGTAGGAAGTTTTGCTTTTGTTTGCGAACAAACTGTTAAAAATAAAACGTACTTGAAAATTGATGTAAACTGCCAATGTTAGGACTAAGTATTACGGCGATCGGATTACGCCCGATAGAAGAGTGTAAAAGAATATTTCAGACACTTCAAAAACCGATGCAACTAGAGTTTCTTGAACTAGCGATCGGTAGCCCTTGTCCTGTCGATTTCGATTATCCGCCTGTTCCTCTAATCTTGCACGATTCCTGTCTCTATGAAAATAGGATTCGTCAGAAATTAGATCTTTTTCGTCCCCAAACATGGAATATTTATGCTGAATTCATTGCCAGCCATGATGTTCGCGCAGTATCTCTTCATGCACCTTTAAAACGGGAAAGTACTCAACTACAATTAGAAACAGCATTATCTAAACTGCAAACTACCTTGCAAGTTCCTGTTTATGTAGAAGTAATGCCATCATCAGAATATTGGTGTTCGAGTCGAGAAAGTTTAGTAAATTTTCCTTTATTACTGGATGTTTCTCATATTTTAATTTGGCATCAAGGCGATCGCGAAAAAACTCAACAAACTTGTTTATCACTAATAAATTCTCAACAAGTAGGTGCAATTCATTTAAGCGAGAATCAAGGAAAAGCTGACACCCACGATTTAATTCCCGAACATATTTGGTTTCAAGATGCGATCGCTTCATGGAAGTCAAAATATTTAGTGACTTTTGAAAGTTTACCAGCTAAATATTCAGCATACGAAAGATTAGACAAGCAAAGATTTAGACTACCTTTTTAATTTCAAACCTTTAACTTAAGCAACATTTTGGCATCATAAATTCCTTCAGACCAATTTTTAGCGGTTTTAATCTGTTCTACTTTTAAATTTTCCACACCAAAAAACTTAGTTTTTTTGAGATTAGCATCATTAAGTAGACACTCATTAAAGTTAACATCCCCAAAATAAGCCTGAGTTAAATTTGCCCGTACAAAATTTGCTCCGACGAGATTGGCACTTACAAAGTCTACATTTTGTAAATCTGCTTCAATAAAGTCCGTATAAGCGAGATTTGCACCTGTCAACAAGCTATTATTAAGATTAGCGTTAGTTAGTTTAGTTTCTGCTAAATTAGCATGACTGAGATCAGCGTTACTAAGATTGGCGTTACTCAAGTCTGCTCCTGACAAATAAGCATTACTGAGATCTGCTCCAGCTAAGTTAATCCCTCGTAAATCCGCTTCTGGGGCGGTAAAACCTCTTAAAGGAACGCGATCGCTGTTTAAGTCTTGGAGAGCTTGCAATCGTGCATAACTATTTCTTAATCCATGAGCGGAGTCGATTGTTTTCCAAGCTTCGTAATGGGCTTGTTTATCTCGTTCGGGAGCTTCCAAAAAGAATAACCAAACTGCCACCAAAATACTAAAACCTTCGACAATGTTAAGCAATACTGACTCGCGGATTTGACAAAAAAGCCAAGCTTCTTGGGGATGACAGGCTTTTGCTCCGCCAAAAATTGTCTCAAGTGCCAAAATTCCCCCAATCATAAGTGTAGTTCCCCCAATAGCCAACAAAATCCGATAAAAAGAGCGTTGCAGTTTTTTATTGCCAATTTTCATCTTCACTGTTTCTCCTTTGGGGGAAAATCGATTTTAAGCTTCGATTAATTCTGGTGTAGTCTGTTCAATTTCGGTAGGCGCACCGTCTTTAACTAAAGAGCGAGAATTACCACCAGTTTTAACCATGTCGCCGATCACCGCAAACATGGCATCTATTTTGCGTTTTCGCCATTCGCTAACTAAAGTATCAACCTCTATTTGAGGTAACCGTCTTTGCATTGCCTCATAAAGATAGGCTGCGTGTCGAGTTTCATCTTGAGCGACGCTGAGAATACTATATTTTAAATTACGACTTCTAGATTCATCATCGGGTAAAGCCCTTGCCATTCTTACAAAATCTTTACTAGCATCTAACTCTAAAATGTAGGTACTAGCCATAAATACTAGCCAATCAATGTTTTCGGCTTTGAGAGATTCTGAATCATAATCGCGATAGTATTTGGCAAAAAAGGGACTAGGATTCTTTTTCTCGGTTGATTCTTGAGAAGTTCTTTCTTCTAATGTCTTGACCTCTTTACCTAGCTGTTTGAGTCCGTGAGCAAATATTTGACCATGACGCTTTTCGTCTTGAGCATGAATATTTAATTTTTCTGCTAGCCAAGTATCTCCCTCACTTGAGGCTCTTTGAGCTAATTTAGTTAAAAAAGGTACTGCGCCAGATTCGGCTAATTGAAAGCCAGCTAAGGTATTTGGACGAGTTTGTGGATCTCGTACTCTACTTGCCAAAATATACGCGGTTGCTCCTGCGCCAATAGTGTTGAGGATGTTAGTAAGTAAGTCCATGAAGATTTCAAGTTCAATGTTGATGTGTGGCTGATTATTTTATTAGGATAACCCTAATTTTAAAGATGCAAGTTATGGACAATAAACCACGCTTTATTGCTAAAACCAGGCAGGAATGGCGTAGCTGGTTAGAAAGTAATCACTCGCAATCTCTGGGTATTTGGCTAGTTACTTACAAGAAGAATAGCGGAATGCCTTATTTGCCTTACAACGACATAGTAGAAGAAGCTCTTTGTTTTGGTTGGATAGATAGCTTAGCACGCAAGCTAGATGAGCAAAGAACTATGCTTTATGTATCTCCTAGAAAAGCTAAAAGTAATTGGTCACAAGTTAATAAAGAGCGGATAGCAAAACTCCTTGAACAAGGTTTGATGACTCCTGCGGGAATAGCAAAAGTTGAACAAGCCAAAATAGATGGTTCTTGGTCTTTTTTAGATGATGTAGAAGCCTTGATTTTACCCGATGATTTACAACAAGCATTGGCAGACAACCCTACGGCAGAAAGATACTTTACCGCTTTTCCGCCATCAGTAAAAAGAGGCATTTTAGAATGGATTAAAAACGCTAAACAATTACCTACTAGAAAGAAAAGAATTGCCAAAACTGTTGAACTAGCTGCTCAAAATCTCAGAGTTAATTTTTAGTACATCTTAAAACACTTTACATCCGTTAATTTTGGTGGGCAAATTATTTGTCCTGAAACGCTTTTTGATGATCTTAGCAGTTTGCACTAAAGTACTAGCTTCGCGTCGCCCACCCTACAAAAGCGCGATCGCTCTACATATAAAAATCTTATAGTTAATTTTTAAAGAAGGCTTTTGATTAGTTCTGCGATCGCCATACGTAAACTGGACAATGAGCAAAGCGCACTACTCTTTCGGTCACTGAACCTAAAAAGAAACGGTTAAAACCACCATGCCCATGAGCAGGAATGACAATTAACTCGATATCTTTGTCTTTGGCATAATCTACTATTTTTTTACTAGGTTCGCCAAATAAAACTTCAAAGTTTACTTGCTGATATTCTGAAGTATTAAATTGATTGTAAAAGGCTTTTGTAACATTTTGTTGACGGGTTTCATTGTTTAGTGTTTCCCAGACTACTCCAGGCTCTAGAGGCGATAATGGAGGTAATACGTGAACAATATGAAGATTGCTAGGATGCTCAATGAATTGCAGAGTTTTTGCCTGGGCTATAGCTGCAAGCTCTGAAAAATCAGTAGGAAACAGGACGCGATTTTGAGAAAATAAGCTCATGATTTTGACCTGAATGTTATTTCTTCTTGACTATTAGAACGAAGAGCGATTTGATCGCTATAAGTAAGTATTTGACCAGAGTTGAGACGGCGCATATAGTCTTTTAGTTCGGTAACTATGACTTCCGACAATAAATAACAGCCAATTAAATTAGGAATAGACATTGCCAAAATCATCATGTCGCTAAAATCGACTACCGCACCTAGATTGACTACTGAACCAACAAAGGTAAAAAAGACAAACAAAGCTTTATACACCAGGATGCTGCTGTTGCCAAATAAATATTCCCAAGCTCTTTCACCGTAGTAACTCCACGAGATCATGGTAGAGAAAGCAAATAAAGCTACAGCGATCGCCAGAATTATGGGAAACCAATCAGCTATGGTTGCAAAGGATCTACTAGTTAATAGCACTCCATCCCCCACTGAACTATCGCGATAAGTTCCTGTAATGACAATCACCAAAGCAGTCATGTTACAGATGATAATGGTATCGATTAATGGCTCTAGTAAAGCTACAATCCCTTCTCTAAGGGGTTCATCAGTACGAGCAGCAGAATGGGCGATCGCAGCCGAACCAACTCCTGCTTCGTTAGAAAAGGCACTACGTCTAATTCCCTGTACCATTACCCCAATAATCCCACCACCGACAGCTTGGGGTGAAAAAGCCTCAATAAAGATAGTGACGATCGCTCCTGGCAATTGAGTTATATTACTCAAAATAATCCATAAACAAGCAGTAATATATAAAACTGCCATCAAGGGAACAAGTTTATCTGTCACCGAAGCAATGCGACTAATCCCACCAATAATTACTATTCCCACCAAAGCAGCCACAATAATTCCAAAAAGCCAGTTGGGTGTGTTGGGAATAATATTAGCTACCGCTACATAAGATTGGTTCGCCTGAAACATATTGCCTCCACCAAACGAACCTAAAATGCATAGAATGGCAAACAAAACGGCTAAACCTTGACCTACAGGGCGTAAACCCATATCCGATAAAGGACGAGAGATATAATACATTGGGCCTCCAGCTATCGAACCATCTGGTCTTACCCGTCGATATTTTTGAGCGAGGGTACATTCGGTAAACTTACTAGACATCCCAAAAAAGCCTGCTAGAGTCATCCAGAGAACTGCCCCAGGCCCTCCAGCTTGAACAGCGATCGCCACTCCTGCAATATTACCCAAGCCTACTGTTCCCGATAATGCCGTTGCTAATGCCTGAAAGTGGGTTACTTCGCCGTCATCATCAGGGTCATCGTATTTACCCTGTACAACATCTACAGCGTGTTTTAAACCACGAAGATTAATAAACCCCATTTGCACGGTAAAAAAGATTGAACCGCAAATCAACCACAGCACGATCAGAGGAAAACCTGCGATTTCAAAAAAGAGAATTTTATCTAAAACAGCCACAATCTGAGAAAAGATACTGTCAATCGCGCCCAGAAAACTCCCTGCTGCTTTTGTTTCTGCTTCTTGTGCTAAAGCTACCTTTGGAACAGCAAAACTAAAAAATATTATTAAAACTAAATACAGTCCGAATTTTTGTTTGTATTTGCTGATTAATTGTTGAATATTATTGGTAAGATTCATAATCTTTATACAAGGAGATATTAAATTTAATTGCTTTATTTATCTATCTTAAAAAGATAGTTTTATGAATCTTATTTTTATTTTATTTACAACACAAAGTTAGTAACATTTTCTACAAAAGCATCAGAAACGTTCAGCATTCTATCCTATTACCTATTACCTATTACCTATTACCTATTACCTATTACCTATTACCTATTACCTATTACCTATTACCTATTACCTATTACCTATTACCTATTACCTACTACCTACTACCTACTACCTACTACCTATTACCTACTACCTATTATTAAAACCTAACAATAGTCCGTACCATTCCCACATAAAGAGTATTATTATCAGAATCACCGTTAGGATTAAATAAAGCATAACCACCTGGAGCAAGTTGAATATAATCATTCAATTGATATTGATATTCTAGGTTTAAAAGATAGGGAGTATCTGGATCATTTTCTAGAGCATCACCACTACTATCAATTAAGCTAGGAGACTGTCCAAAACTCGCAATAAAAGTTGATCCTTCTTTTAATAAATCAGTAAAAGTTGTATAGGCATTCCAAGTTAAAATATCAGCATCCGCATCCCCCTCAATTACCGAAGCGGTAGCATAACCAAAATAGCCCCCAACCGCTAGTTGTTCTGAAAGTTGATAACTCGCAGCTAAACCATAATTATTAGCAGAGTTAGCCCGATCTTCAAAGGGATCTGTGGCTGCATCAGTTCCCACAAAGCCAGCTAAATCGTAATCGCTACCCTGACCTTGATAAGCTCTAAGATAAGCTAAAGCCAAATTTAGACGTTCATCCAATAGAGCAACATTCAAATTCGCTCCAGCAGTATAATTACCGTTAAACAAACCATTTCCAGCTACAGGTTCATCGGGGTTAGTCGCCCAGTAGCCCACTTCTAGATTTATCCAGTCGGCAAATTCAACCGCAACTCCTAAAGCTGCTGCTGCACCATTAGCGTTATCATAAATTAGATTATTGTAAGCACTGTAAAGACTAAGAGCGTCATAGGCTAATCCCAATTGTATGATAAATTACTTTTTTTTGTATGATAAATTGCTTTTTTTTGTATGATAAATTGCTTTTTTTTGTATGATAAATTACTTTTTTTGTATGATAAATTACTTTTTTTGTATGATAAATTGCTTTTTTTCGTATGATAAATTGCTTTTTTTGTATAATAAATTACTTTTTTTTGAACCAAAAAATTTTATTTTAAGCTTTGAAAATTAATATTTTTATTGTATGCTAATCTAGTAGAAGAAATTAAAGTAAAAATGAAATAATGTCTTGCTACCAGGTCACAGCCGTTAATTCTATAATCCTGTCCATTTAAGACGACCTTTTTTACTCAAATCCCCTTGAAAAACATAGTATGATTCTTTCAAGACTTTTCTCTAATTTGACTTTTACTTTCCTTCATACAAAACAGGATAGCAATCTTCCTGAAATTTCGGAAGTTATTTTTGCTAGTTCCTTTAGAAGATGTCTGAGTCTGAAAAATTCTTTTTGCATCTAATACCAGTGCTGCTAACACTGGTTTAGATGACTTTCCTAAACAAATGCAAATGTTCTAAGTCTTTTATTTATTCAGGATTCCTTCCAATTATGTCACATCTCAACAAAAAAACTGACACATTTTATACTCTTTTTTCGCTTTCATCAATAAACTCAAAATGCTTGAGGTATTTGCTTCTAGACCACTGTTGATGCTTTATCCTAATTTTCTCTTCAGAAAATAGCAGAACAATTAATTATTCACTGATGTTACGCACATCAGGGCTGAAACCCTTGATATTTCGTTCTCAACTAATTACTGAAACTATTGAAATTTCGTTTAGCTGCGTAAGATCAGTTATTCATTTGATCAATTAATTTAATAGTGCTTTGAAAACCCCGATGACTTCGGGGCAGATTGATTATTATTTCAACTCGTTACAATTGAAGGAGATACATTATGGTTTGTTTGCGAAAAAAAGGTGTGGAGGATAATTTCATACTTTCTAGCATTTATACTGGCGGACTTACCTGTAAAGAAATTACAGAAATTGTTCAATTTAAAGCATTGGGAAACAAGAAAGGATTTTTATTAATAAGGAATACTCCTATTGGATTAATTCCACCTACACCAATTAATCGAAACTTGATAGTTAAGGATGATCTATCTAGTGAAAAGCTAATAATTCAAGCCACAATCTTATTAGGAGATCTTATTGGATACGTGCAAGAATCGAATGGAGATACAATAAACAACCTATTTCCAATGAAATCAAAAGCAACAGATGTTACGTCTGATAGCTGCGACACTGAATTAGAATTGCATACGGAAAACGCATTTCATGCAATTCAACCTGATTATTTAGTATTACTTTGCCTTCGACAAGATCCGAATAATGAAGCTGTAACTTATATATCTTCTGTAGACTCTATTCTAACTTATTTGGATAAATCCGATATTGATTTTTTCTTCAATGAAAAGTATAGCTTTCTTTCTGACTATTGTAAAACACAGAAAAACTGCCGAATTGATATAAATAAAAGACATTCAATATTATATGGTGATATATCATCACCATATTTTCGTTTTGATCCTGATTTCATGATCGCCAGTAGTTACAAGGCTCAGAAAAAAATGGAGTTACTTCGAAACATCTCTTGGAAAGTTGCAAAACCGATAAAGCTAAAAACTGGAGATCTGCTGATTATTGATAATCGAAAAACAGCCCATGCAAGAAGCCGTTTTAGTGCCAGTTTTGATGGTACTGATCGTTGGTTACAAAGAACTTTTGCTTTATGCCATAAGAGATTTTTAACAGAGAAATTGGGAACACAAAACCATATATTTGAATTGGTGACAGAATTATGATGTCTACATATATTGCTTTCGCTGCGGCTGTCTTTACTTTAATTGCATCACCTGGTCCGATCATAGCTTTAGTAATTTCTGAATCTAGATCTGGTTGTTTTATCAACACTCTGATCGGTGCAATAATATCATCTCAAATATTACTGATCACAACGCTACTTATTATTTATTTTTCATTAGATACTAATTCTACAATGTTAAATTTTCTTCAGATATTTGGAGGTGGCTATCTTGTCTGGCTTGGTATCAATACATTACGAACTGGCATATATAAATTTAAAAATCAAAAAGTTAGTAAGAATAAGCTTTTTTGGAAAGCATTAAAAGTTGGATTATCTAATCCGAAAGATATTTTATTTTTATTGGCTTTTCTACCTGGCTTCATTACAACGAGCGAACCTTTTCTAAATCAATCACTAACTCTGATCGCAATATGGGGAGTGATTGATATGTTTGTTTTAAACTTGTATAGTTATCTTTCAATAAAGATACTTACACATCATTTAGGACAACGCTTACTGACATATATACCTGGTTTTATTATCATTGGTTTTGGATTTTTTTCCATCTTAGAAGGTATTAACGGGACTTAGACAAAAAAAGTAAGAAATAAACAGTCTCAAATCCTTAGCAGAAAGTCGCGATCGCGCCTTACATTATCTAGATAAAGTTGGTTTAAGCAGTAAAGCTAATAGTTATCCTGAACAACTATCAGGAGGACAAAAACAACGGGTAGCGATCGCTCGTAGTCTCTGTATGAAACCCGAAATTATTCTCTTTGATGAACCTACCAGCGCACTCGATCCTGAACTTGTGGGAGAAGTGTTGACAGTAATGAAACAGCTAGCTGAAGAAGGAATGACAATGGTAGTAGTTACCCACGAAATGAACTTTGCTCGTGACGTTGCCAATCGAGTAATTTTCCTCAATCAAGGAATAGTAGAAGAACAAGGAGATGCTAAAGAAGTCTTAACTAATCCTCAATGCGATCGTCTTAAAACCTTTCTCAGTCGCATGACAAGCTAATAAGTTAGTCAACATTTAATTTGCTGGTCGAGATAAGTCAAAAGTCAAAAGTCAAAAGTCAAAAGTAAATTCTTTTGCGATTAACTCCAATCTAATCAAACTAATAACCTTGCGGGTTAACCGTAGGTAACTGTCCTAACTGCCCTAACTGTTCTAACTGTCCTAACTGTCCTAACTTCCTATTTCCTAAAATGCGGTTTAAAACCCTACTTAGTATGGGATCGTATCCACACTTACTTATTTTTCTGTCTTTCAATAAGATGAAAATTGAAGCTATAAATAAATACTTTGGTTATTACTTCTCTTAAATCCCACAACACTGAATTAAAAACCAATCTTTGGTTGCCAAAACAAGTGCTGGTTACTCCTGCTGCTTTTTCAGAAGCTTGGGGACAGCAAATTATTGAACAAGTACGAGCTTACAATATTCCAGTCAAAAAGTTATCACAAAATCGAATTACCCAATTACGAGGTGAAAACGAACGAGAAACTTATGCGATCGCGAAAAACACTCTAGCTATAGTCAACGCACCCCCTAGCAGTTTTAAACTAACTCCTATTCCCCCGTCTGCTGACTGGCAATTTCATCTAGCACAAGGTTGTCCAGCACACTGTCAGTATTGTTATCTGGCAGGAAGTTTATCGGGTGCGCCTGTAGTCAAAGCTTATGCCAATTTACCGCAAATTCTCGCCAATCTCAGCAATTACGAAGGCGAACAGCCGACTACTTATGAAGTTAGTTGCTATACCGATCCTTTAGGTATTGAACATTTAACTGGTAGTCTGGCTGAATGTATCCGCTATTTTGGCACGAGAGAGAATGCTTATCTACGTTGGGTGACTAAATTTGATCATGTCAAATCATTATTAGATTTACCTCATAACGGACATACTCGCTGTCGTGTCAGCGTTAATGCCGATCCTGTTAGTCATTTTATGGAAGGTGGTACAGCTACGGTAGAAAATAGATTGCAAGCTATACGACAATTAGCTTTAAGTGGTTATTCCGTAGGAATTGTCATTGCACCAATTATGGCGATCGCCGATTGGCAAGAGCATTATCAGAATTTGTTTGATCAGATCGCCAAGTCTTTAGATTTTGATTGCGATCTTACCTTTGAATTAATCACCCATCGTTTTACACCGAAATCGAAAGAAACATTGCAGACATGGTATCCCAAGAGCAAGTTAGACTTAGATGAAACTCAACGCACTCAAAAACGCAATAAGTTTGGTGGGGTGAAATACGTTTATCCTCAAGAAACCATGAACGAACTTAAGGATTTTATTCAAACAAAGATTGAGCTAAATTTCCCCCAAGCAGAAATTTTATATTGGACGTAATATAACAGTTAGAGCAGTTAGGACAGTTAGGACAGTTACCTACGGTTAACCTGCAAGGTTATTGGTTTGATTATATTGGAGTTAATCGCAAAATAATTGACTTCTGCCTTCTGCCCTCTGGCTTCTTTAAGCAATTTGCTCGATCTTGGCTTCAACTTCCAGACTAATAGTTGCCTTCTTGACGTTCATTTTCTTGATGCTCAACTTTGCACCGTTATAGTCTATATAAGGCGCGTCGATTAATTCTTTAAGTTGCTGCATAAAAACAACCAAGATGTTAAGAGAAATTGCCTCTCCATCTTCCAAAAAAAACTTTTCCACTAAAATATTATGGTCATCTGTGCGTGGGTAGATTACACCTGTGAATCGAGCTTGTTGGATTTTGCTTTCTTGAGATACTTTTATATTGCTACTGAAAACAACTTTCCCCTCACTCGGTAATTGCAATTCCATCGGCGGTTGAAATTCTATGAGGACAATATGACCATCTACATTTAACTTAAAAGGAGTTATCCTGCTGAGAATAAAGTCCGATTTTAAATTTTGATTGATATCGGCTTCTGTAACTACAAATTTTCCTGTAGTATTTATAGGCTGGTTTAGCTCAATTTTGCCGAAAAAAAGATTAAAAAGATCGATATCGATGCGATCTGTCTGAACTTCCATTTCTTGCACACTTAGATCTTGCTGCGTTACCAAATCTTTACCAGCGATCGCCACTGAATCGATTTCTCCCTGAACCGCTTTAACTGGGTTGGTACGAATATCTACGTCTAATTTTTGAGCTTCATCTATTTGGGAAGATAGCAGTGTTTCGACTACTTTTGAAATGGCTTGCTCATCGAGTCGTTGTTCATCTGACATGACGTTTTACTACACTGCTTATTTAAATATCTTTTCTTCAGATTATTAAAAAAATTCCCCAAATACTTCATTCTCAAGTCGTATATATAGCAATCCTAAATGTCATTTGGTTAAATCGCCAAAGAATCTAGCTGAGAGTTCAATGTTGCTGAAGCAAAATCTTCTACGATCTGATGACCTTTCTCTGTGGGATGAGTACCGTCCCAAAAAAGATAATCATCTGGATTAGCACCAACAGTAGGCGCGAAAGTAATTGGATCTAAAAAAGAGTCGGTCACATTGGTTAAACCGTATTCTTGTGGACGTGCAGAAATATCATCAAATAAGCTGTTAATATCCACCTCAGCAAACTCAGCACCAGTAAGTGTGTCTCTCAACTCGTCAATGGTTGTATTTAAAAGACCATTATGTTCGTCGGTTAAATCTGTTAGCGTCTCTGGAAAAACTGAAGCATCGGGAGAACGAGCGTCGGGTCTTTTTCCAAGATCGGGCAGATTAGGAACGAGAAAATTACGCGCACCAATGTCATAGAGTGATTCGATTTCTGTTTCTATATTCTCAACTGTCGTTTCTGGATCAGCATCGGGATTTGTTGTGTAATCGTTACCCCCTGCCCAGATAACATACAAAGCATTAGAATCGGCGGTTTTGTTGACTTGTTGATGGTCATTGACAAACCAATCTACCTGTTGTTGTACACCTGGAATGAGAGTTCCGAAATCACCAATACCATTTTCTCCAGTTGTAGCACCACCAAAAGCAAAATTTACGCTTTGATTAGTAGTATTACCATTGAAAAAAGGGCTAACAGCAGCACTGCCATCGGCAAGGGTAATTGGAGAAGGTGTTGTTTGATCGGGACTTAATACTGACAATTCTGTAGAAGGAGTCAGAGTTATACCTAAATCTGCTGCTAAATTTTCTACCCAAAGCGAACCATTCGTAAAACGTCCGTCAAAATAGGGAGGACTAGGAGGAGTAACGGGAATATCTTGACCTAAAGATTGCTCATATGGTTGTAAGGACTGTGTGACATTGTAAAAATTACCAGGATCTGAAAGGCTGTCACCAAACACATAAATTTTACTAAAAGGATTAGCCTGATCGGAGTTTGCTGTTAGTGTTCCTTGATTGGAAATTGGTAAGTCTAAAGTACAAGTCATAAAAAAAATCCTTTTATAGTTTCAATTATTTACGTGTTTTTGGAAAATTTACTGTTTTTCTGAAGTCATTAAAGCTGTTCTTATTTTCTTTTGAACTCTCTTTATAGTAGTGATTCAATAAAGAAAAAACATCTGAAAAACGTCTTGAGTTACACCTAAACTTTATGGATAAATCCTTTATGACTTTAGTTGATTAACTAAGTAAATTTCTCTACAACTAAAGTTATAGATATAGTAAGAGTTTATGTACCTTGATCTGAGAAAATAAACTATCATTTCAAAAATCCCATGTCGAAAACTAACGCAGTTCGCATTCTGGATACTCTAGAAGTATCTTATGAACTACTTAATTATGAAGTTGATTTAGAAGATTTATCAACAGAAACTACAGCCAAGAAACTAAATCTTGCTCCTGAACAAGTCTTTAAAACTTTAGTTGTTCGTACTAACACCAACAATATTTATTTTGCCGTTATCCCAGGTAATGCGCAACTAGATCTTAAAGCCTACCCCTGTTAAGGTGAACAAATGAACTAACATTGATTTATGGACATCCTAGCGATTACAAAATGCAACCATAAAGTTACAATTTTAATTAGAGCATTCTATTTAAAAAGAAAAATGATAGCTAAGTCTGTGAAGCTATATTTTTCGTTGACCATCAAAGTGATTTCTTAGTACAAACGCTCACCTTAACAGGGGTAATCTTAAAGCCTTAGCCAAACTATCAAGCGATTACGCGGAGCGTACCAGCAAAGCTGATCGCAAATTAGAAATGATTCCCTTAAAAGACATACAATCACTCACAGGTTATATTCGTGGTGGTGTTACTGCCATAGGTAGCAAAAAAGATTACCCTGTTTTTGTCGATGAGACAATAGAAGTGTTTGAGCGCATTACTGTTTCGGCTGGAGTTCGAGGAACTTTGATTATGTTATCTCCTCAAGATTATTTGCAAGTAGTTAAAGGTACAACTGGCGCAATTTCCTTATCTCGTTGATAAATGATAAATGTTCAATGATAAATGAACTAAACCTTGGTTTCTTCTAACATTAATTTAGAACGCTTAACATCTTCAGGAATGGAAACGGGATAATCACCAGTAAAGCAAGCAGAACAAAAATGACTAGTATCTTCTTGGGTGGCTTGTAACATTCCTTCCCAAGTTAAATAGGCTAGAGTATCTACCTCAATACGTTTAGCAATTTCTGAAGTTGATTTCGTTGCAGCAATCAATTGCTCTTGGTTATCGGTATCAATCCCGTAAAAACAAGGATGAGTCACAGGGGGAGAAGAAATTCTCATATGTACTTCTGTTGCCCCTGCATCTCTGAGAGCTTTGACAATTTTTTTACTAGTCGTGCCTCGGACAATGGAGTCATCAACAATAATAATTCGCTTACCCTGTAAAGCATCTTTAAGGGTGTTTAACTTCATGCGAATACCAGCCTCGCGCATACCTTGGGTTGGTTGAATAAAAGTACGCCCGACATAGCGATTTTTAATTAATCCTTCTCCATAAGCTAGACCTGATTCACGGGAAAAACCGATCGCTGCGGGAATTCCTGAATCTGGAACACCAATGACTAAATCGGCATCAACAAAAGATTCTCTCGCTAACTGTCTACCTAGACGAATACGATAGCTATATAAAGTCTCGTTGTGCATAACACTATCAGGACGGGCAAAATAGATCATTTCAAAAATGCACAGTTTCTTTTCCGCTTGTTCTGCCCAATTAATGGAAACCAAACCTGATTCATTAATCCATACTAACTCGCCTGGGTTAACATCTCGGAGATATTCTGCACCAATAATATCTAAACCACAGGTTTCAGAGGAGAGAACATAACGATCATTGCTTCCTTCTCCTGGTAAAATACCAATGACTAACGGGCGGATACCATTGCGATCGCGTGCACCCATCAAGCCAGCAGGAGTAGCAATAGCCAAACTATAAGCCCCAGAGCAGAGTTTAAAAGCACTAATTGCTCCTTGTACCCAATCTTTACCACTGTTGACTTCATCAGCTATAGTCAAGGCAATCATTTCTGAGTCTGTCGTAGTAATAAAGTCGGCTTTTTTGGTTGCCAAATGCTGTCTTAATTCCATGGCATTGACTAAATTGCCATTATGTGCTAATGCTAATTTTCCTAGTCTAGTATCTAAAATAACTGGTTGAGCATTTTCTTTTAAACTAGAACCTGTGGTGGAATAACGAGTATGACCAACCGCAATTTCTCCTGGCAACTGCTCTAAAATTTCTTCATTAAAGACTTGGGAAACTAAACCCATATCTTTATAGCAATACACTTGACCCTTGTTGATAGTAGCGATTCCTGCTGATTCTTGTCCTCGATGTTGTAGGGCATAAAGACCAAAATAAGTAAGTTTGGCCACCTCTAGGTCTTTTTCGGGAGCATATACCCCAAAAACACCACAGGCTTCTTCCGGTTTATCTCCACCCTGATCGCTCATTAGAGAGTCTTCTATCCAATCGAAAGATTGTTGTGGCATCATGCTATTGGCTTGCTCCTACCTAACGGTAATAATTATCTAAAATGTGTATTAAAGCTCTGAATATCTTTTAGGCTAAGTGCGATGCGCTCCGCGCTGGCGTAGGCGATCGCTGATAATTTTTCAAGCTTCAGGCAGTCAGGTTACAGGCATCAGTTATGACCTTGACTGTACTAGAGTGTTAAAGCTTGTTAATCAATAACTTTTTTTAACAGCACTAGGCACTAACCTGCTTTCTATAGCCTGAGTCCAGGTAATAGATAGTTCTTTTATCTTAACATTAATTAACGAAAGATTATCATTTGTTAAAATATTCAAACTGCTTAATAATTGCTCCACCTTTCCTATTTTAAGCCAGTAATCGCCTAAATGATGCTGTAAATAAGCTTCCCAAGACTCAATATTCTCTGGACTAACTGACACAATTATTTGACTAGCAACTTCCCCAAACAACAATTCATCTAGACGTTGTGATTCAGATACGGGGATATTAATCGTCGCTCCCAAATTATTGCCGATACAGGCTTCTGCTAGTGCTACCGCTAGTCCTCCCTCTGCTAGATCATGAGCGGATTGAATCCATCCTTGGCGAATTCCGTGGCGACAAACCGCTTGTACTTTTTTTTCTAACTCAAAATCAACGACAGGGGGTTTACCTGCAACTGTTTTGTGGACTGTAGCTAAATATTCTGATGCAGATAGGGTTGGTTGTTGATTGAGAGTTGATTCAGAATAGCCTAGTAAATAAATAATATCCCCTTCATTAATCCAAGACTGTCCACAGATTTTGGTGATATCAGGAACTAAACCCACCATGCCAATAACGGGAGTGGGATAAATTGGTTGGGGATTGCCTTCAGAATCTAGAGTTTCGTTATAGAGAGAAACATTGCCTCCTGTAACGGGAGTTGAGAGTTCTCGACAAGCATCTGCTACCCCGCGACAGGCATTAGCTAATTGCCAATACCCCACAGGTTTTTCAGGACTGCCAAAGTTAAGATTATCTGTCACTGCTAAAGGTTCTGCCCCCACACAGCTTAGATTTCGAGCAGCTTCTGCTACGGCTGCTTTTGCGCCTTCATAGGGATCGAGATAGACATAGCGAGGGTTACAATCGGTAGTTGCAGCCACACCTATAGTACAGTCTCCTGGTTGGGCATCAATAGGACGCACTCTAATTACGGCTGCATCCGCGCCTCCAGGCAACAAGATAGTATTATTTTGTACCTGATGATCGTATTGATGATATACCCACTGTTTAGAAGCGATCGTTGGTGTATCTAATAATTGTAATAAAATCTCATTCCAAGTTTTATATGTTCCCTGGACATCAATCCCTTGATAATCACATCCTGGTAAACTATCTGCTTTCCATTTGGCTGCTTCTTTAACGTAAGCAGGTGGTTCTGTTAATAATTCGCGTTTATAGATAGGAGTATCGTCTGCCAAAGCTGTCGCCGTAACTTCTGCTGCTATTTCTCCCTGGTATAAAATTCTAACTACTGGTTCTTCGATTACCGAACCTGCTACAACTGCTTGCAGTCCCCAACGATGGAAAATAGAAATCAGTTCTTGTTCCCTACCCTTCTGGGCAACAAATAGCATTCTCTCTTGAGATTCTGAAAGCAAATATTCATAGGGAGTCATGCCTGTTTCCCTGGCAGGTATTAAATCTAAATCTAATTCAATTCCCACTCCGCCTTTGTCTGCCATTTCCGAAGTCGAACAAGTTAAACCTGCTGCCCCCATATCCTGGGCTGCCACTACCGCACCAGTTTTAAAAGCCTCTAAACAAGCCTCTACCAAAGATTTTTCTAAAAAAGGATCACCTACTTGTACCGCAGGGCGATCGTCCATTGAATCATCGGTAAGTTCTGAACTAGCAAAGCTTGCTCCTCCCATCCCGTCTCTACCAGTAGTTGAACCGACATATAATACTGGGTTACCTATGCCTGATGCGCCCGATTTGACTATCTCGTCGGTTTCCATTAAGCCCAATGCCATTGCATTAACTAAAGGATTGCCTGTATAAGCTTGATCAAAATAAATTTCCCCTGCTACTGTCGGCACCCCAATGCAATTACCATAGTGTGAGATGCCTTCAACTACACCATGAAATATACGTCGAGTGCGAGCATCTTCTAAATTGCCAAAACGTAGAGAATTGAGAATAGCAATAGGACGTGCGCCCATAGTAAAAATATCTCGTAAAATCCCACCTACCCCTGTGGCTGCACCCTGGAAAGGTTCAACTGCCGAAGGATGATTATGGGATTCAATTTTAAAAGCTAATCTTAGACCATTCCCTAAATCTACTACCCCAGCATTTTCCCCAGGCCCAACCAAAACGCGATCGCCTGTAGTGGGAAATTGACTTAATAGAGGTCGTGAGTTTTTATAACAACAATGTTCTGACCACATCACCCCAAACATTCCCAATTCCGCTTTGTTGGGATGACGACCTAAACGATTAACAATTTCCTGATATTCCTCTGGTTTAATACCTTCAGCAGCAATTTCTTCAGGACTAAAAGGAGTAGACTCAATTTCAGACATACTAACCCTATAGTAATGGCACAGGGTTAATTGTATCGCAGTACGTTAAGTTGATAAATGATAAATGGTAAATGATCAATGAAATGACTTTTAACTTTTTGCCCTAGGCTTACTGTTGTTGTTAATTAGTAGATTTAAGTGTCAACTCAGCTAGTCTATTTGAGAGGTAAAAATTATTTTCTTGTGTGTCGCTTTTAATGAGAAAATAAAATATTAAATAAGTAAAGAATAAACAATCACTCTTCACTTGGCTGGTTAATATTGGACAGAATTTTTTTAACCAATTGATCAAAATTAGATTGTAAGTGGATTTGAAGTCAAGATAGTCGATTTGTTTTGATGTTTCTAACTTCTCAATTAAGAATATTCTAAAATATAGATACTATATAAAGAATTAAAACGTCGGAAAATCAATCATTAACATAGGATTTCAGAAAACTGTTGATTCTGTAAGCGATTGCAGAATTTTGTCACAATATATATGTTTAATAATTTTTTCGGGAACAATAAAGAGTAAGTTCTCTGGAGGGGTATTAATTATGCAAGCTCATCAAGTAATCAACCCAAACAATAGCGATAACCATGCTCAATCTTGTCTTCAGGCTAGACCAATACACTATGACTTTTCATATAAAAAGCCATTCCCCTCACAAAAAACTATTGATCAATTATTACATGAAGGTTACGTAGGTATCGATCATAAATTAGTTAATGATAATGCTTTTGCTGCCGTAGCGTATAAATTTAAAAATCAGATCAAATGGACAATTAGCAATCAACTGGAACAAGAAGTTTGGCTAATGACTACTGATAAACAAGCGTTACAAACTTTATCTGATTTTATGCTTCAAAAGTTTAGCTGGTCACCGATGATTTATGCGACAAAACCTCAGCAAGCATACATTTTTACACCTAAGAATAATACAGAAAAAGCAGCAATTGAAGCAACAATTTCAGGTGAATATGGTTGGCAGGGTTCTTTATATTCCCTGGAGTTGTATGAATATCAAGATAATGAAGCAGGCTTTATTTTTACGACCAAACCATTAGATTCACCCCAACAAGAATGGCTACTAGTAAAATTAAACTTTAGCGACTATTCAGGCTCTTGGAGTCATCATGAGGGGACATTAGAGCAGGTATATTATATTTGGAAAGAGAAAATTCAACTTTCTGAGCCTAACTATCATCCGACTCCTGATGAAATATTAGATGCCATTAAAGACTAATTACTTTAAACCGACTGGGGTTACTTGGTAAGCTAAAGAGAATAAACCATATAACAAGAGCGATCGCTTTTTAAGAAAATGATGATTTTACCAGGTGCAACGGTTAAAATTACTAATACCGATGATATTTACTACAACTTTCAGGGATTAGCACAGCGTATTGATGATGGTAAGGTTGCAGTGCTATTTGAGGGGGGCAATTGGGATAAACTAGTTACCTTTAATTTATCGGAATTGGAAACTGTAGATCTAACCAAGAAGAAAAAATAGCGTTATCATACGCAGGATAAACACCATTAGGATGAATAGGTAAACTCTTATTACCTCATCCTCTATCCCTCATTCCTTATCCTTGACAAGATGCGTCTGACTCTCCCTCAGCTTGCTACTGATGATCGTCATCCCAAACATATTGGAGAGGTGATCGAAACCGCTACAACCCAGTATTTAGCACAATGTCTAGAACCAGAAGATCTCAAATTCCCTGTGATGCCTCCTTTTGGCAGTTGGATTAAATCTTTTGACGAAGAATCTGGAAATAAAATTTTAGCTGTCGTTACCTACGTTACTACTAGTCCGATTGATTCAGTCCACCGTGCTAGGGCATTAGGCTTATCACTCGAAGAATTACGCGAACAACAGCCTCAGATCTTTGCTATGCTCAAAACTGAATTTAAAGCAGCGATCGTCGGTTTTGAAACTTCTAGTAATACTAATGGTAGTAATAATAATTTTGGTCGCGTCTACCAATATTTACCTCCTCGCCCCCCTCAAATTCATCAATCTGTTTATCATTGCGATGCAGCCGAAGTGGTTCACTTTACCGAAAGCTTAGATTTTCTCAGAACACTCCTACAAGTCAAAGATATTCCCGTAGAGTCCTTAGTAGCTGCTTCTGTACGGGATGTATATCGTCTCCGACAGGCAAATCGCGATTGGTTGGTTAATGTTGGTCGAACCCTCAGTACTTTATTAAAAGACGATTATGATCGCCTGCGTTATATTTTGAGTCAAATTCATTGGTAACTGATGTATTGCATCAATTACACTAGTATGACTAACTGGCTACCCCCTGGTGTATCAGGATTAGAAGTCAGAGAACCTGCAATAAATACTTTAGTATGGCAAAAGATATTTTTCATGACACTGTTAAAAAAGCTTTAGAAAAAGATGGCTGGAAAATTACCCACGATCCTTATCGTTTGCGTTACGGTGTTGTGGATGTTTATATCGACTTAGCAGCCGAAGAAGCGATCGCTGCTGAAAAAGAAGGAATTAAAATTGCAGTAGAAGTGAAAAGTTTTGCCAGTAGTTCTAATATTTCAGAATTCCATACAGCCCTTGGTCAGTTTTTAAATTATCGCATTGCTTTAGAATCTTCTGACGAACCAGAACGAGTGCTTTATTTAGCTATACCTAAAGACGTTTATCAAACTTTTTTACGCTTTGAACCAGCAAAGACAGTTATTAATCGCTACAACATTCTACTAATAGTTTACGATCCCAATCAAGAGGTTATCGAACAATGGATAAAGTAAGTAACTATCGTCAAATTATTTGTCAGTTTTTGCAAGATTTTGCCCAAGACGATCCTGAAGCACAATTAATATTTGACTCAGAACGTGATCGCTATTTAGTGATGCACGTTGGTTGGCGCAATGATTATCGTATTTATGGTTGCGCGATGCAATTAGACTTAATTGACGATCAAATTTGGATTCAAAATAATAGCACTGAAATATATATTGATCGCGAATTAATTGCCAGAGGTATCGATGCTAAAGATATTGTCTTAGGTTTTCGTTCCCCTAGTGTTAGGAAAAAAATAGCATCTATCTTACAAAACAAATAAGAGCAACTCAATTCATGTACATTTTAGTACTCAACGCTGGTTCAAGTAGTCAAAAAAGTTGCCTTTACAGATTAGGGACAGAATTACCTCAACAGCCACCAGAACCCTTATGGTCAGCGCATATAGATTGGATTGCTTCAGATTCTGCTAGCTTGACGGTTAAAAGTAATGGCGTTAAACAACAGATTAAGCTAGCTAACCGTAACCAGGCTTTAGAGATAATGTTCAATACTCTCGTTCAAGGGTCAACTAAAGTTTTAGACAACTTAGAACAAATAGATCTCGTCGGTCATCGGGTAGTTCATGGAGGTGTGAAATATTCCCAGCCTACGATAATTACATCTGAAGTTCAAAATGCGATCGCTGATTTAATTCCCCTTGCCCCTAATCATAATCCTGCTCATCTCGAAGGAATAGATGCGATCGCTCAAATTCTTCCCAATATCACTCAAATAGCAGTATTCGACACCGCCTTTCACCGTCAAATTCCTGAACCTGCTAAAGTTTATCCCCTACCCTATGAATGGTTTGAAAGAGGTATTCAACGTTATGGTTTTCATGGAATCAGTCATCAATATTGCGCGACCAAAACGGCTCAAATTCTTGATAAATCTCTAGATTCTTTGAAAATCATTACCTGTCATTTAGGAAACGGTTGTTCTTTGGCTGCCATTGCCAATGGTATTTGTATCGACACGACAATGGGCTTTTCTCCCCTGGAAGGCTTAATGATGGGGACGCGCTGCGGTTCAATTGACCCCCAAATTTTGCTGTATCTGATGCGAGAATATGGTTTAAATGGAGAGGAATTAAATCAATTATTAAATAAAGAGTCTGGATTACTGGGAGTTTCGGGGATATCCGCCGACATGAGAGCAATTTTAGCAGCCAGTGCTGAAGGACAAGAGCGAGCGCAACTAGCCTTTGATATTTATATCCATCGCCTTAGAAGCAGTATCGGAGCAATGATAGCATCTTTGGGAGGATTAGACGCTTTGATATTTACCGCAGGTGTAGGGGAAAATGCAGCCAAGGTAAGAGCCAAAACCTGTGAGCAATTCGCTTTTTTGGGTTTACACCTGGATATAGATAAAAATAATGCTCGTCCGATGAATGAAGATATAACTACCTCAGATTCCCAAGTTAGGGTGTTAGTTATTCATACAGAAGAAGATTGGGAAATTGCAACTCAGTGCTGGCAATATAGCAATCCTATTTGAGTTGTGAAAATTGTTAGTCTTTAGCATCATTTGTCATTTGTCATTTGTTTTTTCATGAGTGATTTAGGATTGGTATATAAGGCAATATAAATTGTTAACTACGCTGTTGATTGATGTCATCTTAGATTTTTTTTCAATTGAGAGTTATTTATTGCAGTCTTGGCGATCGCTCTACCAATAATTGATGATAAAGCCAGCACCAACGCTTTAATATAGCTATTTCTTCCCCAGATACTAAATGTTCTAAATCTTGCAAGATAGAGTCGGGATGATCGCGCCATTGCCCTGAAAATTTTTGTTTAAGTGCGCCAAAAAACTGATGATAGTTGACTTTAGTTAAAAACAAAAACTGTAAAGTCAGATCAATTAATTCTTCGGTTTCCCAAATAGACAAGCGATCAAATCCCAACTTCTGTAGCATCTGCTGATGATAATATTGGGTGTAAAGTTCAGAGAAAGAATCTAAACTTTCTCAATAAGCAGCGAGCGCTTCTTTAATATTTTCAATTGCTTCTGTACGAGTTTGACCTTGAGAAATACAACCAGGTAATGCTGGAACTTCAGCTACATAAATCCCATCTTCATCAGGTTCGACTATAACACGGTATTTTCCTATTACTTTACCCTAAGTTTTTTCAGTTTATGTCTAAATTACTTAAATTATCAACCCTTTAAAATTGCCAAATGTTTAGATAAAGGAGCAATAGTATTAGCTGCGATCGCGCCACTGGCAGCCACCGCAGGGATACCGATACCAGGGAAGGTGGAATCACCACAACACAATAAACCTGCTAAGGGAGTAGTCGAGCCAGGGAATAAAGCTTTACCTGCTAGGAGTGCTGGGCCATAAGAGCCATGATGACGACGAAGATAGCGTTGATGGGTTAAAGGAGTACCGATCAAAGATAATTCTGTGCGTTGGCGAATATCGGGAATAACTCGTTCTAATCCTTGCCACATTATTTCGGCACGTTCTTGTTTTTGCTGTTTATAAGCCTCACTACGGCGATCCATACCTGCCCATAGGTGATAAGGTTCATTACCAGGGGTATAGACATGAATAGCGTGTTTGCCTGGGGGAGCAAGGGTAGGATCTAAGACTGAAGGAATTGACATTACAACCACATTTTGGGGTGCAGTTACGGCTTTTCCCCAATCGTTGACGACGATATAGTGACACTGTAAATTTTCTAGTCCTTCCCCATCTATTCCTAAATGCAGGTGCATAAAACTTTCACATTCTGGAGTTTCCGCTCTAGTTTTAACAAAACTTTGGGGTAGTGCTTGGTCTGGAATTAAAGCTAGAGTATCCCAAACTGAAGCATTAGAAACCACCGCTTTGCTTGCCTTAATTTCATTACCATTGCGTAAACGGACTCCCACAGCGCGATTATTGCTTACTAATACCTGCTCGACGTGGGCGTTATACAGAATCTCACCACCTTTTTTAGTTAAACCTCTTACCAAAGCGTCTACAATTGCTCCACTACCGCCTATGGGATAATCCAGCTTGACTTCTGGCTTGTACCATTCTGCAAACATAAAAGCCATTTCTGCCCCTACAGTCCCACTAGCAGGCAAACCAGACAATAAAAAGCAGAGTAAATCCAGCCAATTACGAATAAATTGATCAGTAACCACGCTGTCCATAATCTGACTAAACGGGGCAGTTAACCGTAGAATATTGGGCAGATGCCAGAGAGTATTGGGCAAATATTGTCCGAGACTAATTGCTGCCCCCAAATCAAAGCGCATCGCTAGGGGAGGTAGAGCATTAACTGCATCTGCTAGAGGCTTCATTTCTGCTTGCAGTTTACGCCATTGTTTTACAGCATCTTCTCCACGAAGTTGAGCTAATATCTCACAAAAATGATCTGCGCCGACATAGGCATCAAAATCCCCTTCAGGTAAACGGCAACCCCAGACATCATAGTTAACCCAGGCGAGGTCTTCCTCAATAGCATCTAATACTTGTCTGAGAGGATTATTGGAAGGACTAGTGGATAAACCTGAATAGAGAGAAGGGCCAGAATCAAATTTATAGCCATCTCGCTCAAAACTATGGGCAGCACCCCCAGGAATTGAATGGCTTTCGCATACTGTTACCCGATAACCATATTTAGCCAACAGGGCAGCACAACACAAACCTCCCACACCACTACCAATAACTACAACATCTACTTCTTTACTCATACTTAGCTTCTCATATCAATTTAAAATAAGGGCGTATGGCATACGCCCCTAAAAGTAATTATGTGTTCTGTTTTCAATTTAAATTTGCGACTTTTGACTACTTATTGAACATCGTTGATCAATGATAAATGTTCAATGATAAATGATTAAAGCGGTTGCTGCTCAGGTACACCTACTGCACGGGGAAACTTTTTCGGAATCGGTGAATGTTTGCGTAAATAAATACAGTGACGTACTCCTTGACTTAGAGGAGTTTGCCAAGGATGAATTAATTCGATTTTACTGCCTAACTTAGCAACTGCGGATTTGAGACTAGCAGTATCTTCTTCACTCCAATGTCCGCGATAAAGAATAGCTAATCCTCCAACTTTGACTAAAGGTAGTGCATATTCAGCACAAACCGAGGCTTTACTCACTGCTCGAATCAAAGCGATATCATAACTTTGGCGATCGCCTGGAATCCTCCCTAACTCTTCGGCTCTGGCTACTATGCCTGTGGCATTGCTGAGTTGCAGTTTAGTAATCAGATTATTCACAAAGGTGATTTTTTTACGAGTAGAATCTAGAAGTGTAATCTGCCAATTAGGAAAAGCGATCGCTAAAGGTATCCCAGGAAATCCTGCGCCTGTGCCAATATCAATTACCTGCAATTTTTGAGTTAAAAGTTCTTGCTCTAAACCTACTATTCCTGAGAGAGAATCCCAAAGATGTTTTTCCCAAAAGTCTTCGGGAGTAGTAATACGAGTCAAATTTTGTTGACGGTTACCCTCTAAAATCTCTTGATAAACCTCTTGAAAAAGTTGTTCTTGGGTCAAGTCAGGTTGCCAATGAAGAGTTTGCTGCCACATTGCAGTCATTGGGGGCAATTGCTTGGTTTCACTCTGACTCATAAGTTGCTCAATTATCGACTCAAGGATACTGGTTCAATTGATTGTAAAACTCCTTGGTTAATTGTCCAACAGCGATCGGCTATTTCAATTAAGTCTCCTGGATCATGAGTAACTATCAATAGCGTCCAATGCTCTTTTAATTTAGCCAGTAATTTAGCTAGCTGAATTCGCATTGACCAATCTAAACCTGCTGTTGGCTCATCCAACATCAACACATTAGGTTGGCGAATCAACTGTACTGCCAAAGCCAATCGACGTTGTTGTCCTCCACTCAAGTCATGGGGAGATATTTTTAGGGAGATATGGTCTAATCCTACCTCGCTTAGGGCATCTTTGACTCGTTCTAAATCTAATTCAGGATGACCTAAGCGTAATTCCTCAAGAACAGTAGCACCACAAAAATGTCGTTCGGGAAACTGAAACACTAATCCAGCTAGTTGTTGCAAATCCAGATCGGTTAATTGTTTAGTCCGCCAATAAATTTGTCCTTTGGTGGGTTCAGCTAATCCAGCTAAAATTTCTAAAATCGTGGTTTTTCCTGAACCACTTGGGCCGACAATTAATCCTAGTTTTTGGGCTGGAAGTTCGAGGTTAATATTTTTAAGGATAGGCTGCGGTGTAGCGGGAGGATGATAAGTTAAATTTTCTAGACGGAGCATTATTTAGACCTCGTAGATAAATCAAAAATCTAGGCTTACTTCATTTATCATTGATCATTTAACATTTATCAATAATATTCAATATCCAATGCTCAATGTTTAAATTGTTCTCATTAGCAGGGAACTGTCTTACTTTTAGTTACGTCAAACTTGGCTGGAATTTGCTAATAATCATAATAAAAACAATATGAATAAACAAAGTCAATTAATTAGTTTTATAAATCAGTTACAACGAGTGTTTTGGACTTTACCCTTGAGCATTACTATGATTATTGGTATCAGCAGTAGCTCTGTACTAGCAGCAGATCCTTTTCGGACTGAAAACCCCCGTGATATTGGCAAGCATACAGAACAAGCATTTAAAACTATATTCTTAGAAGGGAACTATAAAACAGTTGGTGAAGAATTAAAATTAGCCGAATCAGAAGAAGCTGACGAACCTCTAGCTCATGCTATGCTGGCTTCCTTAGCCTATACCGAAAAAGACTGGGACAATATTAAAAAATATGCCGACAAAACTTTAGATTCAGCTAAAAAACTTAGTGACAGTGATCCTGTAAGGGGAAATCTTTATTTAGCTGTCGGACATTTCTTAGATGGTGCTTATCTTTATCAAAAAAAGGGAGCATTAGATGCTATTGAGAAGCTTCAGTTAGTGTTTAAATATCTTGATCGCGCCGAAGCTAGTGATCCTAATGACCCTGAATTAAATTTAATTAAAGGTTATATGGATTTATTATTAGCCGTTAATTTGCCTTTTTCCAAACCCGAACAAGCGATCGCTCGCTTTGAATCCTATGCAGCACCAGATTATTTGGTCGAGCGAGGTTTAGCAGTAGCTTATCGCGATCTGAAAAAATACGATCAAGCTTTAAAATACGCCGATCAAGCTTTGAAAATTGCCCCTGATAATCCAGAACACTACTATTTAAAAGGACAAATTTTAAGACAATTAGGTAAACAAAAAAATAGTATCCCAATTTTAGAAGAAGCCCAAGAAAATTTTGAGCAAGCTTTAGAAAAATCAGCACAATTACCTGGTTTTGTCTTGGAGACTTTGGAACGAGAAAATCGTTTAACTCAAGAAAAAATTGCTGAAATTAACTCAGGAAAATAATGAATTAAGAATTAGCGATCGCTATCGTTGGTTAGGTAAAATGCAGTGAAACCTAACAATAAATACTTTTACAAGCAATAGTCAGCAATGAATATAACAATCCGACAAGAAGTTGCTTCTGATATTGCGGATATCAAAGCATTGACAGCAAGAGCATTTCTCAATGCTCCCCATACTAGCCATACCGAGCAGTTTATTGTTGATGCTTTGCGTAACTCAGGGAATTTGACTATTTCTCTCGTCGCCGAGGTTGATGGTCAAATCGTCGGACACATTGCTATATCCCCAGTTTCTCTAACCGATGGGAGTCAGGGATGGTATGGTCTAGGCCCGATCTCTGTAGCCCCAGAATATCAAGGCATTGGCATCGGCTCACAACTTATGAGACAGGCGTTGGCTACTCTAAGTGAACTTGGTGCGTCGGGATGTGTATTGGTTGGTGAACCTAAATACTATAGCCGTTTTGGTTTCAAAGCAGAACCAAATCTGGTTTTACCAGATGTTCCACCCGAATACTTCCAAGCTATTTCCTTTGGCGCACAGATACCAAGTGGCATTGTCTCCTATCATGAGTCATTTAGTGTGCAAAGCTAACATAGACTCTATTGCATTTCAGTACCTATCATAAACTTAAACTTGACGATACTACGAGAGGTCAAGCTAACAGAGAAAGTTGTACCAATCGCAGTGTATTGTGAATACTTACTTTGATAGATATTGTCAAAATCAGATTCTTTCTAGAGAGTGATGTGATATTTCGCAGATTAATTAAATATAAAAAAGTATTCAAGACATTAATCTGAAGGTAAATATGAAATCACCAGCACGTCAAAATTCAGAGTTAAATCCTCCTGAAAATATTACTCCCTCTACCAAAACAACTATTAGTGGCATACTAGTTTTGCTGCCTTTATCGTTGTTTCTCCTTGGTTTGTTTACAGGGATAATTAATATCTAATTTTTTCCTTGAGTTTAAAAAGCCGTAAGTTTACATAAGCTTAAGTAGGTAGTAGGGGATTTAACCCCCACTATGTATTTTTTCCAATTTAAAGAAGTAAAGGAATCAAACTAAGCTTGCAGCTTATAGCTTATAGCTATTGTTGAATCCAGTCTAATAAAATTGGATTGACTACCTCTGGAGCTTCATCTTGAGGACAATGACCTAAACCTTCGAGGGGAATAAATTTATCTACAGTAGCAATTTCTCCTAATTTTCTACCCATAGCTACAGGTTCCCAAGGATCTTCTGTCCCCCATAATAAAATAGTCGGACAGGTAAGACGAGGGAGTAATTCTTCTGGTAAAGGGCCTTGGGAATAGCGAGTAAAGGCTAGAAAAACATCTACTGCACCTTTGTCCTGAGAAGGTTTCATTAATATATCAATTAGTTCATCTGTGATTGCTTCAGGACGACGATAAGCCTGTAATAGAATGTTGCGAACTACTTTGGGTTTAGCAATTTGCTGAAAAAAGAAACTACCTATCTGTTTATTTCCTAACACTTGCTGCATGACCAACGCGCCATAATTACGATACCAAGGCAGAGTTAGACGTTTGCGATCGTGTAGGAGTCTGATTGAGCAATTAATTGCTGCGACACCCAAAGCCAATTCAGGATAATCTACCGCCATCTGCATCACGACAATGCAACCGATTGAATTACCAACTAAAAATGCAGGACTACCTACTACCTCGCGACAAAAAGCTGCTAGTTGCTCTCCCCAAGTTTCAAACGTATACTCAATATCTTTCCCTGGCTGAGGTTTAGCTGAACCACCAAAACCAATTAAATCGATCGCGTAACAACGACAAGATTCTCCCAATACAGGTAAATTTTTGCGCCAGTGTCCCCAAGATGCCCCAAAACCATGTACTAATACAACTGCTGTCCCCGTATCTCCAGCTTGTTGATAGGTTATATTGTATCCCCGCCAGTTCCAAGTTTTAGGAGTTTGAGTAATTGCGATCGCCGATGTCATAGTTGCTTATTTTATTAATTTGTATATCTTTATTATTTACAAAAATACATAAATAAACTAAAAATAAATATTTGATTATCGCGATCGCACATAAAATTTTGTAAGTTGCTGACGTTATGTCTATTGAGGAGTATCTTCCCAAGAGTTAACATTGCGTATATTGGCATTGTTTTTAGCTATGCTCTTAAGATTAAAAGAATTTTCTGAACCTTCGAGATTTACTTGACTAACACTTTGGCGAATAACCTTTCTAACTTTCGTTTGATATTGAGTTGAATAGGTTTGTTTATATTGATTGTACTCTTTGGCATTGGTAGCATAGAGAGCAGGTACATTTTCATGATTCAAGACCATAGCACAGACATCAGAAAGACTAATGCGATCGCTAGTTGAGGCATAATCGGTGTGAATATGACTGTGAGCATCACTAATTACTTCACTTTCGACTAAATTTGTCAGGTTAAGATTAGCTAAGACATCAAAAATATCAGTTTGTCCAACATGAGGACGGTTATCCCCACGTTCAAGCGATCGCCACGACTCTGCTCGTATTTTTTTTAAGATGGCGTTATTAGCAATGACTAGATCTTGATTAAGAGTTCGAGGATGATTGCGTTGGCGTATCTGCTCAATAGCAGTAGGTAAAAGCTCTTTTGTGATCTTCTCTTGATAATGCTTTTGATAGGTTGTTTGCTGTTTAAGATATCCTTTGGTAGAAGTGGCATAAAAACGAGGAATTACAGGATGGTTAAGTAATAAAGCACAGACAGCAGCAGGCTCTATATTTTTTCTTTCAGCAAAGTATTTTGTGTCGATTACTAATAAAACTTCTTTTAGGATCTGAATCTCTGAGACATTAATCAACTGTATTTGTCTGACAATATTAGCCTGAGCTTGAAGATTCTTATCTGTAGCAAAGTCCTGCATGACCCTAAAACATAAAACATAAGAGTGATTGTCCCGATTTTAACCTTGATTTTTCAGATTCACCAAGATGGTTAACCTATAACCTATAACCTATAACCTATAACTACAATCCGCTTTCTACTTTCTACTTTGATAACTGGTAACTGTTAAATGATCACTGTCTAATGAAGTATGATTATTGAAAAAATTCCTAACTCCTGACCATTCATTTAACATTTAACATTTAACATTTAACATTCGACATCCTTGATAAATGGTAAATGATCAATGATCAATGAAATGACTCCTGACTCCTAAACTTCACAGTTAACTTTTATTCACTCAACCTACTTATGAAACGGATTTTTATTACTGGTGCTAGTGGTTGTATTGGTCACTATATGACAGAAGCACTAATTCAAAATACTAACCACGAATTATATTTACTAGTAAGAAATCCTGATAAGCTTCTGTTTGATTATCAAGCTCGTCCTGGGATTCATGTCTTACCAGGAGATATGTCTCGTATCGAAGAATATAGCGATTTGTTATTTAACAAGATTAATGTGGCGATTTTGGCAGCTACAGCTTGGGGAGGAGAAAAGGAAACTTATAGTATCAATGTGGTTAAAACTTTGGCTTTGATTAACTTGTTAAATCCAGAAATTTGTGAGCGAGTTATTTATTTTTCCACCGCTAGTATTTTGAATCGTCACAATCAATTACTTCTAGCTGCAAGTCAGTTTGGTCATGATTATATTCGTACCAAGTATCAATGCTTTACTCAACTTGCACAACAAGAAATTGCTGATAAAATTATCGCTGTATTTCCTACACTAGTTTTTGGTGGCGATCGCGATAAACCCTATTCTCATTTAAGTTCTGGAATTACTGATGTAACTAAATGGATTAAATTAATCCGTTGGTTTAGCATTGATGGAAGTTTTCACTTTATTCATGCTCAAGATATTGCTGGAGTCATTAGCTATTTAGTAGAACATCCTAAATTTTCTCCCCAACCAAAACCCAGCAAGGAATCAGTAGACTGTTTAGTATTAGGTAATCCTGCCATTACTGTTGATCAGGCGATCGCTGAAATGAGCAATTATTTTGGCACAAGAATTTATCTGCGTTTTCCTTTATATATTTGGCTTGCCAATATTTTTATCAAAATTTTTCGGATTCAAATGGATTCTTGGAGTCGCTTTTCCCTCGATTATCGTCACTTTACCCACACTAATCCCGTCACCCCCAAAAGCTTCGGTTTAAAAAATTATTGTTCCACCGTCGGCGAATTGATGAAGGTTTCAGGAGTTTAAAATAAGACGTTGGTAATTGAATGTATGACTTACAAAGTGTTTCGGCTTGTAGCTATTAGCTATTAGCTCTTAGCTTTATACCTTACGGCAGCTACGTAGCAAAATAATTGTTCATAAAATACCAAGAAATATTATAGTGATTTTAAATCAAATCAGTTCATTGAAACGAAGCTAGTTTACACAAAGCATTAAATTTACTTACTAGCAATAATTACTTTTTAGTGTGATTAAGATCGCAACGGTTATTACATAAAAAGAAGTTGTTAGTAGCTACTTTATTTAAGAGTTTATTACGAGGTCATTGTGATTCTTTAGGTAATATTATAAGAAACATAAATTATGTAATAAATATTTAACATAAATGGTATTTTCTATTGAAACAGAATCACCAAATCTCTATTCAAAGATAGTTGAAAACTTAAGATTATCTTTGAATAATCTTCCTCTAGACGCTCCAGAAGCAATAGTAGATGGTAATTTTATCGCTAGCTCATTTTTAGATGCTTTGGGATTTACTTTACAAGAACGTATTCCTCAATTTAAAACAGGTAATGGCGGTGATGCTGTCGATTATGCACTGCGTAATAATACGAAAGATGATATTTTTTTGCACAACAAAGCCAATCCTCAAGTATTAGTTGAATTAAAAGGCAGAGATATTAATCTTGCACCAGAAAGCAGAAGTTATCAGGCAACAGTCAGGCAGTTAAAAAAATATTTACTAGCACCTAATTGTAGATCAGTACAGTGGGGAATAATTACTAATTCTAAGCATCTTCAATTATTTAGAAAACATGGTAAAACGATCTACCCTGCAACACTATGCTTAGAAATCAATCCTGATAATATCGCTGAACTTGCTTTTTATATAAGAAATAAAATTCAAAAGACATCAAGAGCTTTAACTGTAGCAATTTATAATAATAAAGGTGGTGTTGGCAAAACAACAACAGTAATTAATTTAGCTGCAACTCTTGCTACACATAATAGAAAAGTTTTAGTTGTTGACTTCGATCCTAATCAAAAAGATTTAACTGATTCTTTGCATATCAAGTTAGGTAATTATAAGTTATATGATTGCTTAAGGGATAAACAAAATTTAATTGATTTAAAACAAGTTATCTCTTCCTATGCGAAAACTTTAAGAAATCAAGTAACTTTGAGCTTTGATGTTCTGCCTGTTGATGAGCAATTAGCAAAACTTGATGAAGATGACTTACGTAAAGAATTAAGCTTTAATAGCTTACGTAAAAAATTAGAAGCTGTTAAATCTGATTATGATTATATTTTGATCGATGCACCACCAAACTGGAGATATTTTAGTATTAGTGCTGTGTATGCTGCTGATGTAGTTTTAATACCAACACAACATAACGATCTTAAGTCATTAAAAAATGCAGCTATTGTTATTCAGCAATATATTCCAGAAATCCAACAAGCTCGACAAGAAAAAACTCAAGGTTTAGAATTGGGAGCGATCGCATTACCAATTTTCTTTAATGGAGAAAAAATTAATGAACCAGCTATAAATAATGCTAAAAAAGCAATTAATGAAATTATCGATCAAGCTAAAAAAGAAAATAACTTTGACTTAGTATCTTATTTTTATCCCAAGTTTAGTGTTGGCAAAGACACCAAAATTTTTGAATTACCCAACCATGCTTTTATAGCATCCTCCAGTTTTGAAAAAATACCTGCTGTCTATAAAAGTAAAGTTGCTTATGATTTTTATTCACAATTAGCTAAGGAGTATTTTTTACAATGAGTAATTTAAGTGATATTGGCAATTTAATGTATCTCGATTTAGCAATAATCGAACCTGGAGAAGTTACTAAAGCTTCTGAATATTTAATCAATACTACAGCCAGAGAATTAAGTAATACTGATGGTAGAAATTGGATACCTTTAGTAGTTAAAGAAGTTGCTGAAGATCGTTATCAAGTTATTGGCAATTCTTTTATTTATGCAGTAGCAGAAGCAGCAGGTTTAGAAAAGGTTTGGTGTATTATTGCTGATAATAGTGAAAAAACGGCAGCAATTACTAAAATTTTGGCAGGAGAAGCAATACCTAAAATAAATTTATCAACAGCATCAAGAGATGAAATTAAAGCAGCACTAGAATATTTAGTTAAGCAACCTGCTACTGTTCTTAAAGGTGTAAAAATACCTGTTGCAACTAATCGTATTGATGAAGCTCCTCGTCAAGATTGGAAAAATTTAAACCCAATTACTAAATTAAATTGTGGTATCACGGCAGGTAAAAAAATTAAAGCTTTAGAAGAAGTTTTTTATCTCACTCCGCAGCCTCAACCTAATCTTAATATTTCCAAGGTTGAAAATACCAACGTTAAAGGCAAAGAAAAAGATCCCAAGGTTGTTAATTACAGTGATATGACTGTTAAACAATTACAAGAAGAAGCAAAAAAACGGAAACTACCTGGATATAGTAAGTTGAACAAAAGCCAGTTGATTGAATTATTAACTTAATTAAGTATCCCAATGTTCTTGCTACTTTCTACTTAAAGGGCGCAAGCTTTGCGCCCCTACTATTAATTATTAACATATACAAAAAAGTCAGAGGTTTTTATCTTTTACCTTTTTTGCTACTTTGTTCACTGATTCTTCGGTTGTCTTAATTTATTGCTGGAATTAATTGGAGCTAAAATTTGGTTTAAATCTCTTAATTGTTCTGCTGTTCCCATGCAGATTAAAGCATCTTGTTCCATAATTATAGTGTCACCCGTAGGCCCTGCGAGTAAATCGCCATCAAGACGACGAATAGCTAAAACTAAAGCCCCTGACTTCGCTCGCAACTGGGCATCCCTTAAACTTATACCTACATAAGGACAGTGCTGGGAATCTATCAAAAATTCTTCGAGATAATAAGAACGATTTGAGCCTGTAATAATCCCATCGACAAAATCCATAACTTGTGGTCGTAAGGCTGAGGCTGCTAGTCTTTTGCCCCCTGTAATATAAGGAGATACTACCGCATCTGCCCCTGCTCGTTGGAGTTTTTGCACAGCTTCTTCGGTACTAGCACGAGCGATCGCCCGAATTCGCGGATTGAGAGTTTTAGCTGACAATACAGTATAGAGATTTTCTGCATCTGAAGGCAGTGCCGATACTAAGCAAATTGCCTTGCTAATTTGAGCGCGTATCAAAGATTCATCTAAAGTAGCATCTCCCAAAATAACTATATATCCCAACTGTTTGAAAGCTTCTACATTGTCAGGATTATCGTCAATAACAACAAAGGGAATATCTTCAGCAAAAAACTCACGAGCGACATGACTACCAGTACGCCCACAACCGCAAACAATATAATGTTGATCTAGAGATTCAATCAAGTTTCTCTCCTGTCTGATTCTGATACCTTCTTGAAAATAGCCTTGAATTACGGCTTCTGTAAAACGATTGACAATATAACCAATGGTCAGTAAACCCATCAGGATTAAAGCCACCGTAAATAATCTGCCTCTGTCCCCTAAAGGTCGCACCTCTAAAAACCCTACGGTAGAGAGAGTGATCGCGGTCATATATGCTGATTCAGCCAAAGACCACTTTTCAACTAGCCAATACCAAAGAGTTCCGATTAAAACAACGCAAACTAAGGCTATACCGCCCCAAACAAGCTCTTTGCGTAAACGACCATATTTTGCTTCAAAGGTGTAACTATACATTCAAGCTTTGCTTTGGCTAGTAAACACAGTTTTGCCTAAAATTGATTACATTTAAGATTAAGTCTAGTTGAACACCAAATAAATTGAGTATTATCAAATACTAACTGTCATTTTAGATATCTTTATTATTTTGCTAAAACAAATTTTATTCAGGAGTAACTCGTGATTCAATCACCACCTCTCAACGATTTCTCAAGCACCTCCACAACTGCCGAATTTGATAGCGATCGCTTTGACCAAAATGTGATGAAAACCTATGGTCGTTTTCCCATTGCCATAGACAAGGGAGAAGGTTGTCGTCTTTGGGATACAGATGGCAAGGAGTACCTCGATTTTGTCGCGGGGATTGCCACTTGTACTCTTGGTCATGCTCATCCTGCTTTGATCGCTGCGGTAACGGCACAAATTCAAAAGCTGCACCACGTTTCCAATCTGTATTATATTCCTGAACAGGGACAATTAGCAGCTTGGTTGGTTGAGCATTCTTGTGCTGATCAGGTATTTTTCTGTAATTCGGGGGCAGAAGCTAACGAAGCAGCCATTAAACTAGTTAGAAAATATGCTCATACTCATTTAGATAAGGTAGAACAACCAATTATTCTGACTGCTAAAGCCAGTTTTCATGGACGAACTTTGGCAACAATTACAGCTACAGGACAAGAAAAATATCAACAGGGTTTTGAACCCCTACCGACGGGATTTGCCTATGTTCCTTATAACGATATTACAGCGATAGAAAATGCAATTACCGATCTCGATGAGGGGACTTTTAGTCGCGTCGTAGGGATTATGATCGAACCTTTACAGGGTGAAGGTGGTGTACGCCCAGGAGATTTAGAATATTTCTTGAAGTTGCGTAAAATCTGTGACGACAATCAAATTCTTTTAGTCTTTGATGAGGTGCAAGTGGGGATCGGCAGGACAGGTAAACTCTGGGGTTACGAAAATTTAGGGGTTGAACCAGATATCTTTACCAGTGCTAAAGGTTTAGCTGGAGGAATTCCTATTGGGGCAATGCTTTGTAAAAACTCCTGTGCAGTGTTTGAACCAGGTAATCATGCTAGTACATTTGGTGGTAATCCTTTTGTCTGCGCTGCTGCTTTAGCTGTCTTACAAACGTTAGAACAAGACAATATTTTACAGAATGTGCAAGCCAGAGGAGAACAGTTACGAGTTAGACTAAGAGCGATCGCTCAAAAATATCCTAATCTTTTTAGTGAGGTTCGCGGTTGGGGTTTAATCAACGGTATGGAATTACGCCCAAATATAGACTTAACTTCGATTGATTTAGTTAAGGCAGCAATGGAAGCAGGTCTATTATTAGCCCCCGCAGGAGCTAAAGTACTACGTTTTGTTCCCCCTCTCACAGTTTCTCAAGCTGAAGTCGATGAGGCTACCAGTATTTTAGAAAAGGCGATCGAGAATATATAGTTTTGTGGAAGTCAAAAGTCGAAAGTATAGGCATAAGTAGCAAGTAGCAGATAGTAAGTAACTACACTTTCCTGTTCGTTCCGAGTTCTGCTCTTTAATGATTAATTAGTGTAGCGTGAAGCGCAGAGTGGGCAGTTGATTGAAGGCAATTGTTATTTGCTACTTTATTTTTACCCATCAATTCAAACTGTAAGTAACCTATCTAACCAAGGTTGAGTATGATTGCTCAAACAGAGAAAAAAAAACTACACAGCCGAAGAATACCTCAAACTCGAACTTTTATCCGATCTTCGTAATGAATACCGTGATGGAGAAATTATTCCTATGACTGGCGGTACTCCCGACCATAATGATAAACTGTTAATCATTTAATTTACTGGTTATGACTGACTGGGAGACTGAGCGACTGGGAGACTGGGAGAGAGTTTAAAAGTTTTTTTCTTATACAAATAATATGCAGTTTAATTGATCAATACAGGGTATATGTAGAACACTACGTAAAAACTTCAGCCAATCAATGGCTTCTCTCAGAATACAGCGATCGCAACGTTACTTTGTCCTTTAATGCATTTGAGTTTCAAATTCAAATTGCCGATCTCTACGAAAACATTGAATTTCTTGACTCATAACTTTATTGTTGATCGTCTGTAAACTTTACAATAGAGAAAAACAGTTAAAAATTTCTAATATGAGCCAAACTACTACCTCAATTAACGCTAAATTGATTGTAAATGGAATCGAAATTGTCAGAATTTTGCACCAATCTAGAGATATTGAGAATCAGTTTTAATAATTCAATTATATTTTCCAAAAATTATTTATTTATAGCAGTCGAAGTAAAAGTTAGGACGATAAAAATTTTATCTCGCGCAGAGACGCAAAGACGCAGAGAAGAGATGTCCTAATCTATCGTTCGATGGCTATAAGACAAATTTTGTTTTGCCCAAAGTGCAGCTTGAGTGCGATCGCGAAGCGTACCCTTCGGGTAATCGCGTACCCCCAGTTGACAGAAAATATTAGTAATATAATTTTTGACTGTTCCTTCTGTTAGCGATGATGGCAACGATTTATTAGTAGATGATTATGATGGTCGCGACTTGATGATTGGTAATGAGGATACTGACATATTTTCAGTCGGCAACTGGGAGAAGACGGAGAACCCTAATAATATTACTGATTTTACTATAGGATGCGATCGCATTAAAGTAGGTCGATTGGGTGCGACATTTGAGAATCTGACTATTCAAGATAGCAATGAGGGTGCGATTGTAATTGATGGAGATCGTCAGATAGCTATCCTACAAGGAATAAAAGCCAAAAGTTTGCAACCAGATAGTTTTATCTTCGGCGATCCAGCTCTAGCAGAGCAACTGCAAAATGCTTTAATTCAAGGTCAAACTGAGGGTGGGACACCAGGAGCTACTCAAGCGATCGTTACTCCAGATGGATTTACCTGGCAAGGAGCAGTAGGGGTATCTAATTTAGATACTCAGACTCCTACTGAAACCGATGATATCTTTGCAATTGGTAGTATTACTAAAGCATTTACCGCCGTAACTGTACTGAAGTTAAGCGAATCTGGAAAACTCAGCCTGGATGATACTTTAGGTCAATGGTTGCCAGATATTGCTGCTAATATTCCAGGTGGTGAAGACATTACACTGCGTCAACTCCTGAATGGCACGAGTGGCATTGCTGACTATGATAGTGATGAAGAATATATTGCAGACGCAGAAGCTGTAATTACGGGTGATTCAACCAGGCAGTTTAAACCAGAAGAGCTAGTGGCATATATTTATGGTCAGTCTCGCTCCTCCTATGAATACCCCAACACTGGACACGCCATTGCTGGTCTAATTATCGAAAAAGCTACAGGAATGTCCTATGACCAAGATGACATTTTGGGTATTGGTAGTACAACTAAAGCTTTTACCGCAGTTACGGTATTAAAAACAGTCGAATCAAGAAAATTAAGTCTGGACGATACTTTAGGTAAATGGCTACCTGAAATCGCTGAACGAATTCCAGAGGGTGAAAGCATTACCGTTCGTCAACTTTTAAACGGTACTAGCGGAATTTACGACTTCACTGGTAATCCACAATATTTAGAAGATATTGTTACTGATTTTCTTACGGGTTCGACTAAACACTGGAAACCAGAGGATTTAGTTACTTATGCTTATGACCAGCCTCGCTTTGACGGACAATCGGGTACTAGTGAATGGACTTGGACTTATCCCAATACAGGCAATATCTTAGCTGGAATGATTGTAGCTAAGGCAACAGGGAAAGAATTTAAAGATGTTCTGCAAGAGAAAATTCTCAATCCTTTAGGACTGAAAAATACTTTTTATGGTCAAGAGGGATTCAACAGTATTGATCGCGATCGCCTAGCCAGGGGCTATGGAGATTTGTTTACGACTGATGGCAAGCTAGAACAAGACGGAATTCCTGACGATCTGACTAATGTCAATCCCGATATTGCCCAATCTGCGGGTGGAATGTTTTCCAATACACAAGACTTAGCAAAATTTTCTCAGGCCCTTTTTGGTGGGGAATTACTAAAACCTGAATCTCTCCAAGAGATGCTTAATTTTGTTGAAGTAACGCCTGATTTTCAATGGGGATTGGGCATAGAAAAAAATACTAGTGACGACAACAGGAAAAAAGACTCTCAAGCTACCAAAAGGAACTGATATTTATCAAGGTGTATTTACAATTGAATATCAAGAAAAGCAGTTAGCAAGATCTATTTCTTTTAAAATTCCTGCTGATATTGAAGTTTCAACTGTTGATACTATAACTATTATCATTCCTGAGAATATGTAGCAATAAAATTAGAGATGGATAGTGACAATCATGAAACTGTTACATTCTTGATCGTGTTTAGCTAATAGATGGGCAAGAATACTAAGTGTGAGGAGTGAACTATTAAGAGGCTTGTTTTTGGGATCGAAACACGGACAGAACCCCAAAAGCAAGCTTCTCGCTTAAATTCTGTAAATTTAAGTAATAACGTACAAAGTAATATATTCGTAGCTATCAGCTAAAATTACCAACTTGAATATTACTGTCTATAGCCATTGTAAACAGGCTGAACAGGATATACAGGCTGTTGATATACATTACTCATAGGTTGTGGTGGAATTGCTGGCACAACATATACAGGTTGTTGATAAACTGGTTGCTGATAAAGGTTACTCACAGGTTGTTGAGTCATTGGTGGAGTAGCATACACAGGTTGTTGATAGACTGGTTGCTGATAGTTATTCTGTAAGGGTGGTTGATAAGTCAGATTTGTTGGTTGTACCCCAGAATTAAAGTTAGGAACTGGAACATAATTATTAGGCTGTTGGTATACAGGAGTTGGAGGGGATACCGCCTGGCTAACTAGCTTACTCTCTGGCTTGGAAGTATTACTATTACTAACGTCAGTTCGACGAAAATTAGAGAAAAAAAAGGCTGAGATGTAAACTCGTATAGAAGCATAATCAAGGAATCTCAGCTAGTTATATGATGACATCAAGATTGGATATCACACAAATATTTTGGGATGTAGATGACTT
>JBOFLX010000089.1:0-57993 GCA_051658085.1 Waterburya sp.
TTGATTTTGGTAGTACAGTTTTTGCCACTGCTCCAAGTTTAATTGTTGTTTTTTGAGGTCTTGTGTTCTACTTATCATTTCTACCGCTTTGTTTCGACTCTCCTTATTTTAGGTAATCTTATAGCGGGATGGGAGTAAGTGCGGGATGAAGTACAGTTCGATGGCTAAGAAACAAAAATCGCAACGATAAGATATAGCTGTACGAAATGCTTCTAATGCTTCAGGAAATGTATCCAAAGGTTTATTTGCCCAACGTCGTCTTAAACCCCCAGTTAACTTATGCCAAAGAATAAAAGTATAAGCACAAAAGACTAGAATAAAGTGTCTTTCTAAACTCTTTTTTTCCCTAACTTGATATTCTTTTAATCCTAACCATCCCTTAGCTTCTCGATAGAACACTTCTACTCAGTTTCTCTGACCATAAGTATCAACTATTCATTGCTCAGTGACTATTTTTCCCTCAACATTGGTTATTAAATAGTCAATATCTTCAGCATCTTCAAAGGCTGGTGCGTTCATGACGATAGCTATTTTTCTAATTCCTTCTAGCTTTGATATTTTTGCTTCTATAATTGCTACCCACACGGTTCTAGATTTTTCACTTTGTATTTGAATTTCCTTAAACTCCTCTGAAGATAACCATTGAGCATATTCATCTATTCTTATTGCTTCGGATTTTTCTGAGAAGTTCTTAACTAAAATATTGCGATTTTTAGCTATTCCTCCTATGTACTTTAATTTCTTTGTTTCTAATTCCTTCAAAAAAGATGTGTTGTTACCATAGGCTGAATCTATTAAAACTATACGGGCGTCGATATCCTCGCTTCAAACTTTTCTCAATCAATTCTAAAGCTAATTCTGGTTTTTTCTGAAATTCTGGGTCTTTTTTGCCTTCGGGTGGCGAATCGAATTCGCCACCGTGAGATGTCCGTGCGGGAGTAGTTTCTCTCATAGTAGCGATCGCCTTAAAGAATAATGCTCAAATTACTCAGCAAAAGCATTCTATCTTATTTTTACTGTCAAAAATGTTTAAGTCCCGTTAGTCTGAATAAATATTTCCTCGTCACCATCACGAGTAGCTTCTTCTAGAACTACATTGATACGACGTATTTGAGCAAGATCTCCTTGCTCATCACTAACAACAATAGATTGTTCAAAAACTTCTCCCCCTTCGATTGAGCCAAGAGGACGAAATTCTTCTTGACTATGCCAAGGTAAACATTTGTGTTCTCGGATGATGAAATAGGCTTGTTTGGCAGCGATTCCACCTAAAAAGTTGACGGTGCAGAAATTACGGTCGGCTATCCATACATCATCAGGTTCGACGCTAGCTAAAACTTGAGGGAATAAAGAGCGTTCTATTGATTTGTGCTACTTTTCTCAAATAATTCATCTAGTTTTTGAGGAGATAAAATTGTTTCGAGAAGTCCACGAACCATTACCGAAACGGGACTTTCTTCTACAAAGCGTTCAAATACTTGACCTAGAATCATTCTGGCTGTTCCTCATCTGTCAACTGTCTTTTTTTAACTAACTATAGTTTGGGGAATTTTACAAGACCTTGAAACAGCTAATGCCTAGTATTTATCAACAAGAAACGTTAGAATCTATGTTAGGTTTGTTTCTTACAGGACAAGGCAAATCTGTTCCTCATCATTGCCAAACTAAATCGGAAAGTGCTATTAGTCGCTTTTTAAATCATTATCAATGGTCAACTCGTTCTCTGATTCTTACTCAATCTTTTCGGATTTATGTTTTAGGGGTTATCAGCCCTCTTTTGGCAAACATAGCCTTACACGGCATTGAAGAAAAGTTGAAGGAGTTATCCAAAACCATCGATATGAGAAGGGATAAATATCCTACTCAACAAGTCGGCTGGCAGAGGAAATTTCAATCTCTAACTTATATCAGATATGCAGATGATTTTGTGATTCTTCACAAAGACCTTGTAGTAATCCAAAGATGCCGAGAGTTAATCTCAAAGTGGTTAAGTGGCATGGGCTTAGAATTAAAACCAGACAAAACCAGAATAGCTCACACCCTCTATCCAGAGTTGAGCGAAGATGGTATCGCAGGATTTGACTTTCTAGGGTACAATATCCGACAATTAATTCCCTGCGGGTAAGCACAAATGCTCCAGAAGCTCAAAAAAACAGCCTCTTGGTTTTAACACACTCATCACTCCATCAAAACAATCCTGTAAAAAGCATCAAGAAAGCATCCGTAATGCTTTTAAGGAACACAAATATTCCTCACAAGCGGATTTAATCAACAAGCTTAACCCTATTATTAGAGGTTGGTGTAATTACTTTAGTTTTTCTGATGCCCGAACAGTAAGAGAACTAAATAGACAAGACCATTTTGTTTATCAAAAACTCAGAGCATGGGGTAGACACCGATGCGGAAATCTTAAAGATGCACGCAAGAAGTACTACACAAAAATCGGTAACAAAAAATGGATGTTCGCAACCAAAGGAAGAGGCGCGAACCCTCTTCGGTTACTTTTTCATACCGATTTCGATTGCAGTTCGACCGAGTATGTAAAAGTTAAAGGCGATAAAAGCCCGTTCAACGGCGATCTAATATATTGGAGTACCAGAATGGGTAGAAGCCCAGATCTACCTGACAATAAAGCCTTCCTGCTTAGAAAGCAAAAAGGTAAATGCAACTGGTGCGGATTACATTTTCGTGAGGGAGACACCTTAGAAAAAGACCATATTATTCCAACTGCACTTTGCGGAAAGAATGTATATGAAAACTTTCAACTCCTACACGGACACTGCCATGACGCTAAAACAACACTTGATTTAATAGACATAAGGAACAAACGAGCATCAGACTTCTTTAAGAGGTTAACAAAAGAATGGTCTAAATTAAACTATCTTTGGATTGATGATATTCCTGTCTTAATCGGATGTTGAGAAGTCAGATAATGACAATGTGGATACGTTTG
The DNA here is from genome assembly GCA_051658085.1 of Waterburya sp. GTDB lineage: Bacteria > Cyanobacteriota > Cyanobacteriia > Cyanobacteriales > Xenococcaceae > Waterburya. Next base: position 2,954 of record JBOFLX010000089.1, read on the forward strand.
AATAGCCGTGTGTGTTGAAAGGCACAAGCACGGTTTGGAAGGGAGGGGTAAGTTGGCAACAACTACCTCGACCCTAACCTTCCGTGGCGATTAAAAAGAGATGGAAAACGAGTTCAACGTTTTGTGATTTCCACCAAGCCAATGAAAGGTAAAACTATTGCTCGCTGGCGAACCCGAAGGGCAAATCGAAGGGTTTTTCAAAACCGTTAAACATTGCTTTAGTATTCATCGGTTTGGACAAAAAACTTGACTGGGTGTCTATCGTTGGTTAATTCTTTCTTTTGTTTCTTATTTATTATCATACTGGGTTTATTTGCACTTAGGAGATTATGATAATTTAGACTGGTTTAATTCAGCACAACAAGCATTAATTTTACTTTTACCTCATATTTTACTTCTATCTCTTTTGAATCAGTTAGAGACAGTTATTCCTTGGTTAAATGAACTTGGTTTTGATTTTTGTCTGATGAGGTGCAAGATCTGAGTAATAGTGCCATTATTGCCAGAATTCGCGATCGCCTGGCTATTTCTACTGGTTCAGCTTGTTCTTCTGGAGTTGCAGCACCATCTCATGTTTTGCGTGCTATGAATCTATCTGAAGATTTAATCGAAGGCTCGCTCAGAATAGGATTGGGCAAATTGACCACTGAAGAAGAAATAGAACAATCCGCAGAAATTATTTCTGATGCTGTAGCAAAAATAGAACGCTTGATGTCGGTGTAATTGCTAATCTTCTGGTTTCCTCTGACTTCTTTTCAATCTTTCTAGTTGTCTCTGCTTGAGTTCTTCAGCTATTCGCATATCAGTTAACTCTTCTCCATCGAAAATTAAGCCATCTAATTTAACTAAGCAACCAGCTAGTTTCTCAATTTCCTCATCGTTCGGGCGATCGCCTGATAACAGTTTTTTCAACCTACTGACAGAAATTTTGCTATCTTTTGCCAGGTGTTTTAAACCCCATTCTTCGTTTTGGAGCGTATCTTGAATTGCAGTAGCGATCGTCGGTAGCGAAGAAAAAGTTAAATCTTCCTGAGAAAAACTACTGTTCTGAAAAGGTACTACCTTATGCGATCGCCAATCCGTAGATTGTTCTTGCTTGTCAATCCAATCCTTAACAGCTTCCTGTAAAGTATCGTTAATATTTTGTCCTGCTTTTTTACAGGCTGCTTTGAACTCCATAGTCAGTGTTTTAGGAATAAATCCCCTCAATTCCTTATATTCAGACGATCTACGTTTATCAACCACTCGCTATTTATCTACCAATATCGCTTATACTCCATTTTCTCACAGGATTTTGTAGACAAATCAATAATGCTGTTATCGCTAATTAGTAAAATATTGCTATTATTGCTAATTTTATGTATATTTATCCTATCGATTCTCGAAGTAAGTTATTCGAGAGATTGCGAAGCTAGCGGAAGGCATCGCTTACATAAATATGAATCAATCTATTAAAAACAATCTTCATAAGAATATGATTTTGCCTAATCTTGCTGAAAATTTGGGCATTAAAAAATTACAAGCGAAGATTTCTTCTTTGTATGGAATAGAAAAACTAGAAGAAATCAATTTATTAACTGCATTGTTGATAGAGCAGCTTGTAGATAATTTGGAATTAATTCAGAAACCTACGCCGACAAAATGTAACAATTGTTTTCCTTTAACTTGCATTCCCAGTCTTCCGATTGACTTCCCTCAAAGTGCAGAAATGCCACTTTTTCTTTATGGAGACAAAGTTAGTCATGAATCAATAGAAGATTATGGAATCGTCATTGGTCGTTTTTATGCCATCGAGCGCATTAGCAAGGAGTGGCGATGGAAATATCTAATTTTTGACAACCCAGATTATACGACTGATTATTTTTTCTCTACTTGTATTTATTGGGAAACAGAACTTGAGCCTTTAAATTGAGATCAAACTATGGCTGTTATTAGCATTCAATGTCGTCTACAGGCTACAGAAGAAACTCTTCGCTATCTGTGGAACTTGATGATAGAACAAAACACTTTGTTAGTAAGTGAAATCTTAGAAAAGATTAAAACTCATCCAGAATTGGATACATGGATAGCTCAAGGATATATTCCTATTACGGCGATCGATAAAATTGCTAAACAACTCAAGCAACAACCCAAATATAGTGGAATGCCAGGTAGATTTAGTACTTCTGCTGAAACGCTAGTCAAAGACATTTACAAATCATGGTTTGCCGTTCAGAGAAAGAATAGAAACCGAATTTGGTGCAAAAACAGATGGTTAACCATACTCAAAAGCGAACGAGAATTACTAGAGGCAACTGGTTTAACCCTAACTGGATTGCAAGCTGAAGCCCAAAAGATTTTAAATCGGGAAGAGAAAAAATACAATAAGCTCAAACAAAACGAAAATTCTGAAATAGAAGTTGCTAAGGATTTGTTCGGTCATTTATTAAAAATATACGACAAAGTAACCACAAACTACGAGAAAGAGAAAAAACCTCATTTAAAAACTAAAAAGTTAATTCAGCAGTGTGCTATTGTTTATCTCCTGAAAAATAGACTTGAGTTTGCCAACCAGCCAGAAGATCCTGAAAAATATCAAAAATACAGACGCAAAAAAGAAATTCAGGTTGAAAGATTAGAAGAGCAACTCAAAGCTCGTTTGCCCAAAGGAAGAAATTTGACTAAGGATGAGTATTTAGAAGCTCTAGAACAAGCAAAACATTTGATTACTCGAAATGAAGAAATGGAATTGCTTCAGGCATGTTTGCTAAAAAGCGAACAACTAGTTCCTTTTCCAGTTTCATACAATACCAACACAGACATTTACTGGTCAAAAAATGAACGAGGGCGAATTTGCGTTACCTTCAACGGTTTAGCTAAACATACTTTTGAAGTATTTTGCCACAATCGCCAACTTCATTGGTTTCAACGTTTTTATGAAGACTATCAGCTATATAAACAACACAAAAAGCAAATTCCAGCAGGATTAATAACTCTTCGCTCTGCCAGTTTAATTTGGAAAAAAGGAGAGAGTGAAGATTCTGAAAAACCTTGGTTGACACATAATTTATATCTTCATTGTTCGGTAGAAACTGAGTTATGGACGAAAGAAGGAACAGAACAAATTCGCCAGCAAAAAATTGTTAAAACTCGACAAAAGATTGACAAATGGATAGAGCAAGAGTCTTTAACTAAAAATCAGCAGCAAAAACTTCTGGCAAATCAAACTTCTTTGTCTCTTCTAGAAATGTTTCGAGATTTTAATCGACCCAGTAAACACAAGCATCAGCAAAATTCTTCGCTTGCGATGGGAGTATGTATCGGATTGAAAGAACCAGTAACAGTAGCAATTGTAAATTTAGTAAATGGCGATGTTATAGCTCGTCGCGATACCAAACAACTATTAGACAAACCTATTCAGCAAAAACCCAAACGAGGGAAAAAAGCTAAAAAGTATACTCAGTACGAACTATTTCTCAGACGCAGACAGCAGCAGAATGAAAATGATACCAAAAGACAACAGGCTCAAACTAAATTCGCCGATAATCGTTTTGGAGAATCGGAGCTAGGTCAGTATGTCGATCGCTTGCTAGCAAAGGCAATTGTGGAAGTGGCAATTCAATATCAAGTTAGCAGTATTGTGCTGCCAGATTTAAAAAATGTCAGAGAAATTTTAGAAAGCGAAATACAAACAAAAGCAGAGGCGAAGATACCTGGATGTAAGAAAGCTCAAAAACAATATGCTAGAAAGTATCGCCAAAGCATTCATCGCTGGAGTTATGCTCGTTTGTGTGATGCGATCGCGTTTAAAGCAAATCAGAAAGGTATCGCCATAGAGTGCGATCGCCAATCTTCTAAAGGAACACCTGAAATACAAGCGCGAGATTTAGCTTTAACTGCCTATCGTAATCGCCAACAAGCTACAGGATAGAATGTTACTTTTAAACATTTCTTATAGTTTTTTTGAACCTTGAAAATCTATTATTAAAGTAATTTGCGCCGTATATTCCAAATGGGAATTGCGATAAATGTGGGGTTGTTTGGCTGTTTAGAGAACAGTTTTACTTTCTGAACCCTTGTAGCTACTAGCTCACAGTGCTTGATTCAGTTAAGCAAAGCATTTCACTCTTGATGGATAGTTTTGTTGATGAAAAGTACGTTTGCTGCCAATCTTGTGTTCTAATTTCAGATTGGGAAAAAACTATACTAAAAGACCCTCGTTGTCTTTCATTATAGTCTAGTTTGCGCTACCAGCAAGTGAGTTGATTGATGAGGGAAGAACACTTTATCAGTCAAGCTTTACGAACTATTTTATAAGATACGTCTATAAATCTAAATGATTTGTATGCCCTTATAGAAATTAAAGTTTGCAAGTCTAGCTCTGACTCAAGAATCATTTATTTATGATGTTCGGAGTGCGAATATATCGTTCTGTGGCTATGTTTTCACCCCTTCTTGGGGAACTTTTCCACTAAATCTGTCGAACCTAAGCGTGGGCGAAATCCTTGGAAGGTTCAACAGAAACTACCAAAACTTTGCATAATTTTGCTTCTACAAAGCATAGCAAACAGAAATAACTTGTTTTTAGCTGTTATTTTGATTTATTTAAGAGAGTATTTTCTACCTTTGGCAAAAATAAAGCTGAAAGCATCTGTAGAAAAAGGTTTGGACGGGCGGAGTTGCTTCGACGCTCCCGATGTGGGAGATGTTGAAAGTTTCCATTGGGTGGTGGTACGCCACGACCAATGAGATAGTTGCTTCGACTCTCCCGATGTGGGAGATGTTGAAAGTTTTATAACCATGATATGCACCCTATCAACAGAGGGTTGCTTCGACTCTCCCGATGTGGGAGATGTTGAAAGAAAGTTTTTGGGCGATCGCTTTGATTTATTTGCTGTGTTGCTTCGACTCTCCCGATGTGGGAGATGTTGAAATTATTGGAAAAGTTGAAAGGAGCAGAGGACTGAAAACTTATAAACGCAGTCCTATGTCTTGGTGCGCATTACATGCGGCTAAAGCCTTTGTTTGTGACTGTCGGCGACGCGGGGGCATACCACTTTTTTGACATTAATTCTTTAAATCTGATTTTTCCAGTAAAAATCTTTGCATTCTAATTATAGAAAGACACAAAAAAGGCTCAAACGACGTAAAATCGTTCAAGCCTCGCAATTTTTTGACATTAATTCTTTAAATCTGACAAATAATTCTTTAATGTACATTAATGTACAATAATTTAAATGCCGGGAGGCAGACTTGAACTGCCGACACGAGGATTTTCAGTCCTCTGCTCTACCACCTGAGCTATCCTGGCTCACTTTTTAAAGTGCTTAACAAATATAGCAAACTTAAACTTTACTTTGCAACCCCTCAATAAAATTAATTTTTTAATGAGACAATAAATAAATCAAAAAATATTCGATTTGTTAAAATACTCATGGGTTAAATTCTTGCAGGTAGAGTCGAATTTAACTTAAAGTTAGCTACTCTACAAATATCTCTTATTTCACTATCTACCTAGGTTCTGAAGCAAGAATTACACTTAGATTTCGATTTGACACTATGGTCTTCACGGTTACAAAAGCTCAGTCAGTTGATCTAACCCGAATACGCTTAGAAATACGTAACTTGCAATCAAGTTTAGTAGAATGGCGACGTAAGTTACATCAAAAACCCGAATTAGGATTTCAAGAACACATAACAGCCGAATTTATCCAGCAAAAGCTGGAAGAGTGGCAGATTCCTCATCAAACTGAGATCGCCAAAACAGGTATTGTTGCCACCATCAAAAGTAATTCTCCAGGTAAAATATTGGCAATTCGTGCTGATATGGATGCTTTGCCAATTCAAGAAGCCAATGAAGTTCCTTATCGTTCTCAACATGACGGTAAAATGCACGCCTGTGGGCATGATGGACATACTGCGATCGCTCTGGGGACTGCCTATTATTTAGCTCAACATCGAGATAACTGGGCAGGAACAGTCAAAATTATCTTCCAACCAGCCGAAGAAGGCCCTGGAGGGGCAAAGCCAATGATTGAGGCGGGGGTATTACATAATCCAGATGTGGATGCCATTATTGGTTTACACCTTTGGAATAATCTGCCTTTAGGCACAATTGGTGTTCGTAGTGGCGCACTGATGGCAGCAGTGGAGTGTTTTCGTTGTCAGATTTTGGGTAAAGGGGGACATGGAGCAATGCCCCATCAAACTGTTGATTCAATTGTGGTTGCGAGTCAGATCGTCAATGCCTTGCAAACTATTGTCTCTCGTAATGTTAATCCTTTAGATGCTGCGGTAGTAACAATAGGTGAGTTTCATGCAGGTACAGCTTTAAATGTAATCGCTGATACGGCAAATTTAAGTGGCACGATCCGCTATTTTGATTCTAAGTTAGAAACATTAATCAGTCAGAGACTCGAAGCAATTATTTCCAGTATTTGTCAAATGCATGGTGCAGACTATAAACTCGATCATTGGCAATTATACCCTCCCACAATTAATGATAGTGCGATCGCTGAATTGGTTCGCTCTGTCGCTGCCGAAGTCGTAGAAACTCCTATTGGTGTTGTTCCTGAGTGTCAAACTATGGGAGGAGAAGATATGTCTTTCTTTTTACAACAAGTTCCAGGCTGTTATTTTTTCTTGGGTTCAGCGAATCCCGAGCAAGGTTTAGCTTATCCTCATCATCATCCTCGGTTTGATTTTGACGAAACTGCTTTAGGTATGGGGGTAGAAATATTTGTCCGTTGTGTTGAACAGTTTTTGGGCAAGAAGTAAATTTTGTTTATTTTAGCTAATTTAAAACTTCGGCAGTATTAGGTGAATTAGCTAGTTCCTCTAGTCTTTCTTGTTGATCTTGAGAAATACACGATTGAATCATTACCTCAATATCTCCTTCCAAAGAATTAGCCAAAGCAAAATTTTGTCCCAAACGATGATCGGTAATGCGATTATCCTTGTAGTTATAAGTACGAATTTTTTCTGAGCGCGCACCTGTGCCTACCTGGGATCTCCTCAAACCTCTAACTTCCTGTTGCTGCTCTGCCAATTTAATATCATAAAGCTTGGCTCGCAAAATTTGCATGGCTCGTTCACGGTTTTGCAGTTGCGATCGCTCTTCAGTACAAAAAATTCTAATTCCTGTAGGCTTGTGAATCAAATCTACGGCTGTTTCAACTTTGTTGACGTTCTGCCCTCCAGCACCTCCAGAACGGGCGGTTTTCATCTCAATATCTTTTGGATCAATTTCTACTTCTACTTCGTCTACTTCTGCCATTACTGCTATTGTCGCCGTAGAAGTATGTACTCTCCCTCCTGCTTCAGTCTGTGGGACTCTTTGTACTCGATGTACTCCTGCTTCAAACTTTAGTTTGCTATACACAGAGTCACCTGTTATTTCTAAGATTGCTTCTTTAAATCCTCCCATATCTGCTGGTGATTCACTCAAAAGACTAACTTTCCAATTTTGGTTTTCAGCATATCTAGAGTACATACGCACTAAATCACCTGCCCAAATACTAGCTTCATCTCCTCCCGTGCCTGCACGAATTTCTAACATGATATTTTTATCATCATTGGGATCACGAGGCAATAGCAAAATTTTTAGTTGATTTTCTAACTTTTTAATTTGCTCTTCGAGTTCTACAATCTCTAAACTAGCCATTTCCTTCATTTCCAGATCGTCAGCTTCCTTGAGAATTTCTTTCGCCTCAGCTAGTTCTGCCGTTGCTTGCTGCCATTGGTTATAGGTTGAGACTGTTGACTCCAAAGAAGAACGAGCTTTAGCTATTTTTTGTAGTTCATCAGGATTGGTAGCAATGTCAGGATCTGCTAAACGATGGGTAAGTTCTTGGAAAGTTTGTTCAACAGACTTGAGTTTATCTAGTAAATATGATTCAGCCATAAGGTTAATTTCCTATTTAAACAATTTAGTATGAAATAAGTTCATTAAAATACAATAAACCCAGCAGTCAATCAAAGCTAACCACTGGGCATAAGCATAAATATTAAATGGCTATTTTTCGGCGTCAGAACTAGAATCGAGCATACCGTACTTACGTAAAAAGCGATCAACTCTTCCTTCTGTATCAATAATTTTTTGTGTTCCAGTATAAAAAGGATGATTACCAGACCACACATCAACATTAATTTCTGGCTGAGTTGAGCCAACAGTCATGACGACTTCACCATTACAAATAACTTTGGCATCTGGATACCAAGTGGGATGTATATCAGATTTAGGCATTTTATTTTTCTTTAAATCAATAAACTTTGAAAAATTTTTAGCGTTTAGAGAATTGAGGAGCTTTGCGAGCTTTCTTCAGACCGTATTTCTTCCTTTCTTTACAACGGGGATCGCGAGTTAAATAACCTTCAATTTTTAAAGGCTGACGGTTGTTAGGGTCTTGTTTACATAAAGCTCTGGCTACACCCAATTTTACCGCATCAGCTTGACCTGTTAAACCACCACCATGAGCATTAACTAAAACATCGTATTCACTTTCAAAACCTAAAGTTTCTAAAGGTGCTTTGATGGACATTAAATAACTGGGAATGCGATTAAAGTAATCTTCTCCAGGTTTACCGTTGACTACTAATTTTCCTTCTCCTGGTACAAGGCGGACACGGGCGATCGACGATTTACGGCGACCTGTAGCCCAATATACTACTTGATCTTGTGTTCCTTCCATATTTTAGTTCCTCACTGGAATAGTATTGATGTTTAAAGTTTCGGGAATTTGAGCAGCGTGGGGGTGATCTGCGCCAGTATAAACTTTAAGTTTAGTAAATAACTTGCGCCCCATAGCATTTTTGGGCAACATTCCTTTAACAGCTTTTTCAAGGATGCGATTGGGAATACGTTTTTGCAACTGGTCGAAAGTTTCGGTTTTCATGCCTCCTGGTCTTCCAGAATGGCGACGGTAAAGTTTTTGTTCGTTTTTTCTACCAGTTACAACTACTTTTTCAGCATTGATGACAATTACAAAGTCGCCAGTATCCATGTGAGGAGTAAAACTGGGTTTATTTTTACCGCGCAAAATCATAGCAATTTCTGTAGCTAGACGACCTAAACGCTGTCCTTCTGCGTCAACTACATACCATTTTCGTTCTAGAGTTTCTTGGTTTGGTAAAGGAGTTTTGTTCATTTTTCCGTGATAGTATTTTTTGGATTATTTTTAAATAAGAGATTTACTGGGTTAAAAGAAAATTGGGCTGAGTGTCAAACCACAAGTGCTTAGCAAAAGGAAATTCAGGATAACCGACCCTCAGTAAACACAAGCCTTTAGCAGGAGCAGAGTATTTTACTTCTTGTCGCCGTTGGTTTTGCCAAATCTCAGTAAAATTTTCAGGAGATCGCTTTGCTGCCCCCACTTCCACTAACATTCCTACTAGTAGACGTACCATACCGTACAAAAAACCATTTGCTTGAATCTCTAAATATAAAAATGCTCCCTGACGATAGCACTCAGCAGCTTGTACTTCTACTATAGAATCCGATCTATCTGAACCAGCACGCTTAAACGCTGACAAGTCATGTTCTCCTAGTAACGGTTCTAAAGCAGCCTGAATTAAAGACTCCTGTAATACAGATTGGTAGTAGTGCCAACAGGTTTGATTAATAAACACATTAGGTCGCTTATCAGTATAGATAGTGTAACGGTAACGTCGCCAAACAGCCGAAAAACGAGCGTGCCAATCAGCAGAAACTTGAGCGGAAGCTCTAATTAGTATACCCTCTGGCAGTCTCGCATTAATTATTTTTGCCCATTTATAGGCAGGAATTGCTCCTTCATATTCAAAGTGAGCTACTTGAGCAGCAGCATGAACTCCCGAATCAGTTCTACCTGCACCATGAATTTTTATCGGATAACCAGCGATCTCTGAGATAACGTTTTCAAGACAGCCTTGAATGCTAACTTGATTTGGTTGTTTTTGCCAGCCGTGGAAGTTAGTTCCTAAATATTGAATAACTAAAGCTACTCTTTTGGAAGACTTGACTAGCGATCGGCAGTTTACAACCATTAATCTAGATGCCCAGTTACACCACTTACACTAGCTCAATAATCGCCATCTCAGCATTATCACCGCGACGCCGCTTAGTTCTAACGACACGAGTATAGCCACCATTACGGTTGCCATAACGTTCCTCTACAGCTTTAAATAGCTCGCTAACTAATTCTTTATCATAAAGATAACCAAGAGCTTTTCTCCTGGCAGCCAACGAACCATCTTTAGCTAAGGTGATTATTTTATCTATTTCGCTGCGGACTGCCTTAGCACGAGTTTGAGTAGTTTTAATTTGACCATGACGAATTACTTCCGTTGCCAAAGAACGCAAAAGTGCTTTTCTTTGATCGGCTGGCAATCCTAGTCTTGGTACTTTACATCGGTGACGCATAATTAATATTGCTTTTATTATGTTTACTTGCCTGATTTTTCTTGGGGTAAAGTAATTCCCAAGCGTTGCTGTAATGCTTCTATAACCTCATCAGCAGACTTTTGCCCAAAATTTTTGATCTCTAATAAGTCTTCTTGAGTATAATCGAGTAAATCAGAGACTGAATTGATTTGCGCTCGCTTCAAACAATTGTAAGCTCTAACTGACAATTGTAGTTCCTCAATAGGTATTTGACTTGTAGGATCTTCGTCTTCTTGATAATCGTCTGGAATTTCTTCTAAAGTCAGATCTTTTAAAGGATTAAACAGATCTACTACAATCCCTGCTGCTTGGGATAAAGCTTCTTCTGGTTTAATGCTACCGTTTGTCCAAATTTCCATAATTAGACGCTCACGAATACCTGAACCATCAACGCGAGCATCTTCAACACTGTAGTTAACCTTAGTAACAGGCATAAACACAGCATCTATTTGCAGAAAATCAAGGGAACTTCCCTCTTCTTTGCCTCTTTCGACTGCACGATAGCCCTTGCCTTTTTCGACTTTGAATTCCATCTCTAGGCTTGTACCTTCAGCAATAGTCGCTACATATTGATTAGAATCTACTGTTTCTACTTCAGAAGGTAACTCAAACTGAGCAGCAGTTACTGTTCCAGGCCCAGTAGCTACTAAACGACCGATCTGAGGTTGATTAGTATAACTTTTGAGGACTATTTCTTTCATATTGAGAATAATCTCTAATACATCCTCTCTAACTCCCTCAATAGTGGCAAATTCATGAGTAGCAAAGCCAAACTTATGTTCTTGTTTGCTTTCATCTTTTGCCATACCTCCACCAATACGAATGGCTGTAACAGCTGCTCCCTCTAGATTTGACAATAAAACTCTTCTCAAAGCATTACCTAAAGTAATACCCTGACCCCTATCTAAAGGCTCAAGCACAAACTTACTGTATTGATGTTGATTTTTTAAGGTTTTGGAATCTACACACTCAATTTGAAATTGCGCCACAGGCTGCTCTCCCTCTTATTCGACAAGCGATCTGGTAAATTGAGATCAAAATAATTACTCTATCAAGTCGCAACTATGATGATAATTGCTAACTAAGGTTATACTCTGCGTCGTTTGGGCGGACGACAACCATTATGTGGTATAGGTGTTACATCACGAATCAAAGTAATTTCTAGTCCAGCACCTTGTAAAGCACGAATTGCCGTTTCTCGTCCAGCACCAGGGCCACTGACCATAACTTCTATTTGACGCATTCCTTGATCCATTGCTCTACGTCCAGCACTATCTGCTGCTGTCTGAGCAGCAAAGGGAGTACCTTTTTTGGCTCCTTTAAAACCACTAGCTCCAGCAGAAGACCATGAGATAACATCGCCTTTAGTATCTGAAATGGTTACAATAGTATTATTAAAGGTTGACTGGATGTGAGCCACTCCATTGGGAACATTTTTTTTGCTTTTTTTTGCGCCGCTTCTTCTTTTTGGTTGCGCCATGTTACTTTATGCTTAATGTATTTATTCTGAGATATATGATTTATTAATCTATTTCTTACCTGGAGCTTTCTTTTTACCAGCTACAGTTAACCTTCTACCCCTTCTAGTACGGGCATTTGTACGAGTTCTTTGGCCTCTAAGAGGTAAACCCATACGATGTCGTCTACCTCGATAAGTACCAATATCAGCCAAACGCTTGATATTCATTGCTTCCCAACGTCTCAAATCCCCTTCAACTTGATAGTTGGTTTCGATATAAGCTCTAAGTTTAGTTACATCTTCGTCGGATAAGTCTCGCACTCTAGTATCTGGATTCACTCCAGTTTCTGCAAGTGCTTTTTGCGCTCTTGACAAACCCACTCCAAAAATGTAGGTTAGCGCGATCTCAACACGTTTATCACGAGGAAGATCGACGCCAGAAATCCTTGCCACGTTTTTAACTCCCTAATTGTTTTGGTTTGCTTGTTTAATTTTTGAGACTACTACTACCATAATTAGCAGCACTATGTTATCGCAATTATCCTTGGCGTTGCTTATGCTTAGGATTACTGCTACAAATCACCATAACTCTACCGCGTCTTTTAATTACACGGCATTTTTCGCACATTTTTTTGACTGATGGTCTAACTTTCATGCCTTACTCTGGCCACACTGCAAGCCTATTATTATACCTTTAAATATGTTTCCGTGTCAAATACTATACATCTAGCTAGATACAAGCTACTTATTTGTTTTTTAGACGATAAGTAATTCTACCTTTGGTCAAATCATAAGGTGTTAATTCAACTTTGACTCGATCGCCTGGTAGAATTTTGATATAGTTTCGCCGAATTTTACCTGATATATGAGCTAGTACATTAAACCCATTATCGAGATCGACGCGGAACATTGCATTAGGAAGAGATTCTGTCACAGTCCCTTCCATTTCGATTAAATCTTGTTTAGCCAATGGTTATCTTCTCCACTAATTACAGGATGAATATTTATGGCACTTTTTATTATTCATCTGTTTATTGGGCAATTGCCTTGAAAGCATTTTTAATCTTACCTTTTTTGCTTAATCTGTATTCAACGCTACTCGCGGGTTTAGGGAAAAACATCCTAAGACATAGCCTCACTAAGAGATTTAGTAACTTCTGCCATTGCTTGATTACCGTCAATCGTTTTTAGCGTTTCCTTCTGCTGATAAAAATCAATTACTGGTACTGTATCTTGATGATAAATTTCGAGGCGACGACGAATAGTTTCTTCATTGTCGTCTTTGCGATTTCTAGTCAGTAATCTCGCCACTAAAATTTCATCAGGCACTTCAAGATTTAAAACACAGTCAGCACTTTGATTTAACTTTGCCAATAATTCCTCTAAAAAAGCAGCTTGATTGACATTTCGAGGAAAACCATCTAATATCCAACCATTGACAGTATCCTCATAAGATAGACGAGCTTGGATTAGGTCAAGGATCAAGGCATCTGGAACCAACTCACCTCTATCCATGTAGTCTTTTGCCTGCTTCCCCAAAGGGGTTTGTTGCATAACGGCTGATCTTAGAATATCTCCCGTAGATACATGGGGAATCTGATGCTGTTCCGCTAGTATTTGTGCCTGAGTTCCTTTTCCTGCACCAGGAGGACCCAAGAATATTAACCTCTTTGCCATATCAATTTACTAAAGTTTAATTGCCAATTAGCTCGTGCCAATTTATCGGTTTAGGGTTGATGATCATTAGTTAGCTAATGTATCTATTGCTTGACCATTCCCTCGTAACGTTGAGAGATTACGTAGGTTTGAATTTGCTTTGCAGTATCAATTGCCACACCCACTAAAATTAGTAAAGAAGTTGCTCCAAACCCGCTAAAAACGGTTGTTCCCGCAGGAATTGCACTTTCAACCACTGTAGGAATAGTAGCTACTAAACCGAGGAAAATTGCGCCCAATAAAGTTAGTCGATTAAGAACTTTTTCTAAATAGGCACTTGTCGCTTTTCCTGGTCTAATGCCAGGGATAGACGCTCCCATCTTTTTCAAATTTTGGGACATATCCACAGGATTGACAATCAAGGAAGCATAAAAATAGCTGAAAAATAGAATTAAAACCAAGTAAAATACGATATAACCCCAGTTTCCAGGAGAAATTGCCGTAGCAATTTGTGTAAATACTTTTTTTACTGCTCCTTCGCCAGGCAAAAATCCTAGGAGTTGGGCTGGTAAAAATAAAACGGAAGAAGCAAAAATAATTGGCATAACTCCACCTTGATTTAATCTCAAGGGTAGATAATTACTTCTTTCACGATATACTCTTTTACCAACTTGACGACGAGCAGAAATAATCGGTATACGACGAGTGCCTTCTTGAATGAAAACAATCCCCACGATCATAGTTAAAAATACTAGCAGAAGGATAATCACTTGCGCGATCGCTTCTCGACCACCACTTTGAGCATACTCAATCGTATTGCCCAGAGTTTTGGGTAATACAGCCACAATGTTGACAAAAATCAGCAATGAAGCACCATTACCAATCCCTCTTTCAGTAATTAACTCGGAAATCCACATGACAAAAGTTGAGCCAGCCGTCAAGGCTAATACAGTTGTGCCAATCGGCAAAAAACTTTTCTCAATAATGCCGTTATTAACTAATAATCCTAAAGTTAGACCAAAACTTTGAATTATTGCACCACCTAGAGCTACATAACGGGTAATTTGAGAGATTTTACGTCTTCCTGCTTCCCCTTCGTTTTTCTGTAAATCTTCTAGGCTTGGTATGGCAGTTGCTAGCAACTGCATAATAATCGAGGCATTAATAAAAGGTAAAATTCCCAATGCAAAAATGCCTAATGCCGAAATACCACCGCCAGTAAAGATATCTAAAAATCCAACTATCGAAGCACTTCCTGAACTATTGATAAAATTACCAAAAGCCTCTCGATCAATTCCTGGGACGGGAATAAATACACCTAATCGTACTAATATTAAAAGACCGATAGTAACAAGCAGCCTGCCCCGAAGACCAGCTGCCTGCGCCATCTGTAAAAATGTCTCCTGTGCTGAAGGAGTTTTTTCTCTGACCATGCAGATTTACCTCTTATATATGGTATTAAATAAGTTATTTACGGAGAAATATTATATATATTTAATTTTCCACCTTTGTTCCTTATGATATACCAATCGCGATGTTTACTTACTTAGCAATAACTTCACAACTACCACCAGCTGCTTCAATTTTTTGACTTGCGCTTTTAGTAAAAGCAGCAGCTTTTACTTGTAAAGCAACATTTAGCTCTCCATTTCCCAGAATTTTTAGAGGTCCATCATTGCTGGTGACGATTCGATTTTCTAATAGAGAATCTAAACTAACTTCTGTGTTGGTTGGCAAAGAATTCAGTGCCTCTACATTAATGGTAGTGTAATGTTTTTGGTTTACTAAAGGAAAGTGCTTAAGTTTGGGAACCCGACGATAAAGAGGCATCTGACCTCCTTCAAAACCAGCTTTAGTTCCTGTACCAGAACGCGATTTTTGACCGCGCATACCAAAACCACAGCTAGCACCTTGACCTGCTGAAATACCACGACCTACTCTACGTCTACGTCGTTTTGACCCCGATTTTGGGCTGAGATTTTCTAGTTTCATTTATTTTATCCAAACTATAGAAAGGAAATTTGACAAAAGCTTTGAGCAACGCAATTATTTCCTCTTATCTTCTTGAATCAAGAGCTAAAATCTCTTGAATAATAAGCTTGCAGTTTACAGATTCTTTAAGCGTACAACTGCTCTACAGGAATATCTCTTTCCCTAGCTACTTCAGCAAATGTACGTAAACTATCCAGAGCATCGATTGCTGCTCTAGCATTATTTAAAGGGCTATTAGAACCTAGCTGTTTTGCTAAAATGTTCTGGACTCCAGCAAGCTCTAGTACAGTGCGCACTGCTCCGCCAGCAATTACTCCAGTACCAGGAGCAGCAGGGCGCATAAACACTTTTGCACCACCCGCTACACCGTTAGTTACGTGAACAATTGAGTTGGCTTTGGTTAAGGCTACTTCCACAAGCTGTTTTTTAGCATCTGCAACTCCCTTACGAACAGCACCGATAACATCAGCAGCTTTGCCGACACCCACACCTACTTGTCCTTTTTCATTCCCAACGACGACAATTGCCCGAAAACTGAGTTTTTTCCCGCCTTTAACTACTTTACTGACTCGACGAATTTGTACGACTCGTTCTTGCCAGTTGGAGTCTTTTTCTTTGGCGCGACTTTTTTTACGCGATTTAGATTTAGCCATAGTTATTATCTTTATTTATTTGTTGTAATTAAAAATCTAACCCAGCTTCGCGGGCTGCATCAGCCAAAGCTTTAATTCGACCATGATAGAGATTTCCACCTCTGTCAAAAACAACTTTAGCGATTCCTTTTTCTAAAGCTCTTTGAGCTATTAACTTGCCTACCTCTGCTGAAATTTCACAAGTTGCACCAGGGGTTGACTTCGATTTAGATTCGATATTAAAGTCTGATGCAGATGCTAAGGTATGTTGAGCAACATCATCAATAACTTGAGCATAAATATGTTTGTTGGAACGAAAAACACACAAACGAGGACGTTCGGGAGTCCCATTCACTTGCTTGCGTATCCGTTGATGACGGCGTTTGACTGATTCTCTACGTGAAAGCTTCATGATTTTTTACTTCTTACCTGTCTTACCAGCTTTGCGTCTAACCTGCTCACCAAAGTAGCGTATACCTTTACCTTTGTAGGGTTCAGGAGGTCTGACTGCTCTAATTCTGGCAGCGACATTTCCCACTACTTCTTTATCAATACCACTCACAATAACTTCCGTATTGCGATTTTCGACCGCTACGTCGATACCATTGGGCATTTCCATCTCAACAGGCTGACTGTAACCAACATTAAGAGTTAATTTTTTTCCCTGTGCTTGGGCTCTATAACCAACTCCTTGAATTAGCAACCGTTTTTGAAATCCTTGAGATACTCCATCTACCATGTTGGCAACTAAAGTACGACAAAGACCATGACGCTGACGACCTAAGCGAGAGCCATTAGTAGGATTGACGATTATAGTGTTACCTTCTTGTTTAACCTCAATTGGTTGAGGAATTTCTCGCTCTAAAGTGCCTTTGGGCCCTTTGACGATGACGTGTTGTCCTGAAATTTGAGCAGTTACTTTGTCAGGAATCGGAATGGGTTGTTTGCCAATACGAGACATAATTTACTTTTCCTTTTTGATTACCAGACGTAACAGAGAATTTCGCCACCAACTCCTTGAGAGCGAGCTTCTCTATCTGTCATTACTCCACGGGAAGTGGAAACAATTGCAATACCAATTCCACCAAGAACTCTGGGAATATCTTTTTTACGGGAATAAACTCGTAGTCCTGGTTTGCTTACCCGTTTAAGGGTGCTAATAATTGGTTGACGATTTCTACCTTTATATTTAAGGGAAATCACGATAAATTTTTTAGGGTCTTCCCCTGTTTCCTCAAAGCCTTCAATAAAGCCTTCACTTTGCAAAACTCGAGCAATGGCACGAGTCATGCGTGTAGCTGGGACTTGAGTAGTTGGATGCTTGACCATACAGGCATTACGAATGCGAGTCAGCATATCTGAAATAGTATCGGTTGCCGCCATTATTTCCTATTTTTATGTTTAGATACTAAGAATGTTAGTTGTCACGGAAGGGCATTCCCATTTCTTTGAGCAAAACGCGTCCTTCTTCATCGTTAGTTGCTGAAGTGATAATAGAAATATCCAATCCCCTAATCTGATCGATGCTATCGTAGTCAATTTCAGGGAAAACTAGCTGTTCTCTCAGTCCTAAGCTGTAGTTTCCTCTACCATCAAAACTTTTAGGGCTGATTCCGCGAAAGTCACGAATCCGTGGTAGTGCTAGGGCAATTAGACGTTCTAGAAAAGCATACATTTTGGCACCTCTAAGAGTTACCATGACTCCAACAGGCATCCCTTTGCGGATTTTAAACCCCGCGATCGCTTTTTTGGCTCTAGTGACCACAGGTTTTTGTCCTGTAATTACAGCTAATTCATTAATCGAAGATTCTAAAGCTTTAGCATTCTGAGATGCTTCGCCTAAACCTCGATTGATGACGATTTTAACTACTTTGGGAACTTGGTGTACGTTACTAAAGCCAAATTGCTCAGTTAACTTGGGAACGATATCTTCTATATATCTGGTTTTTAGTGGTTTAGGCATGATAATTGATTTTCCTGGGCTTGGTCAGGAGACTATAAGTTTAAACTGAATCATGGCACTCAATACATCAAAAACTAGTCGATCATTTCACCAGTTTTTTTGAGTATCCGCACTTTACGACCGTCTTCAGTGAAAGTGTAACCAACACGACTGACAGTCTTTTCTTTGGTAGAGTAAAGCATTACATTAGAACTGTGAATAGGAGCTTCAAAAGTCACAATTTGACCTGATTCTCCTTCTTGCTGAGGTTTTACGTGTTTGGTACGGACATTAACGCCCTCAACAACGACTTGACTAGTTTTAGGAATAACTCTCGATATTTCCCCTACTTTGCCTTTATCACGTCCAGAGATTACCTGAATGGTGTCTCCTTTTTTGACGTGCATTTTGTAGCGAGTAGGTGCTTTCTTGGTTTTTGACATTTCAAAGTACCTCTGGAGCTAAAGACACGATTTTGGTGAAATTTCTATCTCTTAGTTCTCTTGCTACTGGCCCAAAGACACGAGTACCTCTGGGATTTCCTTGGTCGTTGATAATCACAGCAGCATTATCGTCAAAACGAATACTCATCCCACTAGGACGACGTAAAGATTGTTTGGTACGAACAATTACAGCTTTGACAACTTCGGATTTTTTGACACCCATATTGGGTAGAGCATCTTTAACCACGGCAATGACGACATCGCCGATAAAAGCATAGGGACTATTACCCTTACCAATTACACGTAAACACATTAGTTTACGTGCGCCACTATTGTCAGCGACATTTAAATAGGTCTGTTGTTGAATCATTTTTGATTTCGACCAGGAAAATTAGGTTAATAAAAGTTAAGAATTTTGGGATTCAATAATTTCCTCAACCGTCCAGCGTTTGGTTTTGCTGAGGGGGCGAGTTTCTCTTATGCGTACGCGATCGCCAATTTTACATTGGTTTTCGGCATCGTGAGCTTTGTATTTTTTGGTTTTGACGACAATCTTGCCGTATTTGGGATGAGGAGAACGGTTTTCGATGGCAACAACGACGGTTTTATCCATTTTGTCGCTGACTACTTCCCCTACTCTTTCTTTGACTGCCATAATCTATTCTCCTTGAGCAGAGGCTATTTCTCGCTCACGTTCTACGGTTAATAGTTGTGCCAAACGATGTTTGGTATGTTTAAATAAATGAGGTTTTTCCAAACGGCGGGTAGCTTGCTCTAGCCTTAACTGAAATAACTTTCGCTTAACCCCCAGTATTTCTTCTGCCAGTTCTTCATCACTCAGCTTTCTGGCATCTTCAATCTTTGGTAAAGCCATAATCTTATTTATAATCCTCGTCACGAGTGATAAATTTAGTTTTAATTGGTAGTTTTTGGGCTGCTAGACGCATTGCCTCTTTGGCTATTGGTTCTGCAACACCAGCCATTTCAAACATAATTCTCCCTGGTTTGACCACTGCTACCCAGAATTCAGGCGATCCTTTACCAGAACCCATACGAGTTTCCGCAGGACGCATGGTAACAGGTTTATCAGGAAAAATCCGAATCCAAATTTTACCACCCCGTTTAACATAGCGAGTCATCGCCCGACGAGCAGCTTCAATTTGACGAGAAGTAATCCAAGAAGGTTCAGTAGCTTGAAGTGCGTAATCACCAAAGTTCAGGGTGTTACCCCGATAAGCCATCCCCTTCATCCGACCACGATGTTGTTTACGAAATTTCGTTCTTCTAGGACTAAGCATAACAGTAGTATTTTGCTAAAAATAAGTCTTGTAAATAATTACTCTGAGCGATCGTCAAACTTTTGACGACGACGCTGACGGCGAGGGGCTTGAGAAGGAACTGCTGATACAGCTTCTTCTTGTCCTGGAATAATTTCGCCTTTAAAGACCCAAACCTTGACTCCCAAAATTCCGTAAATGGTCAATGCGGTACGGTACGAGTAATCAATATCGGCTCTCAGGGTATGTAATGGGACTCGACCTTCTCTAACCCATTCTGTACGAGCAATTTCTGCACCGTTCAAGCGTCCACTAACCTGAATTTTGATCCCCAAAACTTCAGCCCGTTGCGCTCTTTGGATTGCCTGACGGACAACCCGACGGAAAGAAACCCGACGCTCTAGTTGCTGACAAATATATTCAGCAATTAAAGCTGCATCCGCGTCAACTCTAGGAACTTCAATAACATTGATGCGAATTTGACGATTATTACCGACGGCAGTTTGCAAGTCAGTACGTAATTTTTCAATTCCTGAACCACCACGACCAACAACAACTCCAGGTCTAGCAGTATGAATTGCTAAGTCAATTTGATCAGCTTTACGTTCAATTTTGACTTGAGAAATGCCAGCGTTATTTAACTCTTTGTTGACATATTCTCTAATCAAGCGATCTTCTTGTAATAATTCTGGGTAACGCTTAGTGTCAGCATACCAACAAGACTGATGTTCTTTGGTAACTCCCAGACGAAACCCAGTTGGATGTATCTTTTGTCCCACAAATGCTTCCTCGTAATAGTAATTAATTAAATTCTGAAATTAAGGATTCTAATCTGTTACTTCAGGCGCGACAGCCACTGTAATATGACAGGTTGGCTTACGAATCTGATAAGCTCGACCTTGCGCTCTGGGACGATAACGTTTGAGAACAGGACCTCCATCAGCAAAGGCTTTGCTAACTACTAAGGTGGCAGGATCTATACCATTATTGTGTTCAGCATTAGCTACAGCCGATCGCAAAACTTTTAAGATCGGATCACAAGCTTTATAAGGCATGAATTCGAGAATAATCAAAGCTTCTCGATATTGACGACCGCGAATTTGATCCAGTACTCGTCTGACCTTAAAAGGAGACATACGGATATACTTGGCGATCGCTTTTACTTCGTTATTAGTATCTATAGCCATAGTGGTATCTAATATTTAGCGTCTCCCTTTTTTGTCACTTTTAGCATGACCCCTAAAAGTACGGGTAGGAGCAAATTCTCCTAGTTTGTGTCCAACCATTTGATCGCTAATAAACACAGGGATGTGTTGACGACCATTGTGTACGGCGATTGTATGTCCGACCATTTGAGGTAAAATAGTTGATGCTCTAGACCAGGTTTTGATCACTTCTTTTTTGTTACCAGCATTCAACTTTTCGATTTTTTTGAGTAGGCTATCGGCAATAAATGGCCCTTTTTTTAAAGAACGACTCATGTTTTAGTAATTAATAAACAATAATTAGCGACGACGACGGACAATTAACCTATCGCTAGGTTTATTCTTCTTACGAGTTTTCTTACCCAACGCTGGTTTACCCCAAGGAGTAACAGGGCCACTTCTACCAATAGGAGCGCGCCCTTCACCACCACCATGAGGGTGATCGCAAGGGTTCATCGCACTACCACGAACTTCAGGTCTTCTGCCTAAATGACGGCTTTTACCTGCTTTACCTAGTTTGAGGTTACGGTATTCTACATTACCCACCTGTCCAATAGTGGCATAACATTCTTTACGTACCATTCTTACTTCTTTGGAAGGAAGACCAATAGTTACGTAGTCCCCTTCTTTTGCCATTAATTTAGCAGCAGCACCAGCAGCACGTACAATTTGTCCACCTTTTCCTGCTACTAATTCAACGTTATGAATTGTTTCACCCAAAGGAATGTTGCTCAAAGGTAAAGCATTACCTACTTCAATCGGCGCATCAGGACTAGCAATAATTTGTGTTCCAACTTTCATCCCCACGGCAGCTAAAATGTAGCGTTTTTCACCGTCTTCATACTGAACTAGGGCAATACGAGCATTGCGGTTGGGATCGTATTCGATCGCAATTACTTCTGCGGGAATATTACGCTTGTCACGACGAAAATCAATCATACGGTAGAGACGTTTGTGTCCGCCACCACGACGACGACTGGTAATTACACCGCGATTATTACGACCTTTCTTACGATGTTTATATTTGGTAAGGGACTTTTCGGGTTTGCTTTTGGTAATTTCCGAAAAATCGGCAACTACCGCTTGGCGAGTCCCTGGTGTGTATGGTCTAAATGAACGAGTACCCATAATTTGCTGTTATCTAGCTTTTTCGAGTTCGAGTTTATACATCGGGGAATAAGACGATCGAATCCCCATCTTTAAGAGTGACAATCGCTCTTTTGTATTGAGCTTTGTAACCTATAAATCTACCGACACGGCGTTTTTTGCGAGGTAACGTCAAAGTGTTAACTTTAACCACAGTGACATCAAATAAGCTTTCAATGGCTGCTTTGATATCGGGCTTCGTAGCTTTGGGCAAAACATCAAAAACGTATTTGTTAAGCTCCATTTGCATGGTGCCTTTTTCGGTAATAATCGGTTTGAGGATTAAGTCAGCTAAATCTCTTGCTTGGTATTTAGTCACCGTAAACCTCCTGAATTTGTTCTAAAGCGTCTTTGGTGACGACTATTTTGTTAGCGTGAAGTAGATCAACAACGTTGAGATTAGTTGCTTTAATTAATTTGACCTTAGCAATGTTGCGAGTGGATAAATTAACGTTTTCGGCAACTTCTTTAAGAATCAATAAAACTTTGTCCTCAGCAGCCACACCCCAACGCTCTAAAGCTGCGATAACTTCTTTGGTTTTGGGACGTTCTAATTCTGAGCCAAAATCTTCAACAACAATAATGTCTTCTAAACGAGAGCTAAAGGCGGTTGTGAGTGCTAAACGTCTCTCTTTACGATTCATCTTAGTACTATAATCTCTGGGTTTAGGCCCAAAAATTACACCACCACCACGCCATAGAGGAGAACGAATTGAACCTGCGCGAGCGCGTCCAGTTCCTTTTTGTCTCCAGGGTTTACGTCCACCACCGCGAACTTCTGCACGAGTTTTAGTGGAAGCTGTTCCTTGACGAGCGTTATTCAACTGCCGAACTAAGGCTCGATGCACAATATGTTCCGCATTTTCTTCTTTGGCTACTTTCAATTCTAGGGTTGCCTCGCCAGCGTTTTCCCCCTGCCAATTTTTGACTACACAATTAACCATAGTTATTGTTGTTTGTTATCTATCCGTTTATTTTTAAATAACTAACAAGTTATTACTATCCAACGATTTTGCTGGGAGAAATACTGAGCAAAGACCCAGGTTTGCCTGGAACTGCTCCCTTGATGAGTAGTAAGTTTTGCTCTGCATCAATTTGGACAACTTTTAGCTTGCGAGTTGTGATCTGTTTACCGCCATAGCGTCCAGCCATTTTTTTGCCAGGATATGTCCGACCAGGGGTAGTACCTGCACCAGTAGAACCAGGCTCACGATGGCTTTTAGAACCGTGACTCATCAAACCTCGCTTGAAGTTATGTCGCTTCTGATAACCTGCAAAACCACGACCTATGCTTTTACCAGATACATCTACAGTCGTATCGACGTTAAAAATTTCGGAGATATCTAGAGCTTTGCCTAGTTCATAACCTTCGGTGTTTTCAAGGCGATATTCTTTTAGATGACGTACAGGATTTGTCCCTGACTTTTTCAGATGACCAAGTTCTGGCTTGGATAAGGCTTTTTCTTTTACTTCGCCGTAGCCAATTTGAATTGAACTATAGCCGTCTGTTTCTTTAGTTTTGATTTGAGTTACGACACAAGGACCAGCTTGAACCACAGTAACGGGAATTGCATTTCCTGTTTCCTGGTCAAAAATTTGGGTCATGCCTATTTTTGTGCCAAGAATGCCGACAGACACGAGTTTTAGCCCTCTATAATTGCAAAACAACAAACTGTTGAGCCTTGTTGGTTAAAAAAGTTTTTAACTTTCATACCTAATGGCTCTTGGTTAAATCCACCGCAGATCACTGCTATCAATAGGCGGTTGATTGTTGACTGACAAAAAAATCACCATCTTGACGAGTTTAAACTAGAACTAATATTTATGTAGAAACACGAACTAGCTCTTGGTCAAACCGCTATAAACAAGATGCACAGCAGCAAGTATATAATTTTGTTTTCTAAGATTTACAGTTAGACTTCAGTTTTGACTGTTGCTAACTTTGATAATTACCTTGACCCTCAAAGACTTAAAGAATTAATTTCTTCAGTATCTTGCTGAGGAGGCAGCAAATCCTATATTTTTCTCACTAACCCCGTAACAAGGTTGTTTTTCTGGTGTGTGAACACGATAAAAACTCATTTGTTTAGTCTCAAGATTTTAAGTCGATAACTTTCTCTTTTGACTGGGGGGATGATTAGATTTTAAATATCTATAATGTGAGATTTGCCAGTTTTAACCACAATCATTTATGATACACGACGCGGTAAATTTCTGCCAAGAAAAAATTTTAATAAATAATCAAACCATTATTATTTTAGAAGATTGGAGATTTCCGAAGCGATCGCCAGATTTTGAGCTAATTGAAAGCGATCGCTTGAGCTTTTTTGCTTGCTCACAGAAGAAAATTAACAACCATACGACTTAACTTAATGCTGCTATTAATTCTGCCTTAGCAGTATCCAAAGCCTCATCTATCTTGCTAGCATCTCTCCCTCCAGCTTGGGCGAGGTTAGGTCTACCACCACCACCACCACCGCAAATTTTGGCGATATTACCAATAAATTTGCCTGCTTGGAGGTTTTTCTCTTTGATAACTTTTTGACTAAAGGCTGCGACTAAGCTTACTTTGCCTTCAGAAGGGATGGAAGCAATGACTAAGGCTGCATCACCTAATTTTTGTTGTAATCTTTCTGCTGCCGATTGTAAAGATTTTGCATCCATTTCACCCATATTAGCTACTAGGATTTTAAAGTCTCCTATTGTTACCGCTTGAGATAACAAACTGTCGGATTTAGCGACAGCAAGTTCTTGTTTGGCTAATTCTAGTTCTTTTTGGGTTACTTTTAGTTCTGCTTGTAAACTATTAACACGATCGCTGATTTCTTCTGGCTTGACTTTAAAGCGATCGCTTAATTCTTTAACTATTTGATCTCTGACATTAAGATAATCTAAAATCGCTGCTCCAGCCACAGCTTCAATTCTTCTAATACCTGAAGCAATACCAGTCTCAGAAATGATTTTAAACGCTCCTATTTCGGCAGTATTAGTTACATGAGTACCACCACATAATTCCATAGACACGCCAGGAAAATCGATGACTCGCACTTCATCAGTGTATTTTTCTCCAAACATTGCCGTTGCCCCTTTAGCTTTAGCTGTTTCTAAAGGCATTATATTGACATCTGCTTGATGTGCCTCAGCAATCCAAGTATTAACTAAATCTTCTACCTGCTGGACATCTTCTAGGGTTAAAGCACGAGGAGAATTAAAATCAAAGCGTAGGCGATCAAAACTAACTAACGAACCTGCTTGAGATACGGAGTCATCAACTATTTTCTTTAAGGCAGCCTGTAATAAATGAGTTGCCGTGTGATTTGCTTGTACTCGACGACGACAAGCACGATCTATAGTTGCATTAACAATATCTCCCAGCTTCAGCGTACCGCGCTCGACTTTTCCCTTGTGGATAAAAATATTGCCTGATTTTTGTACATCTTCAATACGTACTACCATATTATCCCCTGAAAGATAACCGCGATCGCCAATTTGTCCTCCAGATTCGCCATAAAAAGGGGTTTGAGTCAAAACAACTTGAACTGTATCCCCAGCATTGGCACTGGGGAAATTGTGGGTAATATCTTCACTACTCACAACAATCCCTGTAACTTGAGCTTGGACTGCTAATTGCTCATAACCCAAGAAATCCGTCGCAATACCATCTTTTATAATTTCACCCAAAGCATCTTGTGCGGTTAAATCAATTGTTTCATGGGCGTCTTGGGAACGGGTTCTTTGTAACACCATTTCCTGTTCAAAACCTGCTAGATCAATAGTGAAACCCTGTTCTTCAGCAATTTCTTGGGTTAATTCTAAGGGAAAACCATAGGTATCATAGAGTTCAAAAGCGTCTTTACCTGATATTTGTTGAGCGGAAAGATTAGCCGTTTTGGCAATAATTTCAGCTAGTAATTTTTCCCCTCTCTCTAATGTTTTGAGAAATTGCGATTCTTCCCGTTGTAATTGACTTTTGATAAATTCTGAGCGTTCTCTAACATGAGGATAAGCAGATTCAGCTAGAGCGATCGCAGTTTCTGCAACTTGATTAATAAAATTACCCTCAATCGCAATTAATCTACCATGACGAATTACTCGTCGAATTAGGCGACGTAATATATAACCGCGATCTGTATTAGAAGCCGTAATTCCATCAGCAATCATGTAAACTACTGCCCGAACATGATCGCCAATTACCTTAAGAGATGTTTTGGTTTGAGAGTCTGCTTTGGTATAGTCGATCCCAGCGACTTCCGCAGCCGTTTTAATAATCGGGAAAATTAAATCAGTTTCATAATTATTAGGCACTTGTTGCAGGATTTGCGCCATCCTTTCTAAACCCAAGCCAGTATCAATATTTTTATTTTTTAACGGGGTTAAATTACCATTAGCATCTTTGTTGTATTGCATAAATACCAAGTTATAAAACTCGATAAATCTGCTATCGTCTTCTAGATCAATATTCTTATCGCCCAACTCAGGATGAAAATCATAATATAACTCAGAAGAAGGGCCACAAGGGCCAGTAATTCCAGATTCCCAAAAATTATCTTCTCCCATGCGAATGATTCGATGAGAAGGAATACCTATTTTATCGCGCCAAATAGCAAAAGCTTCGTCATCTTCATGGTACACACTGGGAATTACTCTGTCTTTTGGTAGTCCAAAAACATCTATAGAAAGCTCCCACGCCCATTCTATCGCCTGCTCTTTAAAGTAATCGCCAAAGCTAAAATTACCTAGCATCTCAAAGAAGGTATGATGTCTAGCAGTACGCCCAACATTTTCTATATCATTGGTACGAATACATTTTTGAGCAGAAGTAGCGCGGGGTTGAGGTGCTTGGCGTTGTCCTAAAAATATCGGTTTAAAAGGCAGCATACCTGCAATAGTTAGCAGGACTGTGGGATCTTCTGGTATTAAAGAAGCACTAGGCAGAATTTTGTGCTGTTTGGACTCGTAAAACTTTAAAAATTTATCGCGGATATCGCTACCGCTTAGGTAAGAGAGATTAGCCATAATAATTTATGTATTGCAATTTAGTTTATTTATTTATTTTTGCATTTTTATTGTTGAGTTTTGCCCTCGGTGGTTAAACCTGTATCAATAGATAGATAAACAAAAAACCGACTAACACAAAAGCAAAGGTTAGTCGGCTAAATAAATAGTTATATTTTATTGTTTTAATTATTTATCCTTCTTTGCTGAAGTATCTTTGTGCTTGTGCTATGGCAGCAGCACCGATGTTAAATATAGCCCAACTAGCTGCGATCGCTAAAGGAGCTACTACTACTAATATACGCCAATCCATAATTCAACCTCGCTTTTAGATTTTTTTATTTATTTTAAAGGTTTATTAACGTCAAACCATCTGTAGCCATACTCAAATGTACCAGCTTTCTTAACTATTTTTCTATATTTTTAATTAAGCTGTAAGCAATAAGCTTTGAGTTTTGGTAAAGCAGTTGTTTTTTTTATCTCTTTCTAAGAATATTATATTAAAAAAATTAATAAAGCCTAATGTACAATTGGTCTAGTTTGAAAACCAGAACTTTAAAACAGGTAGTATAGTGAGGTAAAAAAATACGCTATATCGGTAGCAGTGTAATAGCTAGTTTTAATTATACTTATGATTACTTGCCCCAGTTGCAATCATCAAAATCCAGAAGGCTCTTTACAATGTGAAAATTGTTATACACCTCTGCCAGCTACTATTGGCTGCCCTAACTGCGGAGCGTCAGTACAAACTGATGCGACTTTTTGTGGTCAATGTGGTTTTAATTTGCAAGCAGAGAATTTGCCTACTGGTATTCCACTGGAAGAAACTGCCGTTGGTTCCTTACCAGATATATCTTTAGAATCTTTAGATTCTCTAGAATCTTTAGATTCTCTAGAATCTTTAAACTCTCTAGAATCTTTAAACTCTCTAGAAGAGGTATCCTTACCAAACGAAATACCTCTGTCAGCAGAAATTCCAGAGATTTTACCTGAAACAGCAATGTCTTCTCCTATTAAGAGTCCTTGGGATGAGGAAGAAGAAGATATGACTGTTGGACAGACACAGCCAATAACTAATAATCCTCTGGGCAATGAGACAACTGAAGTATTGAATCCTGATTTTTCTGTCTCAGATATTCCAGATTTTGAGCCTAATAATGAGATTGAAACCGAAATTCCCTCGAATACCTCGAATGAGTCGATTAACTCTTGGGAAGCCTTGAATACACCGCCAGCAGCTTTAGAATTCGACTCTGGACAACCTGAGATGCCAACTACACCACTGGCTTCATCTGCTAAAGCAAATCCAACTCCACCACCACCCCAATCAAATTTTGCTGGGTTAGGTAATATGACTGGAGCTACACAATTACAAATACAAACAGCTAGTTTACTTCATTTACAAAGTAATACAAATATACCATTACCTGATAATCTTAATGTTGTGCATATAGGCAAACCCAACGGTCAAATCCCCCCAGATATTGACGTAGCTGGGTTTCCCGATTCTGAGGTGGTGTCAAGAGTTCATGCTGATATCAGAATCGAAGGAGATGCGTACTATATTGAAGACATTGGCAGTTCTAATGGGACTTATGTTAATCATGCGCCTCTAGTCCCAGGCAATCGTCACCGATTACGAGCAGGCGATCGCGTTGCCTTGGGCAAAGGTGACTTGGTAACGTTTATTTTCCAACTTAATTAAATAGTTAATGTTTTTGGATATTGAAAAATGTTACAAGACAATAAAAACTTTCTTAAACCCTAACGAATAGCTAAATCACTCTGGAGCGTTAAGTCTAAATCGTTGTTGGGATCAATGGAAACTAGTTCTGCTTTGTTTCCTCCCAACAACACGCCACCAATTGCGCCAGCCCCAGCACCACCCAAAACTTCTAACGTCTCCATATCACCAAAGATATCTGATAAGATTGCTGCTGCGCCTGCACCAATAACTGCACCTGTTAAAATGTCACCTGCATTCGCGCCTTTTTCAACTGTTTCTCTACGGGTGACGACATCAGAAACAGCATCGATGGAATGAGATGTTCCGTCAGGAAAAACAATCTCTTCGGCGACAAATTGAGAACCTGATTGTTCGTTACTAGATTGCTCATCGTCGTTAGATTGCTCATCGTCGCTAGATTGCTCGTCACTGGGCTGAATTTGCCCTGAAATTTCGCTACCGTAAGGAATTAAAATATTGCCTCTACTATCTTTAACATTAGCAGCTACCGATAAGGTGATAGGCACAGTTTCTTCTGGAGTAACTAATATTTTTTCCTCTTTGTATTCGACAGGAATCAAAAAGCCTTCGGGAACAGTGTTAGAAGGGAGATCATAATTAGAATTGTCAGGTCGAGGAGCATCATATTCTCGCTCTCTAGTAGGACTTTGTTCGGGAAAAAGCTGTGCTTGGGCAGGGGTTATATTAGCAAAGTTGATAATTGTAACTGCTGAAGCAGTTAAAGACATGAAAATAGAAGTGGTTATTTTAGGGTATTTTGCGTTAAACATAACTAGGCAAAAAATTTTCTCTTATAGGTTAATTATGACTAATTGACGCAGAGCAATGAACCATAGTTCCAAATCTTAGATGGTTTGAGACAAGTAATGATTACTGAATTACTGATTACTGATCATAGTTAATTGTTGATTGTTGATTGATTACTACTAGGCACTAGGTGTTACTCATTACTCATTACCTACTACCTAAAAGAAACTTGCTACTTTCTACCTCTTAAGTGTTGTGACCCATGCTAGAATCACGTTTACAACCCACACAACCCAAGCATAAACTCAGAATACATCAAGCCAAAACATTGTTTTTAAAAAACAAAAGGTTAATCCTAATTATTGCTCTTAGTAGCTTCGGCTGGTTGATTTGGCATAATCAAGATTCTTGGTTTTCTCAGTCTAGACAACAACAGGAACAAGCTCACAAATCATCTTCGCTGTTAAGTGTGCGATCGCTTGCTCCTAGTGCCAGGGCAAAGCAATTAAAACAGCTAGCTGCTCCTCAAAAAGTATCCCGTCATTTAGCACCTGAAACCCAACAAGATATCTACCGCGCCCGTTATTTATTGGCTGTCGATCTGCTTCAACAACATCAAGGCACACAAGCCTTAACCTATC
Source organism: Waterburya sp. (assembly GCA_051658085.1). Taxonomy (GTDB): domain Bacteria; phylum Cyanobacteriota; class Cyanobacteriia; order Cyanobacteriales; family Xenococcaceae; genus Waterburya. Next base: position 33,235 of record JBOFLX010000089.1, read on the forward strand.
TTCAAGACTTGGGACAAGACTATCCTCTACTGCGTCCGCAAATACTATTTAAAACTGCTCAAGCATATCAACAAACAAAGCAAGCAGCAGCAGCCCAAAAAACTCTGCAATATCTAATCAAAACTTATCCTCATTCGCCCCTGACTGCTAATGCTTTGTTCTTACTTGATGAGTCTCAATCTCAGCTAGAATCGCGATTAATTAAAGATTTTCCCTATCATCCTCTGACTCAAAACCTTGCCCGTCAACGTTTGCGTCAAAATCCTGAGCAATTCAAATTTCTGCTATTGATGGCAAAATCTAGCCGTGATTCAGACTTAAACCCAATTCGCGATCACCTGGTTTTAGAATACCCTGGGCAACTAACCCCTGAAGATTGGGAAGCGATCGCCGATGGTTATTGGGAGTCAGAAGAACACCGTAAGGCTGCTGATGCTTATACTTTTGCGACTCCGACACCGCGCAATTTATATCGTGCTGCTAGAGGTTTTCATCGCAATGGTAATTTTGACACCGCTCGTGAGGCATATCAAAAACTTTTAAGTGAGTATCATGATTCTAGAGAAGCAGGACAAGCTTTATTATATTTAGCTAGTATTTCTAGTGGTGATCAAGCAGTAGTTTATTTAGAAAAAGCGATCGCTAAATTTCCTACCGATGCTGCTCAAGCCTATCGTTCTAAAGCGATCGTTCATGAACGATTTCAAAAGTATGAAGCTGCCGATGCTGCTCGTAAAAAACTCTTAAATCAATATAATAATTCTGCTGCTGCTGGAGAGTATCGTTGGCAAGTAGCCCAAAAATTAGCAGCTAATGGAAATTTAGAATCCGCTTGGCAATGGATGCAACCTTTAGTCACATCTGATCACGAAGCTAATCAAGAGTTTGAATTTGCGCCTAAAGCTCTCTATTGGACAGGTAAATGGGGAACAGAGATTGGTAAACTAGCTGCTGCGGAATTAATCTTTAAAAAAGTAATTAAACTTTATCCTCAATCATATTGGGCTTGGCGATCGGCAGTGATGCTCGGTTGGAAAGTAGGGGATTTTGAGCAATTACGCCCTCTATCTCCTAACATAAATTTAGCCAAAACTTTCAATCCTCTGCCAATGGGATCGGCTGCTTTACAAGAATTATATTTATTAGGACAGTATGAAGATGCTTGGTTACTTTTGCAGTCGGAAATTAAACAGCCTCAACAGTTATCTGTTAAAGAACAGTTTACTGAAGGAGTTCTCAAGCTTGAATTAGGTCAATATAGCGAGGGAATGCAACAAATCTGGGATTTAACTAAACGGGATAATCCTCAAGAACAAGAGGAATGGAAAGTTTTACGTCAAACCAGTGCTTATTGGCAAGGTTTATTCCCTTTTCCCTATCAAGATAAAATCCTGAAATATGCTCAACAAGATCAAATTAATCCTTTGCTAGTTTTGTCTGTAATGCGTAAAGAATCTACCTTTAATCCTGAAGTTGATTCTGTAGTCGGTGCTGTTGGTTTGATGCAAATTGTCCCTCCTACCGCTCAATGGGTTGCTCAGCAAACACAATTATCAGACTATTCTTTAAGTAACCCTGAAGATAATATAAAAATTGGGACTTGGTATCTCAGACATAATCATCAACGTTACCATGACAATTCTTTATTGGCAGTAGCTAGCTACAACGCAGGTACAGGAAATGTTAACGATTGGTTGACTCAATACGATATTAATGATCCAGACCAATTTATAGAACAAATACCGTTTCCAGAGACTAAAGATTATGTTGAAGGTGTATTTGGCAATTATTGGAATTATTTGAGGTTATATAATCCCGAAATACAACAGAAAGTCAATTCACTCGCTAATAAGCTCTAAACTATTTTGAATCTTTGCCCAAAATCTCTCTCAATTCGCTGATCTGGCTAATTGTATATTGAGGCTTTTGGTTGATATTTAAGGATGATTGTTGCTCGTGTTGTTGATAATGACAAAAATCCAAGCCTGTCTTGATTGCTCCCAAATAATCATGAGTAATTGAGTCACCAACAAACAGAGTATCTTTTGATTCAACTTGCAAATTGTTAAGGGCTAATTCAAATATTTGCTGTGCAGGTTTAGCGTAGCCAACTTCCTCGGAAATAATAATAGATTGAAAATAACTTGCTAATCCTGAAACACCAATACGAGAATGTTGAGAATCGGAATAGCCATTGGTAACAATGCCCAATTTATAGTTATTAACAAGTGATTGAATTGTTTCCGTTACTCCAGAATTCAAACAAGCAGTATGACAAAAAATATCCCAATAGCTATCAGCGATTACGCTAGTCGCGTACGCTGGCGCGATCGCTAGTGAATTAGAAGTATCATAATTAAGAACAGTTAAAGTATCATTAATTGAATATTCAATGACTTGTTCTCTCGAAAAATTACTGGTTGTCTTTTGACTGCAGTATTTATTGCTGATAGCTTGGTAAGCTAGCCAAAGTTTTGGTCAACATTCTATTTCATCAGCTACATTAAACCCTGCCAGTGACCAAGTTTTTCTTAGGGCTTTAGTTTCACAAGCAGCAAAATTTAATAAAGTATCGTCAAGGTCAAATAAAATAGCTCGATACATTAAAGTTCTCGTATAAGTCCTCTAAACACAGGTTAAGTGAAGTCAAAAGTCAAAAGTAATTGCTATCTGCTACTTGCTACTTCAATAGAGTTGTCAGCAAGCCCTAAATAGATAAGCCAAGTTTTAAACCTAGTACTGCGTGAGCAACTAAAATAACCAAGGCAAGACTACCTACATAAGCGTGAACTGTTCTGAGAGTTTCTTTATTACCAATAAATCCAGTAGCAGCCAGTACAGCGTTAACAGTTAGTAAAGCAACAACTACTGTCCCTGTCAAAAAATGAGGACTTTCTAAAATCGGTTGACCTTGCATGACGAGAGATAACACTCCACCAGTGTAGCCAGCTACCAAGAAAAAATACATTAAAGGAGCGATTTTACGATGATCTGTTTTATTTTTAATTGCAGCCTCAGTATCAGTAACCGCCAAAGTTCGACCACGCCAGCCAGCTAAAGCTACAGCACTACCCATAGCAAACACAACAATAGCCATCATGAGAGGATGTCCCCAATGAACAATAGGTTCTGGTGTTCCTAGCTTATTAAACCATTCTGCGATCGCTTCTAGTAATGCTCTGAAGTTACTCATTTTTCTCTAAATTGCTTAATTAAACTTAATAAATATCGCTTATAAGTATACAGAATTTTCTCCCCGTCAACCTTCACTAACTAATAAATGGAATGCGTGTCAGCTTATCAAGGTTATGAAATGGTAAAAAAAAAGATTAATTTAGTTTCAGATTTGGTTATCTTGCTGCATAATAGTATACGGCACTATAGGTAGAGTTTTAAGTACGTAAAAATACTATCAACCACCACATATAGTATATAGCCAATATATTTTCGTTTTTACAAGTACCTGTAATGAAATTATCTTCTGTCGAACAAGCAGAGAAAGCTAGACATTTACTATTAACTGAACTAAGAGAACATCAAGCACCCATTAGTTTGCATGAATTAGGGATGAACTTGGGAGGTGAAAAGTTATCTCATCGGACTCTCAAGGAAGCTGCTTGGCGGTTAGTCGAAGAGGGGAAGGCTAAATTTAATTCTACTTGGGATCTGGAAATTTTTTGACGTAACAAATAATTACTCTAAAGAAGTTTAGAAATTAAACATCTTCAATAATTATACTCAAATCCTTGTCATACTATTGAAAAATCAAGATTTCTGGAGATACTAGCGATCGCATTTCTTAATCTACAAGCTCTAGTAAATACGTTAAAAATATAAGATAGTGCAACTCAAATAAACTTGTTAAATAAAATAAATTAGATTCTTGTTTCTGATTTCAGATTAAGAATCTTTCGGAGTTTACTTGATTTTATTGGGGTGCATAAACTCCATCAAATGCACTATTGATAAATTTTAAATTTAGAGAGAACTAGAATATGGCAGTTAATCTTAATGCGCCTTTGGCGTGGGAAAATGCAAATGCAGATGAAATCGCACTGTTAAGAGATTTACAAGGAAACATCTTAAAAGGTCATGGACGAGAACATACACAAAATCTTTTCTTTAACCTTGATCCCTCTAAACAAAATGAAGGGAGATACTTTCTTAAGACTTTAGCTTCAAGTATCAAATCGGCTCATCAACAGCTTATTGAAGCGAAAGCCTATAGAATTAGTCATCAAGATGCAGGGATTTTTATCAGTGTTTTTCTGTCTGCTGCTGGGTATAAAGCATTAGGCATTGCGGAGAATAAAATCCCCACTGATGCTGCGTTTCGTAGTGGGCTAAAACAGCGCAAAGATATTTTAAGTGATCCTGAAATAGATGACTGGGATCCAGCATTTCAAGAAAAAATTCACGGAATGATTTTGATTGGCGGTGCGGATGAAACCAAGGTTAGGCAAGTACGAAGCAAAATTCAGCAGCAAAAGCCCACTTGTGTAAAAATTATTGGCACTGAATATGGTCTTGCCATGCGCAATCAAAACGGTGATGGAATTGAGCATTTTGGCTATGTGGATGGAAGAAGCCAGCCTCTATTATTACAAGAAGATATTGAACGTGAGAAAAACCAAAACGGTGGGATCGATGTTTGGGATCCAGCATTTCCTCTCAAGCAGGTGTTAGTATCTTGCCCTGGTGGGGCATCAGAAACAAGTTTTGGCAGCTACTTTGTATTTCGTAAGCTGGAGCAAAATGTTAAAGGTTTTAAAGAGAGAGAGAAAGAAATTGCAGAAGAGTTTGGTCTGACAGGAGATGATGAAGAATTAGTAGGAGCAATGATTGTCGGGCGATTTGAAGATGGGACACCCGTTGTCTGGCAAGAAACAGATGGTCTAGTCAATCCAGTACCCAATAACTTTGACTTTAAAAAAGACCCAAGTGGCAATAAATGTCCTTTTCATGCACATATCCGTAAGACTAATCCCCGTGGTGAAAGTACAGCACTGGGAGCGACTTTAGAAGAAGAGCGATCGCATATTATGGCTCGACGTGGTATCACTTATGGTACACGCAATGCAGAGATTGAGCCTGATGGTAGAATAATTGAGCTAAAAGATAAGCCTGTCGGTGGTGTTGGTCTTCTATTTATGGCATATCAAAGTAATTTTGCCAACCAGTTTGAGTTTACGCAGGCAAGTTGGACAGATAATCCTAATTTCGTTAAGCCTGATACTGGCATTGATCCAGTGATTGGACAAGGAGAGGGGGCTAAGACACCACAACAACAGCCTATTAAGTGGGGGTGTGACGATAAAAAACCAATCGACTTTCATGGCTTTGTCACAATGAAGGGTGGTGAATATTTCTTTGCACCTTGCATTAGCTTCTTTAAGAATCTTTGAAGACACCTAATCTTCTGAGGGCGTATGCCATACGCCCCTACATATATATGGAGATTAAGAGCGATTAAAAAACCAGCGTTGAACAAGCTTTTCTAATTCAATCCAAACAAACATTAACATACTAAAACCGAAACAAATTGCTAATTCGGTAGGCGTGAGAAAATTGGTATCAAAAAAGTTGCGCAAAGGTGCAACGTAAATCAATAATAGCTGCAAAATAGTAGTTAAAGTTACTGCTCCCACAACATAGGGATTAGAAAAAGGATTCATCTGAGCTGTTAATTTAACGTCAGAACGAACTGCCAAAGCATGACCCATTTGTGCCAAACAAAGAGTAGTGAACACCATTGTTTTCCAATGATCTGGATTACCGTCTGCATTGTCGTAGTTATAAGCCCAAACCATCAAGGCAATAGTAATTATGGCAAAAACAATACCGATTCTGAGCATATATAACCCCAAACCACGAGCAAAAATACTTTCTCTAGGACTGTAGGGAGGACGACTCATAACATTGGGTTCGGCAGGCTCTAATGCTAGTGCCAGAGCAGGTAAACCATCTGTCACCAGGTTCATCCAGAGAATTTGTAGAGGTGAAATAGGCACACCACCTAAACCTAGTAGAGGAGCAGCAGCGATCGTTAGTACCTCACCAATATTGCTGCCCAGAATATATTTAATAAAACGGCGAATATTGTCGTAAACTACTCTGCCTTCTTCGGTGGCAGCAACAATAGTAGCAAAGTTATCATCGAGTAAAATCATATCGCTAGCTTCTTTACTGACATCAGTGCCAGTAATACCCATAGCAATCCCAATATCAGCCTGTTTGAGGGCAGGAGCATCATTAACGCCATCTCCTGTCATGGCTACGAATTCACCACGTTTTTGTAGAGCTTTGACAATGCGTAGTTTATGTTCAGGAGTCACACGGGCGTAAACATTGATTTGTTTAACCTGTTTTTCTAATTCTTCGGTGGACATAACTTCTAATTCTTGTCCCGTTAAACAATGATCGCGAGTAGTAGTAATATTTAGTTTAGAAGCGATCGCCATAGCTGTCAGAGGATGATCACCAGTAATCATTACCGAACGAATTCCTGCGCGTTTACATTTTTGTACGGCTTCTTGTACTTCAATACGAGGTGGATCGATCATTCCGACTAAACCTAGCCAAATCAAACCTTGTTCGCTAGTTGTCTCGGCATCTGCTGAAGGAATTTCTGTTAAAGGTTTATAAGCAAAACCTAAAACTCGCAAACCATTAGCAGCTAGATGATTGTTAACATCCAAAACCTCTTGTTTTTGCTGTTCGCTAAACTCTTGGCTATGCTCATGAATTTGTAAGCGATCACAACGTTCTAAAATTAACTCTGTTGAGCCTTTGGTAAACATTAAGTAAGGTAATTCCTGGTTATCGGGATTACTAACAATTACCGACATCCTTTTACGTTTAGAATCAAAGGGAAATTCTCCGACTCTGGGCATCATCTGATCCATTTCTGGCTTGGAAATCGAGCCTTTTTCGGCTAAAACCAATAACGCACCTTCAGTTGGATCGCCCAAAATTGACCAGTCTGTTCTTTTATCGACTATATTACGAGAATGTTGTAATATGGCATCATTACACAAGACACAAGCTTGAAATAATTGCGTGACTTCACTTTCTGCTTGAATTTCGTTGTTATCCTGACAATAAAATTTGCCTGACGGTTCGTAACCTTCTCCTGTAACGCTAAAGTGATAAGAGGCAGTGTATACCTTCTGCACCATCATTTTGTTTTGGGTCAAAGTTCCTGTTTTATCAGCACAAATAGTAGTCACAGAACCCAAAGTTTCTACTGCCGGGAGTTTACGAATCAACGCCTGACGGCGGATCATTTTTTGTGTACCAATAGCTAAAGTAACAGTTACCACTGCTGGCAGTCCTTCGGGAACAACCGCCACTGCCATACTCAAGGATATTTCTAATAATTCGGCAAAAAAATGCCATCCTGTCCGCAATACTCCCCCAACTACCACGATCAGCACTAACACCAATGAGCCACTGACCAGGACATTACCTAACTGGGTCATCCTTTGTTGGAGAGGAGTGGGTTCGCTCTCTACCGACTGAATCATGGCAGCAATACGACCAATCTCTGTCTCCATCGCCGTTTTGGTGACGATCACTTTCCCTCTACCTTGGACTACCTCTGTCCCTTTATAGACTAAGTTTAGGCGATCGCCTAAATCTGTATCCTCCGCTAAAATTAACTTAGCGTCTTTATTTACTGCCGTTGCTTCCCCTGTGAGCGTAGATTCAGCAATTTGTAAGTTTTGTACCTCCAGCAATCTTCCATCAGCAGCAATTTGTACTCCTGCTTCCAAGAGCATAATGTCTCCTGGAATTAATTCTTTAGCATCAACCTCTTCAGTAATTCCATTGCGAATAACTCTTACCTGGGCAGAAGAAAGACGCTTAAGGGCTGCTAGGGCTTTTTCTGCTCGACTTTCCTGAAGATAGCCTAAAATACCGTTTAAAATAACAATGGCAAAAATAGCGATCGCATCTTTGGGAAATGTATTCGAGCGCAAATCTAAAATCGCCGAGACAATAGCTACAGCAATCAGCATTACCAACATAATATTAGTAAACTGATCCCATAAAATGCTCAGAGGACTACGCCTACCAGTTTCTTGTAGTTCATTGGTTCCATAGTATGTTTGTCTTTGATTAATTTGCTCAGTATTCAAACCATTTTGACTATCACTGAGCAACATTTCGCTGACTTGTTCAGGAGCGATAGTGTGCCAAGGTTCATTAGTTGAAGGTAAGTTGCTGGTATTAGCAGTGGTAGGAAAATTATTGATGGTCATAGTTTTGTAACTATTTAAATAAATTAGGGAGTAATTGTGGAGCTTGCCAGATGGCATAGCCTATAAAAGCAAAAAATATTGTGTTAACCAGAGTCAAAAAATAACCTAGACACATTATTAATCCGTCTGATTCTACAGTAGCTACTGCTAAGATTAAAATGGCTATAGCTGGTACTGGGTTAGTACCTGGAAGTGGTAACATCAATAAAAATGCCAACCAAGAAATACAAAAACCATTTAACCTCCAAGTGTAAGGATTGTTAGCTATTCTCTGCCAACGAGAACGCATAATTTTTTCTAACCAAATTAAAACCCGTCGTATGTTTTTAAGCAATAGTTGACTCAAACTACGGGGAAATTTAAATTGAGCTATTTTTTTGGGTAGCCATGGGTGTTTACGCCCTAATGCCATTTGTAGTCCTAAAACCAAACAGCCAAAACCGAGGGGGGTAGATAAGCCAGGAGGCATCGGAAATAAAAAAGGCAAAACTAATAAACCGATAATTAAGATCAAGCCTCTTTCAGAAGTTCCTTGAATCATTTCGGCGATCGCAATTGGTTGATTTGCTAATTTTTTGAGTAATACTTGAATATCTTGAGAAAATTTAAGAGACATGGATTTAAAAACTTCATTAGCAATAGATATATGGGTTTAAAAACTAATTTATTTATAATCTTACAATTCTCCTAAGAGAACAACCGAGCAATTTAAGTTGTGCAGTAGTGGTCTAGTTGTCGCCCCTAGAGCCAAACTATCCACACCAGAACGATGACGTTGGGAACGTAAAATTACTAATTCATGAGTTCGACTAGCATTGATAATTGCATTGACAAAATGATTTTGGGCTGTAATGCTAATATCCCCAGTTTTCCCTGGCAAATATTGTTGAGCTATTGCTTGAGCTAATAGTTTTTGGCACTTAATTACAGACTCATTAAGTTGGGGTGAATCTAACTTAGCTTCAGCTCTGGCGATCGCCAAAGGCACAATTTCCCCACCATTGTTTTTGGTCAGTAAGGATGCTAACTCTAATAAATATCGCTCAGTTTGAGGATTATATACTGGAACTATCACTCGTAACTTATCTTGGGGTTTATTCTCTATTTTAGCTTCTACTTCTGCCTCTGCTTTGGTGTTTGTCTGGTTAGAAGTTAACCGAGCAGCAGCGCGAGTAGTAATTAACGGGCCAGCGATGGAAGTGACTAACATTAGTAGAATAACACTGTTAAAGACACGATAAAGAAAATGGGGATAAATAAAACTGACCCCACAAATTCCACTTTTTCTTTGACAGGCCCATCTCCAATCACATCATTAACGGCTTGTAATAGTTAATATTGTTATTTAGTTAACTATTACTTGATCTTTATTTTGATGAAATCATTCATTTGGCACAATTATAAATAATTGTTTCAGAGTCCATATAAAACGATAATCAGTAACGGTGTGAAAATTGTCAACAATAAATTAAGTGGCCCGCCGACACGTAAAAAGTCACTAAATTTATACCCACCAGGGCTGTAAATCATGGTGTTGGTTTGATAACCAATAGGAGTCATAAAGCTATTAGAAGCAGCAAAAGTAACAGCAAACATCATGGCATAGGGGTTGAGACTAAGAGATTCAGCAACCTTGACTGCAATAGGAATTAATAATACTACCGTCGCACTATTCGATAGAAGCTCTGTGAATACAGAAGTAATGGCATAGAAAAATAATAAAATCCAGTAGCCATCTAGATGTCTACCTACTATTAAGACATTATCTGCTAACCATTGAGTAGCCCCTGAGTTTTCCATAGCTGTCCCCAGAGGAATTAACCCTGCTAGAAGAAAAATAACGTCCCAACGTACTGCACCGTATACTTCTCCAGGTTTAAGACAACCAGTAATAATCATTAATACTACCCCAATTAAGGCAGTAACCAAAATGTCTAACCAGTCAAAGGCTGCTACAATTATTACTCCAAGTACGATTGCTACGGCAATCCAAGCTTTATCACGGCGAATATCTTCAGGTTCTTTTTGTTCCATCACCAGTAGTTCTCTAGTGGTTTGCAAACCCAAAATACTTTGTTTTGCACCCTGCACTAACAATAAATCGCCAAATTTCAGAGGTACTCTACCTAGTCTGTCTCTAATCAATTCTTCGCCACGACGAATTGCCAAGACTGTCAGATTATAACGTTGACGAAAACGTAGATCTTTGAGACTTGTTCCAATTAAGCGAGAATTAGATAAAATTAAAACCTCTGCAATTCCTTCTTCTGCTGAACTTAGTTCTGTTTCAAGGTTTTTTTGATTAAATTTGACGTCTGGAAAGATATTTAAACCCTGTTCTGTTCTAATTTTTAGAACATCTTCAGTTTTGCCCCGTACCATCAAAATATCTTCTGCATTAATAATCCGACTAGTTACGGGTTGTGGTAAACGCTCCCCATCACGAATAATTTCTAAGACATCAACATTAAAATTATTACGCGATCGCTCTGAGCTAAAAGTTTTGCCAATTAACTGGGAATTTGGTGTAACAATAACCTCAGTTACATAATCTTCCAAACCATAGTCTTCACTGACTAAATCACTTGTTAAACTTTTGCGATTTGGCAGTAGACGAGGCGCAATAAAAGCTAGATATGCCAAACCAATTATAAAAGTAATTATACCTAAACCAGTAAACTCAAACAAGCCAAATTCCTTATATCCCAACTCTTTAGCAATACCACTAGCAAGAACGTTTGTTGATGTACCAATTAGCGTCATCATCCCTGCTAAAACAGTCACAAAAGATAAGGGCATCAAGAGCTTAGATGGGGATATACCCCGTTTTTTACACCATTCCTCAACAATTGGGAGAAATACCGCTACGACTGCCGTGTTGTTAATAAATGCTGAAATTGGACCAATTACAACTCCCATCACTAGTATTTGGCGGGTAATACTTTTACCGCCCCATCTAAGTAGTAAATCCCGAAATACTTGAACTACACCTGTACGGGTAATACCAGCACTGACAATAAACATTGCCATGACGATAATCGTGGCAGAATTACTAAAACCCGCTACTCCTTCTTCAGGAGTCACCAACTGAAGAGTGATTAATACTACTGCTACACATAACGCTGTAATATCTACGGGTAACCATTCAGCAATAAAGCATACCAGGGCGACAACCACTACCCCTAATGTCAGAAAAATAGTCATAAATTTACTTACGATTGATAATTTTTGATTTCTACCTATATAGCAATACGCGAAAACGTTAGGGCATCTTTTCTGCTACTTGTGAGACAGTTGCGTTGGGCGGGTTCCCCGACTTGAGCAAACTGTCGAACCCGAAGGGCTATTAATCAAGCCAATGACTCTCATCATTTTCTTAACTAACATCTTGTACGACTATATCAAGTAGTTATGTCAAATCAATTCATAATCGTAACTTGTGATGATTGATTATACGTTTAGTAATTTACACATATTAATTTACACACATACATATTCATTATTAAAAATTAAATGACCACTAGTAAGTAATAGTAAGTAATTTAAATTACCTTGATTATCGTAGCTAATGCCAACTTGCGTTAATAAAAAATACCCAAAAAAAAACTTATCCCTTAAATTAATTTTGAGAACTGCTCTTTGGGATAAGTATAAAAACTTAATAGGGGATGTCTTTAAGATTTACTAGTTTTCAGGAATATTACTTAGTTTAGAGTTTAAAACTATTGTAAGCTCAAGTAATTATTATTTTTTACCGAACATTTTGCGTAAATTTTGCTTTTGGTTGGATGCCCAAAGTAGAGGTGTGCCAGCTTTTGACCACAAAGGCATTGGAATTGGAGTCCAGTAATAAATTGAAAGTAGTTTTCGACTGCGATCTACGGGACAAGATAAAGCATTGGGTACGCCGTGAAAAGTTTTAGAAGTAGTGGGGAAAATAATTGTACGGTTGAAGTTAGGAGGGTAACCAACCTTGTTTTCAGTATTTTTGGGATCTTGCATGAATAGTTCGCCACCCCAGCTAGCATCCCAGTCGTGATTAAGATAAATTAGCATATTGATGCGTCGCATCAAAGGCAGAGAAAAGTGTCTAGTATAGTCAGCGTGCATTTCTAGCCAACCGCCCTGATACATTTCGTGTAAACCTGCACCATGAAATAAAGGATCGCCTACTAAGTTTTGGATCTCGACAATAGGTTCGATCGCACTGACAAAATCTCTTGAATTTAACCAGAGACAAAACATTTGGGTGAAAGTTGATAATCCATCAATCCCTTTAGAAGTGGTTTTAAACTCATGGTTAGTATCCCAAACTATCCAATCTCTTTCTTTTTGTTTAGGAAAATCTGCTAGTAGACGATTTAACACTTCAGGGTCAAATAGATCGTCAATGACTAGATAAGGGTAAGGCTTGGCTGAAGCATAGGATTGACGAAGTGATTCAGATTCGTCACGTAGACGTTCTACGGCTGAATTAAAAGATTTTAAATTTACAATATCGCTTTCAATATTTGAATTTAATTGAGATACATTCGTCATATTTTTACTTACCAGATTTATATTTTATGTTTATGTGTATGTATAGATATGTGTGTGTGTGAATATGCAATAGAGAATGTCAAATATTTTTAATCGCCTCGAATCTATCAAACATTTATTGCGTACTTATGGCATTTAGATGACAATAATGACAAGTATTGACAAAAAAATGATTTTGGTCTAAATAAATTGAACACCTTAATTGTAAAAATAAGGAATAAAGATCTTTTGTATTGCTGTCATAGCATAATATTTTTGATATGCTAACCTTATGTGCATTTAAATTGTGTATTATTTCATTAGGCAAAAAACCATTTTTCCTCTCCAGTCTCCCTGTCACCAAGTCTCCCCGTCAACCTCAATAGACAAATTAAATACTTGACAGCTTAACCTCATTGATTCAGGGGAAAATAAAACTTGAATGTACTGCCTACTCCTAGCTGACTGGTAACAAAAATTTCACCACCATGTAGTTCTACCAAACGACGACAGATCGCCAAACCAATTCCAGTACCACTATATTTGTGTGTTCGAGATTTTTTGGATCGCCAGAAACGCTTAAAAATATGAGGTAGTTCTTCATCTGGTATACCAGAACCAGTATCTGTTAGGGATATCCAAGCTTTATCTGGCTCACACCAAGCTTTGAGAGTTATTGAACCTTCGGGGGTATGACGAATCGCATTACTTAATAAATTGACTAAAATTTGTTCAGCGCGATCGCTATCAAGGGTGACATAAGGTAAATTAGTTGGACAGTCTAAAATCAAAACGCGATCGCTATCGAGCAATTGTTCAGTGAACCTTTCTACCAATGGCTTGAGAAGGTAGCGTAAGTTAACTGGCTGAAGCTTAAGAGTTAAATTCCCTGCTTCTGCCTGAGAAAGCTCTTGTAAATCATTAATTAAACGTTGTAATCGCTTTGTTTCCTTGACTAGTTGCGAGTAAATTGTCAAGTTAGGCACGATAATACCATCGGCAATTTCTTCTAAACGACCACGAATAATAGTTAGAGGAGTTCGTAATTCATGAGTCAAATCATCAATAATTTCTCGTCTTTTGGCTTCTGCTTGTTCTAAACTGGCTACCATACGATTAAAACTCATTGCCAAGCGATTTAATTCAGGAATTTCCAAATTAGGCATTCGCTCATCCAATTTACCATTAGCAAACTGATAGACAATTTTTTCTAATTGATTTAATGGCTGAACAATACGCTTGGCAACCCAGTAGCTAAGAATTGTAGCTGCCAGAGTACCAATAAAAAAAGACCATAAATTACCTCTAGTCCAAGCAGTTTCAAATACTTCCAAAAGTTGCACATTAGCAGCACCAATAGTCAAGCCTTGGTCTTCTAAATTTCTCAAATGAATTTGAAAAAAGCGAGGTGAAAAAAAATTGCCCACTGCCGAGGAGGCAGCCACACCAACAATCATTACCAAAATATGAGAAAAGAAAAGTCGAGCCTGTAAATTGAGCGTAGTCATTAATGATTACTAATTACTGATTACTGTTTTTAGGCTTTTAGTTTTTAGTTTTTAGTAATCTCTAATTCCCAGTTCCCAATCACCAATCACTAATCACTAATTACTAATTACTATTTATAAATCTTCAAACTTATAGCCTACTCCGACTACGGTTTTAATAAATTGTGGTTTACTGGGGTGAGGTTCAATTTTTTTCCTTAATCTAGCTATATGCGTATCAATTACTCTTTCTTCCCCAAAAAAATCATCTCCCCAGAGTTTTTCTATCAGTTGTCCTCTTTCCCAGACTCTGCCTGGATGTTTCACAAATAAAGTTAACAACTTAAATTCAGAAGTTGATAAATCTAAATTTTCTGATGATTCCACCTGAAGATGACGATGGGCAAGATGTTTTTCGAGATTAATAGAAAAAGATTTAGTTCGCAATAACTCAGTGCGATCGCCTCCATCTCGTAGACGACGGCGTAATAATGCCCTAATTCTGGCAACTAATTCTCTGGGACTAAAAGGCTTGATGTAGTAATCATCTGCGCCTGTTGATAAACCAATAATGCGATCGATTTCTTCGCCTCTGGAAGTTAACATTAAAATATAAGGATCACGAGTTACTTGTTGTTGACGAATTTGAGCGCATACTTCCAAGCCGTCTATTCCAGGTAGTCTGATATCCAGGATAATTAAATCGGGTTGTTGTTCAGCAAGAAGTCGCAGAGCGGAGTGACCATCATGACAGACGCGACAAGAAAACCCTTCTGCTTCCAAACATTCTTGAATAATTTCGGCAATTTCTCTTTCGTCTTCAACAATTAGAATCTCCATTTATTCGCACAAGATATCTTCGATTATTTTAATAATCTCAGAAAAGAAGTCTATAGGCAGATATTAAATTTAGCCCGTATTCCGCATTCCCGCAGCTATACCGTTAATCGTCAACATTGCGCCACGCAATAATTCTTCTTTACTAAAGCGGAAATGGAGTACTTGGGATTTATCATATTGACGTAGACGTTTAATTAGAGCTACCTGTAAAAAGCCCAAAGGGATAATCGTACCACTACGCAATTGTACCGATCTTTGTAGCTCAGGATTGCCATCCAGCAGTTTCTTTTGACCGTTAATTTTAAGAATTAAATCTTTAGTTAAATAGTATTCTTGAGCAATTTGGGCAAATAACTTTTGGAAACGTTCTAAATCTTCTGGTTGAGATAATTCCTTCACATAGTGTTCAGCTATTTGTAGATCTACTTTTGCTAGAGTCATTTCAACTTTAGAAATTACGACTCGAAAGAAAGGCCACTTAACATAAAAGTATTGCAGAAGATCAAGATTTTTTTGTGGTTCTTGTTCGAGAAACCCTTGTAAAGCTGAACCAACACCATACCAAGCAGGTAATAAGAAACGACTTTGTGTCCAACTAAATACCCAAGGAATTGCTCGCAGACTGCTCATGTCTTTTTTCTTATTAGCATTGCCTTTACCAGGACGCTTAGAGGGACGAGAGCCAATTTGTAGTTGACTGATGACATCTACAGGAGTCACACAATGGAAAAAATCGACAAAATCTGGTTGTTCGTAAATTAAAGCTCGATACACAGAGCGCGAGCGCGCTGATAATTCTTCCATAATCTGATTCCAAGGCTCTACCCGATCAAATCCACTACCTAATAAACTAGACTGAATTACTGCTGTAGTCATAGTTTCTAAATGATATAAAGCTAATTCTGGTAGGGAATATTTGGATGCTAATACTTCTCCCTGTTCAGTAATTTTAATTCTGCCCTTGATTGTATCCGTTGGTTGAGCCAAAATCGCCGAATATGCAGGGCCACCACCACGACCAACCGAACCACCACGACCATGAAAAATACGCAAGGATATCCCAAATTCGGAGGCAACTTTTTGTAATGCCCGTTGAGCTTTATGAATCTCCCAGTTACTACTCAAGAAACCTGAATCTTTATTACTATCGGAGTAACCTAACATTACCTCTTGAAGATTAGCGGGTTTTAGAGGAATAGTACTATTTTCTGTAGAAATATTTTGTTCTTTAACAGTGGCTACGTGTTGATATCCTCCTGCTAAAGCTGCTCGATAGAGGGGTAATTCAAATAACTCTCGCATCACCTTGGGAGCGCGTTTTAGGTCTTCTACAGTTTCAAACAGAGGGACAATTCTAACGCTAGTGTGGCAGGTAGCAGGGTCATATAGTCCAGCTTCTTGTGAGAGTAATAAAACTTCTAAGACATCACTGACGAAGTTAGTCATACTAATGATGTAGGTTTGACAGATACCACGTCCAAATTCCTGTTGCAGCAGACGCAGCATTCTAAAAGTTTCAATGGTTTCACAAGTTGCCTCGGAAAAGGGCATTTCGGCTGGGATCAGAGGTCGGCGAGTTTTTAATTCTTGAATTAGCCAAGCGGTTTTCTCGGTTTCTGAAAGTTCGCTATAAGGTCTGGGAAGAACTTGTAAATAAGCAGTAATTTCGGCGATCGCCTCAGCATGACGAGAAGAGTCTTGACGAAAATCTAGTTCCACCAAAGTAAAGCCGTATACTTCTGCTTGACAGATTAAATTATCTAACTCCCGACAGTTTAAACTCGTAGCAGCCAAACTATTCTGCATCAATTTTAATTCGGCGACAAATTCTTCTCCTGAAGCATATACATTGTCAATTTTAATTTCTGAAATTGCTTGTCTACCTGCAACTGAAGCTAAAGTTTGATTTCGTTTTAAAGTATTTTGTAACCTTTGGGCAATATAAGCTAACTTCAGACGATAAGGTTCTTGACGATAACGAATTGCCAATTCTTCATAAATTTCTGGTATCTGTTGCTGATCTTGCTCTAAAGAGTCTAAAAGTTCTTGTCGCACATCACTCCAGTGCAGAGAAAGACTTAATAACTCTTGTAGTTGCTCAATCGACTTCAGATATTTTTCAATAACAATACTTCTTTGATAACAGGCAGTTTCCCAAGTTACTTGTGGTGTAACAAAAGGATTGCCATCGCGATCGGCACCTACCCAAGAACCAAAATAACAAAAATTGTGAGTAGGAGCGACTAAATTAGGAAAAGAAGCATTTAATGACTGTTTAAGATGACAAGCTAATTGCGGAATTACATCAAATAAAACTTCTTGGAAATAGTGTAAAGCGTAATCAACTTCATCTAAAACTTTGGGTTTAAACTGATGGAGTTCGTCAGTACGCCACCAAAGACGAATTTCCTCTGTCAGTTGCATAGTCGCTTCGTTAGCTTCCCAAGAATTAGCTAAACCCATTTCGCGCATTGCTTCTTCTGCCAAATCCAATTGTTCCAGAATTAGAGAAATGCGTCGCTGCTTTTTACGAATGGTATGACGCACAATTTCTGTGGGGTGGGCTGTAAACACCAGTCTAATATCCAATTGATCTAATAATCTTTGCAGCATTAGAGGTGGCATATTAATCTCTTTCAGATACGGAAACAGCCAATGAAATAGACCTGCTTTATTGCTGCTAGATATACTGGGTTCTACCAAATACTTGTCTCCCAAATTTTCTATTTGAGACTCGTGAGCATTGATAGGAACTACTTTAGTACTAGTTGAAGAACTACTACCATGAGAGTTTTGTTGAGCAGCAAAATTATGAGTAACACGTCGAGACAGTTTTTGTTCTCGAGATTCGTAATGTTGTTCAATTATATTAGTCAATTGAAAATAAAGTGCAAAAGCACGAGCAGCCTGAATTGCATCATTAAGGGGTAACTTCTCGATTAACTGTGGTACTGAAGATTGAGAGAACGTATCTGTTACTTGCCCTTCCGCAGAAGAAAGAGAACGCATTTGTTGCAGGAGATCAAGCATTTCTTGACCACATTCAGAGCGCAGCACAGACTTCCATAAATCTTCTATTAATTTTTGTCGATGGCGTAGTAGTAGATGAGAAGTAGCAAGTACACCAACTTCTTCTTGTTGCGCGATCGAAGATTGAACAACCGAACTCATAAAAACCTCTGCTTGGCGTATGTAGTAAATGTCGTAATTTGGTAAGTAAATTAAATCATTACAGGAGTTTCTAAAGCAAAATAGCTAAAAAAATTAATTGTCTTAATTGTCGTCAAAATTGGGAAAATTTAAAATCGGCAGACGTTCTGAACGAAATATTTCTTCGCTGGCTTTGCCCAATTCGGTCATCAATTCTGTCAGTAAATATAAAGTCAAAATACTGAGAATAAAAGGGCTAGTAGCAACACTGAGTCCCAAAAAGGACATTAGGCAAGATGTATTATGAGACTTCATCTGATTTACTTAGTCTGTATTATTTATTTACTATTGTATGGACTTTGGGTCTTAGTAGCGCAAAGCTGCACTATCTTTCTCTCATCAAAACAAAAATTCTTCGGCTTTTTTGTATATTTTTGTGCAAACTTAATCCATATTGATATTTAGAGCGTTGGGAATCAGGAAACGCCAAATCAGGAGACGCTGTGATTTCACCAAAATAGCAATGAAACAAACAATAATTCAAGTTGATGCCTTTACTAATCAAATTTTTCAAGGTAATCCTGCTGCTGTGTGCATTCTACAAACAGCTCAAAATGAACGCTGGATGCAGTCAGTAGCCCAAGAAATGAATTTATCGGAAACAGCATTTTTAATTAAGCAAGAGCAAGATTATAATTTACGTTGGTTCACTCCTACAACTGAAGTTCCTTTGTGTGGTCACGCTACCTTAGCAAGCGCGCACGTCTTGTGGACAGAGGGTTATGCTTCTACAGGTCAAACCATTAACTTTCAAACAAAAAGTGGTTTATTGACGGCTAAATATGAAGATAATTGGATTGAGTTAAATTTTCCAGTTAATCGCTCTCAAGAGATACCGCCCATTACTAAATTACAAGATGCTTTGGGAGTAGGAATCAAAAGTTTTGCTTATAATTCTTTGGGTTATTTAGTAGAAATTAATTCTGCTGAAGCGGTACAACAAATGAAACCTAATTTTACTCTGCTTAAACAATTACCAATCTCAAATGTCATTGTTACTAGTTTGGCAGCAGCGGATTCTGAATATGACTTTGTATCACGTTTTTTCGCTCCAGGGGTAGGTATAGAAGAAGATCCAGTTACAGGAGCAGCCCATTGTTGTCTTGCTCCTTATTGGCGCGATCGCTTGTCAAAAAATCACTTCTTAGCTTATCAGGCTTCTAGTCGCGGTGGTGTAGTTAAAATTGATTACGATGGAGGCGATCGCGTTTTTCTTCAAGGACAAGCGGTAACGGTAATGCGAGGGGAGCTTCAGTAATTACTTATTACTGATTGTTTTTTAATTGCTCTTTTAAGGCTGCTAAAGTAGACCAACGACTATCTAACTGATTTTGTCCTTCAGAGGATGTTTTAGCTGCTCCTGGACAGTTTTCACCGCATACTTGTCTCAGGGGTAGAGCTAAGGATAATTGTTCAAAAAGCCAGCTTTCTGGTTCAAAATGACCGTTGGGGGAAAGGGTTTCAGATAAATCTTCAAGAGAAACTTCTCTTTCGGTTGGCAGGTCGACTGTATTGTCTAATTCCGATTCCAACCAAATTAATTCTGAAGTATCAATTACCAGACGGTGATTGTAATGTTGTAAACAGCGATCGCAAACTAAAGTAATAATTGTTTCTGCTTGGGCTTTTACTTCTAAAAAATTGCCCCCGTGGCGCACGGTTATTGTACCTTTTACGGGGGTTAGGGTATTTAAGCCAGCAATCAAATCATCAACTATAATTTCTGCTTGGCGTTTTGGGGCTTTGAGCAAATGGGGGATATATATCGCTTCCATTTCTTATCTAAGTTTGTTAAGAGCGTGCTAAAAATCACAGTTAGGGCAGTTGCGATCGCGTAGCGGAGGCTATGCCTACGGCAGCTTCGCAAACGCCTCATCGCGCAGCGTACCCGAAGGGTAATCGCAAAAGCGATCGCGTTTAGCATTATTGCCTAGCGTCTGCTTTACAGAATCGCAGGATTAATCTTCGATCTGGTTCTTGTCCTCGGCTTTCGCTAGCTAAATCTTCAATATCCTGAAGCAAAGAATGTATTTGTTTCCTTTCTGCTGAAGATAATCCTGGGATTTCTACTTCTTGTCCTGTTGTTCTTACCTTGTCTATTGCTTCTTGAGTTAAGACAGCTAATTCTTGGTTGCGTTTAACTCGGTAGCCATCTAATTCAATCACAAAAGAGCTTTGTAAGTCTGGATCTGCATTTAAATTGAGTATAGTATTGGCTAGATATTGAATTGCATCTATACCTTCGCCATGTTTACCAATTAGCTGTTGTTTTTGTTCTGGATTTAAACTACTAATGTCAATATTTAACCAATTAGAGTTTAAATCAGTTTTTACTGTCTCAAACCCCTCTGTAGTTACAGTAGCAGCCAGCCCCATACAATCTAAAAGCTGCTCTAACCAATTTTTACCTGACTGAAGTTGATTTTCCACAATCGTTGATAGTTATTAACCCGAAGTTTTTTCTTTCTTTTTAGAACGCTTGCGCTCAAAGGGCAGAGAATCTCTTTTAGCAGCAGCTTCTGCTTTTTCTTGTTCTTCCAGGATTTTTTGCAACTCTTCTGGTAAAGGTTCTCGCATCAAAAACCAAGTCTGAGCAATTTGGATAAAATTAGCTACCACAATATACATCAGTACCCCAGCAGGTAGGGGAAAGAATAAAAACATTCCACTAAACAGTAAAGGCGTAATTTTATTGACTGCCTGTTGTTGGTCTGCACCAGCACCGCCACTTTGTCCAGCAGTCAGTTGTTGACTCACATACATTCCTACACCAAACAGCAAGACCATAATCAAAATGTCAAAGTTGATATTGCCTTCTTCGTTGGTAACGCCAACTCGTCCAAGTTTTTCAATAAACAAAAAGCCAGTATCCGCAGCAATACCAGGGACAGTGACTTGAATTGTCGCCTCACCTGGCTCTAGGGCTGTAATAGTTCCATCCTGATTAAGCTTAATTCTTTCCGAGCCTTTAGTAACATTTAAACTAGGCTCAACATTACTATTGGTATGTTCTTTGATTAATGTTTGCAAAGATTTACCTTCAGGAGTTTGCAGTTCTACCTGAGTATTTTCGCCAACGGCTAGCTTACTGCCACCAGGTAAAATCGCAGCAATTTTTTCATGTACTCCGTCTTCAATATAAATATTTTTAGGCTTAGTTACAAAAGGCTGCGGAGCAATTCTTTCTATCTGCTCTCTTGGCAAAATTTGCACATTGATATCATAAGGAGTGTTGGTAAACGGCGATCCTCTCAAAGTGGCAAACAAAGCAAATAAAATTGGCATTTGTAACAGGAGAGGAAGGCATCCAGCCAGAGGATTACCAAACTCCTGCATTACTTTTGCTGTTTCTTCTCGTTGTTTTTCTGGGTCATTTTTATACTTCTGTTTGATCTGTTCTTGTCGCTCCTTCATTAAAGGTTGCACAATCTTCATCTTACGCATATTGCGAATTTGCCCCGCGCTAAGAGGCACAACCGCTAGACGAATTACAACTGTCAGAGCGATAATTGCAAAACCATAACTCGGAACAATCCCATAGAAAAAATCCAGGATTGGGAGCATGATGTTGTTTGAAAGAAAGCCGATACCAAAATCCATTTTTTAATCTGTCCAGCCTTGATGGAATAACTATAATTTTTAGTCCAGTTTAGTCGATCGCCCGTAGGTCAGACTAATTTTAACTTTTAATGGGGGTTAGTTTAGTTAACTTGAATTGCTTCTAAAGGTCTACCTGTTTTTGCTGCTGCTTTTTCCGAGATATAGTCGTAGAGTTCGCGGAATTGAGGAACTGCGCGCATTTCTAGACGACTTTTATCTCTGAGGGTGATCACTAAGTCTCCCCATAATCCAACTCCTCTGGGAACTTTTACTATTTTGATAACTTCAGAATAAATAATATCTGTTCTTTGTCTACCCATCCAACCACCAATCACAGAAATTCTACGATCAGTAATACGATAGCGTAGCCATAAAGCTCGAACGATCGCTCCTACAGTCAAGGGAATACAAATTACGGTAAACGCTAATAATATATTAAAGATTAAATCCCCAACGTGAGGGCCACCTTCGTAATAAACCTCTTCTTTAATGCCCATTGATTATCTTTGCTTGTTTTAATAACTCTTCTAATTCTCGCAAAAAATGTTCATATTTGCATTCAATTGCTTTTGGTTTAACAACAATTATGAGCTTCCAACCAGGAGAGATTGACAGCAGCTTGGTTCTAATCACACCTTTAATCTGTCTTTTTAGACGATTACGAACTACGGCTTTTTTACTAACTTTTTTACTAATTGAGATGCCGAACTTAGTTTTCGGTGCTGCCAATATATTTAATTGCTCACTAGGAGCAAGTGCGATCAGAGTTAGATGAGGACTGTAACGACGGAATCCCTTTTCGTAAACAGTCCTGTAGTCGCGTCGATTTCTCAGCCGATGGGCTTGTGGCAATCCCACACTGATTAAACTGACAGACGATAACGACCTTTTTTACGACGCGCCTGAACTACTCTTTTGCCGTTGCTGGTACGCATACGAGCGCGAAAACCAGACTTTCTTTTTTGTTTGCGGTTGGTTCCGCCCAAAGTACGCTGAGTCACTGATATTTCCTCAATAAATGTTATCTATTGTGCTTGACAAAAAGCCACAATCTATAATTTTACTATAAAATTAAGGATTAATATTCAATACCCATGCCCCAATCCTTTGAGGGACTGGAGTGCCAGTAGCAGGAACTACTTGCGCGTAAAAATAATATGTACCTACTTCAGGATTACGAACATTAGAAAAGACTAATTCTAATTGTTTGGGATTTTTTAGAGGCTGAGCTAGATCGATTTTGACAAATCTATTTTTTTCATCCCAAGAAACAGATTTTAGGGGTAATGCTTGTTTTTTATCTTTGTTGGGTCTAACTTCAATTTTATCGGTATCAAATTTACCGTCAAAATAATCAGGATAAGAAATTACCAACTGAGTTGCACCATTGGGTAATTTATTTTTGGGAATTCTGAGGCGATAGCGATCGCGCTGTTCGGCAACCCCACCAAAATCTAGATAATAGTTTAAAACATCTGTATCTTGATTGCCAAAAAGGACTAAACCAGGTGTTCCTTGAGCAACAGCTAGGGTATGAACTCCGCCGATGGTACAAGTGGCGAGTGTTAAAGCAGTCAATAGGGATTTAAAGGGTGATTTATTAAGCAGCATAGTTAATTAATTTAATTGTGATATTTTTTTCTTTCCTCAAGCTATCAAAAACTGGACGTAATTTACTTAATAAAGTGCCACTTGTCTGTTTGTCAGAGGATTATCTGCCTTCTGCCCTCTGCCTTCTACCTTCGTTCAATGATTGATGATGAGGGTTCAATAACAGTTCCCCAAACGCTAACTATTGCTCACTTTCTTTACCTTTCGCTTTCGAGGGGCGAATATAGGATCTTATTACATCAGTTTTTGTCTTCTCAGATTGTTTACAGTACTGTTTTAAAATCAATGCTTCTTCGTCAGAAATCTTTACTTCTAGTCGTTTTATTGTACATAAATATACCGTATACTAAAACTATGTTACTAGGATTTAAGACTAAACTCAAGCTCAACAATCAGCAGCGGATACAGATGGCTAAAAACGCTGGTGTAGCTCGTCATGCTTGGAATTGGGGATTAGGTTTGACTAAGCAAATTTTAGATAACAATAAAAATAATCCAGAGGAGAAAATTAAGTTTCCTTCTGCTATCGACCTGCATAAATGGTTGGTAGCAATGGTTAAGCCTGATAATCCCTGGTATTATGAATCTTCAAAATGCGCTCCGCAGTTTGCTTTAAGGCAATTGAGAGAAGCTTGGGATAGATGCTTTAAAAAAACATCCTTACCACCTAAGTTTAAGAAAAAAGGACGTAATGACAGTTTTACTCTAGATGGCACAATCAAAGTAGTAGATCACTTTAAAATTCAAGTTCCCAAAATTGGAATTTTGAGGACTTATGAGAGATTGCCACAAGGATATAAGCCCAAAAACGTCACCATCTCAAGAAAAGCAGACAGTTGGTTTATCAGTTACAAACTAGAAATAGAGCCAAAAACAACTACTAAAGTAGTTGAGAAAGTAGGAGTAGATTTAGGAATTAAAACTTTAGCTTACTTGAGTACGGGAATTGTATTTGAAGGAGCAAAAGCTTATAAAAATTATGAAAAAAGATTGTCTAGATTACAGTGGTTAAATCGCCATAAAATAATCGGTTCTAATAACTGGAAAAAAGCGCAATTAAGAATAGCTAAATTACACGCCAAAATAGCTAAGGGACTTGCGGATTAATGGAATCCCAGGCATCTTATAAAGATAACAAATTCTCAATTGAAATCTAGAAATGCAGCTGACAGAAAATATCAAATCGACCTTCAAAGATGCCGCCAAGAAACTCACTGGTAATTGCAAAC
>JBOFLX010000090.1:0-26247 GCA_051658085.1 Waterburya sp.
ATCTCCGTAGTGGTGGGACTTGAACCCACATCCCATGAGACAGTTCAAGCTATATTGCGGTTTTCTCTCCGCCATCACTTGGATACCTTATGCTCTCTGGTTTCCAGAGGATTCGGGTATCAACGAATCGCACCTCTTGGCTTTCTCTACCTCTCCAGCGATATCTCCCTCGCTCAAGTTACCTCTGACGGTACAGTTAATACTCAAGTCACTCAAAACGGTAATGTGGCGGAAATAACAGGAGGAGAAACACGAGGCGGTAATTTATTTCATAGTTTTCAAGATTTTTCGGTTAATACTGGCAACGAGGCTGCTTTTTTAAATGCCACTGATATTGCTAATATTTTCTCTCGTGTAACTGGCGGTAATATATCCAACATCGATGGTTTGATTAGTGCTAACGGTAGTGCGAATTTATTTTTGATTAACCCTGCTGGAATTATTTTTGGGGAGAATGCCAGATTAGATGTCGGCGGTTCGTTTTATGGCAGTAGTGCCAGTAGTATTTTGTTTGAGGATGGGGAATTTAGCGCGACAGATTTACAAAATCCACCTGTGTTAACAATTAATGCGCCGATTGGTTTGAATTTAAGAGATAATCCTCAACCTATTGTTAATCGTTCAATCGTACAAGATAGTGCTGGAGAATTGGTAGGCTTAGAAGTTTTACCAGGGAATAATTTAGCATTTATTGGCGGAAATCTTAACTTTGAAGCTGGTCAAGCTACTGCTCGTGGGGGAAATATACAGTTAGGTGGTTTGTCGCAAGCTGGGACAGTAGGTATCAATGAAGATGGTAGTTTCAGTTTTCCTGAAGATATAACCAAAGCAAATATCACCTTGAGCAATGGTGCTTTTGTTGATGCGATGGGAACAGGGGGAGGTAATATTGCCGTCAATGCTCGTAACTTAAATTTAACGGCAGGAGAGTTTGGCACTAGCGTCATTAGAACAGGTATTAGACCAGAATCTACTTCTGCCGAAGCGCAAGCAGGGGATATTGTGATCGATGTGACTGAAAAGCTCACTCTTGATAATGGTGGTATTGGCAATCAAGTTTATCCTGGAGGAGTAGGCAATTCAGGCAATATTATAATCAATACAGGTTCTTTAGAAGCAACCAATGGCGGAAGAGTTGATGCTTCTACTTTCGGTCAGGGAAATGCAGGAGCAGTCAACATTACCGCTACAGGCGATATAACTATTGATGGGGAAGATTTAGGAGGTATTCCCAGTGGTGTAAGTAGTCAGGTTACTTCAGATGCAGCAGGAAATTCAGGAGGGGTAAATATCTCGACTAATAATCTAACTCTGACCAATGGAGGATATGTTAATGCTTCTACTTTCGGTCAAGGGGATGCAGGGGCAGTGAATATTACCGCCACAGGCGACCTCACTTTTGATGGAGAAGATTCAGAAGGTTTTCCCAGTGGTGTGACTAGTCAAGTTAATCCAGGTGCAGTAGGAAATGCTGGGGGGGTAACTATCTCGACTAATAATCTGACTCTGACTAATGGAGGCAGAGTTGATGCTTCTACTTTTGGTCAGGGAAATGCAGGTTCGGTGAATATTACCGCCACAGGCGACCTCACTTTTGATGGAGAAGATTCAGAAGGTTTTCCTAGTGGTGTGACTAGTTTTGTTGAACAAGGTGCAAAAGGAGATGCAGGAGGGGTAAGGATTTCTACTTCCAACCTCACTCTGACCAATGGAGGCAGAGTTGATGCTTCTACTTTCGGTCAGGGAAATGCAGGGGAGGTAGATATTACCGCTACAGAATCTATATTTATTAGCGGCTTCATTTCTCGTTTTCGCAGTGGGATATCTGCTAACGCTCTCAATGAAAATGGTAATGGTGGTAATGTTTTTGTTCGCACAGATAGCTTAACCATCGCCAATGGTGGCACAATTGAAGCTACCAATTTTGACAATATAAGAGAAAATAACCCAGGAACAGGAAAGCCAGGAAACATTGTTATTGAAGCTAATAATATTGACTTGGTAAATGAAGCGAGAATTGAGGCAGCTACTCAATTTGCCCTTGGAAAAACTGAAGAAAGTGGCACAATAGATTTGCAAGTTGCAGAAGATATTACTTTACAAGGTAACAGTTTTATCTCCGCTCAGGCTTTTGGTGATGCTAATGGTGGTAATTTAAATATTGATGCTCGATTTATTGTGGCTTATCCCAGTAATGGTAGTGGTAATGATTTGGTTGCTACTGCGGAGCAGGGAATAGGCGGTGATATTAACCTTAATGTTGAGCAAATCTTTGGACTAGAGACAAGAGATGCGATTAATGACGAAACAGGCAATTTTATCAGGAATAATAACAACGATTTAGATGCTAGTTCTGATGTCTTAGGTTTAGACGGCACTGTTAATATTAATATTAACAGTATTAATCCTGTTCAGGGTGCAACAGAATTACCAACCAATGTAGTCGAACCAGAACAAACTACCGAACAAGCTTGTCAAGCTAACAGAGAAGCAGCAGCTAAGAACGGTTTAGTCATAAATGGTAAAGGTGGTATACCTCCTACTCCAGAAGAACCATTAACTTCTCAAAATCTGCTCATCAATGGTGAAATAACTTCTGCATCGGCTATTCCCGAACCTATAGAAACCAGTCGAGGCAAGATTCAACTAGCTAGGGGGATTAAAGTTAGCGAGGATGGTCGAGTAATTTTAACCGCCTATCCCACCAATAATGCAGGAGAAAGACTTCCACAAGGGAGAATTAATTGCGGTCAAATATAAATGATAGTTCGACCTGTTCCTAACAGAGCTTTTAGGGCGCAAGCCTTGCGCCCCTACATCTGACTTCTTGATAACCAAAGTATAAGTATTCAACAGGACTCCATAGCAGAGGCGATGACTAGAACTAGAAGTTATAAAGACGATTTACTAAAAGCTTTAACTAATCCAGTTGAAAGTGTCGATTCAAAATTTTTCCACACAGCTTTTGAAGAAGTAGCTTTAAGATTCCCTAAGCTAAAAGCTTTTTTTGGTAAATATGATATCTTCAAATTGTAGCAATAATATAGGTCGATGCTAGTCTTTGAATATAAGTTAAAAACCAGTGCTATCCAAAAGCAGTTAATTAATGAAGCTATTCGTACTGCTCAATTCATCCGTAATTCTTGTTTAAGATATTGGATGGATGGGAAAAAAGAGGATAAGATTAACCGATTTGCTTTAAATAAATATACAAAAGTTTTAGCAGATAATATTGATTATCTTTGGGTTAAAAAGTTAAATTCAATGGCAAGACAAGCATCAGCCGAAAGAATATGGTTTGCTATATCTCGTTTTTTTGATAACTGTAAAAAAGGAATAAAAGGAAAGAAAGGATATCCTCGTTTCAAAAAAAACTCACGCTCTGTTGAGTATAAAACTTGCGGTTGGTCATTGTCTGATGACAGAAAATATCTCACAATGACTGATGGCTTTGGCATTGGTAAAATGAAATTAATCGGTAGTCGCGATTTACATTTTTACGACAGAAAACTTATTAAAAGAGTTGGATTAATTAAGCGTGCTGATGGCTATTATGCTCAATTTTGTCTTGATCTCGAAAGAAACGAGAAAATCGAAATCACTAATAAAAAGATTGGAATAGATTTAGGCTTAAATCATTTCTATACCGATTCAAATAATAACAAAGTAGATAATCCTAGATTATTGAGAAAGTTCTTAAAGCTTCTCAAAAGAAGACAAAGACAGGTATCTAAGAAGAAAAAAGGGAGTAACAATAGACGTAAGGCTATAAATAGATTAGCTAGAAAACATTTAAAGGTTTCTAGACAGAGGAAAGACTTTGTAGTCAAAACTGCAAGAACTCTTTGTACATCTAATGATGTAATCGTGTTAGAAAACCTCAATGTTCGAGGCTTAGTTAAAAATCATAAATTGGCTTTGTCTATTAGTGATGTTGGTTGGTCAATTTTTCGAGAATGGCTCTTGTATTTTGGGTGCATTTTCAATCGAGAAATCATTTGTGTTGACCCAAAATATACTTCACAAGATTGTAGTAATTGTGGTAATCGAATCAAAAAATCACTTAGTACTCGCACTCATATTTGTACTTGCGGTACTGTGCTTTGTCGCGATCATAATGCAGCAAAAAACATTCTTTTTAAAGGTACGGGTGGGCAATCCGTAACCGCTCCAGAATATGGAGTAAACGCTTCAGGACAGATGACCCTCTGGTTAGATTTGGAAACAAGTTTAACTAAGGTTGCTGGTTGAATGAAGAACTTATCCTGGGTATTTAGCTTGGGGAATCCCCCAGCTATGCTGGAGGGTGGATGTCAAGCAGTTTGAAATTCCGTAGACTCTGCCGTTACAACATCAGGTATTGGTATATCTCCATTAATCGCTGCCAAATGTAACTCTTCCATTACTTCCATACCATGTTTAAAAGCTTCTGAATAGGTTTCGCCATGAGTCCGCCATTGTTGACCTGGAAAATCGGGTAAACCAACTAAGTAGCAGTCATTTTCATCGCTCCAAATTATATTAATTCTATATTTAAGTTTCATTTTTTTTATTAACAATTGACAGACTACTACTACAGTCCAGAATACTTAATTTTATAGGGAATTTCCTCTACAGGTAAATGTTCAGCATCCAAATTATCATAAGTTAATTGCAATCTCAGTTCACCTGCATATTTAATAAGTTTCCCACTGTAAAGTTCTGCCTTTGTTCCTAAGCTTTGGATACGTACTTTACCATCAAATACTGTCGCTCTAGCTAAATAAATTACCAAATCATCCCGTGAAGGACGATTGACTGTGGTGCTTGCCGTTAAATGGGCGAGTCCGCGCTCATCTATTTCTTGGGTCATTGCCATAGCAGTATTACGGACACCTCGAATAGCAACAATAGCTGCTGCTACTGTCATGGTGATATCTATACCATCATCAGTAAAAATTTGATTACTAGAAAGAAATTGAAAGTTTTTTTCCCCTAAATCATCCCGAATACGACGATGAATCATATTGTGGGGATGATAGTCAGTCAACGCGCCTACTACTGCACCACAGGCATGACGGGGTTGTCGCCAAGGAGATTCTTGAGTTTTACCATAGATGCGTTTACCTTCTACTTCTAAACGTCCTACGTGGGTTTTCAGATCCACTGCTACTAGTACCATTGACTGCGGATTTCCTTCATATAGTCGTCTGCGTAATGGTTCGTCCATCTGATGAGCAACAGTGACATGAGCTAAGGTTGCGCCATCGTCTGTACCGCCACCAGCAGGGAAAAATGCCTCTAGTTTTAGTTCGCCAATTTCAGACAAGGTTGCAAAGCGCGAGGCTACAACATCCCGATAGCGTTTAGTTGCTTCTCCCTGGTGAATGCGATCGCCACAGTTGGTATAAGCTAGAGTTGTGATCACACTAGGTATACTCAGATCTGCCCCACAAATCTCCATGTCCGTCTTGCTATAAGCAGCAAGTTGTAGTTCGTCCCGTAATAATTGTAAGCCGTTGATGAGAGCATAGCGATCGCTGACTATTTCGTTAAGATAGTTGTGATAAGCATTTCTTTCCATACCAAAGCTAGCAGGAAGACGCCAAAATTGATCGATACGTTTTTGAGCAGCAGTAGGATCGAAAGGAATAGTCATAGTTAGGACTTATTTTGTCGATATCTAGAAACAGAAAAAGGTCAGTTAAATCCTAACAGGGAATAAGCAACAGGTAAAAGAGATTTAAAGGTTTTTTGAAGCAAGTTGATATTTGTGCCTTATTCAGTAAAAATTCGTCAACTACTAAGGATTATCGATATATTTTTCGGGTGTTCCAAGTGGTACGATTCGATTGGGGTTAATTTCTGGAATGCCTATATAATAAAGTCGCTTTACATGATCGACACTGCACATTTCTTTGACACCAGGAATCTGATAAAGCGAAAAAAGATAGTTCCATAAATTTGGATAATCTTGCAAATGTTTAAGATTACATTTAAACAATCCATAATAAGCAAGTTCAAAACGAAATAAGGTGGTAAATAGACACCAATCTGCCAGTGTAACCCTATCACCACAAAGATAGGAATGTTTACCCAATACTTCCTCCCAATAATCCAAAGCCTTAAATAATTCTTTTACTGCTTGTTCATAAGCCATTTGTGAAGTTGCAAATCCCGCTCGATAAACACCATTGTTAATTGGTTGATAGATGCGATCGCAAATTTCTTCAATTGTGTTTTGGAGATGATTGGGGTAGAAATCAAGTTCAGGCTGTTTAGCAAACGCATTAAATTCCGAATTAAGCATCCGAATAATCTGACGGGATTCATTATTAACAATGGTCTTAGTATGCTTATCCCATAATACGGGAACTGTCACGCGCCCTGTGTAATCAGGTATTGCTTTTGTATAGATTTCATGGAGATAGTTGGTATTATTGACGTTATCGGGAATACAACCAGCATAATCTGAAAATTTCCAACCACGATCGCTGATTACAGGATCGACAATGGAAAGCCCGATAGTATCTTCCAGTCCTTTCAATTTCCACATAATTGCAGTACGATTTGCCCAAGGACATCCCAAGGAAACATAAAGATGATAGCGATCGCGCTCGGCTTTGAAACCACTAGAACCATCTTCCGTAACCCAGTTGTGAAACTGCGTAGACATACGCTGAAATTCGCCTTGCTCATTATGTTCTGTCCAGGCTGTCTGCCATTCTCCTTTGACCAGTAAACCAAGTGCCATAATGCCTTCTAATTTAAGATTTAGTTTTTTTTGAAGGTGATTAAAGAATTGACTTCCTCCCGTCGGCAGAGCCGAGGGATTCCTAAGACTCACGACTTAGGTTTCTGTTTCTTTCCATTTCTGGTTTTTCGCAACTGCCCTTTAACACTATGGTTATCAGGTCTTACGTCCGCTCCACAGACAATCACTGCTTGCCCAGCAGCGAGTATATTTTTTCCTGCATTGATGTCTCTATCGATGCCTGTTGTCTTACAGCTAGGACAGTCCCAGCTGCGAATATCCAAAGGCAACTTATCGATTACGAATCCGCAATGGTTACATCGTTTACTACTAGGGAAAAATCGGTCAATTTTGACCAGTTTTCGCCCGTACCATTCACACTTATATTCAAGTTGACGAAACATCTCCCCCCAAGCAGCATCGCTAATAGAACGAGCAAGCTTGTGGTTTCTGACCATGTTTCTAACTGCCAAGTCTTCAATAGCAATCAAGTTATTGTTCCGAACCAAATCTGTTGTCAACTTGTGCAAAAAATCGGTACGAGCATCTTTAATTTTGGCGTGTATTCTAGCTACTTCGAGTTCCGCTTTCTGTCGGTTACTAGAGCCTTTGGTTTTCCGACTCAGTTCCTTTTGCGCACATGCAAGCTGGCGATACAGCCGATTAAAATACTTGGGGTTGGTTATCTTTTCACCGTCGCTGGTACTAATCAAACTAGAAACGCCAGCGTCAATTCCAACCTGTTTAGATGTTGGTGGCAATACATCAACGGTGTAATCATCTACCAGCAAAGAGACAAACCACCGACCACTAGAGTCGAGTTTGACCGTAACAGTAGATGGAGTACAACCATCGGGCAACAATCTCGACCAAACTATGTTTAATGGCTCTTTGCACTTTGCCAGCCACAAGTTACCATCTTGGCACTTAAAAGCCGATTTGGTAAATTCGGCAGAGCCACCATTCCTTTTTTTCTTAAATCGAGGATATTTTGCTCTTTTTCCCCAGAAATTAGCAAAAGCTTTTTGCAGATGCCTCAAACATTGTTGCAAAGGCACACAACTAACCTCGTTGAGAAAATCAAGTTCCTCGGTTTTTTTCCAAGAAGTCAACAAGCTATTCGTTTGTTTGTAATCAATCCTCTCTTGTCGGTCGTACCAAGCGATTGTTCTAGCTGCCAAAGCTTTGTTATAGACCAAACGCACACAACCCATTGTCCGTCGCAAGAGTTTTTCTTGCTCGGTAGTTGGGTAAAATCGGTATTTATAGGCGCGTTCAGTCATGCCTCACATTTTACCACATTTAATGTAAAAAACTTAATTATTAAAGGTGCGCGAATTCCTCTCGTCGGCAGAGCCGAGAGTCTCCTTCACGCAAATACAAGATGAAAATGCTGCCATGCTAAAAACTCCATAGGTATAACTGGAGTGAAGTTGAGTGACTTTTGCCCTTTCCCCACTCGCACCAAGTGCTACAAATAAAGGCAAAAGATGTTCGGAAGTTGGATGATTTTGCTTGGCGTATGGAGCAAGCTGTTGATAATTAATTAGTGCTTCTCGATCTCCTGCAATTACTTTGCGATTTAACCATTCTGCAAAATCTGATACCCAAGACGGTGGCGAGGCATCAAAAACGCTATCCATTTCCCAGAGATTATGAGTCGCAGTTCCACTAGCCAGAATCAAAACACCTTCTTCTCGTAAAGGTGCGATCGCTTGTCCCAAACGCAAATGATAAGCTGGATCTTGAGCAGGCTGAATCGACAACTGCGTTACTGGAATATCAGCATCAGGATACATGATAATCAGAGGATCCCATGCACCATGATCTAATCCTCGATTTGTAACAATTTCACAGGTGAAACCGAACTCTAGCAATAAATTATTGATTTGATGTGCTAGTTGAGGATCGCCAGCAGCAGGATAATTAAGACTAGATAATTTTGATGGAAATCCACCATAATCATGAATTGTCTTAGGCTGTGTTGCTGCACTTACAATGGGATGGATAGTATTGTAGTGGGCAGAAATTACTAAAATTGATTTTGGCTTTTTTAGTTGTTTACCAAGCTGCGTCAGAAAATCACGAGTGGGACTGGGACGTAAAGGTAAATCTGGCGAACCATGAGAGATAAAAAGGGTTGGTAATTGTGACATAAATCTTCTTGGATTGAGAGAGGAAGGGCGATCGCTTCTAGTACGATTAATCCCTGAAAGCGAAGCGATCGCTCTAACTTGATAAAATTCTTAAACTGCGTAATAAAAGCGTTCGTGAATTACCTTGCCATCTTTCCATCGCTGTACTGAAACTTGGTCGTGCGTAACCTTACCCCATTCAGAATGAGTGTAGTCAACGAACCATTCAGAAATAATTACATCTTCTCCATAAGCAACAGTTTTCACTTGTGCTGTACGGAATTCAGTAACTTTGGCAAAAAAATCTAATTCTCGGTTGCGATTTGCTTCTTTGCCCACTGTGACAGGATTTTCATTTTCCTGCATCACTACATCATCACCATAGTATTTTTCAAAAGCATCCATCGCCTTGCCTTGTAAAACTAGATTTTTGATGTCTTCAAAGTTAGCTTGCAAATTTGTTGTCGTATTCATAGTTTTTCTAAAATTAATTTTTTAGTTAATGAGTTGAGAAACTCGATTGAGCTTCGTGGTTTCTATCATGCTTTATTCTTTATGCTTTGAGAAGATGGCAAAATGGAATATGACTTATTCCTATTAAGAATGAATATGTTAGATCTTATTACTTGCATGAAAAGTTTTGTCAGAACTGTAGAAATGGGTAATTTCTCGGCTGTAGCCAGAGAAATGAATACTACCCAACCAACAATCAGCAAACAAATTGCTGCCTTGGAAGAATATCTGGATGTGCAATTACTAGTTCGATCAACGCGCAAAGTTAGCTTAACCGATGAAGGAGAACGCTTTTACGAACACTGTCAGCAAGTTTTGGAAGCCTTAGCAGAAGCAGAATCTAGTGTAGGGAAAAGACAGCAGCCCTTTGGAGTGTTAAGGGTTAATTGTTCTGTTGCCTTTGGGCAAATGCAGATTGTGCCACGACTGAAACGATTTCTTGATCGCTATCCCAATATTAAAATTGACTTAACTATGTGCGATCGCTTTGTTGATTTGGTAGAAGAGGGAATCGATCTAGCGATTCGGATTGGTGAGTTTGTTGATCGCAATTTTATCTCAGAGCCAATCGGCACAACAAGACTTGTGGCTGTAGGATCGGCAGCATATTTTGAGAAATTTGGTAAACCTCAAGTACCCTCAGATCTCATTCACCATAATTGCATTGTTTACACCCGACAATCTACAGGCAATGAATGGCGTTTTCGAGACACTACGGTAACGGTGAGGGGAAATCTGCAAGTCGATGATTCGGCTGCGTTGCGAGAGGCAGTTTCCGCAGGTATCGGTATTGGTACATCTCCCATGTGGGCTTTTAGTGAGGGAATTGAAAATAAATCTCTTCGAGTCATTCTTGAAGAACACGAACCTAAGCCTCTTCCAATTCGAGTCGTTTATCGCCGTAATCGCTTTCAGCCTGCCAAAGTGAAATGTTTTATCAACTTTTTGAGCGATGAGTTTAAACTCGGGCTATTTTAATGATTGGGACGAAGTAAAAGCAAGTTATTCATGGTCAATCAAATCGGCAAAGTAGTTATTAAGTCGCCTCTGGATATGCATCTGCATTTCCGTGAGGGAGCAATGGCACAAACAGTAATTCCCTTGAGTTCATATTCTTTTGTAGGGGGTGTGGTCATGCCCAATTTAGTACCTGCGGTCAATAATTTTGAGCGTTTACAGGGATATATACAAGAAATTGAGGAGATCATTGGTCAAGATGTTTTTGAGCCGTATATGACGGTTTTTTTTCGGCAATATAGTTATCAGGAATTAGAACAACTCAAACCTTATATTTTGGGAGTAAAACTTTATCCTGCGGGGGTGACTACTAATAGTGAAGCTGGAGTAGCAGCCTTAGATAAAGTCGAAAATACCATTAAATACTTGGAAGAATTAGCCATTCCGTTGATGGTACATGGAGAGACTCACGGCTTTGTCTTAGACCGAGAAAAACTATTTTTGCCGATCTTTGCCCATTTAGCTCAGAAATTCCCACGTTTAAAAATAATTATGGAGCATATTACGACAGCGGAAGCAGTATCATTACTAGACCAGTATGAAAATCTTTATGCCACAGTCACTTTGCACCACTTAATAATCACTTTAGACGATGTAGCTGGCGGACTATTAAGACCTCATTTATTTTGCAAACCGATCGCCAAACGTCCTGAAGATCGCGAAGCCTTGCTTAATGCTGCTATTCAAGCCCATCCTAAACTTATGTTTGGTAGTGACTCTGCCCCCCATCCTCTCGACAAAAAAGAAGCTTGTGGTTGTGCTGCTGGGGTTTTTACTGCTCCTATTGCTTTACAGGCTTTGGTTGAGTTATTTGAAAAACATCAGGCGATCGCTAATTTACAGGCATTTGTATCTGATAATGCTCAACGCATCTATGGAGTTGTCCCCCCAGAAAAATTAGTAACTTTAGAACCCATCCCCTATAAAGTACCTGCAATGTATGGTGAGGTTGTACCTATGTTTGCTAATCAAGAACTTCCTTGGTCTATTACTCAGGTTAGCACTTGAGAGAGTTTCCAAATACCTTGCTCTATTTGGGCTTCTTCTAGTTGAGCATAGCCAAAAATAAACTCTCCTTGATGTTGCGGTTGTAAATAATACCCTCTCGCACTAATCAAGCCAAGTCCCACTGCTGCTGCTTTTTGGATAATGACGTTATCGCTTAAAGCTGTTTCAATTTTTACCATCAAATGAATACCTGCATTCGCACCTAAAATAGTTACCTTATCGCCAAAATAGTTTTCCAAAGCTTGAATCAAAACTTGACGACGCAGATTGTAAAGCTGACGCATCCGCCGAAGATGACGTTCAAAATATCCTTCAGCAATCCAATCAGTAAGAGCATATTGTTCCAAAAGCGGAGTAGAGCGATCGCATAACCATTTAGCAGTACTTACTAGAGAGATCAATGACTGTGGTACAACCAAATAACCCATTCTCAAGGATGGGAACATCGTTTTAGAAAAAGTTCCGACATATATTACAGACTGACTTTGATCCATTCCTTGTAAAGCAGGAATAGGCTGTGATTCATAACGATACTCGCTATCATAATCATCTTCAATAATTAAGGTGTTTGTTTTTTCTGCCCATTGTAGGAGTGCTATTCTCTGAGATAATGACATAGTGACTCCTGTAGGAAATTGATGAGATGGGGTAACGTAGATTAACTTAAAAGTGTTATCGCATTTAGTCAGAAACTCGACATCCAAACCTTCAGAATTAACAGGAATAGGTTGTAAATTAGCAGATTGGGCTGTAAAACAATGACGTGCGCCAAGATAACCAGGTTCTTCTATTGCTACCCAATCATCTGGATTTAATGTCAGGCGAGCAATCAAATCTAAAGCTTGCTGAGAACCATTAACAATAATTACTTGTTCAGGAGTACATTTAACCACACGAGAACGTCCTAAATAATCAGCAATTGCTATTCTTAACGGAAAATACCCCGCAGGATCAGCAGCATAATTAAGTAAAGCTGGAGAATTGTCACAGTAACGAGTTAAAAGCTTGCGCCATTGTGCGATCGGAAAATGTTTTACAGCAGGATTACCATAGCGAAAACTAATTTCATAATCTGGTTCTGATACTTCTAATCGTTTAACAGAGATTAAGCTTTTCCCAAATTGAGACAGAGTAGAAGTTTTCGCAGTTTTGCTATTTATAGGCTCAATCTGCTGAGATTTTAGCCAATCATCGGGTATTTGATGACAAATATAAGTACCACTACCAAGACGAGTTTCTAAATATCCTTCACTTTCTAGCTGTTCGTAGCTTTGCGTCACTGTAGAGCGAGATATGTTGAGAGATTTAGCCAAACTTCGAGATGAAGGTAATTTTTGATTGGGTTTGAGTCTTCCTTCCAAGACAGCATTACGAATGTTTTCTGCTACTTGCTGATACAAGGGAGTTATAAAAGTGCGTTCTAAAGATATAGCTAAATCTATCATCTTAAGTGGACTGGTTAAAATAGTGAGAAGTATTTATTGCATTGTACCAATTTGGTTTTTGAAATATAGAGTGCGATAATTGCTTGACTAGTAAGAAATTCTAAAAATGAACATACAATTTGTAATTGAAATCGTTTATCCTTAAATCAGAATAGTCCGATTTTCTTCTATAAAATCCAATGAGCGTTGTGATACCTGATGACATCCTTCAAGCAACCAAAATGACTGAGGATGAATTAAAGCTAGAGATTGCCATCATGCTGTACAAGCAACAAAAAATTAGTAGTGGCAAACTTCGTGCTTGGACTGGACTAACAGTCATCGAGTTTCAACATGAATTAGCAAAACGAGGACTTAATATCAACTACGATTTGGAAGACTTGCAAGCAGATATTAAAACACTTCAATCAATGGGCTTGCTGTGATTGTCATTAGTGATACGTCTCCCATTACAAACCTTGCAGCTATTGGTCAGCTAGATTTGTTACAGCAACTAAGTAGCTAGGCAGAATTAAACAAGTGGACTGTAATAAAAAGTCAAAAGTGGCTCTTGAATCATACCAATATTATTATTATTTTTATTTTAGTGAGAGAAACTACTACAAAAAATAACTAATGTCTGATCCTCAAAATCTTCAAGTAACTCAACGCAGTAAAATTAGACGTTTACCCAAACGAGGTAGTCAGGAGCGAGAATTAATCTACAATATTTTAGATGAAGCACTGGTAGCTAATGTCGGATTTATTGTCGATAATCAACCTTTTGTCATCCCGATGGCATACGGAAGAAAAGGCGATCGCTTGTATCTTCATGGTTCTTCTGTAAGTCGCTTACTTAAAACTCTAGAACAAGGTGTTGAGGTTTGTTTTACTGTCACTTTACTTGATGGACTAGTAATTGCACGTTCTTTGTTTCATCATTCGATGAATTATCGCTCTGTGGTTTTATTTGGCAAAGCTCAGTTAGTAGAAAGCGAAACTGAGAAAATGACCGCTTTACAAGCATTTTCAGAACAAATGATCCCTGGATGCTGGCAAGAGGCACGTCTTCCCAATTCTCAAGAATTAAAAGCGACAAATGTTTTATCCTTTCCCATTGAAGAAGGTTCGGCTAAAGTCCGCACAGGAGATCCTAATGATGATGTGGAGGATTACTCACTACCTTTTTGGGCTGGACAATTACCCCTCAAATTAACTCCTGGTATTCCTCTTCCTGATTCTAAACTGTCTCCTGGAATTGCCCTGCCTGAAAACCTAATTAATTATCACCGAGGAGTATAAAGCAACAAATAAAATAATCTCTTAGCTTCCTTGCAATATTTGTTCGGCTGTCAAATCTATTTGTGAGAATAAGGGTGATTTGATTTGATCGCTACCTTGATAAACTTTTTCCTCATAAAAACCTTCAACCAATTCCAATATCGTTATCTGTTGTTGAATCGGATCAACGATCCAATATTCGCTAATTCCCCTGGCTGCATATTCACTGCGCTTCTTGATGCAGTCGCTCATGAGGGAAACCCCCAAGACCGCGCTGCATCGCTTATAACGATAGTCTCGCTTTTCTTGATTAGGGCTGACAACTTCTACAGCCATTAGAGGTGGTGGCATATCCATTAACACGATTGATCTACTTGCGCCTTCAAGTACCGTCGCTAATTCCTCCGATAATACGAGTAAATCTGGTAGACGCACAGATACTCTTGCCCCACTCACTGCTACCTCTGTCTTCATGGTCAATCGATAGGAGGGAATACCTTGTTGGAGCAAATATGCTAACAAAAACATAGCAATCCGCCGATTGATCTCGCTCTCAGAAGGCATCCAGATTAATTCTCCATTTTCTAGTTCGTATAAATTATCTGTGCCATCATCATAGGCAAGAAACTCTTCTAAAGTCATTTTTTGAGTGGCAGTGGTCATGTCTACACTTCCTGCAAGAGTTTATTAATGATCCTAGCATTTGAAGGAGTTGATATTCTTGAATGATGCAATGCCTTTTCTTGCATATCTGGTCAAATCAATGTATAGAACAATACCTCACTTACTCAAAATCGGTGTTAGCATCAGTGGCTGAAATGTAACAAACATTAAACAGAGAATTACCATGATTACCAACACCGCAGCCTATACCATTGTCGCTTTTGCTTATGTTGTTTTTGTAGTTGCTACTTGGTTTATGTTCACCATATAGTTTTTTAAACTACTCGAAAAATAAACGGATAGCGAAAAGCTTGATCTGGGGTTTGTAAACAGTAAATAATTGCCCAGATAGATAAACCCCAGTGAATCAGCAGCCAAAAAGGCCCTAAAATAAAACCCATCAAACCAAGGGTTAAAAAGGAAAGGATAGCGATAATAGCTCCAACAAGCCAAACATTTAAATGGAAATTAATTGCTTCTTTGGCATTGTTTTTAATTACATCATCTTCAGAAACCATCAGAATTGCGATCGGAATACCAATAGATACAATTAAGGCACTGATAAAAACTGAGCCATGAGCTACCACTGAAAGTAACTTACGTTTATCCAAACTAGATTCTGCTGCCATTTTTCCTCCTCAACAAGGAATAGATTAATTTGGTTATTAGTCCAGTTAAATACTATCGTCTGCCAAGTATTTTCAAGAAGTAGAGATTATACGAATACAGATTTATAAATAAATAAAAAGCATCCAACTTATTGTGGATGCCCTCTGGGAAATAGACTATTTATTTAATTTACTTAAATCCCACTGCTGCTTGCCAAACGAAAGCCAAAGCAAGGAAAAACACGGGAATAATTGGCAGAACATCTACCAAGGGCTTAAACATAGCATAAGCTTCTGGCAAATCAGCTAAGATGATTGCAGCTTCCATATATCTGTATACCTTCCAACAATTTTCTTAAAATTATAGTAAGAATATTATCATACAAAAGAAGTCAGAGAAGAAACGCTGTGTAAGGATTGTTAACTTCTTAGTTTATCGGGTCGAGACAATTGTACTTGAATTATTGAGAGAAACAGGAGCAGGAGCGGCCATATCGGAAGGTAAGAAGATGCGCGCACTGACAGCTAACAAAGCTATTAAAAAAATTATGACCACAACCAAAGGAGCTATATACTGACGAAAGAAACTCATAATTTAACAATATTTGAATTAAGAATAGTAATTTCTAAATTTATACAGTTTATATATCAGAGTATAATTTTATCGTAAATTTGAGAATTGATGGCAACTATCATTCTTAGGTAAGAGTACAATGTTCTTAATGTGTAGCATATTTAATTGCAATCTCATATAAGTTTAATCTATTGACCAATGTTCGCTACAATTTAAAAATCTTGTGTCCCGATGTCCTATGTCAGACTCAGAATTTACTATTCCTATTTCTCAATCCCAAGATTCTCATTCTGAAAATCATGCTAATACTGAGTATGGCTACAAAGCTCTTAAACCAGGAGATATACTCAATCAACGGTTTGAAATTGTCAAAGAATTAGGTAGCGGTGGCTTTGCTACTACTTACTTGGCTTTAGATTTACAATCAACTGAACACACAAAATGTGCTGTCAAGCAATTGCAGCCTAGATTTAATAGTTTTGCCGTTTGGGAGAGTGCTAAAGAGCGTTTTGCTACCGAAGCAATGGTATTGCAATGGTTGGGTAAACACGATCAAATTCCCAATTTTATTGGTCATTTTGAAGAGAATAAACAATTTTATTTAATTTTAGAGTTTATTGAAGGGGAAGAATTTGAGCAAGAAGTTCATCGGCAGGTGCTAAATGAAACTCAATCTATTGAATTTTTGTTTGATATCTTAGAAATATTAAATTCTGTTCACAAACAGGGAATAATTCACCGTGATATTAAGCCATCTAATTTAATTCGACGGCGAAAAGATGGCAAAATGATCTTGATTGATTTTGGTGCAGTTAAAGAAATTGGAACTTTAGCTTTTGATACCAGTAAGCAGCAACTTCAAACTCAAATCATTGGCACTCCAGGGTATATGCCTCCTGAACAAAATAATGGCAAACCCATCTATAGCAGTGATATTTATGCATTAGGCAAAACTGTTGTTTTTGGGATGACTAATAAGTCACCTACAGAGTGGGAAGAATCCGAATCGATTGGCTTAAGTGCTTGGAATCAAAAAATAGCTATTAGCGAAGCTTTTTTAAAGATTATCAATCGCATGACTGCTAATAATACTTTAGAACGTTATAGTAGTGCTAGCGAAGTTTTAAAAGATCTTCGACCTTTAGAAATAATTGGCAAAACTATTGGTGATAAATATCAAATAGTTAAGTATTTGGGTGGAAAAAAAGAAATACACTCTTATATGGCTAAAGGTTTGGAAGCAAATAATCCATCTAGATTTTATATAGAAATATTAAAACCTCAAAATTCTGAATTATCTTTATCTGAGATAACGCAGGAGATAATGTTTGGGTTGAACAACCTTTCGTTAGTTGACAAAGATCGTAGAATTCCTGCAATTATTGAATATTTTATTGATGAATTTCGGATTTATATAGTTCAAGACTATATTGAAGGTAGAAATTTAGCGCAAATTATCGAGGATCAATTTGTTCTCTCGGAAACCGAGGTGGTTGACATTTTACTTGATGCTGCTACCGCCTTAAATCCATTTCACAAACACCACATTATCCACGGTAATATTCAGCCATCTAGTCTGATTAAACGTAACGGTGATAGTAAAATTACCTTAGTAGACTTTAGTTTAATCAACGAAGTAGTTCAGGTACTTCCTGACAGTGAAACAGGTTATATACCTCCTGAACAAGTTGCTGGGAGAGCTACTTATGTTAGTGATATTTATGCTTTGGGGATGACTGCGATTCATATTTTAACTGGAACTAGCCCCCAAAATTTAGAAAAGAATCCGCGCACAGGAGAAGTACTATGGCATCGTAAAGCGAGAATTAGCCCTAGTTTTGCCAAAATTTTGGATAAAATGATTTGCCTGGATCAAAACCAGCGATATCAATCAGTCAAAAAAGTAGTCAGAGATCTGAAAAAAGTTAAATATAAATCTCATTTTCGAGGCTACTATAAATATTTATTAATTGCTCCTGTTTTATTTTTTGCTGTGGCACTGATCCTAGCTCAATGGGCGCAGAGGGTAGCAATTTTAGAATTTTATAAAGGAGATATTAAATTAGAAGCCAATCAATATGGAGAAGCGATCGCTTATTACACCAATGGCTTAAGAAAATTACCGAATACTAGAGGACAGGTGCGAAATTTTGAGCAAGTTTGGCTAAAAAAAGCTAAAGCTCAAAGACAATTAGGAGAATATAAAGCAGCTTTAGAAACTTGTAGTACAGCTTTAAGACATTATCAAAGTCC
Organism: Waterburya sp.; assembly: GCA_051658085.1. GTDB lineage: Bacteria > Cyanobacteriota > Cyanobacteriia > Cyanobacteriales > Xenococcaceae > Waterburya. The sequence goes on from JBOFLX010000090.1 coordinate 18,210, forward strand.
GCAATTATGGAATTGTAAAGCTCTTAATTTGTATAGTTTAAAAGAATATGAAGAGGCGATCGCAGCTTATGATCAGGCAATTAAGATTGCCCCCGACAATGTTTGGTTATGGAACAATCGTGGTGAAGCCTATATTGGTTTAAAGCAACCTGAAAAAGCGATCGCAGATTTTCAAAAAGCGATTCAACTTGATCCACCCAAAAGTTTTGTTTCTTGGAATAACTTGGGCAAGTTATACTACCAGCAACGAGATTATCAACAGGCAATTAATTCTTATCAAGAAGCCTTAAAGGTTAAGCCTGAATACCTTCCTGCCTTAATTGGTTTAGGTAATGCCCAAAAAGCCAGCCAACTATATTTCCCAGCCTTAGACTCTTATGATCAAGCTTTGAAGATTAATCCTGATTATTATGAAGCTTGGTTTGGAAAAGGTTCTGTATCCGAATATTTGGGAGACTATACGGCAGCTAAGGAATATTATCAACAAGCATCTAGATTAAAGCCAGATTGGCAAGCAGCAAGTGATGCTTTGAAAAGAATCAATGAGCTATTGGGAATTTATTAATTGTAATTTAATAATAAATGAAACAAATTCTGGCTCAGATTAAACCTTATGTGCGTTGGTTTGTTTTAGGTGCAGTCTGGTTTTTCCTGGCAAAAACTATTAAAGATCGCTTTGCAGAAATAGCTACAGTCAGGATTGATACTCAAAGTTGGCTCATATTAGCTACAGCAGTAATTATAACGATTGTTGCTCACATTTGGTCTGGTTGGGTGTGGACTTGGATTGTCGCGATGTTTAAACAACCTCTAAGTACTAAAGAGGGAATTAGAATCTATCTGATAACTAATATTGCTAAATATTCTCCAGGTAATATTTGGCATTTTTACGGCAGAATAGCTGCCATTGCTCGTAAAGGGGGATCAAAGGGAGAAGCAACCCTCAGTGTGTTATTAGAGCCATTACTGATGGCAGCAGCAGCCTTATGCCTTGGCTTAGTTATTAGTAGCTTAGGTGGGTTAGAAGCCGATGTTTCTTTTTTAGGCAAAATTGCGAGTTTAATTAGTAGCAAAGGAGGTGAGTTTGCCACTATTATTAATGCTCAGAGTTTATTGCTTTTATTAAAAATTGCCAGTTTAGGGAGTTTAATCGCAGTCTTAATTGGCATTCATCCTCGCATTCTCAATAAAATATTATACCGTTTAAGCCGTAAGAAAAATCAAGGGGAAGCCGTTGCAGCCGAAACTGTTAAATTGACGAGTTATCCCTTAATACCCTTTGTGGGGGAGAGCGGATTTGTAATTTTGCGAGGATTGGGCTTTATTTTGACCTTTATAGCCTTACAATCTGTGACATGGGAACAAATTCCACAGTTAATGAGTGCTTTTTGTTTTGCCTGGTTATTAGGTTTGATTGTGCCTGGCGCACCTGGAGGGTTGGGGGTATTTGAAATAACTGCCTATAGTCTTTTAGATAATTCCCAGTTTCCTACTGAAATTGCAGCCGTCGGCTTATATCGTTTGATTAGCATTTTAGCTGAAGCGATCGCAGCTTTAAGCAGTTGGCGAGGATTTAAAACTTAAAAATTAGAGTTTTTGTACTAATGTTAGTAATTGATTAAACGATTGAGTGATAGTCATCGACTGTGCAGAAATTCGCTCGGCAATACTTGCCACTTCCTGTACAGAATCTTTGGCAAAGGTCGAACTTTGTGTCTGATTTTCTACTGACTTGGAAATATTTTCCATCAGGAGATTCATTTTATTTTGTAAAGCCACAACTCGATCTAACTTTTGACGAACTGTTTGAAACTCTCCCACACCACTAAGTAGCTGTTGTGTTCCTGAGTCGAGAGCGATTGTTTTGTCTCTAACTTCTGCCTGGATGTTAGCAAATAAAGGCTCGACTTTGGCTGAGACTTCAAATAGTTGTTGCATTAGAGAAAAAATAGTATCAGATAGATCTAGAATCGAATTTTGATTGTTTGTTTCAATTTGACTACGATTTACTGCTCTAGTTATGCCCATAGATTGCTGAACTATTTGCTTACTCAAATCTGTAATCTTATTGACAGCTTCAGCCAGCTTTTGGGAAAAATGACTGAGATTATCAAATCCCACCGCTACATTTTGCACTGTGCGCTGAATATTTGAGATATTATTAACGGTACGTTCTAAACTTTCTTGAGTATCTTGTACTGCCAGAGCATTTTGCTGTTTTTGCAATTTGACCTGTTGTACATTGATAGCTATGCCATTAAATGAATCAGCAACCTTTTGAATTTGATGCAGAACGTTAATTATCGTCTCAGATTGGCGCATAGCTTCTTGAGAAAGATTTTGATAAGCATCTCCATTGTCTGCGAGAATTTCAATTACCTGATGTTTGAAAGTTTCGGTTTGCTCTTGTTGCTGGGAGGATATCTGGTTATTTGTTTGGGTTGATTCTTGTAGCTGTTCTAGTAGTTTGGCGTTGTCGAGGGCAAAACCTACTTGTGTGGCAATTTGAGCTAGCCAACGAATTTCAGCTTGTTGCCATTCACGAAAGTCGGAACATTGGTGGGCAACTAATAAACCAAACAGTTTGCCTTCATTAATTACTGGGGTAACGAGATTAGCCTTGACTTCTATTTTTTCTAGCTGTTCAATATAACATTGGGTCATCCCAGCTTCATAAATGTTACTCCAAGCTCTAACTCTGCCGTTGCGATATTGAGCGAGATATCTAGATTCAAAACAAGGATCGTTGATTACTCTTCCTTGCGTCCTTGTCCAACCTGGGGCTACAGATTCGGCGACAATCATACCATGATTATCTGAGTTAAGACTATAAACGACAACGCGATCGCATTCTAAGATTTTACGTACTTCTCGCACACTGGTTTTGAGAATATCTTCGGTTTTGAGAGATTGACGAATATGTTGAATAGCATCGGTAAAATAGTCTGTCCATTTAGTTTCGTCTTGTACCTCCTGTTGTAGCTGCTTGGCATTAGCTAGGAGTTTGGCATTATCGAGGGCAAAACCTACTTGTGTGGCAATTTGAGCTACCCAGCGTATTTCTGGGTGTTGCCATTCCCGAAAATCAGAACACTGATGAGCGACTAGTAAACCAAATAGCTTCCCTTCGTTGATCACTGGAGTGACTAAATTAGCTTTAACTTCTAATTCTTCTAGCTGTTCAATATAGCACCTAGTCAAACCCGATTCATAAATATTGCTCCAAGCTCTAACTCTACCATTACGGTATTGCTCAAGATATTTCGCTTCAAAACAGGGATCTTTGATTACTCTTCCTTGCGCTCTTGTCCAACCTGGAGTGACAGATTCAGCGACAATCATGCCATGATTATCTGAGTTCAGACTATAAATGACAACGCGATCGCAATTTAAAACTCGCCGTACTTCTTCGACACTAACTTCCAGGATATCTTCTTGGTGTAGAGATTCGCGGATATAGCAAGTGGCATCAGTAAAATATTTAGTTAATTGAGCTTCGTTAGCTAACTGTTGTTGTAGTTGCTTGGCATCAGCTAATAGTTTGGCGTTATCGAGGCCAAAGCCTACTTGTGTGGCAATTTGAGCTACCCAACGTATTTCTGGTTGCTGCCAATTACGAAAGTCAGAACACTGATGAGCGACTAATAAACCAAATAACTGACCTTCATTAATAATTGGAGTAACTAAATTAGCCTTAACCTCTATTTCTTCTAATTCCTCAATATAGCATTGAGTCAAACCCGACTCATAAATATTGCTCCACGCTTTAACTCTGCCGTTGCGGTATCGCTCAAGATATTTAGCTTTAAAACAAGGATCTTTGATTACTTTGCCTTGGATTTTTTTCCAGCCAGTAGCGATAGATTCAGCGACAATCAACCCATGATTATCTGAATTCAGACTATAAATGACAACGCGATCGCAATTTAAAACCCGTCTTACTTCTTTGACACTAGCTTTTAAAATAGCTTCTGGGTTTAGAGATTGGCGAATATATTGAATTGCCTCAGTAAAGTGCTGACTCCACTTATCTTCACTCTCGGTTAATAATTTTTCTTCTTCTTGAGCAGTTTCGGCAATTATTCCGTTGTATTCGAGCATAAAACCTACTTGAGTAGCAATTTCAGTTATCCAGTTAATTTCTTGTTCCTGCCAATTACGGGTGTCAGAACACTGATGAGCGATTAATAAACCAAAAAGTTGATTTTCTCGGATAATTGGGGCAACTACTTTAGCTTTGACTCCTAAAGCTTCTAATTGTTCAAGATAGCAGGGTGTTGCATCTTCACAATAAACATTATTCCAAGCACGGACTCGTCCTTGAGTGTATTTTTCTATATATCTAGCTGCAAAACAAGGATCATCTATAGTTCTACCCAAAGCCCTAGTCAAACCAGCAGCAACGGATTCTGCTATGATTACGCCATAACTATCCTGATCGAGACTGTAAACCAAAACGCGATCGCACTTAAGTAAATGTCGTAATTCTAAGACGGTTGTATTTAAGATATTTTCTTGTCCTAACTCATTAGCTATCTGATTACTGATCTCAGAAAACAATTTAACTGTGTTCTCCTCAATCTTCGTTTTCTGTTCTGAAGGTTTAGTGTTACCGTTACCATTGCCCTGATCGTTTTTTTCTTGCTCCATTGTTAGAGAATTTTCGTGCTGTTGACTCTTTGCTATTGTTGCTACTTTTAAAACTTTCTTGCTAGAAGACGGAGGAGGGGGTATAAGACCATTTTCCGATGAGTCAACCTCAAAGGTTGACTCGGAATTTTGAGCTTTGACAATATTAGAGAGAGCGTATCCTAGTGCCTTGGCTTTCTCGGTTACAAATTTGATAGTTATCGAACTCCAAGTTTGAAATTCAAGACAATGGTGGGCAGCTAAAAAAGCTACTAACTGGTTATCAACAGCAATTGGAGCAATTAATATACTTTTAATTTCTAGTCTTTCTAAGTCTTTTAGCTGACTGGCACTAACATTTGTTTGATAAATATTATTTACAGCGACAGCTTGACCATAGCAATACAGTTCTAGATAATCTCCTGATAAAAAAGGATTGATGATGGTTGTTCGAGAAGTAGGGGCATATTCAGAATCGATAGACTCGGCTATTATCTGTGATTTTGGCAGTTCACTAGCACCATAAATAATAACGCGATCGCATTGCAAGGCTTTTTTGGTAGCATCGATAGTCAGCTTGAAAATCTCTTCCAGATGCTGGTGATTGTTGATTTTTAAATTAGGAGATTGAGTCATTGCTCGTTTTGAATAGATAGCTTCTAAAACATTTAAAAAAAATCGATAATCGCGCTCAATAAAAAAATAAAAACCTAAGCAGTCGTTTGGTAAAATTTCAACAGCGTTACTTTTGCCCTAAAAAATTATTATCTACGTAAAAATACTTAATACCCTATATATAGCTTAATATAGAATCTAGCTTAATATGGATTTACAAGAAAAATAGCTTAAAAATTCATACGTCTTACGAAATTTCCTACTTACGAGCCGATTACTATTAATGTCCTAATCTAAATTTTGTACGGCTATAAAAGTCGGCATTTTCACGTAGTATGAGTAGAGAATTAACATCTTACTAACTTGCAAAATTAATTTTATGAGCAATCCGCAGGAAAAAAGTTATGGGAGATTAACTCTAATTACTGTAGGTATAGCAGCTTTTATTTCTTTAGCCTGGTCAATAGGATTGATCGGCAGAGGAATTTGGCAACTATCCCAGTCACAAATTTCAACTACGGAAAATGACAAAAATATTCCTGATTTTGCTGGTGTAACAAATGTAGCAACTGGAGTTTTTAACTATGGTGGCAGTACTGCTTGGGCTTCTCTGCGTTTAGCGGTAGACTCAATTATTCAATCGGAGCGACCAGAACTACAATTAAGTTACCTACAACCAAAAAATCAACCACCAGGCTCTAGACCAGGCATCCAGATGCTACTTAAGGGTAAATTAGCTTTTGTACAATCGTCCCATGCTTTACGTCCCGAAGAATACCAATTAGCCAAACAAAAGGGTCTAAAGCTCAAACAAGTTCCTGTAGCTGTTGATAGTATTGCCGTAGCTGTTCACCCCAAGCTCAATATTCCAGGTTTGACCAGGAGTCAACTAGAAGCAATTTACACGGGCAAAATTTCCAATTGGCGAGAGGTAGGTGGTGCAGATCTACCAATTACTGTTTATTCTCGTCCTCCCAGCATTGGGGATATAGTTGATTTCTTTAAGATGAAAGTTATGCAAAATCAACGGTTTGGTCTTAACGTCGAATTTGTACCCACAACGACTCAAGCCCTTCGTAAACTAGCAAATAATCCTGGGGGAATTTACTATGATTCCACGGCAGCAATTATTCCCCAATGTTCAATCAAATTATTACCTTTGGGTTTAGAAAGAGATGACTTAGTTACTCCTTATCAACAGCCTTTAGTACCTGCTTCTGATTGTCCAAAAAAACGTAATAAACTTAATATCAAAGCAGTACGTACTGCTCAATATCCTTTAACCCATTATCTGTACGTAGTTTTTCTCCAAAATCAAGGAGATAAGTCACAAGTTGGTCAGGCTTATGCCAATTTCTTGCTCACACCTCAAGGTCAACAACTAATCACAAAAATAGGCTTTGTAGCTCTTGAGTAGTAACGCTATTCGGATTGGTCAACCAATTGTCCTGTAATTAAATCTAGTTCGGAACTATTATTGATTGTATTTATTGGCTCTAAGGTTATTTCGTCAGCTTCAACGGTAATTTCTTTCATTGGTAGCTGGGCTGGTTGAATTGATGTTGATGAGTGAGTGATTTGTTCTTTGAGATCGTTGATTAGACTTACCATTTGGTGAAGGTTTTGGTGAGACTGATTTAACACCTCGACTTTATTTGTCGCTTCAGCGATCGCTCGTTGTGCAGCAGTAATTTTGTTGTTAAACTGGTTGTTTACAGCTTGTTTGTGGATTTTTTGGTAATTTAGTTGTGGCTGAGATTCTAAATCGTCATTGATAACCGTCCTAACCTGTTGATTCATTGCTTCCATTTGATTGAGAAAATCCCCTGTAGTCGCTGATTGACTGTTGATTTTAGCTCTCAGATCTTGTAAAGCAGCTTGGTTTTCGATCAGTAGTTTTGAGATCCTTTCATTAAGATTTTGTTGTTCTAGCTGTTGTGTCTCCGCTTCCTGTCTTTGAGCATTTTGCGCTACATCTAATTCTGTTTTTAATTTCACTCGATCTAAAGCAAATCCTAATTGCAGAGCTAGTTGAGCAAATAAATCTATTTCTGAATCTGACCATAAACGGGGTTTTTCACATTGATGTCCAATTAGTAAACCAAATAATTGTTCGTTTCGTAAAATTGGAACAATAATACAAGCTTTGACTGATAAAGATTCTAGCTGTTCTAGATGACAGTCACTTAAATTAGCCTGATGGATATTGGCAATTGCTTTAGTTCGACCTTGACGATATTTTTCGGCATATTCTTGAGCAAAACAAGAGTCTTGAATCTGAGAATTTAAGGCTCTAGGATAACCAGCTACAACTGATTCAGCTACTATATCTCCGTTCCACTGAGCATCAAATTGATAGACGATAACGCGATCTAGCTTGATTACTTTACGAGCTTGTTCAACAGCCATTTTCAGTAATTCTGTTTGGTTAACGTCTTCACTAATACCTAAACTGAAATTATTTAGTAACTGAGTTGGCAAACCATCATTTTTTAATTTCTTCAGCAGTAAGGCATTGTCTAAAGCAAAACCGACTTGTGTGGCAATTTGTGTCACCCAACGAATTTCGTAGTCCTGCCAGTTACGCGGTTGATTACACTGATGGGCTACGAGTAAACCAAATAGCTGACCTTCGTTGAGAATTGGCGTAACTAAATTAGCTTTTACCTCCAAGCTTTCTAGCTGTTCTACATAACATTGGGTCATCCCTGCTTGATAAATATCATCTATTGCCCTAACTCGACCATCACGGTATTTATCGAGATATCTGGCTTCAAAACAAGGGTCTTCGATG
>JBOFLX010000091.1:0-31592 GCA_051658085.1 Waterburya sp.
TCCTGGTGCTTTTAGCGCAGTGGCACCACTTCGATTCCATCCCGAACTCGAGAGTGAAACGCTGTAGCGGTGAAGATACTCGGAGGGTAGCCTCCTGGGAAAATAGCTCAGTGCCAGGTTCAATTTATACTCAAATGCCCCTTGTCTGCTTATGTTTAGCTGCTAGGGGCATTTGTTTTGGCTTTTTTGTCTAAATCATCTCAAAAAAGCTATCATTTAACTCATATCCAAACATTTGCGCCATTGATCTTAAACGCGATCGCGCTGGGATTTTTTGCTGTTGCAACCAGTCTGACAAAACAAAAGTTTTATTCATAACAAACAACTCTAAAGCTTCGGGATTAAAGAGAACGCCTTCGCTGCGATTAAATTGATGAGGGACTAACATCGCTGTATAACGAACCAATTCTCCTGTTTTCCAGTTTAATAAAAACGGCAGCCAAGGATAAATGGAGTCTAGTCTGACAAACCAAAGTCTAATCTCTGGTATTTCTGATAATTCACGAGGATCATTAGCTTCTCGCTGATAATTAATTACAAACTCTAACTGCTGTTCGTAAATTTCAATTTTTTGTTTTATTAGCAAAGAGGAAATTTGCTCTTTAGCAGCAGATACATCCAAGTTAATTATTGTTTGGGTATCTAAACTTATTTTTATCGTCACAATAAATATTACAGATAGAGAAACTATGGCAAAAATTTTATTAAGCTAAATTTAACTTTACTAAATTTCTGGTTAGACATCTGTATATATTTTAAGTTAAAGTGGTAATGACTATGTATAAGTTAAAATCTATCAAGCCTCGCCTATGAAAACTCCAGAGGCACGCCAAACACCAATAAATTCTCTAGAAGATGCTTTAGCTCGTTGCCAGAAATTGGGAATGAGAGTTAGTCGTCAGCGTCGCTACATTTTAGAGTTACTATGGAGCAATGATAATCATTTGTCTGCCAGAGAAATATATGATCTACTCAATCAGCAGGGCAAAGAGATTGGTCACACGTCAGTGTATCAAAATCTTGAGGCTTTATCTGCTGGGGGCATAATTGAGTGTGTTGAGCGTTCTGACGGAAGATTGTACGGTAATATCAGTGATTCTCACAGTCATCTTAACTGTTTGGATACCAATCAAATTCTTGATATACAGATTGAACTACCAGAATCAATAATTCAAAAGATCGAAGCAGAAACAGGAGTCACTATTACCGACTATCGAATTGATTTTTTTGGTTACAAAAATAAAAAGTATCTTAAAGTTGAATAAAAAATTATTTAATGCTATTGAAACTTATATTTTTTTAACTAACTTTTGTAAGCAAAAGCTATTAAAAACTTGTATTCCTTGTTACGGAAATGAGAGAATATGAATTCCCCAATCTCTGGTGTAACTTATGTTAAGCGTGATTTTAGGGATTGGTTAGGTAAAAATAAACAATAATTATGTTATTGTGCCTTTCTGATGCGACATTTTAAGATCATTAGCAATTGCAAACGCTAAGATAAAAAAAGAACCTTAAACTACAAAACAGCAGAGCAGAACACGCCTCTTGGCAATTATTTAAGAAGAATAATATGGTTCAGACTCCTATCGACAAAAAAGTATCTAAATTAGAAAAATTAAAAGAGCAGAGCAACTTTTTGCGAGAACCTCTGTTAACAGAACTGCAACAAGATACGACGCATTTTAGCGAAGATGCAGTCCAAATCTTGAAATTTCATGGCTCTTACCAGCAAGATAATCGCGATCATCGGGTCAAGGGGCAAGAAAAAGACTATCAGATGATGCTGCGTACTCGCAATCCAGGGGGATTTATTCCACCAGAGCTATATTTGGTTTTAGATGAGCTATCGGAGCAGTATGGCAATCACACACTTAGGGTAACGACTCGACAAGGATTTCAAATTCATGGGATTTTGAAAAAAAATCTCAAAGAGGTAATCAAAAATATTTTAAGCAATATGGGTTCTACCTTGAGTGCTTGTGGAGATGTTAATCGTAATGTCTTGTCGCCTCCAGCACCATTTAAGAATAAACCTGAGTATCAATATGCTTTTGAATACGCTAATAATATTGCCGATTTATTAACCCCTCAAAGTGGTGCTTATTACGAAATTTGGTTGGATGGAGAAAAAGCTATTAGTGCTGAAGAAGCACCAGAAGTGAAAGCTGCTAGACAAAGTAAAGGCAGAGGCATGATTGTTGAAGGTAGTCCCGAACCGATTTATGGTGAGCATTTTATGCCCCGTAAGTTCAAAATTTGCCTTACTGTACCTGGAGATAATTCTCTTGATGTTTATACCCACGACATTAGTTTAGTGGTGATGACTAATAAAAAAGGGGAACTTGAGGGCTTTAATGTTCTAGCTGGAGGTGGCTTAGGTCGTACTCATAATAAAGAAGAAACTTTTGCGCGGACTTCTGATGAACTTGGCTATGTAGATAAAGAAGATGTCTATGATCTAGTTAAGGCAATTGTTGCTACTCAAAGAGATTATGGAGATCGCACTAATCGCCGTCATTCCAGAATGAAATACTTGCTTCATGATTGGGGTGTAGAAAAATTTAAAGCCAAGGTTGAGTCATATTTTGGTAAACAACTAAAAGCTTTTAAAAAATTACCTGCATGGCAGTATCAAGATTTTCTTGGTTGGTATGAACAGGGTGATAACAACTGGTTTTTTGGTATTTCCGTGGAAAACGGACGGGTTAAAGACGAAGGTGCTGTGCAGTTAAAAACAGCCTTAAGGGAGATTGTACAACAGTTAAATGTGCCAATGCGCCTATCTGCTAATCACAATATTATTTTGTATGAAATTTCCACTGAGCAAAAAGAAACAGTGGAAACTATCTTAAAAAATCGGGGTATAGAGACTAATCCTGACGAGATAGAGCCTCTAACTCGCTATTCTATGGCTTGCCCAGCTTTACCTACTTGTGGGTTAGCTGTTACTGAATCCGAACGAGCTTTACCAGGAATAGTTGACCGTATCAGAATATTATTGAATAAATTAGGAATGGTAAACGAACACTTTGTGATTCGCATGACTGGGTGTCCCAACGGTTGCGCTCGTCCCTACATGGCAGAGCTAGGATTTGTTGGTAGCGCACCTGGAAAGTACCAAATTTGGCTAGGAGGTACACCAAACCAAACTCAGCTAGCCCAACCTTATGAAGAAAAAATGCCAGTAGAAGATCTAGAAACCTTCTTTGAGCCTATTTTTGTTTTCTTCAAACAGAATCGCAAATCAAAAGAAAGCTTTGGTTCATTCTGTAGCCGTGTTGGGTTCAGTGCCATTCGTAATTTTTCTGCAAACTATACCCTAGGAAACTATATGGATACAGATACTACTCCCAAACGCAAGTTCCGTAAAAATCAACGTCGTGTTAGTGTCCCCGATGATCTTTTTCCTCGATTAAAAGAAGTTGCTCAAAAAGAAGGTAGACCTATGAACCAGATTATTGCCGATGCTTTGAGTGAATATTTTTCTAAAAGCAAAAAAGCTTAAGGTTATTAATATAAAGCTTAAGTATTGTTTGACAAGGCTGCCATGTGGTGGTCTTTTTTGTTTTTTGTATAATCTAAATTCATTAATAAGTTAATAGTAACCTATTCAAATACAAGAGTATTAATTGAGTTAAGGGGGAGAGCAAAAACATAATAAATAATACCTGCACCCAACAGCACTACAGTAATACTAAAAAGTATTACCCACCGATCTGGTGGTTCATAAGTATCGTCATCAATATCGTGACGTACCGCAAAGTAATGAGAAGTTGAGAGTAATACTGTTGCTAAACCTACCAAAGAAAAAATTAATCCTAACTTCCAACCATTACCAGGAGTGGTAGTAATAGGTGGTTTAAAAAAACGCAGACGCACAATCACAACCCCAAAACCCATTAAAGAAATTGCTGTTCGCATCCATGCCAAATATGTCCGCTCGTTTGCTAAATGATCTCTGACACGGGAAGGATTGCGCCGTTTGGGAGTTTCTGAATTTTCTTGATTTTTTTCGGGTTTATTAGATTTGAATGGTAGAAGCATCTATTAATGATTTAAGGTGACAAATTACAAGCCAGTTTCTCGCATCGCTTCTAGATAATCGATCGCTGCTTCGAGTTTAGATTCATAAGAATAGGAAAATTCTTCAAACCATCTTCCTTCTTCAGAGTTTAAACTAAGGTTTTTGAGCCATTGCTGGGCTTGTTCTCGTAGTGCTTCTTTCCGTCTACGCTCTCGTAATTCTTCTCGGCGTTGGGCTTCGATTAATTCTTGTTGACGACGTTTTTGTTCAGCAATTTTCGCTTCTTCCTGACGTTTAATTTCAGCTAGTTTGGCTTCTCGTTTTTGCGCCTGCTGCTGATAGTCAGCATCGATTAAGGAGTTGAGGCGATCGCGATACTTTTTGGTATCAACTACATTAGTCTGTTGATTAGTATTAGTAGAGGTGACTGGTTGCTGGGAAGGATTACCAGGTCGATTTCTGCCAGATTCTAATTCTGTTCTTAATTCAGCTAGCATCTGTTCCATAGAAGCTGAATCTGTCGATTTTTGGGGTGGTTGTGATTTACGAGCTTGAGGCTTGGGAGCATTAATTTTAGGTTGTTGTGGCTCAAATTCTGCCTTTAACTGAGCCAGTAAATCATCCATATTTTTATCCGACACCGATACCACCCCATATTTTCTGTTTTTTCCTATTTTTAAATTTAAGTAAAATTAAGCAGCCAAAGTATCAATCAAAGGTTGCCACTTAACATAGCGATCGCCACCTAATTCTAAAATTACTTTTATTCTTGGATCGCTTTTTGTTAAATCAACTAAATAATTAATTTCTTGGCGGGATAAGATTTGTCCTTCCATAATCCATAGTGCCAAGCCTTTAGCGTTAGCAGGTAAGCTGCTTAACTCATAATTAGCAATAGGTGGCACGTAATAAATATCGCCAACGGCAGCTTCACGTCCAATCGTTTTTTTGCCTAGATGGGGAGGACGTACTCCATGTACCTGGGTTAAATAAGCAGCTAAGTCTCCTAATCCTCTGGCGGTGATATTGATAGTTTGGTAGCCATAAGCTCGTAAACGTCTTTGATAGCGTCCTTCTGATCCTCCTTCCAGAGGCATATATAAGCCCAAAGCACCAGCTTTTTCTAAAGCGCGAATAAATGATTTTCCTGTGGTAATTAGTGCCATGCTCTTTATATATGTATATTTTGACAAGATATACCTAAAATTATATTTTAAATTTAGATCAAACTAATCCCAAGTGCAATTTTATTAAACGTTAAATGCTAGGAAGTAGTAAGTCTATTGGGTTGACTTACTTAAAATAATTCGGTCATAAAAATTATTTGTTATCGGGATTGAGCAAGATTAGGATTAAGTTGAAGCAGTTTTTTGAGGATGAATTGCAATGTACTCAATGAAATCGGCTTGTGTTCAGATTATTAAGGGTTTTTTGTGGCTATTAAGTCTAATTTTTCTGGGTTTTGGTTTTATGACAATGCCCTGTGCCTTGGCTGACTCTGGCACAATTACAACTAAAGTTAGTCTCGGTAATAATGCTGGTGAGCTAAAATTCTTTCCTAGTCAGCTAGAGTTTCAAGCAGGACAACAGTACAATATTTTGTTAGATAATCCTAGTCCTGTTAAACATTACTTTACCTCCAAAGATTTTGCCGATGTTAGCTGGACGAAAAAAGTGCAAGCGGGCAAAGTTGAAGTCAAAGGTGCAATTCACGAACTAGAATTAAAGCCTGGAGCAACAGCAGAATGGGTTTTAACACCAATGAAACCAGGGAAATACGAACTACATTGTTCAATTCAAGGTCATGCAGCAGCAGGAATGATCGGTGAAATTGTAGTTAAGCCAACATAGTCATCATTTAATAAATGGGTATGAAACCCTGTCATGCGCGGACGATTGTGTATGGTTGACGAAAGAATTGATTCGCTATATAGTTCAAATACAGCGAATCAAACTGAATGTGTAATATGTACGCCACCCAAAAGAATCAACTCAGAAGACTTAGCAAGCAGGAATTCCATGCCCTGTCTGTTTTGTGTCGTTTGAGCAAGAATCTTTTTAACGTGGCGTTGTATGAATGCAGACAATATTTCTTTCATGAAAGAAAACGCCTGACGTATGAATCTAACTACCATTTGTGTAAGTTGAATGAGAATTATCGGTTGCTTAATACCGACATTGCTCAACAGACAATGAAAGTGGTAGATAGAAGTATGAGGTCTTTTTTGGGATTGCTCAAGGCTATATCTATTGGAAGATGTGAGCAAAAACCAAAACTGCCTAGTTACCTGCCCAAAGAAGGATATTTCCCTTTGATTATTCCTCGCATTCGACTCAAAGACGGGATGTTTGACATTCCTATGTCTCGCGAGTTCAAGAAGGAATATGGTGAGGTTAAAATTCAACTGCCAGAAAGACTTAAAGACAAGAAAATTAAGGAGGTACGAATACATCCAAAATACTCGGCTCGTTGGTTTGAGATTGAGTATGTTTATGAGGACGAAAAAGTAGAAACATCTGTTAATCCCGATGAAGCTATTGCTATTGATTTGGGAGTTGATAACCTTTGTGGTTGTATCGATAGTATCGGGCATCAATTTTTGATTGATGGAAAACGACTCAAAAGCATTAATCAGTGGTACAACAAACGCAATGCTCAACTCCAATTTAGAAAAGATAAACAAGGAATAAAAAGCTTTACCAAGAAGCAAGCAAGACTCTATCAATGGCGCAATAACTGTGTTAGAGACTATTTGAACAAAGCAGCAAGGTTGATAATTAATCACTGCCTTGAACATCAAGTAGGCAAACTGATAGTTGGTTACAACCCAGGTATTAAGCAAGAGATTAATATCGGGAAATCTAACAATCAAAATTTTGTTCAAATACCGTTTTGGCAATTGAGAGGGAAGCTTGAGGCTTTGTGTTCTAGATATGGAATCGAGTATACAGAACAGGAAGAGAGTTACACATCTCGCGCTAGTTTCTATGACCAAGATAATATCCCTGTTTACAATGCTGACAATCCCAGTAAACACAAGTTCTCTGGAAGGAGAATTAAGCGCGGATTGTATAAAACCAAGGATAAACATTTAGTCTCGGCAGATATTAATGGTAGTGCCAATATTTTAATTAAAAGTAAACACAGACTGGACTTCCAGCGAGTGTCTAGCGGGTTTTTGGCTAACCCTCTAAGAATAACTATCTCTTAGGAATCACCGTCCGCGACGGTCGGTGAGCGTCAAAATTAGAACTAAAGGGCTTATAGCTTATTGCAAATCATCAATTAACATTTTATTGACCAATTGTTGGGCAATTCTTTTGGCTGCTCCTGTTGCTCCTAAACGTTGTTTCCCGTTGAAGGCAATTTGTTCTAATAATTGGGAATTATTAATTACTTCAGCGATCGCACTTTTAACTTGAGTAGGACTTTCGACCAGGATAATTGAACAGCCAAGTAAACGAGATTGTGCTTCGGCGAAAGCATAGGTAAACTGAGGGCCATCTCCTGGTATGATGATCGCTGGTTTACCTAAGCCCACAAATTGCTCGGTTGCTGTTCCCGCCATAGCGATCGCGATATCTGCTTGGTTTAAAAAGTTTTGATAACTTTGTTGGCTCAGAATTAGTTTGGTATTATTCTGAACTAAGGTGATAGATTGGTTAGTTTCTTGGTTTATTTGCCATTTTTTAGTAATAGCGTCAGTTATAAACGGCTTGAGATCGAGTGCAGGAGCGATCGCAGCTAGAAATTCTAGTTGCTTCTGCTGCCAAGTTGAAATTATCTCCCCTATTGAAATTAAGATTTGCTGCCAATTTCGCAACGCTTCTGGCATTCTCGAACCTGGTAGCAAGAGTATATTGAGCTTATCAGGATTTTTAATTATAGTTTCTGTCGTGATTCCATCGATCATGGGGTTGCCCAAATCATAAGCAGGAATTGACCACTGTTGTAAAATTTTCGTGGTGAGACTATCTCTGGGAAATACAGCTTTGCAAGCAGGACGACTCATTAACCAACGTTCCCAAGGCAGATAGACAGAACCCAAGTTTTTTTCTACCCACGAAGTTTTAGCTAACCAACCTGTATCATCACGCAGATAGTATTCAGATTTAGCAGTACCCACAAAAGCATAGTTAGCTCGACTCCACCAGGCGTATAGTAAAGGTACAATATCTCCAACTGCCAAGATTGAGCCACCCTGACTACCCCACCGCCGTACTAATTGTAGTTGTTCTAAAGTTAGCTGAATCAAGCCACCACGAACATCCTGCCATAGAGGGCTTCCTCCCTGATAAATAAATCCTCCCGAAGGCATTTGCTGCACTCGACCAGCGATCGGAATATTTAATTTGTTGTAGGCGTAACCCTGTCCGACAATAGGTAAAACAGATAGCTCTAGTTGCTTGGTAATGTTTTGTAATTGTTCTATAATCCGAACAGCTATTGTATCTTCTCCATGACCATTACTAAGAATTAGCAGTTTCATTTTACTGCTCATGGTTGATTGTTGATTGTTGATTAATTCCTCCGCCTCTCTGGTAACTGCTCACTGGCTTTATTGTAAATAAGATAATGATATATCTGATTATTGCTATTAATTTAGCTATTACGCTACTGAATATTTATATAGTGATTAGAATCTGGCAGTTTAAATTGTTTATAGCACGTATATCGACTCTTTTTAGCAATTACGAGCGTTATTTTAATATTTTGCTCAATTTTGCTCCAGAGTTTATTTATCAAAAACAAAGCAATATTTATCAAATTCGTCAACGTTATCAACTCTTACAATTGCAAATCATGAAAGCGAGACAGTTGATTTCGTTGTTAAATTGGAGCTATCAAAATTGGCGCAGAACTTAAAATTATTATGGCTTTGCTGATTGTAAAATAGTTGATTGATATTAAAATGGAAATAATATTAGCACTCTGTTTAGGAGTTACTCTCAGTGCTGCTTCTGGGTTTCGCCTATTTTTACCGCCTTTAGTGCTAAGTGTAGCTGCGTTAGTGGGTGATGTACAGCTATCTTCAGGGTTTGAGTGGATAGGCACATATTCTACGGCGATCGCTTTAGGTATAGCCACAAGCGTAGAAATTTTAGCGTACTATATTCCCGTGGTCGATAATTTTTTAGATACAGTAGAAATTCCTACTGCCGTTGCCATTGGTACACTCCTAACTGCTGCCAATTTAGGAGATGTTAACCCCTTACTCAAATGGAGTTTAGCTGTGGTTGCTGGTGGTGGAACAGCAGGTATAGTTGAAACTTTTACAGTTATGACGCGAATAGCATCAACTGGAATCACGGGGGGTACAGGTAATTTTTTAGTTGCCACCGCCGAAGCACTTAGTTCTGGGGTGTTATCTTTTTTAGCTCTTACCCTACCTTTTTTAGCAGCAGCTTTGGTAATTGGGTTATTGATTATGGCAATTGTCAAGTTGCCTAGATTAGTTGCTAAGTGGCAACGTCAACGAAACAACAGCACTTAATAAGCTGTTACGCACTTAGATTAATGGTGGAGAAAGGAGTCAGGTATAAGAAATCTCGACTCTGTTGATTTTGCTACTTGGTGTAAATGTTATAAGCTTTTACTTGGTCTTATTTCTGTAATCAATGTCGTTATGAGCAAACAATTAATAAAATAGTTAATAATTATTTACCTATATTTCCATGATTACTCAAAATTTTAGGCAAATTATTGAGAATTACTATCAAATATCGAATTTAAATTAAAGAAATTAATAGTTAAGCTAAGAGTAAAAAGCTTCTAAATATTAAATATTATTAGTTAGGCTGATCGGAGTTATATAAATGAAATTTTCTGGGCAGATGAATAAACTTTTGACGGGTGGAATAGTAGGAGGAACTATTGTCTTGGGTGTTTTGCTGGTAAATCTTAAGCCACAAATCACTAAGGCTGCTGTAATTCAACTAGCTCAAGTTCTTTCTCCCGAAGAAGTTAATCTTCGTGCCAAACCAATAATTGTTCGTATTGATGGTGCTAATATTGGTTCTGGTTCTTTAATCGATTATTCTAACGGTGCTTATACCGTGCTAACTAACTGGCACGTCATGAAAAATCCAGGAGGTTACACAGTACAGACGATTGATGGTAGAACACATCCAGTTGATCCAGCCAGTATTAAAGAATTACCAGGATTAGACTTAGCGATACTTAAATTTACTAGTGACCAGAATTATCAGACCGCTGAACTAGGTAATTCTGCTCACTTAAATGAGGGACAGAGTCTTTATTTTGCAGGATATCCTGGGGAGTTGCGGGAAGAAGATAATCGTTACTATCGTTTTTTTCCAGTTAACTTAGTGGGTATATTACCTAAATCAACAGAAAACGGCTATTCTCTAATTTACAACGGTGAAGCCTTTCCTGGTATGAGCGGAGGTGCTGTATTTAATCAAGAAGGTTTAATGATTGGAGTACATGGCGAGGCTAATATTAATGCTATATCTGGAGGGACTTCTAACTATGCTATTCCCATTAATAGTTATCAACAAGCGATCGCGAAATTGAATACCGCGCCTACTGCCGAAAAGCCTCAATCCCTTGATAATACTAATGTAGCTAAAGAGCCTAAAGCTGAACCTGCACCATCTCCTCAACCTAATAATAATAATCAGTCTGAAGAAACTGCGCCAAGCAATCCTGATAATATTTCTTCTGTACCTACCTTTACTCCCAACCCTAATTCTTCAACTCCTAATACTGAAGTTGAGCCACAACCAGAAGCCACAACTCAACCTGAGTCTACAGAAGCTGAAGAAAAGCCAGAAGTAATCGTAAATGAACGCAAACCTCCTAAAGACGAACAACCAGAAGTAGTCGTAAATGAACCCGAACCTCCCAAAGCTGAGTCACAACCAGCAGCTACCACCCAACCTACTGAACCAGCCTCAGAAACAACCAATATTCCATCAACTCAGCAAAGAGTCACTTTAATTTCCCAGAAAACTGGAATTGACTACACTAAGTTACAGAATTTGCTCAAAGAACACAAATGGTCAGAGGCGGATCTTCATACCTATGAGTTGATCGAACAAATAGTCAAAACTGCTAAACAAGAAAATCAACACATATTTATAGAGTTAAAAAGCATTGCCGAATTTTCTTGTCCTGATATCAGAACTATTGATTATTTGTGGAAAGAATATAGTGGTAACAAATTTGGTTTTAGTTCTCAACAAGAGATTTGGCAGAGTGTTAACCAAAAGGGCGATTTCTCAACCGAAACCTGGCGAAGTTTTGCGACCAAAGTAGGTTGGAAAAAAGGCGAAGTTGCCAGTGGTAGTGGTTATTTACTGTATGATCAGCTAAATTTTGACCCAGCTAAAGCACCAGCAGGTCATCTTCCCTGGTGGTTTGCGCTCCCCGAAGAAGAACAAAAGGTAATCAAACATTTATTTGCGCGCTGTAACTTTAACCCTTCTGAGCAGGAATTGGAAGCAGAAACTAGACAAAAGCGTCCTCAAAATTCAGCCAATTCTCAAGAGGAAGCCTCTAATAAAGACAAACCCAATATTGACAAAGCTCCGAAATCTTTCTGAAGTTTGAGAAATTTAATATTTAATATTTACATGAAACACCATCAAACAGCTTTAAAAATCAAGACTACAGGTAAATCACTGCACAAAATAACTCAACAAGTAGAACAAGCTGTGGCAAAATCTGAAGTTTCTACAGGACTGTGTACTATTTTTGTGCGTCATACTTCTGCATCTTTATTAATCCAAGAAAACGCCGATCCCGATGTTTTAGTTGATTTAGAAAACTTTTTTACTCAACTAGTTCCTGAAGATGGTAATCGTTATATTCATAGTGCAGAAGGTAAGGATGATATGCCTGCTCATATTCGCTCTGCTTTAACCCATACATCAGAGCATATTCCGATTTCTGGAGGGCAATTAGTTTTGGGTACTTGGCAAGGTATTTATCTTTGGGAGCATCGTCAACGCAGTCATCAGAGAGAGGTAATTATTCATATTAGCGGTGATGAACAATAATGAGTAATCAGTTAAAGACTTACCATCATAAGTATCTAATTATAAATTTAAAGCAATTTTTACAGCTTTTCTGCCTTCGCGCTCTGCTGTTATGGATGTATAAAATATCTGATCAAAGTTATAAACTATACCTTCTGGATCGATAATGCAATATTGATAACAAAATCTTGAAGTGTGGTAAACGGCTAAAGTAAAATTGGCAATATTTATCATTTGTAGTATTTTCATGGCTTTCAATCATTGAAGGTTTTTTCAAAAATTTTTATCTGGAGTCAAATATTTTATAAATAGAAAAATATAAGTTTTGGCTAAAATAACAGATCAAAGATAAACAACTAATCCCAAAAAAGCTATCAGTAATAACACTAAAATTATTAAGGTTAATATATACCTCCAATCCAATGCTGATTGTTGATTAGCTATTTGCCATTTACTTTTGTTTCAGTTCCAGGCTAAGGAGATTTAGAGAGCGACCGAGTAATTAACTAAGTAATTCCACTTTATTGAAAGAAGATTTTTAGTTTAATTAGGTTGATCTATTTAACACCTATTACTATTAGAAGAAAATCAATATCTCTTCTCTTAACTACCTCACTACCCCTCTACTCCACTACCCCTCTAGCAGTAAAGATTTAAACTTGCTTGTCACCCCGTCAGGCTCAACACAAAATAACTCAAATAATTGAAAAGATTGAGTTTGAAAGCTTGTTAGCTAAATTTTGCCAAGTCGTTTATATTACCAAAAAGTTACCAATTGAATATCTGTCTATCAAAAAATCTACTTGTAACAAATGTCTCATACCATGAAGTACTTTACTCAAAGTCATGACCTTGAGTCAAAGACAATGAAGATATAAGTTACTTGGTATGAAAAAAATGAAAATTAAAGCTGCAATTTTGACAATTATTGTGGTTACCAGTTTTCCGCTGACAGTTCAAGCACAAAGTCCAGAGAATTACAAAAACTATCAGGTTAATTGTCACTCTGATAAAGAGTGTAAGGATCTTAAGGTGATCTACGAAAATAACCAAACTGCCCAGAAAACTAGTCGCGATCACAATAATAATACTATCAACAAGTACTATGCAGGAGGAAGTATAGGCTTATTTTTAGCTGGAGATTTTGCTAGTACTGAAGTCAATGGAGGTTTTAGTTTTAGTGGACTAGTTGGAAATCGTTTTAGCAATAAGATCAGTGCCGAACTAGAAATTTTGGATTATGTCGTCGGCGAAAGTACATTTGTTGACTTTGCAGATAATTTCTTAGGAATTGCTGTTAATGCTGCCTTGAGATTTTACTTTAATCCTGATAACACTAGAAGTGCTTATATTTTTGGTGCAGGTGGTTTGGGCTATGGTGGATTTGTTAATAGCGGATCAGGCTTTTTATTCCAAGGTAAGACAGGGTTAGCATTTCCTATTTCTGATTCTCTAGATATTTATGGTCAGTATCGATATTTAAATTTATTGGTAAACGATGGTAGTGATGGAAGTGCTAATTCTTTGGAGCTAGGTACAATTTTTGGCTTTTAATTACAGGAATTATAGTCAAAGATTTGATTAAAATGAGGGCATAGGAATACAATTTTATGTCCTTTTTTTGTTAGCTAAACTCCACTACCCAAAACAAATAAACTAATTAACGTCCCACTATTCCAGAGACTATGGAGTAACATTGGGGCTAAAAGATTGCGCGATCGCGTGTAAACTACTCCTAAAACTATGCCTAAAGTGGCTAGGGGTAGAACTTCTGACAAGCTTAGATGAGCAATAGCAAAGATTAAGGCACTAATAATAATTGCACTGGTAACAGAAACATAACGTGTTAAAGAAGGTAATAAGAAACCCCGAAACATGATTTCTTCAAAAATAGGAGCAGCAATTGAAGCAGTACTAAAAAAGATTGCTAATGCTACCTGATCCTGTGCCTGTAAAGCTAAAAACAATAAAGGGTTACTACCTCCTTGTCCTTGCCAAATTTGCTGGTTAATTAACGATACTAATAAGACTAAAGGTACGGCTACTAAATAGCCACCAATACCCCAAACAAACCAGTTACTAGTAAATTTAAATTTAAACCAATCTTGAGGTAAAGGAAAGAAAGATTTAATCGAAAAATACAGAACTGAAATTCCACCTACAGCCATTAACAGATATGTTCCCAAAACATATAAAGCTTTGATTCTCAGAGAAGAATTAACGGGATTAACATTAAAAATACTTAAAAACAAAGGTAGAACAAATTGACCAATAAAGAAAAACCCAAAAATTAGAACCTGCCAAGTTATTTCCCAATCCCAAGGTGTTGACCAGGTTTGATTATTATTAGTAGCAATAATTGAATTTTCTTTTTTTAGTAATCTTTGAACAATTAAAAAGATCAATAAAACTACACCACCAATTCCTCCCAAGAAAGGGATTGCACTAATTAAAGCTAATTTTAGAAGTGAGTTGATAGCTGTCTGAATTTCTTGTGCTTGTAAGTTCGCTAAATCTTCCGTAAAATTATTAACTTGATTGAATTTAGCTAAAGCTTGATAACGAAACCAACTATCTAAATTACTAGTAATAATATCTAGATTTGTTTCTAAACTTTGAGATTTTGACTGCCATAATTGCTTGAGTAGAGTTGCTGTCTGCACGTAACTATTTTCAGGATTATTAATACGATTAATTTCCTTGTCCCAAATAGAAACTGCCTCTTCTGGCTTTCCCTGCACCGCAGTTAAAATACCCTGTTTTAAATCCAATTCGTTAATAAACTGCTCTAATTCGGCAATTTGATGTTTAAGTTGTTTTTTTTGGGCAAGATTTACTGTAGATGGATTTTTGGTGTCAGTAAGATTGATTTCTGAAGCTTCTAACTGCTGTAGTTGAGCAATAAATTTATCACGACTAATTACTGATTGCTTACGGGCTTTTTGATATTGTTTACTGGCAGCAGCATAAGGATCTTCTCCCACCAAAGAGTTAACGGCACTATTTAAATCAAAATCATCCCTGGGACTAGACTTAAATTCGGCTACGTGAAGCACTAAATTAGTTTGATATAGCTCCAAACGGCTTTGAATTTGAGGTTCAGAAAGACTATCGTTTAGAGAAAAGCCAATTCTGGCGATCGCAAATATGGTTAGCAGAGCTAAAATTGCTCGTTTTAAGGTCATCAGTATCGAATTTGTAGCAATGTTAGCTGGATGAGTCGGTATTAGAAGCTTGATTGATTGGTTCAGATTGTTGCAAATCACCAGCAGCTTCTAATTTAGCATTCATACTGACAGACTCCTCAATTTTTTGTGCTTCTTTTTTAAATTCATTTTCAAACTCTTTAGAAGCATCTTGAAAACTGCGAAGTGTTTTGGCAACGCTGCGACCAATTTCAGGTAGTTTTTTAGGGCCAAACACCAACAGAGCTACAATCGTAATCAAAGCCATTTCTGGTAAACCAATGCCAAAAATGTTCATTATTTTAATTTCCTGTGGAATAACGACAAGAATTTTAATAAAAGCTTGATCCCCAAAAAATCGAGGATCAAAGCAATTATTAGTTTATTTAATTAAGAGATTTCTAGTCATAGATTTCTATCGACTTAAAGCACCCCAGTCAACATCAATTCCTTCTAATAATAAGGAAGAATTATAAAGCTGCAAAATAATTAAGAGAAAAACCAGAAATAAAGCCATGAAAACTCCCATCAACACAGTTGTTCCCCAGCCTGGAGCTACTTTACCATATTCAGAATTCAAAGGTTTGAGAAGATTTCCCAAACGTGTTTGCTGTGACATAGTCTGTTAATTGTGTAATATCAAATTTTTCGTAATCTTCTGTAATATTATAAAGGAAGAGTAATCATAATTTATATCTACTTATGGAACCTGCAATAGTTCTTAGCATCAGTATCGGGGCTATATTAGTCGCGATCACAGGATATTCTATTTATACAGCTTTTGGGCCACCATCGGCTGAACTAGGAGATCCTTTTGAAGATCACGAAGACTAAGAAAAGCTATAAGCTATAAGCTCTAAGCCATAAGCCATAAGCCATAAGCCATAAGCCATAAGCTTTTATAGTTTAGTGATACTGCAAAAATGCCAAAAAAAACCTCGGGGGAATTTATCTACCCCCGAATTCTAATTTATTAAAAGCTTAGTGTAGAAGTGAGAGGTCAGAAAGTAGACATATACGTCTACTTGCTTGCTGGTTTTAATTTTTATTACTCATTACTCATTACTCATTACTTTTTCCCCTAAGATCATTCAGCATGACTAACGAACAAGTTGAGTGAGTAGACAACCAGTTAATAATTTTCTCATTAACTGCTTGAGGATTTTCATCGTGAGGACAGTGTCCTGCATTGGGAATAACCTGAAATTGAACATCAGGGTTATTTTCAGTCAAGTCCTGGTATATTTTTGCCCCTGTTACAGGTGTCCAAGGATCTTTTTCTCCCCAAACTACCAATAAAGGACGTTGAAGATTAATTAACAATTCTGCGGGAGATTTACCTGCGGGGGCAGTTAAAACCGAAGCAAAAACCTGTTGTGCGCCGACATCACAGGAAGGTTGATAAAGCATTTCCACTAGTTCATCAGTTACCGCCTGGCGATCGCAATAAACTTGATAGAGAGTACGGCGAATTCGATTGGGACGACGAATATTATTAAAAATTAATTTACCAGTTACAGGAGATTTAATCAGCTTCGTAAATACTCCCATCACCATACTCAAAACGGGATTAAGATCTCCAGGACGATGATTTAATCCCCCTGCACAGTTAATTAATACTCCTCCCGCAGTCATCTCAGGATAGTTAGTCACCAGCATTAAGCTAATCAAAGCACCAATCGAGTTACCAATAAATACAGTTGGTTGGTTAATATGTTCTGACCAAAAATCTTTGATTTGTGACTGCCATAGTTCAAGGGTATAGTCTAAAGGAGGTTTATCTGAACCACCAAAACCTAATAAATCTACGGCAAAAACTTGATAACCTGCTGCTGCTAAGACAGGAATATTTTTCCGCCAGTGTCCGATAGATGCCCCAAAGCCATGAATTAATAATAATGGTTTACCTGTACCTGCAACAGTGTAGCGAATTTTGTGTCCTTGCCAGTGCCAGTCTAGTTTTGACAGACTATCGTTTTTAGCTAACGATTTTGTAATCACAGTTTCTTATTATGTTTATTGATATACACTCCTTGTTGATCATACAAAAAAGTTAACAATTAATCAGCAAACCTAAATCCAGTTTTAAAACAATTATCAATTAATAAATTTTATCTTTCTTTGATTTTCACTAAACGATTGAAACGATTCATTCCCAAGGAAATAATTAGGTTGATGGTGAGATAAGCAAGCATGATCACGAGCAAAACTTCCACCGACTTACCTGTTTGATTAGCGATAGTGTTGCCGATCGCATAAATATCACTATAGCCAATAGCGATCGCTAGACTAGAATTTTTAGCTAAGTTTAAAAATTCACTGGTTAGAGGCGGAATAATTACCCGTAAGGCTTGGGGAAAAATAATTAATTGCATCATTGACGTTGGCTGTAAGCCCAAGGCTTGGGCTGCTTCCCATTGTCCTTTGCCCACCGATTGTATACCTGCCCTTACTACTTCAGCAATAAAGGCTGCGGTATAAATACTCAAACCAATTAACAGCGTCGCAAATTCAGGGGAAAGATTGAGTCCACCCTCGAGAGAATTATCGCTTAACTGAGGCACAACCCAGTCAATACCAAAACAAAAAAGTAAGATAATGGTAATTAAACTTATTCCACATAACCACAACCATAACCGGTGTGGCAATTCTTCCCCCTGTTCAATAACCTGTAATCGCTTAATCCAAGCAGCGATAATAACTAAAAGACAAGCTAATATACAGCCTACCGCTATTCCAGTTTTAAGATTAACTATAAACCAAGGAATATCCAGACCGCGATTGGTAAGAAAAAAAATATTACCGATTATCAAAGGGCGATCAGCTTTAGGTAGTCGTAGAAAAACGGCAAAATACCAAAAAAATAATTGCAATAACAAGGGGGTATTACGTAGAACTTCCACATAAACCCTTGCTAATTTACGTACCAGCCAGTTATTCGACAATCTACCAATCCCGACGCTAATCCCTAAAATACTGGCAAAAATAATGCCAAAAAACATTACCCGCAAAGAATTTAATAGCCCTACTAAAAGAGCGCGGATATAAGGATCGGTAGTATAGTAGGGAATCGGCGGATAGGCAATACTAAAAGAAGCAGAGCGAGACAAAAAATTAAAGCCAAACGTTAGATCAAGTCGCTCAAGATTATTGACTAAATTGCTGCCTAACAGAGCGATCGTGCTAATCACAATTGCTAAGATTATTACTTGAATTACAATTTTGATTACACGACTATCTCGCCATAGTGGTATTTTTGGTAGTTTTTGCATAGATATAAGATACTCGACTCTTCATCTATTTATCAGCCTCAAGCGACCAATATACGAGACTAGTTAACTTATCTAAAGGGAGGAGAATAAAGTAAACCGCCATCAGTCCAGAGAGCATTCTGACCTCTTTCTAATTCAAAAGGCTCACCAATATTACGGTCATAAATTTCTTCATAGTTGCCGACGTGTCTAATCACTTTTTTAGCGAAATCATTAGGCAAGCCCATATCATCTCCCAAATTGCCTTCATCTCCCAAAAAACGTTTAACTTCAGGATCTTGTGATTGGGCAAATTCAGATATATTTTGGGAACTAATTCCTAATTCTTCTGCTTGAATCAGAGTATAAGTTACCCACTTGACTATATCAAACCACTGAGAATCGCCATCAGCTACTACAGGCCCTAAAGGTTCTTTGGAGAGAACTTCATCAAGAACTTCGTGGGCATCTGGGTTAGCTAAAACAGAACGTCGAGCAGTTAATTGAGAGCGATCGCTGGTTACTGCTTCACAACGTCCCTGTTCATAAGCACCGTAAAGAAGATCAACATCTTCAAAGACTACAGGTGCATAATTTAACCCCAATCTCCGCATTTGATCGGCTAAATTTTGTTCATTAGTTGTTCCCGACAACACACAAACCGATTTCCCATCTAAGTCTTCTAATGTTTCGATGTCGCTGGCTTGAGTTGCCATTACCCCCTGTCCATCATAAAAGGTTGTGGGAGCGAATTCCATCCCTACAGAAGTATCACGGCTAATAGTCCAGGTAGTATTACGACTAAGCAGATCAACTTCCCCTGATTGCACTGCGGTAAAACGTTCTGGGGTACTGAGGTCACGAAATTCAACTTTACTAGGATTGTCAAATAAAGCTGCTGCTACTGCTCGACAAATATCAACATCCATGCCCGAATATTCTCCTTGGTCATTGACGAAGCTGAATCCAGGTAGCTGACCATTAACACCACAAATTAAACGACCTCGGCTCATTACTGTAGCTAGATGATTCTGATTAGCAGTTGCCTGTTCTTGAGCTTTTTCAGTGTTTTCGAGAGTCTTATTGTTCTTTTTATTGTTATTAGGATCATTGCTGCTAGTACAACCACTACCGATAGCTATTAGCATTAATGCCAACAATAAAAACCTAAATTGCCGTTTAAAAGTTATCCCAACAGACATAATCACTTAGATATTTTTACAATTAATTAGCTAGTTGACCCAATGTGTTTGACTATATAACAAAAAGGTAATAATTTCTGTCAATTACAAATTTGTACTTCAGAATTTTTAGCGAAAAGGAGGGCAATACATCAAACCACCATCTATCCAAAGAGCATTAAGACCTCGCTGAAGACCAAAAGGCTTATGAATGTTGCGTTGATAAACTTCTTGATAATTGCCTACGCGCCTAATCACTCTAGCAGCAAAATCATTAGTTAGTCCCAATGTTGATCCTAAATAATTTATAAAATTAAAAATCACCAAGACAAATATACCTTGTCTGGATTTGAGAAAGAAATTTTTATAGGAAGAAATAAAGATGGTATTTAATTATTCACGTCGAGTTTATTTAGGAGATACGGATGCAGCAGGGGTAGTTTATTTTGCCAAGGGGATAGAGATATGTCATGAGGCTTATGAAGAGTCTTTGACACAAGCAGGGGTTAGTTTACAACAAATATTGCAGGCAGGCAAAATTATCTTACCAATTACCCATGCAGAAATTGATTTTGTGCGTCCTTTGTTTTGTGGTGATCGATTACAAGTAAACTTGGTTGCTGATTTAATTAATCAAAGTGAGTTCGCGATCGCCTATCAAATATATAATGTCAATAATCTAGACCAGATTTTAGCTCAAGCCAAAACTCGGCACGTCTGTATCAATCCTCAAATTAAAAAAAGAGTTGATTTACCATTTATTCTGCTTGCTTGGTTAGAAAACAATAAATATGACGATATTAAAGACCCCAGTGTTTAACTCGCTTTTGTAGCCAACCAGATTGTTGCCAACGAGTAATAGCTCTATTAACCCGTGAACGTAATTCTTGATACTGTAAACCTTTGGGCATGACAATAGCCAATGCTTCCCCCGAAAGTCTTTCTGGTAGTAGTTGATAATTTGGATATTCTTGTATCCAGCCTGTCAAGATAGAGCGATCGCCAGCAAAAGCATCGGCTTGTTGGGTTTCCATTAGTTTTAAAGCTGCTTGATAGGAATCTACGCCTATTAAAGTGGCTTGAGGTAACCTATTTTTAATCACAGCAATGGTTGCTGAGTTATTAAATACTGCAATCTTGCTACGAGTTAAATCATTAATATTTTCAATCTGGCTATTTTTGGTAATTACGCCTGTGCCATCTAAATAGTAATAAGGGCTAAAATCAACTATTCTGGCGCGAGGAGTGGTGACAGTTACTCTGGCGATCGCTAAATCTACCTGCTCATTTAAAACTACCTGTAATCGTTGTTGGTTGTCTACGGGAATTAACTTTACTGCTTTTTTATTCCCTAATAATTCTTCCGCCAGCTTACGCGCTAAATCAATTTCTAAACCAACTAAATTACCCTTTTGATCAGTGAAACCCAAAGGACGTAGGTTATCTTTGACAGCAACTTTTAATTCCCCCCGAGATTGGATTTCTGACCATTCCTCGGCAAATACTAATTGTGGAATGATTGCTAAAAGACCGATCCCAGAGACAGTTAAAGACATCGTTGTAAGTAAATTTAAAAGCTTTCGTTTCCAAAATTTATGCATAGCTGCCAAATGTAGGGCGAGGCACACCCCACCTTACTAATATTTTCATTACTTTGAGAGAGTGATTTGCTGAAGCAAATTTAACACCTGATGAGGTTTTTGCAGAATAATAATTTGCTTATTATCCTCACACTTTGCTAGTTTTTCTAAAATTTTGGGGCGATGTATTTGAGGAAAATTCCAAACATATTGCAAAAATTTCCAATTAAATCTTTCTGGACATCCCTGAGCCATATCTGGTCTTGGATTACCAGCATACTGCAAATATCTTTTTAGTACCCTCCGCAGACACACATAACGATTAAAATCAAGCCAAATAATCGTATTTGCCCTTGCTAAACGGATATCCATCGTACTGCCATAATTACCATCAATAATCCAGCGATCGCCTTTTATTAATTCCTGTTGTTTTGCTAACCATTCATTTTGTTCAGTCTCTTGCCATCCTGGTTGCCAATAATAAGTATCTAGGTGAATTACTGGTAAATTAAGTTTTTCCCCTAAACTTTTGGCTAAAGTAGACTTACCTGCACCACAACAACCAATAATAGCTATGCGCTTATGATCAGACTTATCAAAACTAACCATTTACTTCTTCTTGCCCTAAAAAGCGTAAAACTCGGCTGCATGAACAAAACCGAGTCTTCTGCGACTTATAGCCATTTAATCAAACTATTCAGCTATTTGAGATTTAATTGGCTGCTTTAGCAACTTCAACCACCTTTTCAAAGGCTTGAGGATCGACCATCGCTAGCTGTGCTAGCATTTTGCGATTTAAACCGATTTCTGCTTTCTTTAGCTGGTGAGTTAGCTTACTGTAGCTCATATCGTGCATTCTAGCTGCTGCATTGATGCGCGTAATCCAAAGACGACGAAAATCACGTTTGCGTTTACGGCGATCGCGATAGGCATTACGCAACGCTTTCATAACCTGTTGGTTAGCGGTACGAAATAGCTTAGAATGAGAACCACGGAAACCCTTAGCGAGTTTTAAAACTTTTTTACGACGTTTGCGGGCAACATTACCCCGTTTGACTCTACTCATAATTGTTTAGGAATTTTGATTTATAGCGGTTAGCAACTAAATTTAGTATTGATTTTTAGTTATTAGAAAACTACGCAGATGCGGTTTAGCTATAGGGCATCATGATGCGTACTGCTTTTTCATCAGTCTCATGAACTACAGCCATACTAGATAGACGACGGCGAGTACGTTCTTTGCTTTTGCGTTCTAACAAGTGGTTTTTGAATGCCTTGCGACGCATAATTTTTTTGCCACTGCCAGTGATCCGAAAACGTTTGGCAGCCGATTTTTTGGTTTTTAGCTTAGGCATGGACTATTTATAATTAGACACAATTTACCATTATACTGTGTTTTGCTAATCGCACAACTGGTTTAAAAGCTATAAGTTATAAGCTATAAGCTATAAGCTTGAGGCTAAATTTACAAAGGGATTAATTCAGGGAAATTCAGTAATAATTGCTCACCGTTGAGTTCATCTCCCAGCTTGGCAGGTGAAAAATGAATTTGAATCGCCCGTAAGTTTTCTTGATAATGAAGGTTAATCAAGGCTTTTAATCCGTATTCTAAAGCTTCGATGTCTGCCAAATTGTTCTCTAGATCTGGAGATTCTCCTTCAAAAGCGACAGTTAAGATAATTACCAAATTACGAGTGACAGGTAAAGATAAAGGCTCATCATCATTCAAATCTTGAGTAGTATCAATTTCACTGAGATATCTTTGTGCCGAATCAGTAAATAATTCGTTTACATAGTCTCCTGCTTCTCCTTCATCCCAAAATACATCTCCTTCATTACCAGCAGACTGCCAGTAAGCACTCATCTGTAATAGATTTTGACAAACAGAAACTAATCCTTCTCCCAAGATCTCGATATCTCCCTCAGCATCAATTGCTTCTCGCGCCACACGATTAAGTACTCCCAACATGGGGGCAATTTCGTCTCCTGCCAAATGAATAAAAATGCGAGAAACTACAAAGCGGGTTTTGCCACTAAATTGTGAAATGCGATCGCGCCACGAAGTCATAATGAATCTCACTTAGGGATATGTTATCAACTTACCAATTATTACTATAGATTGCTACAGTTTTTAGACAGAAGCTAAGATTAGGGCATTAATTAGCTGGTTATTTTCGCGAGTAATGAAGATTTTATTTTTACATCCTAATTTTCCTGCTCAATTTCGTCACTTAGCTACTATTCTAGGACAACAGCCTCAGAATACAGTTGTTTATGCCACAAATCGTCGTGAAGGTCAGATAGCAGGGGTTAATAAAGTTATTTATGAAAAATCTCGCACGGCTCGTCCTGAAACTCATCATTATGTTAGACCTTTAGAAAATGCGGTTTTAGAAGCTCAAGGTGTCTATCGAGTGGCAGTGCAATTAAAAGAGCAAGGTTTTTATCCCGATTTGGTTTATGGTCATTCTGGGTGGGGCCCTACTTTATTTATGAAGGATATTTTTCCTAAAGCCGTCTTACTTTGTTATTTTGAGTGGTTTTATCGTGCTTATGGTTCAGATGCTAGCTTTGATCCCAGTGATCCAATTAATGCTGATGATGAGGCGAGAATTCGCCTTAAAAATGCCCCAATTTTAATTGATTTGGCGAGTTGCGATCGCGGTTTATCTCCAACTTATTGGCAGCGAGCGCAATTTCCCCAGGAATTCCACAGTAAGATTAAAGTCCATCATGATGGGGTTGATACTAGTTATTTCCGACCTTTACCCAATGCTAAGTTATTTTTACCTAGACTCAATCTTAATTTAACTGAAGTCCCAGAGATTGTAACTTATGTTGCTAGAGGAATGGAGCCTTATCGTGGGTTTCCCCAATTAATCGAAACAATTCAGATTTTGCAACACCAAAAACCTCAGTGTCATTTTGTAATTGTCGGTCAAGATCGGGTTGCCTATGGTAAAGGTCTGCCTGACGGTAAAACCTACAAAGAGGCGATGTTAGAGAAGTTTCCTTTAGATCTCAGTCGGGTACACTTTACTGATTTACTACCTTATGATGAATATCTTCAAGTATTACAAGCTTCTTCTGTGCATATTTATTTAACCCGTCCTTTTGTTTTGTCTTGGTCAATGCTAGAGGCTCTAGCTACTGGATGTTTAATTGTCGCTTCTAACACTGCTCCTGTAACCGAGGTAATTGAGGATGGAGTCAATGGGTTATTAGTTGATTTTTTCTCACCGCCACAAATTAGCGATCGCGTTATCGAAGCTTTAGAGCAACCTAAAAAAATGGCAGACATTCGTATCCGCGCCAGAGAAACTATTTGCGATCGCTACGACTTAGCTAAACTCCTTCCCCGACATCTACAATGGCTACAAGATTCTGTGAGCAAAAAGTAAAGGTTAAAAGTCAAATTTTATTGATAAAACTCTGTTAAATAATTCAGCAAGTAATCTTAATTTTGGTGGGCAAATTATTTGTTCTGAAACGCTTTTTGATGATCTTAGCAGTTTGCACACCCTACGAAAGCGCGATCGCTCTGAAAATCCCAATAGTCAACGACCTAAATCACTGATTATTTGGGGAGCAAATCCAGGTGACACAACTCCTTTTGGAGCTACAAGTATTGATTACAATAATCCATAAAAGATTTTGGGAAAATAATGAAAAACGCAAAAAAATTTTCGGAGAAGTATTTGGAAACTGTATTAACTAGTCTCACTGAAATCAATAATTTTTACATTCTCAAACAAGGCTCAGGAGATATCGGAGGACTCATGCATTATCTTTCATCAGATGGTAAGTTGTACATGAATGTTGAAGAAAATGACGATCTAGCCATAGCTTGTGTTCAATTTTTGGAAAAAAAAGGAGTTCCAATTTTTACTGATGTTTCTAGCTTAAAAAAGCATGAAGACAAATTGCTAAATAAGAATAATAAATAGCTCAATCTGTAGCGACTGTCTTGATTGTCAAGGGCGAGCGCGGTTGGGTAGAAAGGAGTGAAACCCAACATCAATAAATCTATTGCTGGTTGCAGTGAATTAAGTTGGTGATGGCGATCTGGTAGTGAGTTAGATTTTAGAGCGATCGCTTTTAGTGAGCTTGGCTGGTCAGAGCGATACGGGCTACAAATTATTCAACCATTGATTTAAGTCATCAAGAGTTTCAAAATCTAGCAAATCTTCGGTTAAAACATCTAATTGATTCTGTTCTAAAGATTTAATTTGTGTGGAAATCCCTTCTGGAAGATTGCCGAGTTTACGGTTGAGTTGACGCAGTGTAATGTTAAGCTTTTCTTCTGCGCGACCTTCAACTATTCCTTGCTCTTTCCAACTAGTAGTAATCTGCATAATCTGTTCCCTTTCTTGTAATTCCATTGTACCTAACTCAAATTGAAAGATCGCTTCCTCAATAGAATTAAGACGAAGATAACTATCGACTGAATTCGGGTGCATTAGAAGCTTGATTTTCTACGTGAATTAAAAAAGAATAATTTTGTTCTTGAAATTTAGCCAGAGCCACAATATCCATGATGTTCTTTTCACCTTGAACAAGATCAGTAAACAATTCTTTGTCTACAAATTGAATCGAATCAGTGTCGAGATATTCAAGAACAGAAGGGAAAAACAAATCGAGAAATTCAACAAAAAAAGTCGTTAAAATTTCCTTAAAAAGCTGATCATGGTTAATATTTGTCATGAGTACAGTTTAAAGAAAAATCGTTTTCAAAAATTACCGAATTACAAATTCCCGATACTATTACTTATTACTTCCACGTAGCGGTACTAGTACTGTAATTTTAATTGACTTACTTTTTTCCGATTGAGAAAAATCAAAGGTCGTAATAAGAGTTTAAAAAGAAGAAGTATTGACTGTAATTCATTAGGTGTATATCTTCTCTGCCATTGACCAGGACGACAATATAACATCTCAACCAATTCTCGATGTTGTTCAATACTCAGATTTTGGAACTTAACAATTGCTCTCAAAGTATTATCTTGAATATAAGTACGAGTGATTTTCCCCGACAAAATCAACAATTGGGGAAAAATTTCGATTGTTACATCTGTAGCTAAATTAACTGATTGCTCTAGCAAGATTTCCACACCTTCTTCCGAGATCTTTTGGGTGACACCTTGATAACTGTTTTGCTCACTGTAGATATTGACTTCTTTTTGAAGGTTAAACCACTCATAAAAACTAGGTTTAGGTAAGTCTAATAAAGTAATCATCGCCACAGTGATCGTCAGTAAATTGTAGCCACTCCAATATAAACCCAGATTAAAACTCGCATCAGGAGGATTGAGCAAACTGAAGCTAAAACTTATGAGAGTCGCTCCAAATAAAATTGTCATCGGTAAAGCCAGTGACCAATTATAGTTAAACTTATCTCTGGAAACTCCTTTAGGAGTAACTTCAAAGCCACTACCAAAAGGACTGAACATCACCTTGACAACGGTAATAAAGACAGGAATAGTCTGAACTAAAGAATAAACATCAGAAAGCAAAATCGAACGCGATCGCTTATTTATCCAAGCAAACATAGCAATTTGCATCGCGTAATAGGGCAGAAACATATATGCTAACTCAGATAAACTACTCATTACAGGAGTTAGTTGACCAAAAATACAGACTAGAGGGAATAGCAAAAAGAAAACCCGAGGAATACAGGTAAACCAATGTAATAGCCCGTCTAAATGCCCTAACCTTTGCCATAGGTTTAAACCTGGAATCGTGAGAGGATTAGATTTAATAAATAAAGCTTGTAAAGTCCCTCTTGCCCAACGTAGTCGTTGTTCGATGTGTGCGCCAATACTTTCGGCTGCTAAACCAGCACTTAATTTCTCATCTAAATAAACTAATTCGTAGCCTTGAGCAGCTAGTTTAATACCTGTGAAATAATCTTCACATAATGATTCAGTCACAAAATAATCAATTGCTTCTAAAGCCTTGCGTCGAGCAATAAAAGATGTACCTGCACAAACTACACTACCTGCACCATCTTTCAGTGGTTGTAGATGACGGTAGAATACTTCTTCTTCTGAGGTTAAAACGTTTTGTAATCCCAAATTATGAGCAATGGGATCACAGTTGTAAAAGCTTTGAGGAGTTTGTACTAAAGCTATTTTTTCTTTCTGGAAAAAACCAATAGTGCGCTCTAAAAAGTTAGTTGTAGGAACAAAATCGGCATCAAAACATACTACTAACTCCCCATTAGTTTGTCTCAAAGCATTATTTAAATTACCAGCTTTAGCATGAAGATTATCTGGTCGAGTAATGTAATGACAACCCAATTCTTCCGTTAACTGTTTAATACTTTGTCTTCTAGTATCGTCTAAAACATAGATTCTTTTTTGTTCATAATTTATTGCCTGACAGCCGATAATTGTTCTTTTAAGAATAAAATCAGGCTCGTTATAGGTAGGTATAAGGATATCAACGGTGGGAGTGTAGTAATTTTCCTTGGCAGCTAAAGCATATTTATTAGCTTCTTTGTCGCGGTTTTTGACAGTAAATAATAATAGTAGCTGTAACGCACCTCCAACCATTGCTAATAGTTCCATAGCAAACAACAAGATGCTAAAAATCCCATCTACAGGATTAGCTAAATTAAGAGTAGTTAGCGATCGCCATAAGAAATAACGAATAAACAATGCAAACAAAATAGCTGCGACTATGCGCCTTGACCAGGTGTTAGGTTGCGGAGAACACTTGATAACAATTTGTCCAAAAATTAATAGAACAATTGTTGGTAAAAACAAATAATATTTATTTTCTACCTGGGGAAGTTGTAACCAAACAGGCGAATTTTCTTGAACTAAATGTAGCTGAACGAATAGTTCTGTAACGTGACTATTTCCCGACAGCCAAGAAATAGCGATCGCGCAAAAAAAACCGCAGAACCCTAAAACTATTGCGGTTGAAATATGTATAAAAGGTTTTTTAACAGGCTTTTGGATCGCATACCTAGTTCTTCTAGAAACTGATGCTGGCTTGATAATCTGCATTATTATTAAGATTTATTATACCTAGCGCAAGTAAGGACAGCTTAACAAACTATATGTAAATTTCTCGTTAACATACAGTTCAATCTCAACTGGGTTGTGATAGGTTTCTCGGAATATTTACAATTGCAAATTTGAGTATATTAATTTGGTAAAAAACTCGATATATAGCCGTACAAAATTAGAT
The DNA here is from genome assembly GCA_051658085.1 of Waterburya sp. GTDB lineage: Bacteria > Cyanobacteriota > Cyanobacteriia > Cyanobacteriales > Xenococcaceae > Waterburya. Next base: position 28,426 of record JBOFLX010000091.1, read on the forward strand.
TAAGACATGAATAGTAATCGGCTCGTAAGTAGGAAATAGGAAATAGGTAGGTTTTGACTTTTAGCTATTAAAAATATCAATTGAAGTGATGTTTGAATAAGCTTAGTGTGAATTAGCTTCTACTAAATCGTCAAGTTTGAATTGAGGGGTTGAGATAGGTAAATGAGGTGTCAGTCAACCCCAGGTTGCAATCTCTGCTTGAGCCTCGAATCCCCCGTATTTTTCGGGGGAGTAGGTCAATGCTTTAATGCACTTAAAACTAAAAGCTAATAGCTAATAGCTAATAGCTTAGAACTAGTTGACCCTAAACGTAGTCTGTTCTACTTGTCACGAACGTTATTTATAGGCTTTAATGCACTGTTCAACTAGAGGGTTAACCGCATCTACATCTTTCCATCCGAGAATTTCGGTAACTTTTTTTTCTAGATTTTTGTAGGTTCTAAAAAATTCTGCAATCTCTTCTAAACGATGAGGGGCAATATCTTTGAGAGATTTAACTTGACTATAACGGGGATCTTCTACAGGGACACAGAGAATTTTTTCATCGCGATCGCCACCATCAATCATTTCTAACATACCAATCGGTCTAGCTGCAATCACACAGCCAGGGAAAGTAGGCTCATCCATGATTACCATACCATCTAAAGGATCTCCATCATCCGCTAGGGTATTAGGTACAAAACCATAATCATAGGGATATTTTACTGAAGCGAAAAGAACACGATCTAAGGCAAAAGCGTTCATGTCTTTGTCAAATTCGTATTTATTTTTACTCCCACCAGGAATTTCGATTAAAACGTTAATTACACCAGGTTTGGGCTGTGCTGGAATAAGGGATAAATCCATGAAATTCTCCTAATTTAATTGGTTAACTTAAAAACAATAAATTGATTCTCAGAAGCATTGTTAATCCTCTGAAGCTAGTGATTCATTGAGTCTTAGAAGACTTAATACAATCGCCATCAAGCATTCTACCTGATTAGGAAACAAAATCTAGATTTAATTCGGTCATTAGTCATTGGTCATTGGTCATTGGTCATTAGTCATCAGTCATTGATTACGTTAAGCTGAATATAGTAAGTCTACTCATCGAACCTATAGGAGAAAGAGTAATGACAGAACTTTTAGAGCAAAAATGTGTTCCCTGCACTGGTGGTTTACCGCAAGCCACAGAAGCAGAAATTAATACTTACAAACAGCAAATACCTGACTGGGACATTATTACCGAAAACGGCGAATTACATCTACAACGGGTTTATCAGTTTCCTGATTTTAAAACCGCATTGGCTTTTACGAATAGAGTAGGAGAAATTGCTGAATCTGAGGGGCATCACCCATCTTTACTAACAGAATGGGGTAAAGTGACAGTAACTTGGTGGACTCATGCCATTAATGGGCTTCATCACAATGATTTTATTATGGCAGCCAAGAGCGATCAACTGATTAAATCTCCCTAATAACTGTTTACTGTTCACTGTTCACTGATTCTGTTTCGTTAATGTTTAGTAAGCCAGGAGGGGGAGATATTTCTAAGCGTTTATTAGCAAGGTCTACTATAGGTACAATTTCTCTAACGAAAGGAACAAAAACTGTCACAGGTTTAGGAGCTTTTGGTTTGTATTTTTTACGTTTACTACGTCGGCTAATTTGAGAGAGATCTCGTTCTGGTGTGGCGGTTATTTCGGGTTGCTTGTGTAGTTGAATTTCTAATAAATCATTCCCTGCTGAGTAAAGATTAATAACGACACCAATATTTTCCCCTGTAGCTTGATGATACACTTCTAAACCTACTAAATCGTTGACGTGATATTCATCTGGCTGGAGTTTCGGGCGATCGCTTTTATTAACTAATAGTTTATAATTACGTAATTCTTCAGCTTGGTTGCGATCTTCGATACCTTCTAGTTTAATTACATAAAGGTTTTTTCCTGCAATATATCTGCCTCCCCGTAACTGCACTTGAGTAATCGCGGAAGTCTGAGGATGTTGTAGCCAGCGAGTACCAGCTTGGATAAACCGTTCGGGAAAATCGGAATCAGGATATACTCGCAATTCTCCTTTTAAGCCTTGAGGTGAAGTAATTGTTCCTACTTCTAATAATTCTGATGTTGGTTGACTGTTGATAGTTAATTGGTCATCGTTCATTTTACAGTAATAGCAACTTAGGTTACTAGATAGAAATTTCTTCAATCTCGTTGATTGATGTAAGCCATTCTTGATGGCGATCGCGTTGTTGCTTTTCCTCTGTTAAAATTTGACTATAGGGACAATTTTCTTGACAGTCTATTCGATGTGGTAAATTGCCGATTACTTCACCGTTAGAGTCAGAATCAGAGTTTAATTGCTGATCCGATTGAGAATATTGGTAATTCTGCCACCATCCAGCTAAATTAGCTAATTTATTAGCTAAATCCTCCTCTGTTTGTTGATGTAGTTCCTGGCTATATTGAAAAGTAAGACTTTTGGGTTTGCCCGATTTAACAAACCAATAGGTCATCTGAATTTGTTCAGGAGAATAATCGGAAGTTTTGGCTAAGACATAAAGATAAAGACGAGTTTGCCAATTATTAGCCAATTTGGTGGAATTTTGTGGTTGACGATAGGTTTTCCAATCCAGAATGATTGCTTGCTCTGGCTTGACAATTAACAAATCATAAATAACTGTGAGCAAAAATTGACCAACAATAAAAGTGCGATAATGCTCGGCTTCACGCCAAAAATCAGGGTTTTGTTCAAAAAGGTCAGGGACAGCTTGAATCAAAGCCTTAAGAGAACGATCTAACTCGGAATCAGTTGTCAGTAATGATTCGATTGGCAATGTCAGTTCTCTCTGTTGCATTAGTAAGTGAAAGCGACTCCCCCATTGCATACTTTCTTGTTGTTCAGAGTCAGGAAGTGCGCCTAAACCATCTAAATAAACTTGTTGGAATTTGGGAGGACAGATACTCAAAAGATTTAAATGACTTTGTGATAACCGAATTAAACCTGGTTGGTTCATAAGCAATCTTACTTAAATTTTAAAGCCAGAAGTCAAAAGGAGGCAGGAGTTAAAAGGCAGGAGGCAGGAGGCAATCAGTGGGAGCTTGTATCCACCACTGATTGTAGACCACCAAATCAAAGATTTGGTGGGGGCTTGTACCCAGTTGGACAAGGCAGCGCAGACGGCA